>JAKVOU010000001.1:2400000-3000000 GCA_022482625.1 Spirochaetia bacterium | reverse complement strand
AGGGTTATGAGATCAGCGCCAATGTGCCCATAGCTTATAGCTCCATGGTTGGCACCCCAGTTGTTCATGACATCATAGGCACTCTTGAACGGACCGTCCTTGCCATCACAGCGAGGTGTAAACCATGTACACGGCCATGTATAGTCTGTACGCTTCCACAGGGATTCACTGACTTCCCTGGGCAACTTTACGGTCCATCCTTCGGCAATCTGCAGCACAGGTCCCAGTCCCTTGATCAAATTGAGCCTGATCATCGTCGCAGGCATCTGCGCTTCGGTAATGAACCTGGATGAAAAACCACCTCCACGGAAGTAGCCGTTGTCCGCCTCACACCAAGTCGTTGCGCCAAGCATCTTCTTCTGGTCTTCTTCGGTCACCTCATACCATCGTTTCATCACCGGCTCACCTTTCTCGTCGGTACATAGTCCGCAGGCATCAAGGGCAGTTGCTCCGGAATTGATCAGATGCAGGAATCCACCGTTTTCCTTGGCTTTCCCTTCCAGCTGGTAGCCGGTGGCCTTGCGGACCGAAGCCTCACTCCAGTATGTCCTCACATCACTGAACATCTGTGCCCTATGCGTCAGCAACTTCATGAACAACATGCTGACACCGTTAAGCGTATCATTTTCAGTAGCAAGTATATAAGGCTCCCTTGTACCGTTCCAATCAAAGGTCGTATTGAGGATGGCTTCACCGAAATCACAATCAGGATAATGGTCAGTCCATTGACGTTGTCCCTGGAATCCCGCAGCAATGGCATTATGGCCGAGCATTTCCTCTTCCCGCCCTTTGGGAAGATTCGGGTTACCGTTCATCAAATCCTTGACGATGACAGCCATCTTGACAACGAATTCGAATTCTTCCTTCGTTTCTGCCTCACTGCGCTGTACTTCCTTTGGATTCTTGTTGAATCCGATGGGACAGTTTTTCCATGCCCAGGCAATTGCCCGCTTAACTTCCTTCTCATCATAGATGTGTTCTTTCATCCGACGGAGAATCTCAACCTCATCTACAGATTCTACTCTCATGCCCAAGTATTCTTCAAAGAAATCCTGGTTGATGGCACTTCCTGCTATGCCCATGCACTGGGACCCTATCTGCAGGAAAGAAGCACCGCGCATGGAAGCTGCTGCCACTGCCGCTCTTCCGAATCGAAGCAGTTTTTCCCTCACATCATCAGGAATCGTCGCATCATCAGCTTCCTGTACATCCTTGCCATAGATGCCGAAAGCCGGAAGGCCTTTCTGGGCATGCGCAGCAAGTACACAGGCAAGATAGACAGCACCGGGACGTTCGGTTGCATTGAGCCCCCATACACCTTTGATCGTATGCTTATCCATGTCCATTGTCTCTGAACCATAGCACCAGCAAGGCGTAACAGAAAGGGTAATGGAAACACCTTCCCTACGGAACTGCTCTGCACACCGTGCAGCCTCAGCTACTCTTCCGATTGTCGTATCACTGATGACAACCTTTACCGCTGTCCCGTCAGAATACCTAAGGTTATCCCTGAATAGGGCTGCAGCGGACTGCGCCATCTGCATTGTCTGTTTCTCCAAGGAACCTCTTACATTGAGGAACCCAATCCTAGCATCAATTATCGGTCTGATACCTATAGTGGGATGTCCCCCTATCATTCGTTGTTCATTCATAGCATATTCCTCCAATCTTATTTTACGATACTCTTTATTTTTCCCACAATCTTGATGTATAGTTGGGAAAGAATAGTATAATATTCAGATTTTCCAGAAGGAATCATAATGCGCTATTTGTCTTACAAGGAACAACGGCAACATGGGACACTAGCATTTCCCATGGCATATTATTTTTTAACAAAAGAGCATCCCCGTTACAGGATGATACTCCATTGGCATCCGGAAAGTGAATTCATACGTGTATTGTCAGGCAAATTGAAAATAATCATAGACAATACTGTACATATGCTTGAACCAGGAACATTATTGTATATCCCCGGAGGCTGCCTACACAGCGGACATCCCCTCGGTTGCTGCTATGAATGCTTGGTCTTTGACCTTCGGCTCCTGCAAAAAGACACAAATGCCTGTACTGCAAAGATAGGAGAATTCCTCAGCAAGGAACGGCAGGTATGGACAGAATTGCCTATTGATGAAGATTTCCAACACTCCGTAGACCTTTTGTTCCAAGCAATGTCCCACCGAAGGGAAGGCTATGAATTCTTGGCCTTAGGCAGCCTCTATACAATCTTCGGACTGATCATAAGGAAAAAGTTCTATACTGAACAGAAACTGACGAAATTCGTTACCGCAAGAAAACTGGGAAAATTCAAGAAAGTCCTTCAATTCATTGAAGAGAATTACAGTGATCAATTGACACTCGCCACCTTGGCAGAATTGGCTGGCATGGACAGCAAATATTTCTGTACCTTCTTCAAACAGATGACAGGAAGGCCACCTATAGACTATCTCAATGCATACAGGATCGAATGTGCCTGTGAACAATTTGCCACTACTTCATTCTCCATCATCGATGTAGCCTACAATGTAGGTTTCCATGATGCCAGCTACTTTACAAAGACCTTCAGGAAATATAAAGGAGTCTGTCCAAGAGAATATCTAAGCAAACAGCAGCACAGTAGGCAACAAGCCATTTGAATGACTTTTTTGGTCTCCTACGATCTGACCATCACAAATGAATCTCGCAAACAAAAAATTGTCCAAACGGTACAAAAAAGACCAAATGGAGCAGAAAGAAGACTTCAAATACCATATGGTACAGTCGGGATGCCTCTTGGCATCCTTATAAAAACACATTAAGTTAGCATTAGCTAACTGCAACATATCAAGGAGTACCATATGGATTCACAGACCGGTAAGAATGGAGGACTGAAAGGAAAAGACCTCATCTCGATAGGTATCTTTTCGGCAATCTACTTTGTCATAAATTTCATTTTCATGCTTTTGGGAGGCATACACCCCATCATGTGGATACTGATGCCTGCTTTCATTGCCGTATGCACAGGGATTCCCTTCATGCTGATGTGTGCAAAGGTGCAAAAAACCGGAGCCGTGGCATTGATGGGATTCATTACAGGATTGATTTATTTCGTGACAGGACAATTTACAGCTATCATACTCATCACATTCCTTGTTTCCTGCACATTGGCTGAACTCTGCCGTGCAGTTTCAAAATATGAAAGTTTCAGAGGCAACATACTGGCCTTCATGTGTTTTTCCCTTGGCATGACCGGGTCTCCACTTCCGATGTGGCTCATGAAAGACCAATTCCTCAACCAGATTTCTTCACAAGGGATGCCCGCAGCCTATGTAGCGACTCTCAGGACATTCATTTCTCCGGCAATGTTTGTCGTCCTTTTCATTGCTCCGCTCCTAGGCGCCTTTCTCGGAGCACTTATTGCAAAAGGTATGTTTCATAAGCATTTTATAAAAGCAGGGATCGTCTAGACATGCAGTTACGCTTATCCATTGACCCCAGGACCGGCATACTGCTCCTGGTTCTGTCAAACATAATTGCCTACCGGCAGAATCCTTTTTCCATCGAATCCGGTTGGATAGCAAGCCTATGTTTCATGACATTTTTCTGCACGCATAGAAGTACTGCAGTAAAATGGGTATTGTATTACCTTGTACTTCTAGGATTACAGCATTACATACTTCCGAACTCCCCAAAATTCATCGCGACCAGCTTTTCAATCCTTGTTACCTATGCCAGGAAGATTCTCCCCTGCCTGATCATCGGTCTGTTGATGATCAGGGAAATCCCATTGAGCCGTTTTATCGTAGGCTTGAGAAAACTGCACTTGCCTCAACAATTGATAGTTGCAATCTCCGTTACCATACGTTATTTCCCAGCTATCAGAGAAGAATCCGGTTATATCCATGATGCAATGAAACTTAGGGATATCCATGGACTAAAGAAAATAGAATGCCTATCAGTCCCCCTTATACTGTCAGCCACATCAACTGCTGAAGAATTATCAGCAGCAGCCGTGACACGTGGTATTGAAAATCCAGTAAAGAAAACAAGTATCATTACACTGAAAATGAAAACCTTTGATTGGATTACCTGCGGTATTGGCCTTATGTTTACAATTGCTTCATTCAGGTCGCTATGGCAAGGAGCCTTCTGATGGTCTCAATCAAAAGGGTATCTTTCAGCTATCCAGGCAGACCACAGACACTCAATGATTTTTCATTGGATGTTGCTGATGGTGAATGTATACTGCTCTGCGGAGAATCAGGATGTGGGAAAACAACCGTTACCAAACTTATCAATGGCTTGATTCCACATTTTACGGCAGGTACGTTTACAAGCGGTACTGTATCTGCAGAAAATCTTTCCGTATCTGAAAGCGAGCTATACGAACTTGCCTTGCATATAGGATCAGTATTCCAAAACCCCAAAAGTCAATTTTTCAATCTCGATGCAACCAGTGAACTTGCCTTTGGGTTGGAGAACCAAGGATCTGCACCATCCTATATCCATATGCGCCTGCGCCATACTGTCAGCACCCTTCATCTCGAATCTCTTATGAAACGGAATATTTTTGCAATGTCCGGAGGTGAAAAACAATTGCTGGCCTTTGCTTCTGTCTATATGATGCATCCTTCGGTTTTTCTCCTGGACGAACCGACGGCAAACCTTGACAACAAGACAATAGAGCTGCTGAGAGCCCAGATTGCCCTTCTGAAACGACAAGGACATACAATCATCATTGCAGAACACCGTCTCTGGTTTCTATCTGATCTTATTGACCGTGCAGTTTTTATCAAGCAAGGTCATATCCAGCAGATATTCTCAGGAGCTTCTTTCTTTGCATTGCCTGATACAAAGCGAAAGGCCATGGGATTACGATCATTGGTACAGACTGAACTGAATTTACCTACTGCATTACCTCCGGGAAGTACAAAGGGACTGTCAGTAGAAAACCTTGCCTGTAGTTTTGGAAAAGGCAAACCCATTTTCGAAAAACTATCTTTCTCTGCAATACCTGGAGAGATATTGGCAATATGTGGCAGAAATGGCATAGGAAAAACAACCTTGATCCGTTGCTTGTGTGGCTTTGTACGTCAATATAGCGGGACTATTCTGATTGATGGTCAAAAAACGAATAGGAAAAAACGGCAAAAACAGGCATACTGCGTGATGCAGGATGTAAACCATCAGCTGTTTTCCGACAGTGTATCGGGAGAATGCCTGCTGTCAAATCATGGATATACAGGACAGCAGATCAAGCAGATTCTTGAACATTTCGATCTTTTGCCTTTTGAGGAAATACATCCGATGGCACTTTCAGGAGGCCAGAAACAGCGGCTTGCCATAACAACTGCAATCCTCTCTAGAAAGCAATTGCTTATATTTGACGAACCTACCAGTGGGCTCGACTATGTCCACATGATAAAGGTTGCAAAAGCAATCAAGGAGCTGGCAAACAAAGGGAGTACGGTGATTGTCGTTACCCATGACAAGGAGTTTATCCGACATGTCTGTGATAGAATACTTGTATTGTAGAAGGAGGCCCAACACATGAAATGGTACAGCATGCAACTGGATTCCCAACCCATGGCAAAACTTTCTGCAAACAGTGAATGCAAAGCATATCAGCTCAGCAATGAAACGGGAAATGGCGTCATGACCATCTATGAAGTACTCCCAGGTATCCTCTTGTTTTACAATGATTATCACATGGCCTACTTTCATTCAAAACTGCATACGACAGACAATCTGTTCTGTATCGATTATTGCAGGGAAGGCCGCCTGGAATACCATGTAGGAGAGAAAACCTTGTCCTATGTCGAAGCCGACGATCTGAAATTTGACCGACGGGTAAGGCATACAGGCCTTTTTGCGTTTCCACTGTCCCATTATCACGGAATTACCGTCTCAATCAAATTACCTTTGGCAGCAGAATTCTTCAATGAAAAGTTACCTGAATTTTCCATTGACCTGTATAGCTTACAACAGAAATTCTGTTCAGACAGCAATCCGATGGTCATCCATGGACTTCCAGAAATTACTCATATTTTCAAAGAACTCTATGATGTACCGACAAGCATCAGACGCTCTTACTTCAAGATCAAGGTCATAGAACTGCTGCTCTGCCTCCGGGCCCTTGAGCTTCCAAGCAATCAGGAAGAACGTCCCTATTTCTACAAATCGCAAGTAGAAAAGATAAAGGCAATGTTTACCTTGGTAACCAAGCACCCCGAACAGCATTACACAATGAAAGAGCTTTCTGAACAATTTGATATTCCTCTCACACCGATGAAGAACTGTTTCAAATGTGTCTATGGCAATCCTATCAGTACATACATGCGAGTCTATCGCATGAATCGTGCAGCAGAATTCCTCAGGCAGGACAAAGACAGTTCCGTAGCAGAAATTGCAGGACGCGTAGGCTATGACAGCCCAAGCAAATTTGCAGCAGCCTTCAAGAAAATCATGGGAAAGACACCATTGGAGTATCGCAAAAACAGTTTCTCTGCAAAATAGCCAAAATAAAATATATGTCCATATGGACTTGATCGGTCCGAGTGGAGCGGAAAGCAATCGACAGATACGCTAGCATCATAGGTATCTGCACCACAGCGTGCATGATGACTGAATAAAAAGGATACCTATAGTGAGCAAAGAAAAAAAAGAAAACTGGTTGTTTTCGCTGCTGACCTATGCAGCATATTGTAAAATCAAGCTGATCGTTTCGGTATTGTTTTCCATTGCCAGCATCGTTGCAGGATTGGTACCTTATCTGAGCGTCTACAGAATCATACAGACATACATGCAAGACAAGTTCACCATGGAGGGAATCTTACCATGGGTAGGATTAGCGGCCGTAGCTTACCTAGCCAAGACTCTATGCTTCGGCATCTCGACCATGCTGTCACATATCAGCGCCTATACAATCCTGGAAAAGCTCCGCCTGCGTGTCATTGACAAATTCCTAAAAGCGCCCTTGGGTACGGTTACAGCAAAATCAATCGGCGAAATCAAAGATATGATCGTTGATAAAATCGAAAGTATCGAACCTCCCCTGGCTCATATGATACCTGAAGTTTCCGGCAATCTGGTACTTCCTATCATCAGCATCATCATCCTGCTGACCATCAACTGGAAGGTAGCACTCGCATCCTTGATAACAATTCCATTGACCTTGATCCCCCTTTCCATACTGCTGAAGAGCAATGAGGAAAATTACGGCAAGTATATGCAATCAAGAAATGCCGTGAACAGTGCAATAGTGGAATATGTAGAAGGTATACAGGTCATCAAGACTTTCGGGCAAGAAGGAAAATCCTATGAGAAATTCTCAAAAGCCATCTTGACATACAAGAAATTCATCCTTGGCTGGATGTCCGGCACATGGATACCCGCAAAGCTATGCATAGCCCTGTTTCCTTCTACATTGTTGGGTACGCTTCCTATAGGTCTTTTACTATGCTCAAATGGTACGCTTTCACCAGACAGACTTTGCCTGTGTGTCATGATTGCAATGTCAATGGTAGGTTCCCTTGCTCATCTTGAAGTATTCATGAACGAAATCAAGCAGATGGGATTTGTCATAGATGAGTCCCAACGTTTCCTGAACATGCAGAGCCTGCCTGAACGACAGGACAAAGCAACGATAGACAATCATGTAATCAAACTTTCCGACGTACAGTTTTCCTATACAGGAAAAGAAGAAATATTACATGGCATCAGCCTAACCCTACCACAGCACAGCTTTACCGCTTTGGTAGGACCATCAGGAGGCGGCAAGTCGACCATAGCGAAGCTGATTGCCCGTTTCTGGGATGTATCAGCTGGAAAAATTGAAATCGGAGGCACGGATATCAGAATGATACCGCTCGCGCAACTTTCATCACTTGTCAGTTTCGTTACACAGGACAATTTCCTGTTCCGCTGTTCCATACTTGAAAATATCAGGATCGGAAAACCAGATGCAACTGATGAAGAAGTCTACAGAGCTGCGAAAGCCGCCCAATGTGACCAATTCATCATGAAGTTGGAAAAAGGATATGAGACTCCCGCAGGTGAAGCAGGCAATCGGCTTTCCGGTGGCGAGAAACAAAGGATAGCCCTTGCAAGGATGATCCTGAAAAATGCACCGATCATCATCCTTGACGAAGCAACAGCTTTTACCGATCCAGAAAATGAAGACAAGCTTCAGCTTGCAATCTCTGCAATATCAAAAAACAAGACGCTGCTTGTGATAGCCCATAGGCTTTCAACTATCAAACATGCAGACAACATTGTCGTATTGGAAAAAGGTACGATCATTGCTCAAGGCAACCAAGAAGAACTGCTGCAAAGATGTCAGCTTTACAAGAACATGTGGAAAGCTCATATAGGGTCAAAAGCCTGGGCTGTTTCACAGCAGAAGGAGAACAATGCCAATGTATAGGACCATAAAGAGAATCATAACATGGTGTGGAACATTACGGAAACGCATATGGATCGGATTGGTTTTCTCATTGCTTGCCACATGGGCCGCGGCAGTTCCTATCATCATTGCAGCTTATACGATAGGTCTGTTGATTGAAAAGGAAAAACTCGGTGTCCCTTTCAATCGGCTATGGATATTGCTGTCGTTCCTTATCATTGCCGCATGCACTTTCCTAAGGTTCCTGTTCGACTATCTCCGGGCAAAATATCAGGAAAGCATCAGCTATGAACTTGCAGCAAGGGACAGATTGGCAGTCGGCAATATTCTCAAGCGTGTCTCATTAGGCTACTTTCAGAAAACGGATACAGGCCAGATACTCACAGCCATAACCACAGGGCTCAATACTTTGGAAAACATGGGAATCAGAATGATTGATACGTTATTGGGTGGTTATGTCAATTGCCTGTGCATTTTCATTTGTCTCGCAACCTTCAATTTACCCATTGCCTTGATAGCCCTAGCAGGAGTACTTGCCTCTTTCGGTTTTCTCTGTGGAGTTTCGCACTGCAGTACGGTCAATGCACCTGTGGCTGCTGCTGCAGACAGAGATATGGCAAGTGCAGCCATCGAATATGCACGAGGGCTTCCGATAATCAAGTCATTCAACCAATCTCGAAACAGCATCAATGCCATGCAGGAAGCCTGCAGCGAAAGTAAAAAGATAAGGATTAAAATTGAATTCGGTTTCATTCCTTTCAACTGTGCACATCTGCTTGTACTCCGGCTTGCCTCAGTTGCCATGGTACTTGCGACAGCATATCTTGGCATAACAAGCCAACTTCCTTTCCCCATCATGCTGATGTTCTTCTTTTTCTCATTCTCAATCTTCAGCGGCGTAGAACCGATTTCTGATTCAGCACACGTACTTGGTGTCATTGATGATGCAATGGATCAGCTTGATAGGCTGAAAACTACAGACTACATCGACAAGAATGGAAAGGATATATTTCTTGATAAGTACGATATCAGTTTCAAAAACGTAACTTTCGGTTACGGCGACAGAAAGATAATCAATAATGTATCCTTTGATATTCCCCAACATACGATGACCGCTATCGTAGGTCCTTCAGGAAGTGGAAAAACCACGATATGCAATCTATTGGCACGGTTCTATGATATCTGGGACGGAAGCATCTCAATGGGTAACCATGACATACGGGAATTTACCTGTGATAGTTTACTTGGCAAAATCTCGATGGTATTTCAGAATGTCTATCTCTTCAACGATACCATCAGGAACAACATCTGTTTTGGAAAACCAGATGCAACCGAATCCGAATTGATTGCTGCTGCAAAAGCGGCCTGTTGCCATGACTTCATCATGGCATTGTCAAATGGCTATGACACAGTGGTCGGCGAAGGAGGTTCAACCCTGTCAGGAGGAGAGAAACAACGGATATCAATAGCCAGGGCTATGCTGAAGGATGCTCCCATTGTCATCCTTGATGAGGCAACGGCAAGTCTGGATCCTGAAAATGAGCATCTGATTCAAAAGGCAATTACAAATCTTACCATGGGAAAGACCATCATAGTCATTGCACATCGTCTTGCTACCATCGAACATGCAGACCAAATCCTTGTCGTTGACAATGGAACGGTAATCCAGCAAGGTACCCATAGGCAACTCATGCAACAGGAAGGCACCTATCGCCATTTCATCCGCATCAGGGAAAAAGCAGAAGGTTGGCACATAGACAGATAGGAAATAGATATGGTTTGATCGGTAAGAAAGTCATTCTGGAAACAAGTACTGTCAAAATGGAAATCTTCCTTGATATTACGGAAACAATTGTTTCATACTGGTCCTGTATATTTTATAGGGTATTATTGAAAGTATCAGAAACAAAGCAAGGGGTTGACAATGAAACTCAAACGTATACGTCTGGAAGGATACAGGGGATTTCAGAAACCATTTGAAGTAACCCCAGCCTATCCATTGCAGGTTTTTACAGGTGAAAATGGTTCTGGCAAAAGTACATTGCTTGATGCAATCTTCACAGCTATTTCATGGATTCCAGCACGTATTCTGTCTCCGAACGGAAATGGGACACGTATCAACAGTACAGCTGATATCAACATACATAGCAACAGTGCAACACTTGAGATTACCTGTGAAGATACCATCGGACATGAAATAACATGGAAACTGTATAGGGTAAAAAGAGGGCAGTATACGAAGCAGAACATTTCAAGTTCATTTCAAGAATTAAATGCTTATGCCACAGAGTTGCGCAAACAAATTACAGAAACAAAAGGGCAATGTAATCTTCCGATCTATTCCTATTATACAGTTTCCAGAGTAGGTTATTCTATTCCTTCAAGGATACGGAAACACCATACTTTTTCTCCAACTGCAATTTATGAAAAAGAAAATCTTTTTCATACAGAGTTCAAGCTGTTCTATGAGTGGTTCAGGGATATGGAAGCATTACAGAACCAAAAAAGCAGAGAACAACATGATGCAACGTATGTAGAACCTTTGTTGGAAAATGTCAAAAAAGCTATCTATACATTCATACCAGACTTTTCAAATCTACATTTTGACTGGCAATCTCCCCAAGGCCTATGGGTAAGCAAAGGCAGGGACAATCTAAGAATTGAACAACTGTCTGATGGTGAACAAGTCTTGCTTGCCCTTGTAGGCGACTTAGCTAGAAAATTGGCAATAGCAAATCCCAAGAGACAAAATCCATTGGAAGGAGAAGGCATCATATTGATAGATGAAATAGAGCTACACCTACATCCTTCATGGCAATATGTAGTTCTCGACAAATTACTGAATACCTTTCCCAATTGCCAATTTCTCATTACTACACATTCACCTTTCGTTATCTCTGCAGCTCCAAAAGATAGCGTCAGCTATTTAAAGAATTTTGAGTTACAGAAAATAATCGGCAACTATGGAAGCAGCCTTAACAATGTAGCAAAGCTTATCATGAATGTAGACGACAAGCCACAGGAAATCAGTATACTGTTCAAGGAATTCTACAAAGCATTAGATGAGGACGATTATATATCTGCAAAAGAAAAACTAAATATACTCGAACAAAAATTGAACGCGAATGATCCAGATTTAACTTCTGCACAAGTTTCCCTTGCCTTGGAAACTCCGGAGTCTTCATCAGTATGATAGCAATAAGAAAAAGAAAAGAGCCTAAGGATTTAACTACATACAGATGTTCTGGCGGAACATATATTGGATTAGACACAAAGATAAAAAACCAAATGAAAGCAAATCTCTGCAAAGAGCAACATGGCCTTTGTGCGTATTGCATGAGAAGGGTTTCCTGCAATGAAGTTGAAGATCCTTGTGGAACCATAGAACATTATATTCCGCAATCTTGTCCCCAAGGACAATCTCTGCAACTGGATTGGAATAATTTGCTGTTCGTATGCAATGGCCATGCACAAGGTCCTTTAGGTGAAACGACTTGTGATAAGCATAAAGGTGACAGCAAGCTCTTCTTTGATTCGCAAAAGCAAAGCTGTATAGATACTCTTTCTTATACACGTAGAGGAAAAATCGAGGCTACAGATAGTCACTATAATAAAGAACTGAATGACATCTTGAATCCGAACAACAAAACTTTCAGATTGAACAGACAACAGGTTTACGAAACATTGATTAAAGAGCTCAATAAAGAAAATTCATTCAGTCTCGGAAAACTACAAAAAAGGGGAACTTCTGTTAGCAGAAAATCCTTATGTCCCTTATATCGAGGTCATATTATATTTCATTGACCGCTTAATTCAGAAAAAAACAGGAGTCTGATCATTGGCTCCTGTTGATACTATTACTTTGGAAATATTCTGAATTGACAGATTCTTCAACTTACTATAGTAGCAATACATACTTACTTTATATACTTACCTTATATACTTTTGCAACGTATTCCTGACAGCTCCTTTGCCTTTTACAAGTTGTGTAAAATAATCAGTCACTTTGTCTGCAAGGCCAGCCTTGTACAAATCTACAGCAAAAAGTGACGCATCGCTGAGTATAGGCCTGAGTGCCTCATCAAAAGGACCTTCGTCACCCAGCTTCACGTCTTTCAGATATTTTCTTTCCTGTTCAAGTCTCGGATCCGGTGATGGCTGGAAAGCTTTACCTTCATCATCAACACCCATGAGATATCTGCACCATCCGGCAATGGCCAGCGGAACGACTGTAAGTCTTTTTATATCAAGGCTGTCACTTGCCATATATGCCTTGATCGTTTCTCCATATCTGATGGGAAGCTTCTGGCTGGTATCACAGGCAATACGTTGAGGGGTGTCAGGCATAAAAGGATTCGGAAAACGAGTTTCCAGTACCTCATCAAGAAAGGCCTTTGGTTCAATGATACCGGGATCCACAACAACAGGCAGGCCTTCATCATGCCCAAGGACATGTACCATTCTATTCAGCTGACCATCTTTCATCTCATCGGCAATCCGATTATATCCCAAGAGGCAACCATAAATTGCCAAGCAGGTGTGCAAAGGATTCAGGCAAGTACAAACCTTCATCTTTTCGACCTTGTTGACTGTATCTCGGTCAGTAAAGTAGACACCAGCTTTCTCAAGACATGGCCTACCATTGGGAAACTTGTCCTCGATGACCAGATATTGAGGTCTCTCGGCATTGACAAACGGAGCAATATAGGTATGTTTCGCCGTAATGACGACATCTGTTGACTCAAAGTCATTTTTCTTCAGCATATGCTGTACATCAGCATCAGGTCTCGGTGTAATCTTGTCTATCATTGACCAAGGAAAACTGATTTGCTCATGAAGATAAGCTAGGAAACCTTTTTCACACAGACCTTTTTCTACCCATTCATTTGCCATAGTAGAAACAGCCGTCTGAAGCTTTTCGCCATTATGTGAACAATTGTCCATGCTACACAAGGCAAGCGGTACCCCACAACTCTTATAACGATGATAAACGAGTGCAGTAACCATACCCATCAAGCCTTTGAGATTTCCATCCGGTCCTTGGCCTATATCTTCTTGTACAAATGGGAAATAGTTGCCATCCTGTCCTTTCATTGCATAGCCTTTTTCCGTTATTGTAAACGATACCATTTGAAGTGATGGTTTTTCAAAAGCATTTTTGAAATTCTCCCATTCCCTCGAAAAGGAAGAATTGCATTTCCATGCAGCAGCTACCGATGCAACCACGGAAGTGTCAATTGTACCGTTATCATTCAAAGTAACAAGCAAAGAAAGATTATCATGGGGTACATATATCCGGTCGATGATTTCATAATCGAACCCTTCTCCGACAATGATGCCTTTCTTTTCCAGACCTTCATCCAAGAGTTTCTGCATGAGCATGGCAGGAAATCCCCTGAAAATATTACCAGCACCAAAGTGAATCCATACAGGCTCCTGCAAGGTGCTGTCAATCATTTTCTGACGGTCAAATTGCGGTAATTCATATCCTTTTGAAAGCCATGTAGTACGTTCTTTCAATTCTTTTGCAGTCAATTGCATGTCGTCTACCTCTCCTCCATCATCAATCCGCTATCTGTTGGATTTCTCAATTGCTTCAAACAATCCATTGATGTATGTAGCTCCGAGTGCCCTGTCGTACAGTCCATAACCAGGCATCGCTTTTTCTCCCCAAATCATACGGCCATGGTCAGGTCTGACAGGGCCATTGAAACCAATGTCATAGAGTGCTTTGCAAATTTCATACATATCAAAGGAGCCATCACTGGAAAGATGTGCAGACTCCTCAAATACTCCAGGTGAAAAATGGTGCAGATTCCGTATATGGGCAAAATGTATACGACCAGGTAATGCTCTGACAATCCCAGGAAGATCATTCTTTGGATTCGTTCCAAGAGATCCAGTACAGAAAGTCAGTCCGTTGAATGGTTTGTCGACAGCCTTCATCAATCTGAGAATTGTTTCCTTTCCTGTAATAATCCTTGGCAGTCCAAAGACCGACCATGCGGGATCATCTGGGTGGATTGCCATTTTGATCCCATATTTTTCGCATATCGGTTCGATTGCCTTAAGGAAATAAACAAGGTTATTGAACAGTACATCGGCATCAACCGAAGCATATGCTGCAAACAGTTCCTTGACATGAGCCAGCCTGTCCGGTTCCCAACCGGGCATCACAAAGCCGTTGCTATTGGAATTCGTCTGGTCAAAGAAAGCCTGTGGATCAAGGGCATCGACCTTTTTCTGATCATATGCCATGACAAAGGAACCGTCTGGCCGCTGTTTGGACAAATCGGTCCGGGTCCAGTCAAAGACAGGCATGAAATTGTAGCATACCAGCGTAATGCCTTCTTTTCCAAGATGCTCAAGGGTTGCTATATAATTCTCGATATATCGGTCCCGTTCAGGTAAGCCAATTTTGATTGCATCATGGATATTGATACTTTCGATACCTTCTATCACGAGCCCTGAAGCTTCGACTTCTTCCTTCAGTTCATGGATTCGATCCTGCGGCCATACTTCTCCTACCGGAATATCATATAAGGTCGTAATGACGCCCTTCAAACCAGGAATCTGTCTCATCTGTTTTAAGGTTACAGTATCAAATTTTGAACCGTACCAGCGCATCGTCATCTTCATCAAAAGCTCCTCCAAAATCCTCGCACCAAATCATAACTACCAAGTCAAATAGGCATAATAATCTTACTTGGTGTCTTTTGAACTGCATGTAAAAAATTATACTCCACACAGTTTTTTTCATTCTGTATTCCATACAATCTTCAAGACTATGTATCTCAATATTCAATAGCAAAAAGATTATCTACTGTAAGTTTGTATAACTACGCACAAACAATAAACGATATTTAGTCCGAAAATAATTATATTTTCACAAACAATTATCTATTTCAATTGTAAGTAGACAACTTTTCAGTCATAAATTTTAGAATTATATATTATTTAGTTAAGCCTCGTTTTAGTGATATTCATAATTTTCCTCTTATGTCATTCTAATTCTCATGATATAAAAGGACCGATACCTCATATGTTTCGAATCTTTTTTCATCTCAACAACATAAATTGAATGGAATCAGAAATATCCGGTATATGTTATTTGTTACTTCTGATGCTTGCATTTAGGGCTCACTCAAATCCAATGTCATTCATAAACGTAACAGTTCCATACTGCATTTTTGCAAATTGCTCATTATTTCACATAATATATAATCAACTAATCCTAACTTTAGATATCATCATATTTTGAAATAATATGTAGCATTGTTATAGCAAATATTTTCTACAAGCTTTCCTAGATTCTCACTCATTGGATATTCCCCATTTTCAACAAGATTCCCAATAAAATTGCAAAGGATTCTTCGGAAATATTCATGACGTGAATAAGATAAAAATGATCGACTGTCTGTAAGCATACCAATAAATGTACCCAACAATCCGGAACTGGACAAAGCTATCAACTGCTGTTCCATTCCGTACTTATGATCCTGCATCCACCAAGCAGCGCCAAGTTGAATTTTTGAAGGGATCTCTGTGCCTTGGAATGTATTTGCCAAACTAGCAAGTATCCAGTTATCTTTTGGATTCAATGAAAAGAGTATCGCCTTTGGTAATTCAGCCTGAGATGCCAAAGCATCAAGGAAAGCACCAACGCCTTCAGCAACTTCATAATCGCCTGTAGAATCAAATCCTGTTGATTCGCCTAACAATCGGGTCATCCGATGATTCTGGTTCCTATTACAGCCAACATGCAGTTCCATTGCCCAATTACGCTTATGATAACTTTTTGCCAAATGTAATAACAGTGCAGACCGATAGGCGTGATATTCATCCTCTGTCAGCAAATTGCCCTGCAATCTTTTTTGAAACAGTGATTCAACAGAGGCCTCATCAACACCGATATATATGGGTCTGTTGATATCATGGTCACTTGCGATACATCCATGCAAAGCAAAATCATCCATTCTGTTTTCCAAAGCATTCAACAAATCACCATAAGATTTAATCTTAATGTGACTTTTCACTTCTAATTGAGCAAGATATCCAATGAAATCTGTTTCATTGATTTTCAATGCTTTGTCAGGCCTCCAAGCAGGCAAGACTTTGCAATCAGAAAACTGCTTGGCCAGCCGTTCGTGATAAGTAAAATCAACTGTTGGGTCCTCTGTAGTGCATAATGTCTTTACATGTGAACAAACAATCATTTTTCTAGGAGAAAGTTGCTTTTCTTTAATCAAATTATCTGCTTTTTCCATGATGGATGGAGCAGTCCTTTCGTCAAAAGGTACTGTTATGCCAAAGTATCGTTGTAATTCTAGATGTGACCAATGGTAAATAGGATTACCTATTGCTAGAGGAAGCGTCTTTGCAAATGCCATCATTTTATCGTATATTGGCGCAGATCCTGTAATATACTTTTCAGGGATACCAGCCGCACGCATAATCCGCCATTTATAATGGTCACCATCGAGCCAAAGAGAACCTAAGGAATCAAAAACATTATCTTCATAGATTTCTTTAGCCGACAAATGACAATGATAGTCAAATATCGGCATATGCTCGGCATAGTCAAAAAAAAGACGTTTAGCCATACTGGTTTCCAGAAGAAAATCTTTAGTCATAAAAGGTATCATTGTATATTTCTCCTATATTCCATACATAAGATGGGGCAAAAACATAGAAATCTCAGGAATAAACACAAGAACAACAACCTCTAAAAGAATTGCAGCAAAGAAAGGTTTTGCTTCTTTCATGTAATCTCCAACTGTACAACCATGTATGCCACAGACAATATAAATAGCTGTTCCAACAGGAGGTGTCATGCACCCCATTGTTACAATAGTCATCATACAAATACCAAAATGGACAGGATTAATTCCCATAGATTCTACAACAGGAAGAAAAATGGGTGTTAGCAAGAGAATATTAACATTTGAATCCACAAGCATACCTGAGAAAAAGAGAAAAACCAACATGAGTAACATCATAAGTTGCGGATTTTTGGTAATCCCAAGCAAAAAATGTGACATAATCTTAGGTACGTTGCCATAAGTAAGCGCATAACTGAAAATTCCAGAAAAAGCTATAATTATAATAATTGCACCGTCATCGATAATGCCATTGAAGAGAGCTGTCTTGAACTTTTCCCAAGTAAGTTCTTTGTAAACAAAAATTCCTATGATAATAGAATACACAACAGCAAAAGCACCGGCCTCAGATGGGGTAAAAAAGCCAAAACGAATACCGACAACAAGAATAATTGGAAACATCAATGCCCAAACAGATGATTTTAAATTAGCTCTCAACTCAACCCATGTCACTCTTTTCACACCTGGGCAAGGAGGATCATATTTATGTTTATGGCTGGTAATTGTTACAGCAGTCATAAGAGCTACGCACATAAAAAGGCCAGGTATCATCCCTGCTGCAAACAATTGACCGATTGAGACACTGCCGACAAACCCATAAAGAATCAAACCAAGACTAGGAGGTATGGTTGCTGTTATGAGACTAGTCAAACATGTCAAACTCGCAGCATAACCCTTCGGATACCCTTTTGCATCCATTTCCGGACCTAGGATTCTTATTTCCATACCGGCATCGGCACAAGCACTACCGGAAATTCCCCCCATCAAAGTACTGAGCACAACATTGACTTGAGCTATTCCACCATAAAGCGTACGAGTCAGCAACCTAGCAAGAGCAAGTAAATTCTTGGTAATTCCTGTTTCATTCATAAGGTTTCCTGCAAGCAGGAAGAAAGGTACAGCCAAGAAAGATGTTGATTGTGTTTGAGCCACCACTCTTTGTACCAAGACACTCCAAGGAATTTCATTATGAACAAAAAAATAGCCAGCACCAGAAATTCCAATGACAAAAGCAATCGGCATGTTTGCCAAAAGTAAAACAATGAATAAGAACAGTAACAATCCCATTTTACTTTTCCCCCATATCTCTTTCAGCACTTTTACATGAACATGAAACTGTTGAACAACCATTCAATTCATTTATATGTAAAACATTATGAATAATAGAACAAATCATAAGCACTGCACTTATAGCGAGACTCAACGTGACAAAACTATAACTTATCGGCAATGTTTGGAATGCTCTTTGCCAATCTCTGACAGCAAGCAAAAATCCATATTTGGCCATAATAATCAAGAGACCAATCATTATAACGTAACAAATTATATTGAGAACTTTCTGAACTGTTTCATTAAACTTAGTAGTAATAAGCGCAACCCCCACCAGTGATCCTTTTCTTAAGGCAATATCGGCACCAAGAAAAGCAAGCCAAGCAAAACACAATTGCGCAACATCATTAGACCATTGAATAGGCAAGTTAATTTTTCGCAAAACAGCAGCTAGAAAAACAAGTACAACTATTACGACAAACAGTATCATACATATTGCAGTCTCAATTTTACAAAACTTGCCATATAAGGAATCAAGCCTTTGTAATCTTTCCTTCATTTTTTTCTCCATGACACAATTGTTTTGTATGTTCGAATTGCTGATAAATCATATATGCTGTGCAAGACAACAAAGATAATTCTCAAATCTTACATCCTTTCCTGATATATCCACACCAAGAAAGGATGTATATATTACATACAATTATTTTGCAAGATCAGCTTTAAGAGTTTTTGCTAATTGTGTATATCCAAGTTTGTCATAAATTGGCTGAACAGCCTCAATGAATGGAGCCTTGTCAACTTCATGTATAATCATTCCCTTTTTTGCCATGTCGGTTTCATAGTTTTTAATATAATCATTAACCATCTTTCTATTCTCTGTTCCAACTTCTCTGAATGTTTTGACAAAGAAATCCTGAGCTTCTTTGCTCCATGAATTAAAAACATTAGTTCCCATAACTACACAACCAACCAATTGGAAATGTTCAGTCTTATTCGTGTATTTACAGATTTCATACAAACGAGTTGCATAGGAAGCCGGAGTCTGAACTTCAGCACCATCAATGGCTCCCTGCTGAATACCAGAATATACTTCAGACCAAGCCATAGGGGTTGCTACCGCACCCATTGCATTGACAGAATCAACAAACAATTCAGAACCAATAGTTCTAATTTTTTGGCCTTTCAAATCCGCAGGAGTATCAATTTGCTTATTACACACAAAATTCCTTGGACCATTATACCAATTGGAAGTAATCAACTTAATTCCATCCTTTTCAAAGTCTTTTTCCCAACTTTTATAAACATCTGTATTAACAAGTTTATCAAGTACTGCAGCATCAGTAAAAAGATATGGCATCTGGATGACACCAAAATCATGCACATAGCTCATTAATCTACCAGGATCGGAAACCGTAAGTACCGGAGCGCCGGCAATGGCCTGTTCAGTAATATCATCAGTATCACCTAACGAAGAGGAAGTATAAACTTGGGCGTCAAACATACCGGATGCATTAAGTCGTTTCGCAACTTCAAACAAACCTATAGACTGTGTATCCTTTTCGCCTTGAGTATTAGCAAGTTTAATTACATACTTTTTTTGTGTCTTACCATTTGTCGCTACACTACTTTTTTCAGCACTCCCTTGTGCAAAAAGCAAACCAAAACTTGTCAATAAAATCATCAACAATGCAAAACATTTTCTCATTTTGTACTCCTTTGTATATTTATTTATCCCAAAAAGATAATTACAAGCTATGCAAAATTATTTATAATTTAGCAGAATAAATGACAAACCATTATTGCTACTAATTTATCTATTTCTCCTTTCTTATATATGCAAAATTTATCATTAATACAACACATACCTATTACATCAGGCATTCTTACATGCAAAAAGCAACCTTTTCTATCAATAACAAACCACCTTAAGACCTTTAGTCAGACCATAGCTATATAATTTACAATATTTTATTTTTGAATAACAAATTATATAAAACTTTCAACGGTTACATTATCCATTTTTCCACTACCATCAGACAATACATGAAAATCTCCGCTTAACATCTTAGAAACTTCAATTCTGCAATTTATTTTATATATGAAGCATATATCTTTCCTCGTCGTCAGGCTTGCATTTTATTTGTATATTTTTTGCTCAATATTGACATTTACTTTAATGAAACAATATTTTAATTTTGTAGCACAAATCAAATTTAGATAGTTTACTTTTATTATACTATATATTTCTTGCTTCCCATATTTCGATCATTTTCACAAAAGGAAACTCATTCCATTCTCGTAGGAAAAACCTTGTTACCAGCAAAATTGATATAGAATTACATATAGTTTGGTTTGATTTATTTTAGATTATTTGTATCCTTGCCGGTTTGACTACTTTGATAATTATGACAACATATGGTTACATCAAATTTTCTATCTAATAGTACTGTGATATTATTAAGACAAGGGAATATCATTCCGTTAAATGCAATTAAATTCTTGATTAAGCCACAGAAACTCATATTTTCAGCATTAAAATCTCACAATTGCAAGACTACGAAAAAAAATCTTCAACATTCCTTCTAGGCAACAGCAACCCCAGCAAACTCAAAGAGATATCAACATATTAAAGTAAAAGAATGAAAATCCTCACTTTTGTTTTATAAAAACAGAAATCATAATTTAAGTTATTGAAACTTACATACAAAAAATCATTTTGCGGTTACAATTATTAAAAATCAGATTATCTACTAATTACAAAGTATTACATTAAACAACCTTATATGCTACCTACTATCTTTATAAAATAAAAATATGCCGTCATAATGAAGGAAGCCAACATGATACATGTTTTCAATGCACAGGAAATGCTTGATGCAGAAAGTGAAGCAAATTACTCGCTCAGAAAAGGAGTAAATAACAAAGAATATCCACAAGTACATGATTACTATGAAATTTATCTTGTCACAAAGGGAAGGTTTGATCTAATCATTAACAACATAAGCTATACATTGACAAAATCACAGCTTGCCGTTGCATTTCCAAATGATATACATAGCAAACTTGATATTGAGGGAGATGAACTCTGCGACAATATCAATATAGCAATTTCAGCAGCAACAGTTAATGAATTATTCCTCTATCTTTATAAAGACTCACCAAAACATATTCTTGTACACAAACAACATATATTCGATATAAGTAGCAACCAACAAAGGAACTTTCTTACATCAATTCGATATTTCTCATTATTCAGAAATGACCAAAAAAAAGAACAACGAGCTGAACTACGCAGCCTCATCCTTCCACTTTTCTATAATATTATTGTTCCCGGTTGTAAGAGACAACAACAAAATCTAATGATCATACCGATATGGCTACAAAAATTAATTGATGAAATGAATTCTTATGACAACTTGTATGAAGGTATTGATTATATGGTAGACTTTTCAGGAAAGACAAAAGAATACATTTGCCGATCGTTTAAAAAATATCTAGGCATTACCCCCACAAAATTTCTCAATACAAAAAAACTAACCTATGCTGCAAACATGCTACAACATTCTAATAGAGAAATTGCTGATTTAAGTGAAGATCTTGGTTATAGTTCCCTAAGCTATTTTTATAAACTTTTCAAAAAGGAGTATGGTACAACCCCAAAAGCATATAGAAAATTATTCCAATACTTACCTTCTTAAGCAACCTACTACTTTTCCCCTTTGCTATTCCAAGAAAATGGGAAAATCACCAACAGCAGCAATGCCAAGGCTACAAACCCCTTGCTGAGTGAATATGTGTCAGCCACATAGCCGATGGCAGGGGCAATGACAACGGTAAAGATACTTTTCAGCTGTGATCCCAAGCTGAGCATAGTGGCACGTTCTTCTTTTTCCATATTATCATCAATTACATCAATGTACAGAGGTTTTCTGGCATCCCTGGTCATGTTGATGACAAGGAAAGCCAAACAGACCACAACAGGTTGCTTGATCAGCATTCCAATAATAAGAATGGATATGATAAGCAGGAGTTGAGCCAGATTCAGCAGTCTTGGTGCCTTGAAACGTTTGATGAGCCTGTATGAATTCCTGGAAGCAAATACACCTGCTATGTTGATGATCATATAAAGCAGTCCCAGCAAGACATTGAGATTGTCTTTCTGCGATAGATTTGCTATAAGCACAATACCGGATGCCATGGCCAGACTTTCTAATATCGGCTGCACAAGGTCCTTTATGCTGGAAACGGATCCTTCAAAAAGTCCCTCAGCAAGAAGCAAACGACGTAAGGAACTGTTTGATTTCAGCCCTAAAAACATTCGCTTGAGAAAAGCAGACAAGCAGACGGAAGTACTCTTTCCCGGGGCATCCAGATAGTTGGGATATGAGGCTATAAGCAACAAGTCAAGTACATAGGGAACAATGGAAAAAAGAAAGATGTAATTAAGATCAGGCAAACTTAAAGCAAGGAGAATGGCAACCAAAGACGAAAGGGCACTTCCAACCAAAGAGGCACCCCTGGTCCTCCCATAGACAAAGCTCTTATACTCCTGCCATCCTTTTTTCTCAAGATAGATATAAATCATTGCCTTATGGGTACCGGATCGAAAAGCCTCTCCAAATCCGAAGGATATCATTGCAAGAGCACCGAGCAGAAAGGAATCAGTAAGGAAAAACAGGAAAAAAGAAAGGATATAGAACAGAAAACAACAATAAAGTTCCTTTTTCTTGCCCCAATAGTCTGCAACGATACCTGAGGGAATCTCAAAAAAATTGATGATAAGTTCCCTGATTGATATCAACAGTCCGATCTGAAAAAGATTGAGATGCTTTGACAGCAGGAAAAGAATCAGATACGGTTCAAAAAACTTCAGATTCTTGAAAAAACCGTAGAATCTGAATTTTGTAATCTGCCTGTCCCTGCAGATTGTCTTAAGGACATCTTCATCCATAGCATGACTCCTCCGGATGCAACAGAATTTTTGTATACAGCTACAGCCAATGGAACAACACAAAGACTTCTGCATCAGTATACACATACCTTCTGAACTTGGAAAGCTTAGGACAAAGTCATTCCATTCCCCTCCCGTACAGGAACATTCATAAAACATTTCCTATCCACATGATGATGGGCCATGGCCATTGCAGCCAGACATGCTATGACATGGCTTATAAGAACCGCAAGCCAAATGCCATGCAGGCCGAATCCAAAATAAGAAAACAAATAAGCAAGCGGAATACGTATAAGAAGATAGTATAGGACCATAAGAAGCATACTGAGAGATGGATATCCCATTCCATTGAGCAACCCAAGCAAACAATTGGTTACCATATTGCAGACATACCCTGCACCGATAATCAGAAAATATCCTTTCACAATAATTGCAGCATCACCAGCTTTGACAAACAGACCAGATAGATACCCGGAGGACACAACTACGAGAAAAGAAAGCATAAGCACGATAAGGGAACTGTTCCATGTTGCCGCTTTAAGATATTCCTTGACCCGGTCATATCTCAGACCTCCCACACATTGTCCGACTATGATTGTCAAAACCATATTCAGGGCCATTGCAGGATAAAGAAGGATAATCTCTATTCTACCCGCAATTCCATACCCTACAAGAGCAGTAATACCATAGGAGCCCACCAAGGATGTCAGGAACATTGTACTGACTGCAGGTATACACTGTTGGATAATTGAAGGGACTGCCTTTTGCATCAATGGAAGAAGAACATTCCGAGACACTTTACTCAAATCAATCCGAAACAGTTTTTTCTTATGGAGATAAAGGATGATAGTCACCAGACAGATACTCTGAGAAACAAGTGTCGCCAGTGCAGCCCCCTTAAACCCAAGATTTCTGATACACAGTGGATCAAGTATCGCATTGAGTACTGTTGCCATCAACATGGACATAGCTTGGAACAGGCTGTTACCGAAACTACGCAGTACTGCGGCAAAATAAAGATAAAGGGACATTACTGGATAGCCAAGTAAATAAATAGACAGATAATCCAGTACCAAGCCATAAGTTTCAGATGGTACTCCAGAAAGTCTTGCAATTGCAGGCAACAGGCCTTCACAACCAATTGTTACCATCACTGCAAAGATAAGTGTCCCTAGCAAGGAACTTGCGATAAGAGTATCACCCCTGTTATGGTCTGCGGACCCAATGGCCTGTGAAATCAAGATAGCCATGCCATTTGTCGCTCCCATTGCAACAGAAAGCAAAATAAGGATAACAGGAAGAGAACCGGTAAAGGCTGCATAGGCTGTCTTACCCAACAGATTCCCGATCCAAAGACTGTCAACAAGGTTATAGGCCATGTTGAGAAACATTGCCAGCAACATCGGAGCAGTTATGGCAAACAAGCTTTTTTTCGTGTTTCTGGTGATAAAATCAATTTTGGTTTCCATAGTATGCCTCTCTAATAATGAATGAATTTCATTCATTAATGAATTAAAAAAATTTCACTATTGTATTGTTTAAAACTTCAATACAGTCAATAAAAAAGACTTGATACGCGATTCTTTTTCACTCACGGACAAATTATGGTCAAGCAATATACCAAGTTGTCCATATATGCAGAAAGAAACAGCCGTATCCAAATCATCAATATGTATTTCACCACGTTGCCGGGCTTGTTCAGCCCAATCTCTCACATGGGGAATCATTTTCCTGCAGACACTGAGACTGAGCAGTTCATGAAAACTTACATTTTCTATCTGATGAAATACGACATAATAGTCAGGATTCTGGGTTTCTTCAAAGATTGTCATTTCTTCAATTCTTTCCTTCAAGGACATATCAGCTTTTTGCCGGGAAAGGTTCCAATCAACCAACAGTTGGGCATACCGATCTATGGAACTATTGAAAAGTGCTTCCTTTGAAGGAAAATATCGATAACATAGGCCTTGTGCAACTCCCATTTTCTTGGCAATATCCGACATTGATGTCTTCTCATACCCTTTTTCATGGAACAGTCGCATTGCTGTGTCAAGTATTTCTTGCTTTCGGTCTTCAGGATCTTTCGTTATCCTCATTCTTCTTTTCCTTCTTTCAAAGGTTAGCATATTCTAAGAAAAATGTCAATGAATGAAATTCATTCAATATTAATTCATAATAAAATGGTCAGACATATCATTCAATCTGACCATTTTCTTGGTATCCCGCCAATCAATTTTTCAAACTATGCAGCGGTGCTGGAATCTTTCCACCTCGGTTGATCATCACACTGCAGGAGGATTTCTTCACAGGCATGACCGGCCCGGAACCAAGCAACCCACCGAATTCCACTTCTTTACCCGCAGGTACTCCTATGGCAGGAATGACACGTACTGCAGTCGTCTTATGGTTGACCATACCGATTGCAGCCTCATCAGCAATGATACCTGAAATGGTAGTAGCAGTTACATCACCCGGTATGATGACCATGTCAATGCCTACAGAACAGACTGCAGTCATAGCTTCAAGTTTTTCGATAGTCAAGTTGCCGCTTCTGGCGGCATCAATCATACCGGCATCTTCAGAGACAGGAATGAAAGCACCGGACAATCCTCCGACTGAACTCGACGCCATGACACCGCCTTTCTTGACTGCGTCATTGAGCATAGCCAGACAGGCCGTAGTTCCCGGCCCCCCGCATTGTTCCAATCCGATTTCTTCCAGGATATGGGCAACGGAATCACCGACTGCAGGAGTCGGCGCAAGAGACAAATCGACGATACCGAACGGTACATCAAGCATCTGTGAAGCGATATTGCCTACCAACTGCCCTACTCTTGTAATCTTGAAAGCTACTTTCTTGATAATTTCGGCTACCTGGTTCATTTCAAGGCTCTTGTCAGCCCGTGCCAAAGCAGCACGAACGACTCCAGGACCAGAAACCCCGACATGGATTTCACAGTCGGGTTCTCCGATGCCATGGTATGCACCGGCCATGAAAGGATTGTCATCAACCGAATTACAGAACACCACCAGCTTGGCAGCACCGATACAGCTCTGCTCCTTGGTCGCTTCTGCTGTTTTCAGGACTGTCTCCCCCATCATCTTGACGGCATCCATGTTGATACCAGCCCGTGAGGAACCGATATTGACACTGGAACAAATATGTTCTGTCTGCACCAATGCGCGGGGAATTGATTCAATCAAGGCAAGGTCTCCGCTTGCAAAGCCTTTCTGGCAAAGGACCGAATATCCACCTATGAAATCAACATGAAGTTCCCGTGCAAGCTTCTCAAGAACCAAGGCATACTTGACAGGATCACCTCCTGATGCAGAAACCAACAAGGAGATAGGTGTTACGGAAATCCTTTTGTTGATGATCGGAATTCCATATTCCTTCTGGATCTGCCCGGCAACCTGGACGAGATTCTTTGCCTTACCCAGCACCTTGTCATAGATTTTTTGGCAGGATCTGTCAATGTCGGCATCAGCACAGTCCAAAAGGGAAATTCCCATGGTAATGGTCCTGATGTCCAGGTGATCTTCCTCAATCATCTTTATTGTTTCAACGATATCATTGGGCTCAATCATCACCTTCCTCCATCAGACAGTGTGCATGGACTTGAAGATATCCTCATGCATGGCATGAATCTTCAAATCATTTTCATTACCAAAATTCTGGATGTAATCGACAAACTGGAGAAAATTTCCGGTATCCATCTCTACCAGCATGATCATAGTGAAAAACCCTTGCAGAACTGTCTGGGAAACATCAACGATGTTTGCCTGATACTGCCTGCAGATCCCTGACACTTCAGCCAATATGCCTACGCGGTCTTTTCCGACGACCGATAGTATAGCACGCATATGACAACCTCCATACGTATTGATCACACCGGCCTGTCCGGTGTCTGTAGAAGCATAACCCATTCCAGATATTAAGGCTACCGTCAGAGATTGATCTCTAGGTTTCTTCATGGACAAAATCAGACATTTTGTTTGTTCATATAACATATTTTTGCTTTTGCTATAAGGAAAGAACATAATTTTCTTGCGAAACCGACAGTACCCGAGTACACTGGAAAAAGGGAAGACATATAGGAGAACCTGTCGACAGATGATAAAGAGCAAAAAAGAATGGTTCCTGTTCTTGTTCCTTTCTGTGTCTTCCCTCAGCATTATTTTCTTTACAGGACATATTGAACAAAAAAGCCAAATCAACGATATCAGGAACCAGATGACAGCTTCATTGGAAATGGAATCATCCATGATGATGCAGGAAAATACCAATGTGCTGTCAGATCTGTTACTTCTCAAAAGCTTTACCATGGATATGTTACAGAACGAAAATGGAATAGATTGCCCTTCCAGTGACATCTGTAAGCAACTTACAGAAATCTATACCAAAGTAATGATGTACAGGGACCTATATGACCAAATCCGGTTCATCAATGCCGATGGCATGGAAAAAGTACGGGTCAAAGATGAAAAAGGACATCCATATGTTGTCCCTCAGGAACAGTTGGAAGATAAATCGGCCCGTTACTATTTTCATAAAGCCATCGGGTTACCTGACAACGGCATCTATATCTCTCCGCTTGACCTTAACATTGAACAAGGTCAGATTGAACTGAAAAATGGCAAGCAAAATCCCTTGCTCAGAGTTGCTACGCCGATATTCTACAACAACAAGCTCGTAGGCCTGATCATTATCAACTATAGGGCTGAAAACATCCTTACACCGACTTCAGCCATAAGCATGGATACCAATATCAAAGAAGAAGTGCTTAATGCAGATCTTTCATATCTACAGGCAATAGACCCTTCAAGGGAATTTGGATTCATGTATGGGAACAGCATTCGTTTTTCCGATTATCACGATTTTGATCCTCGGACTGTACCACAGAAAGACAAGACTTTCATCCAAGAACATGAAGGAAAGCTCTATGGTATACACATCTTCTCTCCTAGTGGCTTACTTCACAGATTGGAAGGCATCACACAGCATACATATTTCCTGAAAGATGAAATGAGAGACCTGGTCCTTATAAACGTATATGATTACCGTTCCAGTTCATGGTTTATCCTGCTTAGATTCAAGGAAATCCTCATTTCGGTTCTATCAATCTTCGTATGCTACATTTTTGTACTTTACCTTTCCCGACGAGCCATGATACGACAAAAAGAAAGGAAAGATCTCCAATATCGGGCCCGTTATGATTTCTTGACAGGATTGATCAACCGCAAGACCATGATCGAACAGCTCTCAGGACTCAAGCAATCAAAGACTGCTTTTTCGATACTTTTCCTTGACCTGGACAATTTCAAGCAAGTGAATGACCAATTAGGCCACGAAGCAGGAGACCAGATACTGAAGGAAACAGCAAGCAGACTGAAAAACGCCTTACCTAAGAATGGAACAGTTTCCCGGTTCGGAGGTGATGAGTTCCTCTTGGAAATAAGGGAAACAGACAAGGCCATGCTCACGGAAATCGCCTTGCGCTTAATTTCATATATAAACCAATCCTACTATTACAATTCAACCATCATCCATATCGGCGCATCAATCGGCATCGACAGCAATACGGCCATTCACATACTAGGAAGAATCAAAAACGCTGATGAAGCCATGTACACTATCAAGCGTGCGCAAAAAAACAGTTTTGCATTTTCTGGCATCAAGCCTCTTTGAAAGCTCACAATCACCATATTTTCACCACATGCACATGCTACATTCGACTTAGCCTCGGATGAGGATATATAACATTAAAAAATACTGCAGCAATAGCTTGCTGCTGCAGGAAAAGGGAAAAAATGAAAAAGTCAACTGCATTGCTACTACTTGATGCACTGCTCTCTGTCCTGTTCTTTCTGATGTTTTATAAGTTTGCGGTGACGTTGAAATTCCATGAGGTCTTTGGCCTGGCCTTACTTGGATTGATGGTCGTACACATTGCTATCCACCCACGATATGTTGAAAACTTATTCAAAAAGGCATTTTCTTCAGGAATCAACAAGAAAACCAGGATCGGCTATATAGTCAACATCCTGCTCGGAATCTGCGTGATCGTCATGCTTATCAGCAGCCTGATGATCAGTAAAATCATCTTCTCCTTCCATGGTGCAGGTTATTGGGAGACAATCCACCTGACAACTGCTGCAATAATGCTGGTCCTTGTCGGGATTCATCTGGGACTTCATTTCAACATGATTGCACGTAGGCTCCATTTACCCAAGATCCTGGCTACTCTATTGATAAGCACCATCCTGGCATTCGGCGTCTACAGTCTGGTATCTTCCCGATTCCTTTCATTCCTTGCTGCTCCTTTCAGAAACGGAACAGAAGAATTCCGAGGAGAAGGACAAGGCAGAGGCTCAGGAAGGAACCACAGTGAAGGTACTCTTACCAGTCCTTTGGAGGTAATCCAATGGGATGATACGATCATGACCTTCCTTACCTATGGTTCGATTACCTATGTCTTTGCTTTCGCTGCAGCAAAAGTGGCAGACGGCATCTCAAAGCGAAAGAAGAAACTTCAGGGCCCTTCAGTGCAGTAATCCAGGTCATCAAAGCAAAAGGACCGGCTCCAAACACATCATCAGTCAGATGAGCCGGTTACTGGCCTGATCTTTTGAAATATGACATCGGCAACCAGTACCAGACAAAGGATAAGTGCAATAGGTGCTACCATATTCTTTCCCATGTTCCTGACGCATACACCGAACAAGGCCCAAGCAACTGTAAGAGCATACCAAGGCAAGGACCATCCGTGCAGTACCAGCAGTGCACATGCTGTGGCTATTGCCAGCAAAAACACGGTCAATGCGATGGAAGGGACAACTCCAATGGCATAAAGGAATACGCAGAAGTTGACTAATGTTGCTGCCGTAAGCCACCCGAAATATACAGAGAAAGTAAAACGGAACAACTTCCCTAAATCAGTCGTTTCAGCAACCATACGCCGGGCAATTCTGTATAAAAAAAACAACAGAAGCAGGATGACAAAGAAAGAAATCTGGACAGGAAGCAAATGCCAACAGATAATCCATAGGCTGTTGGCAATACAGCTGGCAAGGAAATCACCACCAAGGACAACAGTAGCTTCTTTTCTTCCCAACGCCTGCAAACAAACAACAACCAGTGCAACATAGATGACCGACCAGATTGCAAAGGTATACGGCGCAGGTGTAATGAACAGGTCAATCGCTCCAGATACCTCCCCTGTTGTCCGGCCTCCCAACGGTAGGATATTGGCAAGAGCATTGATACCGATGGTAATAATCAAAGCCACAAAATTAACAATTGCGTGTTTTTTGTATGAACTCATTGGTGCCTCCTGATACCTTCTGTACACAGAACCTGTTCATTACAGCCTCTGTTACAGCAACAGAATTGAAAGAAAAACAGAATATTGTTTATCTCTTTCCGCCTGCCTTACAACAAGTTTTTTCTTGCATATAACATCTATACATACAATTATATTATACACTGATATGTAATGATTTGAAAAGAAAAATCTACTCATTTTATATCGGTATTTCGATTCTCCTCAATCAGGATAAGTCAAAGACCGGTTCCTCATATAAAGCATTCCATGCTATATGGGTTGAAAACCGTTTTGCTTAGCTGATAGAATACCGACAGGATTTTAGATATGAAAAAATTATTTACATCGGTAACTATTTTCTTGTGCCTGACAACAGGATTACGGGCCATGAATTTACAACGGTTATATAAAGGTTCCGATTTAGCCTATAAAGAAACAATGGCTCTCTGCACTCTTTCTGGCTGCAGCGGGCCATCCTCTGCAACTCCTGTGACAGCGGCCCAGCTTGTTACTGCACTTGAGCACATCAATCCTGATACTTTGTCGGCATATGAGAAAGATATCTATGAAAAGCTACAGAAAGAACTTCATCAGGCAAATAGTACCGACCTACATCTCAGCTTAGCTTATGGTGTCAATACAGTCTTCCCAAAAGCCATCAGATGGTATGAATCAGTGTATCCTCAGAAAGACAGACCGTCGCTCCTCGACGGTTCCTTCAATGCAGATATGGGAGATAACCTGGTACTGAATGGAAACTTTGTAGTCAAGGCTCCGATTCAAGACTCCACGGATAAGAAAAAACTGATCGATGCCAATTGGACTTTCTTATTCTCCGGTGAGGAGCAGCAGGAACTCTATACCCCTTATCAAGCCGGTATCTCACTAGGAAACAACAACGTCAATTTCCAACTGGGTAGGAATCATCTGAGCGAAGGAGACGGCATTACAGGGAACCTTGCCCTTTCAGACAATTTTACCCATAGGGACTACGCAAAGCTGACCTGTCTCAATGACCGCATGCTCTACAATCTGACGGTCATCCAATACAATGTACAGACAGGTTCTCTCAACTTCAATGCCTATGCAAACGATGGAAAGAAACAATACTATGTAAGCCACAGGTTGGAAACAAATGTCTTGGATAACCTGCAGATAATACTCGGACAGTCTTCCATGGTCTATGCAGACACGCTTGCACTGATGGAACTGGAACCGATGATCTATCCTCACAACTTTTATAACTTCAGCGAAAAAGAATACCTCGATGAAGAGATAGACTCGGCACACTCTGATGAGGCAAACAATCTGGTGTCAGGAGCAATACGTTATACGTTTGCCCCCAGATATTCCCTCTATGCACAGTTACTGTTGGATCAGGTACAGCTTCCGTGGGAAAGCACAGATAGGTTTCCCAATGCCAGTGGCCTGCTGTGCAATGTCAAACATGTCGAACAACAAGATGGAGCCCTTGTCACTACAGGAATCGAAATGGTCTATACCATGCCTTATCTATACTTGAACAGAAAATATAACACGGCTGATGATGATTCTGAAAGCAACCTGAATTACAACTACGATTTCATCGTCGGCTACAGAGGTACGGATGGTGATGAAATAGGTTACAATGGTTACCCGTATGGACCTGATTGTTTCGTCCTGGCCTTCTCGAAGGACATGCTTCAGGAAAAACGCGAAATACACTCTTCCCTTACCTATATTCTCAAAGGCCCGCTAGGCATTAAATACAATAACGCCATCACGGACTATATCCCGACTGACTTTTCCAAATCTTTCCTATTGGTCGGTCCTCTCAGCCATGAACTGATCTACAATACGACTACACAAATCGCAATCAGCAAGCAGTTTAATATCAATGGTGGAGTTGCCATTGTCGGTACTTGCAATAAAGATTTTGACAACAGCAATTCCCTTGATACAAATATCCAGGGATATCTGGTTGCAAAGCTGACCATACCGGACTGATCTACAGTCCGGTCATTTCATAAGCCTCAGTGCCCCAGTTTCTCGCCGACCAAGATGACGCAGATACGGTCCTTGACCGGCTGTTGGGCAAAAACCGTTGAAAAGCTACACAGGGAAGTCTGGCAGGACCCCGCAGGTACAGCCATAAGGTTATCGGGTTCACAGCCAGGACTTATGCAAGTACCGCTGGAAAAGCAAAAGGTTTCCCAACCATGCAATGCGGCATGGGCAGGACAGGCTATCTGTTTTACCCGTCGCACGGCAAAGGCCAGGTCAGGTACAATTTTGTTCATCCCCGCAACGACAATGACTTTCTTAGGTCCATACATCATTGCCGCAATCCGATTGCCAAGCGCATCGACCTGATATAATTCCCCATGTTCCGTAATGGCATCTGCACTGCAAAGATATGCATCCGCACCAAAGGCCTTGTGGTTGATCAATTCCTTGTCTTGCTCAGAAATCCCTGGAACGGTTTTGTCCATATAGGTATAAGATTTGCTTTTCCTGAGATTTTCTGCAAGGCCACATTCCTGTATGGAAAGAGAATTGCCAGAACATACGGTACTGCCTTTGGGAACGAGTCGTGCAAAGGCAGAAAGTACCTCTTCTTTTTTTTCAACAAAGACAACCTGGAAGTTGTTCTTTTTCAGGTTTTCGGTCGTCTTTGCCAATCTCAATTGATCTATTCTATTTAAAATGTCTGCCATATTTACCTCTATCATATCAAGACAAGAAATGTATGGCTTGAACTTTCTTGCTCTCCATACGAAATCATTGTCTTACACCACCACAGGGTGCATTGATATTCTGACATCAGAAGCAATCTTTTGTCCATAGACCGATCTTTTGATCCAACAACAGCAAAGAGACCTGCCTACTAAGTAGAATACTGCTTTTCTTGCATCCTATTGACGAAAAACCTGTTTTTCAGATAATACTTACCATAAGTAATTATCTAAGGTAATAATAAAAATATGAACGTGGAATCAATAAAAAAATTTCTGACAGCATGCCAGCAGGCAAAAAGGATTACTGAAATCCTGCCGGGGCTTCCCGATGGTCTGAGTCCAAGCCACATCAGGGTCATCGATACTATCCACTGCCTCAGCGAGAAAGGGCAACCGGTAAAAATCAGTGATATCAGCAAGGAACTGAAAGTAACAGCACCAAGCATCACCAGACTGATCAATGAATTGGAAGCAAAGCATGTCCTGACAAAAAACCAGGAACAGGTAGACAAAAGGGTAACTTCCCTTACCCTGACCACTTCTGGCCAGACTTACTATCAGATCTATGTAAAAGAATACCATGCACAACTGGCTTTGCTGTTCTCTTCAATCAGCGAACAGGCTATACAGACTACTGCAGCAACGATATTTCAAGCCTATGAAATCATGAAAGGACAAGAAACGAAGCTCCACACATCCTGACTTCTTGTTTTACTGAACTGATTATCGTGAGGAGTATATATGGATAGTCCATATGAAAGAAGAATAGATACGAGACTCGTCTTGTCGATTGTTGCGACAGGTCTGCTTTCCTTCATGGGGGTCGTCATTGAAACAGCAATGAATGTTACCTTCCCTACATTGATGAAAGAATTCGACATAACAACCGCAACAGTACAATGGGTTACTACTGCTTATCTGCTGATGTTGGCAAATGTTATTCCTGCATCTTCATTTCTGAAGAAGCGTTTCAAGACAAGAAATCTCTTCATAGCAGCAATGCTGCTGTTCATAATAGGAACGGTAATAGATGCCATTGCGCCTACATTTGCACTACTTGTCGCAGGACGGCTTATCCAAGGAATCGGCACAGGCATTGCCTTGCCTTTGATGTTCAACATCGTATTGGAACAGGCCCCCTTGGATAAAATGGGCATGATGATGGGAATTGCTACCCTGATCTGTGCAATGGCACCTGCCATAGGCCCATCAGTAGGTGGTATGATCATCAACACGTTTGGTTGGAGAATGATATTTGCCATCCTGCTACCTTTTCAGATACTTGCATTTTTCCTTGGTTTCTTTTCCATACGTTCTGCAGCAACCGAGAAAACATCATTCGACTGGTTCGGTTATCTATGCCTAGTCATAGGATTTACTAGTTTCATCTACGCAATTGACCAGATTGAAACTGCAGGTCTGTCCAGCATACAGGTAATAGGCCCTTTTGGGACAAGTATCATCGGATTTATCCTTTTCAGAAAACATTCTAAGGAAACCAAGAGGCCGATAGTACATCTCCATATATTCCATAATCATATATTCACCCTCAGTGTACTTGTAATTGTCTTCGGCCAGTTCATCTGCCTGGCCCTAGGTTTCCTCATTCCGAACTACGCACAGATTGTCCTGGGCGAAAATCCTTTTACAGCAGGTTGCCTTCTGCTTCCCGGCTGCATGCTCGGTGCCATATTGGCGCCTTTCAGTGGAAAGATCCTGGATAGGATGGGAGCAAAAAAACCGATCATCATCGGTAATCTGGCAATGGTCATGGCAACATTATGCTACAGTATTTTCGCATGGGAACTCACGACAGATCTCTTTATCATATTCTATGTATGTTTTACATTCGGACAAGGCTTTCTCATGGGCAATACGATGACAAATGGCTTAAGGCAGATATCGGATACATTACAAGCTGACGGCAATGCCATCATAAACACCTTGCAGCAACTTGCAGGTGCGGTAGGGACTGCCATAACGGCAGCAATTGTCGCTGCTGCCCAACAAGGAAGTACGAGCAATCTCATAGTTACCACGGCAAAAGGAAGTGCAGAAGCCTTTTATCTGCTCTTTATCCTTGCCTGCACAGGGTTGTTATGTTCTTCTGCCATCTTTTCAAAAGCAAAGAAGTCCCATGACACTCCTATAAAAAACACCGCAAGAACCTAAGCAAGGAACTTCGGAAAAAATTTTTCAAGAGTATCAGGCATAGAAGAAAGCAGCTAGTAGTTGCTTCTTTGTTTTCTCCATAGCTTGACAAAAGCAAATAGAACTGGAAAGATTCAAATCATGATATATGTTCCAGTTTAGTAATCCGAAAATAAAAACAAACTGACATCGAGCTTTCTTCGTCAGGAAGAAAGTCATTTCTATTTATTTTCGGACACTATCTATGAACAACAGGAACATATACCTGCTCTACCTGATTTCCCTGCTTCAGGGAATGGTATTCTATGGCCCCATAGCCACCTTGTACCGACAGGCAGCAGGACTTTCAATGCTACAGATCATGTTGATCGAAAGCTGTTTTATGGCATCAAGCCTCACCTTCGAACTTCCATGGGGAATCGTAGCAGACGAAATCGGTTATAAGAACAGCATGGTCATCTGTACTTTGCTGTTCTTCATCACAAAGATTATCTTTTACTATGCACACGATTTCTGGTTTTTTCTACTTGAAAGGATTCTCCTCGGGTTTGTATTTGCAGGACTTTCAGGGCTGGATACGACATTGCTCTATCTTTCATGCAAACAGGAAAAAGCCCAGAAAACTTTCGGCACATATGATGCTTTTTCTACGGCAGGACAGCTTTTCGCTTCAATTGTCTTTGCACTTTTCATCAAAGATGATTTTGCAAAAGCCGCATCATGGACCATTTTCCCATATGGGTTGGCTACCATACTTTCAGTAGGCATCAAAGAACCCAAACATACCGACAAGTGCAAAAGCCACATTGCCACCAAGAAAATTCCCATGCCTTCTCCAAAACTGCTTTTGCTCCTTCTGGCAGTTGCCTTATTTGATGTCGTCCATCAGAATCTTACCGTATTCTTCAGTCAGCTGCAGTATCTGCGCTGCAACGCTACCATGACACAGATAGGTATCTGCCATGCACTGGTTACACTTTCAGGAATGCTTGGCATCTGTTCCTACAGGCTGACAGCAAGATTCGGAAAACGACGGACATCATCCATTTTGCTTGGCCTTGCAGGATTTGCAGCAGTCATACAGATATTGACGGTCAACCTGTTGCTTTCTGTAATTGCCGTCGTCCTGCTACGAGTCAGCTATAGTCTCTTCATGCCACTACAGACAGATCTCCAACATAAGGAGGTCAGAAGTTCTGAACGAACCACTGCACTTTCTGTGAATGCATTTTTCATGGATGCAATAGACATACCCCTCAACCTGCTCTATGGGAAACTGGGTGACCTATCATTGATATCGGCATTGTGCTGCGGTGCCATCAGCAGTTTCAGTGCCGTTGCATTCCTACAATTTTATTTCAGTAAAAGTAAGAAACAGTAAAAGACAGCAGGTTGTCGGTTGCCGACATGTAACAGAATCGTTTATCATCCACCTTCAACAGAATGCAACACCTAAACAAATGTAACTTCAATCCGCAGAAAGGCATGGCAAGACAAGCAGCATATATCAAGAATGTATATATGAATGTCGGAACTAAGCAAAAATGGAGATTTACGCAGCTTGCAAATTAATGTTACCGTATGGAAAACCTGTTCCAGAGAAGCTTCTGCATTCTCTGGAACAATTTTGGCCGATGCAGGAAAAACTGCAGAGACTTTTGCAAATGGCATTGAAAAATAAGAATGCGGATGGGCATATGTGCCCATGACAGGAGGCAGCATGTCCAGATTCGTCATTACTATCAACCGCCAGTTCGGTAGTCTTGGCCGCCAGATTGCACAGCAGATGTCTGAAGCTCTCGGCATCGAATACTATGACAGGGATATCATCGACGAGGTGTCACGTAGGCTGAATCTACCGGTATCAGTGATCAGCAAAGAAGAGGAAGCGGCACATGAAGCGTATCTTTCCATCATGCGTTTTCCGCTTGGTACTGATACGACAGACAGGCAAGACCAGATCTTTGAAGCACAGAAACGGCTTATACTTGACTTCTGTGACAAAGCCAGCTGCATAATAGTGGGCCGTTGCTCAGACTATATACTGAAAGATTATGAACAGAGGCTAAGTATCTTCATTTATGCCCCCATGGAAGCTCGAATGAAAAACTGCACACAAACCCTCTATATGGAAGAGGCCGAAGCAAAGAAAATGATCAATTCGGTAGACAAGGCCAGGGATGCCTATCATCTGCACTATGCAAGGTATCTCCCTTCGGATTACCACCATATGCAACTGATGGTCGACAGCAGTGTACTTGGGGTAGAAGGTACAGCAGTCAACCTGACTCAGTTTGCCAAGGACTATTTCCACTTGGAAGGTGCAAATTAGCCAGTTTCCATAAAGCAAAAAACAAAGGAAAAAGACGTTTCCTAGCAGGAATGTCTTTTTTTTTCAGCTTTATATCGATATATGGGCAGTAATATAAGGACATCTAGGACCTCAGCCAGACAAATACCTTAACATATTTGACCTATTATTTACATTTTTGATATAAGATATTAAATTTTTGTGAATATTTCAGAAAATACTTGCGAAAAGTTTCTGAAACAATTTACCATAGAAGCCAAGGAGTCCGTATGGTCACGATGAAAGAGATTGCTGAAAAGGCAGGAGTATCACTGTCAACAGTTTCAAGAGTACTGAACAACGATGCTACCATACGGGTAAGGATGGACATCAGGAACAATGTCCTCAAAGCTGCTGATGAACTGGGTTACAGGCTTCAGAAAACAAAGAAAGCAGATGGTATGGCCACGTATATCATTGCCATTGCCGATTCCCGTCTGGTACCTATGGGAAGCTACCATCCTGATTATGATTTTCTCTACGATCTGGTAGGAGAAATGAAACTGGGCTCCCGCATTGTCTTCAGAAGGATCGGCAAAGATTTCGACGGAATGGTCGATGCAGTGATTGCTTTCGGTCCCATGAGCAAGGAAGAAGAAACAAAACTGTCAAAGATTGCTCCCGTAATCCTCTATATTGACCACAATACCCATTCCTATGCCTATGACACCATCATTGTTGACTATGGCAACGGCATGAACGATGTATTCAACTATCTTGGCCATTGTAAAAAAATCGGTTATATCGGTGGCATAGGAACCGACGGCAACAGGACCATAGGGCAACAGCGAATCGATAATTTCAAACAGGTACTTCAGTCTCATGGGAAATTGGATGAATCTGCATTTCTTGTGGCAGATATAAGCCGGGACAGCGGTTGGCAACTGGCAGAAAAGGCAATCAAGGAAAACAGATTGTGCAATGGCTATCTCATAGGACAAGAAGCAGTAGCCTCCGGCGTCATCGGAGCCCTGAAGCAATATGGAAAGTTTGATGAAGTTTCTCTGGTCGTGTACAGAGACATACCCTATCTGAAGGAAAGTGCCTACCCGAAGGTACTTAATTTGTTTTCACAGACAGTGTGGAAATCCGCCATCCACATGATCATGGAAAAAATCAGCGGAGAAAGGATTGAATCGTTGGTGGTGTATGCCCCACCGCGTTTGGAAAGCTAGAAATGACAGCCATGTGGCTGACATTCATCTCATTTCAATATTTTCTGGAGGAAAATCATGAAAAAGGCTCTGACATTCCTATTGGCCAGCCTGCTTGCGGCGACATCAGTGTTCGCACAGGGACAGGCTGAAACAACCTCTGCTGCTTCAAGCAAGCACATTGACACACTGAAGGTATACTTCGTACCCTCAAGGGAACCCGATGAAATCATTACACAGACGGCTCCCCTCGCAGGTCTTCTCAAAGAGACCCTAGCCGGTGAAGGATATACCGTAGACAAGGTAGACATCGCCGTCGGCACTTCCTATGAAGCGGTCGGTGTCGCCCTTACTGCAGGTACCATCGATATCGGTTTCATTCCGGCAAGTACCTACATCCAGTACTCCAAGATGGGGGCTGACGTCATCCTGACCGCAACTCGTGCAGGTCTTTCAAATGACAGTGAGAACCCAATCGATTGGAACAACAACAAACCTACCGTAGGAGATCCTAACAGCCAAGTCGGCTACTACAGGGCCTTGATTATCGCAGGCCCCTCCGCAAAAGGCAAGGAATTGGCAAAGAAGGTCAATGCTGGACAGAAGCTGACATGGGATGACCTCAACAGTGCAAAATGGGCTATCATGAGTGCAACTTCTTCAGCAGGATATGTCTATCCTACCATGTGGTTACAGAAATACTATGATGGAAAGACCGTCCTTGATCTCAATACGGCTGTCCAATGCGATTCCTATGGTTCAGGTTTCGCACGGTTGGCTTCCGAACAGGTAGACATCATCTGTGCCTATGCCGACGCACGCAGGGACTATGATAAGAAATGGGATACCACCCTTGGCAGGACAAAATCTATCTGGGACGAAACCGATGTCATCGGAGTGACTGACAAAATCATGAATGATACTATCTCCGTCAGTGACAACAGCCCGATCATGACTCCTGACTTCAAGGCAGCCCTGCAGGATGCATTCATCAAGATTGCCCAGACCGATGCCGGTAAGAAGGTCATAGCCATTTACTCCCACCAGGGATATGTAAAGGCAAAGGATTCCGATTACGACAATACCCGCAAGGCAAATGCACTGATGAAGAGCATGTCAAAATAGCCTGAAAGGCATAACATTCCTGCAGCCACGAAAAACGTGGCTGCAGCCCTGAGGAGATAAAATTGATCAGATTCGACCATGTAACAAAAGTGTACCCCAACGGTGTAGTAGGGCTGAAAGATGTCAACCTTGAAATTGAACAAGGTGAATTCATCGGCATAATAGGCCTCAGCGGTGCAGGCAAATCTACCTTGATCCGAGCAATCAACAAAATGCATGACATCTCCGAGGGCTCGCTTACTGTCGACGGTCTTGACGTACATACTCTGAAAGGCAAGAAACTGAGACAATATCGGACAAGAATCGGTATGGTCTTCCAGTCATTCAATCTTGTCACGAGGACTACGGTCATCAAGAACGTCCTCACTTCTTTTGTCCCAAGACTCAAAGGCTGGAGAAAAATTACCGGAACTTTCTCTAAAAGCATGGAAATGGATGCTTTGGAAGCATTGGACAAAGTCGGTATCCTTGACAAGGCCTATACTCGGGTAGACCAACTGTCTGGTGGTCAACAACAGAGAGTGGCATTGGCAAGGACACTTGCCCAGGATCCTAAGATTATCCTTGCAGATGAACCGGTAGCAGCATTGGATCCCGTCACTGCCAATGCCGTCATGAGTGATTTTGCAAGAATCAACAAGGATTTAGGTATTACCGTCCTGATCAACATTCACCATGTGGACCTTGCCTTGCAGTATGTACATAGAATCATAGGGATAAAGGCAGGAGAAATCGTCTTCGACGGGCCCTCAAAAGAAATCAATGATGAAATATTGAAATCAATCTATGGTGATGAAGTTTCGCAAAAGGAGGAAGCATAGATGGCGATGCCTAAACATGCAAGGCAAATGATCCTATCGAATGGAAATTCTGTGGCAAAGCCCCGTAGCAATGCGCTGCTCATTGCCCTTGTCATCATTGCATTTTCCTATGTATCCGTCAAAGTGACAGGTTTTTCCTTTGCCGTACTGGCAAAGCGAGGACACCAGTTCTGGTATCTGTTGGCTCAGATGTTTCCTTTCAACACCAAATATTTACCCAACATCTGGACACCTCTGTTCGATACCATCAAGATGAGTCTTCTCGGCTGTTCCATAGGAGCTGTATTGGCCATCCCGTTTGCAATGCTGGCAAGCAATAACCTTGTTTCATCCAAAATTGTCATTTCAGCAGTCAGGGTAATGTTTTCAATCCTCAGGACACTTCCGACCCTTGTTACGGCTTTGATTGCTACTTATATCTGGGGACTAGGAACCCTTGCGGGCACAATCGCAATCTTTGTATTTTCTTTTTCTTACCTAGGCAAACTGCTATATGAAGAAATAGAGACCGTAGACATGGGACCGTATGAGGCAATGCAATCCATGGGATTGTCATGGGGAGCTTGTTTTCGTTATGCAATACTGCCGCAGATTCTTCCCTTCTATATTTCTAACAGCCTGTACTGTTTCGAAGGTAATGTCAGGTATGCGGCAATCCTCGGCTATGTAGGAGCCGGAGGACTCGGGCTGATTCTCAGTGAAAAGATCAGTTACATGGAATGGGACAAAGTCGGCATGATCCTTCTCATGCTGTTTTTCACCGTGGCTATCATTGAGTCAACCAGCCACTACATCAGAAGCAAGATAACCTAGGAGGACCGGTACATGACAATAGCTGAAACCTATGACGCAAAGCCTAGGAGCTTGGTCAGACAATTACTGTATATCTGTATTGCGGTTGTCCTGCTTGCCTGGTCAGCATCTGCAACAAGCAGTGCAGGTACCGGCAGCAACGGAGGCAAGGTAGCTCTCAATATTCTCAAGGGTATCATCAATCCTGAAAGAAGCATCTTGTTCAATTTTACCAAGACAGGAGTACCTTACCTGCTCTTTGAAACAGTCTGCATAGCATTCTTGGGCACGGTAGTAGGAGCCGTCATCTCCATACCGTTTGCATTCCTCGGAGCAGTCAACATCGTTCCCAAACCGGTCGCCTTTCTGGTCAGGGTACTTGTAATGGCAATCAGGACCATACCCTCATTCGTCTATGGACTTATGTTCATCATGGTAACCGGCCCTGGCCCGTTTGCTGGTTTACTGACCATGAGCTTCTGCTCAATAGGAATGGTATCAAAGATGTATATCGAAACCATTGAGGATGTAAGTCCTGGCATTATCGAAGCCTTGGATGCAAGCGGATGCAATACATTCGACAAGATCCGTTTCGGTATCTTCCCACAGCTGTTTCCTTCATTTGCATCGACTTTCATCTACAGGTTCGACATGAATCTACGAGATGCTACAGTGCTGGGTCTGGTAGGCGCAGGAGGCATCGGTGCTCCCTTGCTGTTTGCCATGAGCAGTTACAGATGGTCGGAAGTCGGTTCCATTCTCATTGGTCTGATCGTGTTGGTACTTGCCGTTGAATACTTCAGTACCTATCTCAGGAAGAAACTTGCCAGAGGATAGCAATGGAAGGACGGATTTACTATACGACAGATGTGCATTGCTATCTGTTTGACACCGATTACATCGAAAATGGCCACAAGGATATGGGGCTGCTCTCCATCATCAATGAAGTCCACAAGGATGAAAACAGCCTTTTCATTGACCTTGGTGATAACCTGCAGGGGTCACCTATGGCTATTTATGCAGGCAAACATGGATTATATCCTCAGATTACGACCCTGAAAGCTGGAAAATATGACTATCTTGTACCAGGTAACCATGATTTCAACTTCGGAGTCCCTGTGCTGGCTTCCTATCTGCGGCAAACCGGTATCCCTGTACTTCTTGCCAACATTGAAGATAGTGAAAACCGTATACAGGCAAAACGCTATGTAATACATACCCTACCCTCCGGTCTCAGAATCGGTCTGGCAGGCATAACGACCGACTATGTGCAAGTCTGGGAATCAGATACGAACAAAAAAGGACTGGTCTTCCATGACGCCTTTCAGACAGCAAAAGAACTGCTTGCAGACCTTGATGGGCAATGTGATGTAAAAGTATTGCTTTACCATGGTGGGTTTGAAGCTGACCTTGAAAGCGGAGCCATACTTTCACAATCAAAGGAAAATGTAGGATACAGGATTGCCAAGGAACTTTCCTACGACCTGTTGCTTACAGGACATCAGCACATGGATATTCCGTTCAGAGATCTTTTTGGAACAAAAGTCATGCAACTTCCGGCTTCCGCAACTAAATATGGTGTAATTACTTTTGAAAAAAACACATCAGGACTCACTATAGAAGGAAAGTCTGTAGTTCCGCATGCTCCGCTGCATCCTGCCTGCAAGGTAAGGTTACAGCAGGTAGAAGATGCCACACAGAAGTGGCTATCCGAACCGGTATGTACATTGGAAGAATCCAGTTGTCCTACCAGCAAGATTGAAAGTGCAACAAAAGGTTCAAGGTTCGCTGATCTGATCAACCATATCCAGTTGGAATATTCAAAAGCAGATATTTCCTGTACCTCCCTCGGCAACAGACTTGAACATCTGGAAGGTCAGATTTCCATCAGGCAGGTCATTGCAGCTTATCCTTTTCCCAATACATTGAAGAAGGTTGAAATAGGAGAGCCTGAACTGAAGCAGGTCCTTGAAAGATGCGCACAGTACTTTGACCTCAAGGATGGCATCCCCATAGTCAGCCAAAGTTTTCTCACCCCGAAAGTCGAGCATTACAACTATGACTTCTTCCTGGGACTTGACTACACCATCGATATCCATAAGCCAATCGGCAACAGGGTTTCAGATATCAGATTCCACGGTGAACCTCTGCAAGGGAAAAAGCTGACACTCTGCCTCAATGACTATAGGGCAAGCGGAACAGGCGGCTATGGTGTCTATAGGAGCTGCAAGGTAATCCAGACTTTCAAGGATGACCTGCAGGAGCTGGTCATTACCTATCTGATGGCACACCCTACCCTTGCCTCATGGGAAAAAAGCGGACTCAAGGTCATCTGGTAATACAATGTCCTGTCTTACAGGACATTGTTATCGCGATAATTTAGGTATAGTCGTACATCCTACTTAACAAATATCATGATAATAGTAAATAACAATTACTATTTATCATCAGAATTATGAATATATCATGTATAAAGCTATTTACCTAAAAATAAAATCATACATCTGCATGCCATCTTGTCCCCATCGGCAAAATAGCATGGGACAACAATTCTAACAGATCTTACCTTTCCACAATAAATCCAAAAAGTATTTCCATGGCATGATTTCAATACCTATGGAAAGTTTTCTAGGCCTCTCTTCCTGGCAAACAAGAATAAACCTCTCGCACCGACTTTCCGTACTGAAAGCCTTGAGTCCCTTATAATCGTTTCCACTGGTATGCTTGGTGGTTTTTGTTTCAATGGCAACTTTTTCCCCAACAACAAAATCAACTTCAAGATTACTGGTAGTCCTCCAATAGCTAAGTATTGCCCTGCTTTGGCTATAATCAAGATATGCTCGCAATTCCATGAAGATATACTGCTCAAAAAACTTACCATATTCGCTTTGGTTTTGAGAAGGAACTGATATATTCTGTAATGCCCGCGCTACACCAGTGTCAAAAAAATAGAATTTCGGCATGCCGAAGGTTTTTCTTTTTTTTCCTTTCTGGAATGAAGGAAGTTTATAACCTATCAACGTATCAACAAGAATCTGATACCAACCTGCCACAGATTGACGGGAAACACCGACATCATTTGCTATATTGGTAAAATTGAGCATTTCGGTATTTGATAATGCAGCAACAGTAAGAAAACGAGAAAGTTGCGGCAGTTTACGGGCAGCACTTTCTGCCTGTATTTCCTCAGTAAGATAAACATCAACATAATCCGCAAGGACTTCTTCCGGATTATCACTGCAGAAGGAAACAGGAAGCAATCCTGCAGTAAATATTTTTTCAAGTGTATATTTTGTAAACTAAATCTCAGGATAGGCAAAAGGATGCATGATAACTTTTCCGGCACAACCTCCAAGCAGATTCACGCCTCCTGAACGTAGTTTCCTTGCACTGGATCCCGTAAGAAGAAAACGTATGTTCCGTTCTTCAATCAAAAGATGTACTTCATCAAGCAACTGGGGAACTTTTTGAATCTCATCGATTACGACGATACAATCCCGTAAATCACGGGCCTCAATTTCTTCACGCAACAGGCTTGGTTCCGCCAGAGCTTGAAGCCTCAATCGTCCATCAAGCAAGTTCCATGTCAGGCTGACACTGTCTTTCAATTCTTGTTGTATGTAGGTAGTTTTGCCTGTTTGTCTGGGTCCTAATAGAAATTGGGATTTGTAAGCAAGCTTTTCTTGCAAGCGCACTGTACGTTTGATATATGTTTTGCCAATTACGTAACTACTACTTAACATATTTCATAATAGTAAATAGTAATTACTTCAAATATTTTAGACAATAACAAAAAACATATCCCATCTTTAGTCAAGGTCAATTCAGATGGATATATTTCTGAAACAAATTTCTCATGCCATCACAAAACACCTGAAAATAGTTGTTTAAACAATTGTAAGACTCTAGTCATGAAAGAAAATCATAACAACAACCATTATGTTTCTCTTTACGTTGCATACCGTTCGTGTTATATTCTTTATAGCTGATGGTTGTAGAGCGCAACCACGTTAATCAAAAGAAAGCTCAATTGATGAGGTGGTTGTAAAGCGCAACCACGTTAATCAAAAGAAAGCTTAATGGATTTACCCCTATCCTTCAGAAGGATGGGGGTTATTTTTAGGAATGACAAATGGAATTCAATCGGCTTACTGCTTTATTTTATAGCGATTATGGTGATACTTGTCCTGAAATTCTTCAAAAACAAACACGACCGTATTATGTCGCAGTGGTTTGGTATTGGAATTAACATTTGCTACTCCACTGCATTCCCATATTCATCACTCCAAGTACTCACTCTTTCATTGCAGATGGATCAGAAGCAGGGTTGGATTTTACAAAAGCCGTCGTCATTACTGATAAAGCTCGATACATAGAATCTTCTCCGACAACAATTCGTCAGCATGAGTTCAATATGCTTAAACAGCATGAATATGAAATCGGGCATAAATTTGAAAAATTTGTCCTTGCTTATACTCGACATGTTCGCCGTATCCAAAAGAACCCACGAATTCCGATTGACCCTTGTTTTCAATATTCTTGCCTGCAATATTTCCACAAGGAATTAGGTTTGCCTCTTGAGGATTGATATACTGCATTTCCTTGTTTGGAAAACTTAGTGGTTTCTGCTTTTTAAGTAGCAATAGCCTTTTATTCAAATTGCTATTTTACGTATCATATTCTTTCTTTATTTTCTGCGTTACATACTTTCAATATCATTTATGGGGATACCATAACTGATATGGCTGACAGTATATTTACCCTGCTACTTTGGCTAAGGTTGCGATACCATCATCGACTATATCAATCACAATGGTTTTATAGTTTCTATTTTACTGATAATCGAATTCCAGTTATGAATCTTTTCAACTCTCATACTTCCTAATAAAAATTTCAAGGAATTTGAAAACAATGAAACATCCTCCACAAATTATTACTTGACTCCACGGAAATGGGCCTTGCCCTGACAAGCCATATACCAATTTCTATGGATAATATTACTTAGTCATAGATGCTGGCTTGCATTGAAGTATGCTTTGAAAATTGATGGGAGCCTGTAAAAACATCATATCGCATACGTATATAAATCAGCACCACCCCTAGAAGGGGTGGTTTGATCTGAGGCTATAAGCCTCTTCCTCCGACTCGCGCCTCAAGACGCCGGGCATTCACTCCGCTCATCGCCCCCGGTGCCACTACCGCGCGCTGCCGCTCCAAGCGGCTTACTTCTTCTTACCCGCCCCTGCAAACGGATCCTCGTACTCCTTCACGCTCAGCCGGTCCTGGACTATGTCCTTCAGTTCCTGCTCGCGGATGTACTTCCTTACCGTCGCCTCGTTCAGCCCCACCGTGCCCACCTGGTAGCCTGTCGCCCAGAAATGCCGGTTCCCGAACTTGTACTTCAGGTTCGCATGCTATTCGAACATCAGCAGCGCACCCTTCCCCTTCAGGTACCCCATGGACGAGGACACCGACAGCTTCGGCGGTATGCTCACCAGCATGTGCACGTGGTCGCTCATCAGGTGCCCCTCAAGGATCTCCACGCCCTTGTGGTCACACAGCTGCCTGAGTATCTCCCCCAGGCTCCTCCGATATTGATTGTAGATTACCTTTCGCCTATACTTGGGTGCAAATACTATATGGTACCTGCACAGCCACTTGGTATGCGCAAGGCTGTCGCTTCTTTCTGCCATCATTTCCTCCGTATGGTCTTTGCTTTCGAGTGAACGACGAAATCTCAGACCGTGCGGAGTTTTCTTTTCAAGCGTGCAACGCCCTTGACTTCCACCCGCATAGCGGGTGGTTTTCTGTAGCGCCCGTTACACGGCCACTACAGGCTAAAGCCACAAATAAAAATAAGGCAGCACCACAGGAGGTACTGCCAATATAAGGAATAAAGCTGTCAAAGATAGACACTATCAACCCATATGTAGAAAAATATTAGCCGATGAATTTATGAAGCATAGGCCCCATCCTCGAACTGGCTGTTATACAGGCTGGCATAGAAACCATTCTGTTCCAGAAGTTTCTGATGCGTACCACTTTCGATGATATCTCCATCCTTCAAAACCAAAATCAAATCCGCATTCTTTATCGTTGACAGACGGTGGGCAATGATAAAGGACGTCCGACCTTCCATCAGCTTATCCATGGCTTGTTGGATAAGCAGTTCCGTACGGGTATCCACCGAACTGGTTGCCTCATCAAGAATCAGCATCGGAGCATGCCTCACCATTGCCCTTGCAATAGTCAGTTGCTGTCTTTGACCTGCAGACAAGCTGGATTCATCAGTCAAGACCGTATCATACCCCTTGGGAAGCGTCTGGATAAAATGATGGATACCTACGGCCTTGCAGGCAGCAACCATTTCATCATCACTTACCTGCGGTCCGCTGTAGACTATGTTCTCCCGTATGGTACCTTCAAACAACCATGTATCCTGAAGGACCATGCAAAACAAATCATGGACATTTTCCCTTGTCAATGTGTCAATCGGAACCCCGTCTACAAGTATTCTTCCACTTTGAATCTCATGGAAACGCATCAAAAGATTGACAATCGTTGTCTTACCGGCACCAGTCGGACCGACAATAGCAACCTTCTGTCCCGGTTTTGCCTCCAATGACAGATCATGGATAACTGTCGTATCAGAATCTTCATAACCGAAACGTACATGGTCGAACTCTATTTCACCTTTTACATTCTCTATATGGTCTTTCTTTCCTGACTCATCTTCCATATTTTTCTGGTGCAGGAACTCAAAGACTCTTTCACTGGCTGCAGCAGTCGATTGCAAACTGGTAGCAACCTGGGCCAACTGGGCAAGCGGTTGTGTAAAGAACCTCACATACATCATGAAAGCCACAATGACACCGAAGGAAATGAGACCTTTGATGGCAAGCAACGAACCGATGACACAGACTGTCACATAACCGAAATTTCCTATGAACATCATGACAGGGCGCATCAGTCCTGAAAGAAACTGTGATTTGAATGCACTTTCACAAAGCTGTCCGTTTATTTGGTCAAAAGTCTCCTTGGCCTTTCCCATGGCATTGTATGCTCTGACTACATCGTGACCTGAATACGTTTCTTCAATATGTCCGTTCATAGCTCCAAGATCCCGTTGTTGCTGAAGAAAGTACTTCTGGGATTTTGACATGATCAGAATCATCAGGACAAAGCCGATGATGACAGAAACAAGAGCCGACAGTGCCAGAATAACATTGGTAAGCAACATCATGACGAGGGATCCAAGGAAAAGCGTCAGGGAAGAAACAAAGACTCCAAGACTTTGGTTCAATGTCTGCCCGATGGCATCCACATCATTGGTAACCCGGCTGAGCACATCACCATAGGACATCCTGTTGTAGTACCACATCGGTACACTGTTGATTTTTCTTGAAACATCCGAACGCAGTTTTTTTGTTATTTTCTGTGTTACCGTGGCCAAGATGAAGCCTTGGGCAAACGAAAGTACAAAACTGGCTACATAAACGACAACAAGGAAAACGCAGATCTTGACCACTGCATCCAAGTCTATGCCCGCAACAAAGCCGGTAGTAACCAAATCAGTTATATCACTCAGTTTTCCAGGCCCGACCAAAGACAGCAGGGCTCCGATAGCTGCACAGAGAAGTGCAACCAAGATAATCGGCAACTGAGGCTTACTGTAGGCAATCAGTTCACCCCATGTCTTCTTGAAATTTTCAGGCTTTTCTCCACCACCTTGGAAACCACCATGGAAACCAGGCCTAGCCTGTACTTTTCCACCCTTCGTGGAGATAGTATTTTTTTCTTCCCTCATGACAATTCCTCCTTGGAAAGCTGTGAAAGTGCTATCTCCTGATAGATTGCACAATCTTTCATCAGCTCTTCATGGGTACCGATACCGACTACATTACCTTTATCCAGTACAATGATCCGATCTGCATTCCGTATCGTTCCGATCCGCTGTGCCACGATCAACATGGTAGCCGTTTGCTTCTTGTCCCGCAAAGCAGTACGGACCAACCTGTCTGTCCGATAATCCAAGGCAGAAAGCGCATCATCAAATACATAGATTTCAGCATCCCGGTAGATAGCCCTCGCCATGGAAATCCTTTGTTTCTGTCCTCCGGACAGATTGGTGCCACCCTGTGCCACATGCCGTTCAAAGCCTCCCTGTCCAGCATTGACGAAATCAACAGCTTGTGCTACTTCTACTGCTTCTTCCATGGCATCCTGCTGCAGGTTGCCACCACGGCTGTCTCCATAGACGACATTGGAGGAAATATCTCCTGAGAACATCACTGATTTCTGTGGCACATAACCAAACTTTTCATGAAGTGATTCCTGGGTATAGGCACGTGAATCTTTGCCATCGACAAGTATCTTTCCTTCCGTAGGATCATAAAATCGCAAGGCAAGATTGACCAATGTCGTCTTGCCGCTGCCCGTGGCACCGATAAAGGCAACAGTTTCGCCCTTATGGGCAGCAAAACTCACATGCTGCAAAGCATAACCTGATGCATCAGGATAACGGAAGCTGACATCCTTGAATTCAATCTCACCTTTCTCTTCCTGCAACCCTGTCTGTTCCTGCCCGTCAACCAACTTCGGTTTTGTCTCTATGACTTCAAGTATTCGCTTTGCTGCAACAGAAGCACGGGGCAACATAAGGAAAATCATACTGAGCATCATAAAGGACATGACCACTTGTGCTGCATAACTGATGAATACCACCATGTTGGAAAAAAGAGTAATTCTGTCAGCCATTGAAGCGGCGTTTATCAGAAAGGCCCCTATCCAATAGATGGAAAGGCTCAAGCCACTCATGATTGCCGACATACCTGGTTGCATCATGGCCATGATCCTATAGATGAACTGATTGGTATCAGTAAGTTCCGTATTTGCCTTCTCAAACTTTTCCTGTTGATAAGATTCTGCATTATAAGCTCTTACCACTGCCAGTCCAGTAAGATTTTCTCTGGTCACACGATTGAGATTATCGGTCAACCCCTGCACTTTCTTGAATTTAGGTACTGCAAATGTTACCATGATACCTATCATCAGGACGAGTACCAAGACGGCGACTGCCGTTGCCATTGTCCATTGCACACCCTTTCCCGCTATCTTCACGATGGCCCACGTCGCCATTATAGGTGCTTTTACCAATGCCTGCAGGCCAAAGGCAATGATCATCTGCACCTGCGTGACATCATTTGTCGAGCGCGTAATCAGACTTGCAGTGGAAAATCTGTTGATTTCTTCCATCGAAAATGATTCAACTTGGTTGAACTGCAATTCCCGTAGTTTCTTGGAAAAACCGGCAGCGATACGGGACGAAAGCCCTATTACACATATTGCCGATATGAAGCTTCCCAAAGCGCACAGTAGCATTCGGCTACCTGCATTCAGAATCTGTGGTACATGGCTACCTTCTGTTTCCACAAGTTTCGTAATGTCTGCCATGTATCCCGGAAGTGTCAGGTCAAGGAAGACCTGTGCGACAATACATAAGATACTGATGCAGATCATCAGCCACTGCCGCTTGCTCAGATATTTCAATAATTTAAACATATTTTGGATTGTTAACCTGTCCGACGGATATTTCCCTTATGGAGGCCATCGGTATCAAAAGAGATCAGTTGTCTGTCCTAAGTTGCTCAGGAGATCGTATCCCCTGTTTTTCCATATTACGCATGAGATGAATAAGCAACCTCTTGAGCTGAGCGATATCCTCAGGCGAGAAATCATTGAAAATTTCCCTATCAATGCTATCGAAAGCTTCAATTGCTTCATCAGTGAGCCTACGTCCTTTTTCCGTAAGACTTATAAGATTATACCTATGGTCATGTTCATCAGGAATTTTGCAAAGCAGCCCGGATTTCTCCATCCGCTTCACGGATATAGCCACCGTCGGCGTACTGACACCGAGTCGGTCCGCAATATCCTTCTGAGACAACCCCTGACTGTTCTTTGACCTGAACCTGAGCATGAACAACATATGAGGATGGCTCACCCTCGTAATGTCCCGTGTCTCAAATTCTTTCTTGATCAGGTGCCCGTGCATATGGAACACAGTCCTGGCCAATTCTTCAATCGTCATGTCTTCTGTTTTCATTCTATGCCAACTCACAATAATTTTACGGCTAATAATTAGCCGGCAAACTGAATATAACCAACAGAAATCCAATAGTCAAGCACAGACAGGAAAACACCTCATGAAAACAGAAAAGAAAAATCCAATGACTTGATCTGCAGATTCATTGCAGAAACAGCGGGATTTATCCATACAAAGTATGTATAAAGTAAGAATACCCTGCTAACATAGAACTAAGGAGGATATAAGCTTATGGTTTTGTATTTTACAGCAACCGGCAATTCAAAATATGTAGCGACCAGAATTGCAACTGCATTCAATGACAGGACAGTGTCGATTCCTGACTGCATGCAGCATGAGGAATATTCATTTGAATTATCTCCAGGTGAATATCTAAGTATCATATCTCCTGTATACTATTTGGGTTTTCCAACCATAGTCAGGGACTTTCTCAACAGATTTTCATTGACTACAAATGGAAAAACGTATGTCTGCTTCATCGCAACATACGGGGTAACCCCAGGAGGAACCGGCCATCTTGCCAACAAGTATATGCAAAAAAAGGGATACCTTGTCAATGCAAAGTTCGGAGTCAAGATGCCGGATACATGGACCCCTGTCTTTGACTTGAGCAACAAGGAAAAAATAAAACGAACCAATGATAAAGCAGAAATGCAGATTGATGAAATCATCAAAAAAATGAGCAATAAGGCAACTGGTGATTTCCTGCACTACAAGACACCTCTTCCTGTTACAAAAATTGCGTACTACCTATATGAAGGAGAAAGAAAAACAAAACACTTTTCAGTAACTGACGCTTGCATAGGATGTGGAAAATGTGCAGCAAACTGTCCTGTGCATGCAATTGAAATGCAACAGGCAAAGCCTGTCTGGATAAAAGATACATGTGCCATCTGTCTGGGTTGTCTGCACAGATGCCCCAAATTTGCAATTCAATATGGAAAGAATACCCAAAAACATGGACAATATACGCACCCAGATACGCTATCGTAACCGAGGAAGATCACAGATCCTGCCGGCTATGTCTTTGCACCATCTCCATTGAGCTTCGGTTTCCTACAGTCCTGCAACCATATTCCTTCACCTGACAGCATTCATTGGAACCGTTTTTCTATCTGTTTCATTAGGAATTGTACGAGTGCAGGACCTGAAACAGGTCCAACTAACCTTTTATTTCCCTAAGCAGGATCTGTGCACGTAGCTGGGCTACTTCATCTGTCTTTACGAATCCGACTTGGTTGTGCATGGCATTTGAAATGCCACAGGACATACTGAACGCGAGTGTATCCTCGATGGACAACCCGTGCATATACCCGAAGCAAAATCCTGCGACGGTCGCATCACCACTTCCGATGGTCGATATTACCCTTTTGTCAGGAACCGTAATCGCATAGACATGTTCATCATTTATGAAGATACCACCGTCAGCACCAAGAGAGACCAATACATTCTTCACCCCCCAGCCGAGCATCTGCTTGGCTAAATAAATAGTTTCCTTACGTGTAAGGTCACCTGTCTTGCCAAACAATTGGGCCAATTCATTCTTGTTAGGTTTTGCAAAGAAGTAGTTACCTGGAAAAGCTGACTGAAAGTAGCGTTGGTTTGCATCAATGGCACAGAGGCTGCCTTTTGCTGCACAGATATCACTGACCTGCCTATAGATATCATTGCTCATGCCGTTCATCGGCAGACCTGAGCAAATGACAAGATCATCTCTTTTCAATTCTGACTTCAATGCCGTAAGGAACTGTTCCTGGGCTTCTGCATCGATTATTACACCAGCTTCAGTAATTTCGGTTTCCTTCCTGTTCCTGTTGTCAATGACATTGATTGTCGTCCGGGTTTCCCCCGTAAAGGGAAATGTCTTCAATTCAGTGGACAGGTCTTGAAGTTCCATGGAAACAAAATTACCGTTCATGCCACCCAAGAAACAATACAATGTGCTTGGTTGCCCTAGATAATGCAGGACCCTGGCAATGTTTACGCCCTTGCCACCGGCAAATACCTGAGGCACAGTCCCATGGAATTGGGCACCATCATGAAAGTCATCGATATAGTATATCCTATCAACCGTAGGATTGAGACAAAGTATCTTGACCATCTATCTTCTTCCTGCACTATGGAGGACATCTTGGAATTTATGTTCCACTTCCGCCTGGAAAGCGGCCCTGGCTCCTACCAGATATTTACGAGGGTCATAAATCGAAGGTTTTTCCAAGAAAAACTTTCTGATTGCCGTCGTAAATACCAAGAAATTATCAACATCCATGTTGACTTTATGTATACCGATGTCGACAGCCATAGAAACATCCTTTTCACTGCAGTTGCGCAGATACTCCACCTTGCCGCCAACCTTGTTGCACTCCGCAATCAGTTCAGGAGGCAAGGAAGCGCCACCATGAAGGACAAACGGATAGTCAGGAGTCAAGGAAACAATCTGCCGCAGCAGATCAAACTGCATGGGAAGATATCCTTCCGCTTCTACACCGCCATGGGAAGTACCTACAGAAACGGCAAGAGCATCACAACCGGTAGCAGCAATGAATCCATGTGCCATTTCGGGATCAGTGTACTCATCACTTTCAGCAAAAACCAAGTCTTCAAATCCAGGAATGCGGCCAAGTTCAGCTTCTACCCATACACCTCTTTTGTGGGCATACGCGACGACTTCTGAAGTTTTTTTAAGATTATCATCATAGGCAAGATGGGATCCATCAAACATCACAGACTGGACACCGGCATCAATAGCTTCGAAACAAGCTTCTTCTGTAGTGCAGTGGTCATGCTGGATAAATACAGGAACCGCACAATGGTCTGCATAATTCTTCATCGTATGCACAAACAGGTGAAAATCCTTGACATATTTTCTTGCACCCATTGATACTTGCAGGATTACCGGTGATTTTTGGTTTTCAGCCGCATCAAGGACCGCCTGTATCGATTCCAATGAAAAGACATTGAAAGCTCCCAATGCATAATGACCTTCAATTGCATTCCTGTACATTTCCTTCGGATTGCTTAATGACATTTCCTTTCTCCTATAGTTGCCTGATAAATTCTTCCATTCTTTCCAATACCGAAAATTGCTTTGCATATGCATTGAACCAGGCATGAGGTTCATGCAAAAAGACAGATAGTTCTGCTTGATTTCCATCAGCGAGCAACTTATCCTTCATGGCCTTGCAATCCTGCAGGGGAACTATCTCATCTTCCTCACCATGGAGCAACAATACCCGTTTTCCTTGGCAATGACGCAAAAGAGGTGAAGCATCCTGCAATAAGATTTCCAGATCCTGCCCACTTGCCGCAAAGTACTGTTTCAGGGATTTCCTTTCTTCCGGATTTCTTTTCCAGAAGGACGGAAGAAAGAAAATACCATTGAGAGCAATGCAAGCTGTAGGAACATACATGTCTTTCTGTACCTGCGTACAGTGTGTTTTCCTCCAGTCTTCCTGCATTGACAGCAACATTATGTTTGCGCCAGGAGATCCACCGACACAACAGATCCTTGCTTCATCAATTCCAAGTTCTTTGCTTTGTCCTGCTAGCCATCCAAACACTTCGACACAGTCCAATACTGCCGCAGGATATGGTGCATCAGTCCTATATTGGACTGATACACAGGTAATCCCAAGTTTCAAAGTAAGGAAGGAAGCTGCCCACAGGAATTGATCCTTGTCACCTCCGATGAAACCACCTCCATGGATAAACACTAGAGCCGGATGCTTTTCATTACCTACCGGGGCCTGGAAAATATCACATCGGACGACATGCCCATCAGAGCAGGTAACAGGATAGTTCCTCACAAAGGTAGTGCAGCCTTCTTCCATGTTCATTGGTTACTATACCCCGTTGTCTTTCATTGCCTGTTTCAAATAATCAAACTTGACATAGTTTTCAGGGGCAACATCATACTTGGCATCCAACAGCCCGGCATCAAGGAACATTTTATTCATGGTTGCGTACCATTGCATGGCAGTACCATCATCTACAAGTTTCTTCAGCTGTGAGTTGCTGATCCAGTTTGTCTTGTCGACGACAAGATGGGCAGTATCGTAGTCAGTATTGATGTACTTTGCAACTTTCCTTACGGTACCATCCATGTCATCGTATCTGTCCTGGGTACCTTTCAGCCAAGCCCTAAGGAACCTGACCACAACATCAGGATCCTTGTCAAGGAACTTCTTTGTAGTTACCCAACTGTTGGTAAACACAGCCTTCGGCAGGAAATCCTTGGAACCGGACAATGTAATGACATTCGAAGCTCCCATTTCCTTTCTGATTTGGTCAGTATACGGTGCTTCAATGGAAATCGCATCGATCTTGCCGGTCATGAACGAAGTCACTTTTCCTGAAGCATCCATATTGATCAGGTTGACATCGGTTTTCTTCATGCCGTTGAGCTGCAAAGCCATGGACAGTACCAATTCAGAAGTAGTTCCTGCAGAAATCGCAACATTCTTTCCTTTCAGATCCTGCATGGACTTTATTCCGCTGTCGGCACGTGTCAATATCTCACCGCTGAGGTCAGTGCTATCCAATGCCAAGATGACACACTGTCCCTGCGGAGCAAAGACATGGGCACCGACGCCAAGGTAGCCGAAGTCGATGTCTCCTGAAGACATAGCGGCAAGTTCGGTTGCACCGGAAGTGAACTGGACCAGCTGAACATTCAGGTTCTCTTGGTCAAAATACTTGTTGTCAATGGCATTGAGCAGCCCACCAGCCCCGGTAACGTGCGGGTGATATGCAACCTTGATGGTCGTTTTCTGCGGTTGGGCAGATGCAGATGCCGATGCATTTTCATTCTGTCCTTGGGCAAAAACAGATGTAACGGGAGCCAGCAGTGCCAGCATACCCATAGTCAAAGCCAATCTTGAAATCTTTCTCATTCTTTTCCTCCGTTTGTTTGATTTCAATAGTATATTTACAACCTGTCTGGCAGGTTTTATTTGGCAGTTTCAAGATATTCCTTATATACCTTGTTCCAGATATTGTTCTTGATTTCGTTATATCTGGAAGTAAGCTTGGTTTCTTGATTCCGTGGATAAGGCAAATCAATCGGCATGATTTCGCGGACACGTCCAGGACCTGCACTCATTATGATTACCTTGGTAGCAAGCAATACAGCTTCATCGACATCATGTGTAATGAAGAAACAGGTCTTGCGTTCCTGCTGCCATGTCTCCAACAGGTTTTCCTGCAATTGGGCCCTTGTCTGGGCATCCAGGGCACCGAAAGGTTCATCCATCAGCAATACATCTGGATTTGTTGCATACGCACGGGCAAGTGCAACGCGCTGCTTCATACCGCCGGACAGTTCCTTGGGAAAGGAATCTACAAATTTATCAAGGCCGACGATATTGATATATTTGCGTGCTATGGCTTCACGTTCATCCTTTTTCACATTCTTCAGCTTGAGACCGAATCCGACGTTTTCCAGTACCGTAAGCCATGGATACAACGCATACTGCTGGAAAACGACTCCCTTGCCTTTACCAGGACCAGTCACAGCCTCATCATGCACCTTGATGGTGCCTGATGACGGTCTTGACAAACCGGCAATCATACTCAAAAGCGTCGTCTTGCCGCATCCGGAAGGCCCGATTACACAGATGAACTCATTCTTTTCGATGGAAAAGCTTACTGGGGACAAAGCAAGAAATGGCCCGTTCTTTGTCTCATAGGATTTTGTTACGTCGATTACTTCAATTTCAGGCATTGTCCCTCACCTCCTGCCATGATGTAAACTTCACTTCCAAGAACAGCACAAGCTTATCCAGAAGGAAACCGATGATACCTATGACTACAATTCCCATAAGCACCACATCCATACGGAAATACATACCGGCCTGCTGTATCATTGTCCCCAAGCCGGTAGCCGACCCTGTAAGTTCTGCGGCAACAAGGGTCGTCAATGCAGAAGCCAGTCCAAGTCGTACGCCGGTAAAGATGTATGGAATAGTGGCAGGGACTACCACATGGATGAAAATCTGTGAATCCGAAGCATCAAATACCCGTGCGGCCTTGATCAGAGTAACATCGACATTCTTTACCCCCTGGTAGATGGTAACGACCATCGTAAGGAATACTGCAAAGAAAATGATGGCAACCTTGGCACTTGTTCCTATACCGAACAAGGCAATGACCAATGGGATCAAGGCAATCGGTGGAATGGTCCTCAGGAATTGGATCCATGGTTCAACGATTGTGCGGAATCCCTCATACCATCCCAGAAGGAAAGCAACAGGAATAGCAAAGACAAAGCCTAGGAAAAATCCTACAATGACCCGGAATAAGCTGTCACGTACCTGTATCCAAAGGTAACCCGATGCACTGTTGGTGACCAAGGAATGAAATACAGCCTTGGGGCCGACAATTACTGAACTTATACTGTGAATCGAAGATATGCCACTCCACAGCAGCAGGGCTACCGCAATTGACAGCAGCAAGCAAAGTGTTGAGTACAACCTTTTATGCTGAAGCTTGAAATTGTTCAATTTATTCTCCTTATTACTATAGCAAACGTTTTCTATGCCAACAAAAAAACAGGTCAGAGCGACCTGACCGATCCCCCCTCATGTATCGGTGCATCCAATACCAACTGTGAAACAGAAAACCCATCCTTACCTTCCAGTCTGTGGCTTAAGAGTATGCCGGCATTCCGTCCCATAAGAAGGCTGTCCTGATAAGCAACGGTTATCTTGGGGCTGATATATCTGTTACATTCAGCATCACCGAAAACAACAATTGACACATCCTCATAAATCCTGCTACCCAAGTCCTTGAGAGCCTGCAACGTACCCTCAAGCATGATATTGTTAACACAGAAAAATGCTGTCGGCGGATTGGGTTTGCTCATCAGGTCGTACACAAACGCATAGGCCTCGTCCCTATTGAAGTTTGATGCGCTGATATATCTGTCATCAATCTCAACAGAAGCATCTTCCAAGGCTTTTTTGAAGGCCGCCAGACGATTGCGTCCTGTCGGATTGGAAAGTGTAACATTTACGATTGCAATCTTCCGATGGCCCTTTTTTATCAACAGATCAGTAAGTTGATATGAAGCCTCAAAATCATTCCATAGTATCTGATCGGTCCGTATGCCTTCTACAGGTCGGTCAATCAGCACAAGGGGAATATCAAAAGCAAGACATTTCTGCAATTCCCTTGTATTGCCACCTGAAGAGGCAACGACAAGTCCGTCAATCTGCTTCTCAATCAAGGCGTTGATTATCTTCTTTTCCTTTGCCGGTTCACCTCCGGAACTGGCAATCAGCAACTGATAACCCAATGAAGAAATCTCATATTCGAGCCCTTTTGCTATCTCCATGAAAAAACGGTTGGATAAATCAGCAATGACCAATGCAATGAGATTGGTCCGATTGCTCCGCAGGCTTCTGGCAATGGCATTCGGATGGTAATCCATCTCCTGCATAACCCTGCGTACCTTATCTTTGACACCATCACTTACAGGATAGTTTCCATTGATTACCCGTGAAACCGTAGTAATGGAAACTCCTGCTTCAACAGCTATGTCTTTGATTGTTATCTTCTTCATAGTATCGGTTCCTGCTGTATAGATAACGTTTTCTATGGAGTTCAAAAAAATTAATAGAAAACGTTTCCTATCTGGTGTAGATTATCACGCTTCTACAGTTTGTCAAGAAAAATTTTCAATTATTTTTTTGCATGAACCAAATAGCAGCAAAATTTGAAATGTACCTCTCAATCAGGTATATTTACACCGATTGCCTACAGGTTCCTTCGATCAACCTCTCAATTTCATATGCAAGACCATCATGGTCACAGTCATAGGCCGTTACATCGGTAGCATGACACTTGACTTCATCAGGAGCATTCAACATCGCAAAGGAGTGTCCGGCAACTTTGAAAATATCGATATCATTGTAATAATCACCGAAGGCAACAGTTTCATCTAGCTGAATGCCAAAATAGGCACACATATCCTGCAAGGCAACAGCCTTGCTTACATCTGGGGGATTGATCTCATCAAAATATGGAGAAGATTTAAGCTGACTGACATGTATACCAGAAGATTTTATGATCCCGATGGTTTCATCAAGTTGCTTTTCTTCCCTGTCCATCAGCAACAATTTATAAATCGGCTCATCGGTCCTTTCAAAGTCGTCAATCAAGCTTTCGAAGTCAACAAGCTTTGTCTTATGCCCTGTAATCCTCGATTCATATTTTTCCCAATAGCCACTTTTCTCACTGAAACAATCATCAGTAGAATAGGCCAAAACACTGCATTGCAGGCTTCTTGTAATCTTTAGGATTTCCCGTATCGACGCATACTCCAATGGGTGGGACCCCACTTTGTGCCCATTATCCAATGTCATGCCACCGCTGTAGCATCCAAGCAGTATGTTCGCACCGATTTCTTTCTGAAGGAAATCCAATGCAAAGGGAGCCCTCCCACTGGTAAAGCAAATATGAATTCCATTTGCCACAGCAGCCTGTATTGCCTTGCAAGTCCGAGGTGTAAGTTCTTTTTCCCTTGTAAGCAAGGTATTATCAATGTCTGTAGCAATCAATGACACTTTTTTCATAAAAACATCCTTCTGCTTTAGGCAAGTAAGCAGAAACAATTACCAGAAATCCAAACTAAATTTCTATCCTCATATCAATTGTGCAAACAATAAAACAGATAAAGCCATGGAATCAGCTTCAGTTATCAGACAATGTTTCCGCAAAAAGCACACCTTCGATGCCCCTGATGCATTGTTCAAGCTTGGCTACTTCATCAGTCCGGCTTTGCCTGATCGTAAGGAAAGTCCTCGTAACATGCTTTTTATTCTTTCCGTTCATCTGGATATCAACTACCTTGGTCCCGTTTTGTTCAAGCTTTTCAACCACCTGCTTAAGTATCCCTTTCCTATCAGTTTCAACATACAGAATGGTTTCTCTATAAGCCTTGAACCGGCGATATTCAATCTTTGACAGGACCAATTCGGCAAACAATACAATTGCAGTTCCGAGGAATCCACCTTCAAAATAACCTGCACCGAGACACAACCCTATTATTGCAGTCGTCCACAGTCCTGCTGCGGTAGTCAGCCCTTTGACGTTGTTTTTCCTTGTTATGATTATAGTCCCTGCACCGATGAAGCCCATACCAGCAACGACCTGTGCTCCTAGACGTGCAAGATCCGTAAACAGTTTCAGATATACATAGATATATTGGCTTGTCAACGTCGTCAATGCAGAACCAATGCAAATCAGCATATGGGTCCTGAAGCCTGCCGGACGTTTCTTGAATTCACGTTCAACTCCGATCATTCCGCCACATACCATGGCAGAGACCAAGCGGATAGCAGCCGAATATAAGGTGAAGTCTCTCAAATTCTCAAATATCATAGTCACTTTTCTCCCTTATATTTCATTTATCTTGTATATCTCATCGAATTCAGACATTTCCATGACAATAGATCTATGATCTGCCCTTTTGTTGGTCCTCAGATAGAGTATTGCAGAAGGAATGGCATTGGGAACCGATGAATTGACGTCTATGACCATATCAAGCACGCTGATATCAAGCTTCTTGATTTTCTGAATCACCTTCCTCAGATTCTTGAATGAATCAATCTCAATCTTGATGTTCATATTCCGAGAATAACGTAACAATTTGTTTTCAATAGATGGAACAAAGATTATCGTACTGAGTATGAGCAGATAACCGATGGTAGCTCCTTCATAGAATCCTGCCCCCAGAGCAAGTCCCATACAAGCTGAAGCCCAGAGACCTGCGGCAGTGGTAATTCCCTTTACTGTACTTGATCCAGTCAATATGATAGTCCCGGCACCAAGGAAACCTATGCCGTTGATTACCTGTGCCCCGTATCTGCTTAAATCGATACCTGCTCCCAGTTGGTCATGTATTGCACTCCATTTGGTCAGCACAAGGGTAGATTCATACTGCGAAAGCGCCATCGTCAATATTGCCCCAGTACATACCAATATATACGTGCGCATTCCTGCAGCACGTTGTTTGATATTTCTCGACAGCCCCAATGTACCACTGAAAATAAACCCAAGGAACAGCCGTAGTGCCAAAGACTGCAAGTTACTATCACGTAAAGAACCAAGAGCGAGCAATTTTACCTCCTTTCACAAATACAAGACAAAGTATGTAAAAAATGATTATAGATACCGATACTGGCAATTGTCAAGAAATAGATACGAAAACTACAAAAATGTTTCATTATTTGAACAAACTATCAAGTATTGTTGCATGAAAAAATTTTAGCAAGACAATTCTAGCTTCATACTTGATAAATTATAATGTATTTAGCAAATATATAAGTAAATAAAGGATCCGATGACAACATCTGCTTTTTCCCTGTAAATCTCAATATCAGTTACTTTCATGAAAGAATAATTGGAAAAAATTATGGAAACAAAATAGAAAAATCTCCGATAATTGTTAGAAATTTGTGAATATTTTGCAAATATCTTGTCCTTTTCAAAGAGTAAGGACTATCATTCTTGCAAATGACACTTAAAGAGTTTTCAGAAAAAATCAACATCTCATCCTCGACAATATCGAGAGTCTTGAACAACCGCCCCGGCATATCAAAGCAGACCAGGCGACTCGTCATGGACGCGGTTGAGCGGGAAGGATTCAAGACTTCATATACACCACGAAAAAACGAAAATAAAAAATTTCATTTCGTGGGTATTGTTGCAAGAAAAAGAGGAAATGAACAGGATGACATTTTTTTTCAAAATGCCATTCACAGCTGCCAAAGTGAATTCAACAAGCATTCCCTTGTTTCTATTCCTCTTGGTTATGTAGATCAAAAAGTCGATTTTGACAATTCTCCGATAAAACCGTCAGAGTTCGGAGGTTTTATCTTCAGAGGTCAATCGATTCCTGCAGATGTCATTGAATCATTTGAAAAATACAGTGTGCCTATTGTCCTACTTGAAAATCATATTCCTTCCAGGAAATTCAACAGTATTGTCGCAAATGATATGGAACTGGAAATGTTGGTAACAAAGCACCTTCTGGAAAAAGGTTATGACAGGATTGTTCATCTGAGTGGTCCGAAGGACTGGTATGACAACAATCAGAGAATGGCAGGCTACACACAGGCAATGCAGCAAGCCGGTAAAAAACCCTGGATAATCAACATGGAAGACGGCACTTTGAAAACAGGTGCCCTTGCTTACCATATGCTAAGCAAGGAATCGGCAGGTCTAGGTGTGACTTTCACCAATGATGCGATGGCCATCGGATTCCTGAATGCTGCTAACAATGATGGTCGCAATATCCCTGGTGATTTCGGTATTGCGGGTTTTGATGATATTCCATGGACAAGTTTTTCCAATCCGATGATGACCACTGCCCATGTAGAAACCAGTGAAATGGCAAAAATGGCTGCAAGGCGTCTGATACAGCTCATGGAGGGTACTGATTCCTGCCGTGCAAAGATAGAAGTACCCGGACGTCTCATCGTCAGGAAAAGTTGCTGATTGCCAATCCTTGTCTCGTTTCGACAGCTTCGGCTGGAGATCCTGGCAATTCCATGAAACCAAGAAGTGTTTGGCATAAAGAACGGTAAGCAACAACAGCAATGTCGTTACTTACCGTCATGTATATGTTCTTTTCAAAACATATAAGTCCATATCAAACCATATCAATGATCTCTTTTTCATCCAGTCTCGATTTCGGCAATGCTCCATTGAAATCATCCGCTCCTTTATGCCCGACTGCTACCAATGCCAATGAAGTGAAACCCTTGGCATCCAATCCGAATTCTGCATCCAGGACCGTAGGATCAAAACCTTCCATCGGGACTGCATCCAAACCAAGCTCAGCCACTCCCAACAAGAAACTTCCTAGATCCAGATATACCTGCTTGGCCAGCCATGATGGCATATCATTCAGTTCCGTCCGATGCTTGCCAACGAAAACTGCACGTCCGCTTTTCTGGGCTTCCATGAATTCGGGCTTTGCAAACCGTCCGTCAGTATTTTCCTTTTCAAGCAAGTGAAGAAGGAAAGCTTCATCAGCATCTTTCCTCGCACTGAAAACTACTACGTGCGAAGCATCAAGTACCTTCGGAGTATTGAAAGCAAAAGATCCTTCGGTACTTTTCGCAATTCTTTGCTTACCTTCTTCGGTAGATGCAATGATAAAATGCCATGGCTGTATATTGACACTGGAAGGACTGAATCTCAGCAGTTCCTTGATTGCAGTCTCTTCTTTCGGTGTCAGTTTTTTCGTAGCATCAAATTTCTTAACGGCATATCTTCTCTGTAATACTTCTTGTAGTTCCATTTTGCTCTCCTTGCTGATACAAGGCAACGCTTTCTGTATCTGTCATATGCTTGCGTCATGTATCATTTCTGTTCATATATAAACATATCAAAAATATCATACTAAATCAATAGGCATTAAAGCAAAAGATCAACAGTCTTCTTATCCGATGTACAAAGGGCTCAATCAGCCGCTTGTCTCAGCTGCTGCATCAACTTTGTGCATCCCTCCAAGATATCATCCCATGTACTGTCAAAATCACCAGTATACCACGGGTCATCAATTTCTCTATCAAGAAGCAACCGTATTTTTTCTGAAGAGCCAAACCTTCTCTTAAGGTAACGAATATTTTCAGCATCCATACATACGATAAGATCAGCATCGGCAAATTCATCATCAGTAATTCTATGGGCACGATGAGGCAACACAGGTACTGCATGCTTGCGTAACTGGCGCAAGGTTCCAGGATGTATAGGATTCCCATGTTCTTCATCGCTTATTCCTGCTGAAGCAATTTTACAGTCAAACTTTTCTTTTTGGGCAAGATGGCGGAACAAAGCTTCTGCCATGGTTGATCTGCATATATTTCCATGGCAAATAAAAAGTATTTTCTTCATAAAAGGAATAGTAACATTTTACTTAATACTTTCCCAGTCAGTAGTACTAAAACCTTCAATTCAAAGTCTCGGGTTGCTCCAAATCGCATAAATTCCATTCAGAAAGAAGAATCAAAAGGCTAAAAATCATGGCAGGATCACATAATTTGAAAAAAGCGTTATTTAATAAAATATTTTTTACTGTTACCATAGGACTAAGGTACATGTCCAATGAAAATAAACAAATATATATTACAGAAAGAATTGACAAAGAAACTGGAAGAGAAGATTGTCATAGGTAGCATGGAACCTGTCTATGGCGGTGATATCAACTCAAGTTTTCGTCTTGGTCTTGAAGATGGAAGGCAATTCTTCATCAAAGTCAACAGAAAAGAGAACATCGGCTCCTTCCATTCGGAAGAAGCAGCATTACATCTTATGGCACAGACTCATACCGTCGGTATTCCTCAGGTATATTGCTGCGGTACGGTAGCTGATGCAGCATATCTGGCAATGGAATTTCTACAGCAACAAGCACCCTACAAAGGCTACTATATGGAATTTGCCACGGAACTGGCAGCTATGCACAATGCAACTACAACAAAACGTTTCGGTTTTTCCCAAGACAACAACAGCGGCAGGACCGTCCAGTCAAACGGATGGGAAAATTCCTGGATTGAATTTTACCGGACACATAGGCTTGCTTACCAAATCAAGCTGAATGAAAAATGGTTCGATAAAAAAGAACTTAGCAATTTCACCTACTTGCTGGACCATCTTGATAATCTTCTTGTAGAACCAGAGCATCCTTCCCTACTCCATGGAGACCTATGGAGCGGCAACTATATGTGTGCAGCCCATAGACCCTATCTATTTGACCCAGCTTGTTACTATGGACATTACGAGGTAGACATTGCCATGAGTGAACTTTTCGGACGCCTGCCTCAGACCTTCTATGATATATACGGTTCCATCAACAGCCTGTATGGCTATGAAGAAAGAAGAGATTTGTATAACCTCTATCACTTGCTTAACCACTTGCACCTTTTTGGAGGTTCATATAGACAAAGCGTTCTGACAATATTGAAGGAATACACATAATCCCAAGTCTATCCATCAGGTAGATCAGTTGATGATTTCTGTTGGAATCCCTTTTGGTCCTTATCGACATCACAGTAACTTTCTTGCTGAAGGTTCCCTTATTCGCCATCCCTTGGAAATTGCCTGATCTATCAATTCTTTACTGTTGACAGGTTTGTTTCCATATACTTTGAGTCTGGCAAGAAAAGTTGTAAAACCCTCTAATCCTCCGATATCATCTATGACCACCCGTCCATGTTTGGTCAGGCAAACTGCACGATGTTGCTTTGCAAGTATGTTCTCTGCGGTTTGACGCCACTTTCCGTTTACACCTTTTCCACAGTCAAGCGGCCGGCTGACCTTGACTGTCCATCTATCAGTAAAATCATACATATAATACAAGGTTCTGGTAATGGGTCTGGGTCCTTTTTTGAAGCTGAGGGTCGTTGTCAACAAATCATTTCCCTTTGCCAATAGATTTTCCAATCTTAGGTTTTCCATCAGTACATTGACATCAGTACCAGAGACCCTTAGCAATTCCGCTGCAGTGCAGTCATTGAATGGTTTCTGTATCTTTTCAGAAAATCTATCAGCAACATGCTGTTGCTCAAACATACGCCTGCAGGCTAAAGGACTTGCCACCCATTCTCCCGATACATATGGTCCGGTATATTTTTTTCTCTGCCAACTGCGAATGCTGCCACTTCCGAAATCATTGTCACCAAGGCAGTTCCTGTCATAAAAGTTTTGGTCACATTCAAAAAGGCAGCCGACCAAGGCAGCCCAACCTGTGGCAGTTCCCTGAACGATACGCATAAAATCTTCATCGGAAAAGAAGTATTTATGTCTATGTCTCCCTTGCCAACCAAAAGCACGCTGAATAACATAATGAAGATAATGCAACGTAATATCTGAAGGAACGATAATATCTCTTGTAAGTATATGACCATCAGGAGAACCGCCATACCTTTTCAAGACATACCGGATGTCGTGAAGCTGGGAAGGGCTATAACCATTGGCCGTAGTAAATCTTTCGTCAGACAATGAAAGACGGAGTTTTACAGGTGTCCACGTAAGTGACCGGGTCCGCCACCACAAAGGTTCTTCCCGCCGCTGGGTAGCTGGTACAGAAGAAGATTCCAGTGTTGCCCATAGTTCGTGCATCTGTTTCCTAGCAGTTTTGGATCTTTTCTGATAAAGCTCACAGCGCTTTGCATTGTCGCTTTTTACTGCCAGATTATACATTGTCTTTTCATAGGGTAGATAAGATGAAACGACTTTCGGTTGCATCTTGAGCTTACGCCCGATTTTTTCATTGCTAAGTCCTTCAGCATGAAATTTTGCAACCTTACGGCTTTTCTTTGTATTATACAATCCGCCGGTAATGAGTATCTTCCTCGTCTTTTCTATGGAAAGACCGAATTCGGAGGCAACCTTCTTGACCGACTTAAGTTTACCGTACAGGCTACAGGCATTAGAAATCAATTCCTCGTCAAGAAAACAATTAATCGGTGTACCCATAGTTTTCCTTATCTTGTAATGTTAATCCAAACAAAAACAGTATAGCATTACTTACAAATAAGGTCAAAAGGCTTCAATAAAACTATATTCAAGCATTAATTAAATAGGGACCAAGCAAAATAAAATCCTTTACTTATTTACAATTCCCTGCTTTTTCTTTTCCTTTGCACTCATCGCAAAGTTCCCCATCGTTAGGCTTGCCATCATGAGTGTCATAATTATATGTAGGCCAATTACTACAATTCTTACACCAGTGCCAAGTATCACTCCCTTTTCGTTTTCTATATTCTGTCATTTTTTCTCCTTCTATAAGTTAAGATATGCTGGTCCCTACATTTACTAAATATATCTTAATATTATATATTATTGCAATACATATATTATTATAATTTAATATTTTTCGTAAAAATATTAAATTCATTTTACCTGTAAAGAAATAACCTAACAAATTAAATTCTTAAGTCCAAAGCTATACTAACAAGAAAACATATTATTTAGTTTAACGCAAAGAAAATTTATAAAATCTTTTCTTCAATCAGTTCCTTCCATTTGTCAACAATCTGCGGTGCTTTTATCGACTGGAATAGCTCCTCATTTACCGGCTTGCTTTCATAGACCCAGTAAGGCTCATTTCCAAGAATCTTTTCTATGCAGGCAGCAAGTGCTGCATCATCATGAAAGTCAAAGAACATGCCGTTGACATCCTGATGAATAACCTCTTCAGTTCCTGCTACATGTGTCGTAATGACGGGAAGCCCAAGGCAGAGAGCTTCCAACAGAGCATTTGAAGACCCCTCAAACAAAGAAGAGAATATAAACATCTTTGCACGTATATATACAGAGAATACATCAGCCTGGTAACCAGCCAACGTTACTTTCTCTTTAAGGCCAAGGTTGTCAATAAGCTTATCCAATTCCCTATGGAGAGGCCCTTCTCCCAATATTACCAGATGATAGTCTGGATGTTTTATGGAGAAATGTGTAAAGGCTTTGATAAGCGTAGCTTGGTCCTTTGCCCGTACAAGTCTTCCTGAAGAAACAATCAGGTTCTCTTTGGTAGTCGATTTCAGTTTAGCCCTGGCAGCTATAATTTCATCAGCAATCGGATTCTGGATGACAGAGAAACAATTCAGTCCATGTTGTCTGAAATACCTGCCATTGGCTTCATTCTGTACAACAAGCATTTTTGCCCGTCGATAGACAAGGTTCCTGATCAAGCGCAAGCCACGTCCGGAAGGGATCCTGGAAGGATCATTACGGTCCGCAACAATGACTGGTATACCCGTTCCTAACGTACATACAAGAGCATAGATATTATAGACAGCCATGAAGGATATCAGCAGATCAACATTCCTGAGAGACTTTCTCAGCCAACGAAGATTCCTGAAATAATTCTTTGTACCGGTCTCCTTCTCAATCTTGACCAATCTCACCTGCGGATCAAGGAAATAGAGAGGTTCCTTGTCATAGTAGGAAAAAATAGTGACTGCATAATCAGAAGTCAAATGGGAGGCTATGATTGAAACGACCCGTTCCGCTCCTCCCAGTTGAAGATCTCCCAAAAAAAATGCTATGTGTTTCACCTAATCCATCCTACGAAAGAGCATCTTTGTACCATGCAATTGCAAGTTTGATACCTTCGTCAAATGACCATTGGGCATCATAGCCAAGCAGTTGCCTGGCCAAGGAAACATCGGCGTTGCTATGCTTGATGTCTCCTGCCCTGTCCGGTCCGAACACAGGTTCAATGTGCTTGCCCAAAGCCTTGTTCAATGACCAGTACAAGTCAATCAGGTATTCTCTTCCTCCGAAAGCTATATTATATGCCCGACCTGCAGCAGCAGACGGAGCAAGGCAGGCTTTCAGGTTTGCCTCAATGACATTTTCGATATAAGTAAAATCACGGCTTTGCCTGCCGTCACCATTGATAGTCGGAGCTTTGTCCTCCAGCAACAGTTTGATGAACTTGGGAATTACAGCAGCATAGGCTCCTTCAGGGTTCTGTCTTCTTCCGAACACATTGAAGTAGCGTAGACCATACGTATCCAATCCATAATGCATCGTATATTGCTTTGCCCACTCTTCATCAGTCCGTTTGGTCAGTGCATAAGGGGATAGGAGATTGCCTTCGGTACCTTCTTTCTTGGGAAGTGTCGGTTCATCGCCATAGACTGAACTTGACGAAGCATAGACAAATTTTCCTACATGATTACGCCGGGCAGCTTCAAGCATATTGAGCATTCCCGTAATATTGTTGGCACAGTAGAAGAGCGGCATCTCTATGGATCGGGGCACACTGCCCCAAGCTGCCTGGTGCAGCACATAGCTGACGCCATCAGTCGCTTCAAGGCAGACCTGCAGGTCCTTGATATCGCCCTTGATGAATTCATAGTTAGGATTACCTTTGAAATCATTGATATTTTTCTGGGAACCGGTTGAAAGATCATCAAGACACCTGACTTTGTAACCAAGGTTAAGAATTGCTTCGCAAAGATTTGATCCAACGAATCCGGCACCTCCTGTTACAAGGAACAGACTATCTTTCGGAAAATTTAAATTTGTATATGCCATGATCTATAATCTCCAGTAGCAGTATCCGGCATTCTCATATTGCTTACGATCAAGAATACCCTTCACGTCAATTATGACTTTCTGTCCTATCGGCTCATTGGCGAACAGGTCATCCAATTGCTTCATCGACAGTTCGATAAACTGTTGATGTGCCACAGCAATGATGACAATATCCATATCCTTCACCTCTGCAAATGATACGAATTCTACTCCGTAGAGTTTCTTTGCTTCTCCAGAATCAGCCTGGGGATCATAAATAATCGGATCAATTCCATATTCCTTAAGTTCCTTTATGATGTCAATGACTTTGGTATTGCGGATATCAGGGCAATTTTCCTTGAAAGCAAATCCCAAGATTGCAACTTTTGCCTCTCGCACACCTTTCCCTACGCTGATAAGTTTCTTAATGGCATTCTCTGCAACATATTTTCCCATGTCGTCGTTGATCCTACGACCCGAAAGTATAATCTGTGAATGATAACCCATCTGCTCTGCCTTGTAGGTAAGATAATAGGGATCTACACCGATGCAATGGCCACCGACAAGTCCTGGATTGAATTGCAGGAAATTCCATTTTGTCTTGGCTGCATCAAGGACTGCCTTTGTATCTATTCCCATGGTATTGAAAATCATGGACAGTTCATTCATGAAAGCGATATTGATATCTCTCTGTGAGTTCTCTATTACTTTGGCTGCTTCTGCAACTTTTATCGACTCAGCCTTGAAGATGCCGGCTTTTACAACCAAACCATACACATCTGCAATCAAATCAAGCGCTTCGGCATCCATTCCAGAAACGACTTTGGTTATGGTAGCCAGCCGATGGACCTTGTCTCCTGGATTTATTCTCTCAGGAGAATATCCTACCTTGAAGTCAATCCCACACCTGAGTCCTGATTCTTTTTCAAGGATCGGCATGCAGACATCTTCAGTGACACCAGGATATACCGTGGATTCATAGACCACCACGGAACCTTTTGAAAGATTCTGGCCAAGCAACTTGCTTGCTTCCTTTACCGGCGTAAGATCAGGACTGTGGTCTGCATGTACCGGGGTAGGTACAGCAACAATATGGAACAAGGCTTCCTTAAGTCTGGCAGGATTACAAGAAAATTCGACGCTGGTTTGCTTGATTGCTTCATCGCCGACTTCATTTGTCGGATCCTTTCCTTCTTTGTATTGTTTGATCTTGTCGCAGTTGGTATCAAATCCGATAACAGAAACCTGTTTGGCAAAAGCTACGGCAATAGGCATCCCAACATAGCCTAGGCCAATTACAGCAATCTTTGCCTTCCTATCAATTATATCTTGAAATGTAACCACTTCTTCACTCCCCCACCACCTCGGCCACAGCCTTCTGGTATGCCTGGACAACAAGCTCCCGTGAGAACTGTTGCTCCATTTTTTTTCTTCCTGCAATACCCATCTGGGCATGCTGTATTTCCGAAAGTGCCAGGAAACGGCGTAATGCATCGACCAAAGATGCAGTATTCCTTGGTTCACAGCCGATACCGGACACTCCTTCGTCAAACGTTTCACGGCATCCAGGTACAGTCGTCGTAATTACAGGACGACCGGTTGCAGATGCTTCAAGCAATACATTGGACATTCCTTCATGGTATGATGGAAGTACAATTACATGATAATTCCTGTACATCAGTTCAGGTTTGGAAAGCAGTCCGAGATACGTTACCCGGTAACTCTTAAGCAACTGAGGAATATCATAGTCAGAATCAGCAGCAGAGCCGGCAATGAAAAATTTGACATCTTTCCTACTTGCAAAAGCTCTTGTTGCCTCAAGAAATTCAAACAAACCCTTGTCTTTAAGTAACCGTCCTACAAAAATAATACGTATACCATTTGCTTCAGATGGATAAGCCTGGTAGGAAAAACGTTCCAGGTTTACTCCTGATCCCGGAATCATCCGTATTTGTTTTTCCCTGACTACCTTGTTGCCGACAAAGAAACTTCTATTTGCCTCATTCTGCATGAACACACCGGCACAATGTTTATAGGCATGTCGGGATAGACGCAAGGCTACAGTCCTGACAAGACCTGAATTTTCCATTGCATCCCCTAGGCCTGTTATATTAGGAAAGCAAGGAATATGCAGACGTCGGCAGGCCATGGAGCCGTAGACATTGGGTTTGATAGTATAGGAAAAGACGACATCGGGCCTTACATGTTTCAGAATTGCCAACAAAGAATGATAGAATCTCAGATCTTTTGAAGGATTTGTACCCCGCCGTTCCAACTCGATAGGAATTATTTCGACTTCAGGATATGTCTCAAAGCTAGACAAATGCCCATGGACAGGAGTAATAAGACAGACATGGCATCCTTTCTTCAAGAAGGACAGAATTATTTCCCTTCTGAAATAAAATACAATATTGTCATTATTCGAAATCAAAGCAATTTTCTTCATGAATCCCTCGGGTTTTTCCAGACATAAGAAATAGAGTAGTAAATATTCCTTTGTTAGACAAGCTTTTTGATTCGGTTCTTCCAAAGAAGCTGAACAGTGTTCCCCACACAAAGCATGTCGGCAATGAGACTGCTGTCCCTGTATTGAGCATAAGTTGCTCTAAGAAGCCACTGAGTACAATAGCAAAAAACTGAATCATAAGTAAAGCAAGAAAGATTTCCTGTTGTTTTGAGAAGTCCTTTCTCTGCAGGAACCAACTTCTGAACGTAGCACCGATCAGAGCAACAAACATGATGAATGCCGGTAGACCAAAGGTAACCAAGACAATAAGGTAATAGTTGTGTAACCGACCTTCGTTGTTCACAAGATAATATGCAAGGTCAGATCCTATCGACAAGAAATGCTGATAAAGTCTTGTATCAGAAATACCGAACCAGATGTTACGGGGAGTCAACATCTGCGTTGATATACGCCAAAGATCCAACCTGTCATCTCCTGTCTTGATGTTTCCTAGCCTTAGGATACGATGGAAAAAATACTCTCTCGACTTGACAGCTACACTTGATTGAGAAAGGAAGAAAAATAGAAGGATAAGTATGCAGACAAAGACAAATATGCCCAAAATAAGGAAAAACTGCCTTCTCTTGGTATCATCTTTTTTTATTTGCTGGAAAACAAAGCAAGCTAAAGCCAAAGCACAGACAATTCCGATAAGCAAGGCTCCTCTGGCTCCTGCAAGTATTGCACAGTACACGCTCAGTACTACTGTAGAAATCAAAAATCCCTTATCTGCCTTGTTTCGGGAGAAAAACATAAGGGGAGGAACAAGAAAAATACAATAGAGAATTGAATATGCAAGTGAATTTGCATTCCCTACTATGCCATATAACCTACGCCCAGGCCCGGCACTGACGTTGAGAAAAGCTTGCATGTCAAATGACAGGGAATCATACAGGAAAGAACGACGCAGTATATATGTTGCCAAAGAACCAAGGACTAGAAAATCAATAAGAAATATAAAAAGGTACCCCACCTGATTCCATGAGTGAAGGTCTTGTTCTTCACTGCCCTCCGAAATCATGCAGAGGAAAAGAAACAATGCGGAATGGACAGGAAACATCCAGTTATTATAGAAAACAAAGGCATTTCCATTGACAAACGTCGAAATGATGCAATACGCAAAAAAGGCAACCAGCACAGGAAAGAATCTATTTGTAGTGAAATTATGTTCGTTGGTACGATAGTCTTTTGCAAGGAAGTAGATGCTCCCTGCAAAAAGAAGAATCATAAGTGGGTAATAGATAGCCATAAAGACTGTCTTGGATATACCGGATGTATTGTCAAACACATAGGAAAGAGTAAAGAAAAGTGATGCAAGGATGTAAAAACCTTTGAATAGAGTCAACTTGCTGATTGAAATTACCGCAGGATCTTGGTTACTCATAAGTGATAATTCGCATATGCAATGGCAATCTCTTTGGATTTTTCTTCATATGCTTCCTTTGAAAGTTTTCCTCGCCTGACAAGGAATTCTCCCATAGTCTCATAAGTCATGGAATCACCCTGGTTGATATCCTTCTGACCAAAGACACATGCAACGGTTTTGAATATGATCCTGCAGTCTCCAAGAAAGGTAATGTGATCTATGTACTGCAGATCATATGCAATACGTTGTTCCCAGTCTATTGCATTTCGGCCATTGACTTGGGCTAAACCTGTCAATCCAGGAGTAACATCCTGTCGCTTTTGCTGTTCAGGACTCATGAACAGGATGTTCGGTATCGACTGTGGTCTAGGTCCCACAATGCTCATTCTGCCAGCAAAGATATCGAAAAGCTGGGGCAGTTCATCAAGACTGGTAGCCCTGAGCATTTTCCCGAAATGGGTCAGCCGTTGTTCGTCGGGTAAAAGACGTCCTTCAGCATCACGGACATTCGTCATTGACCTGAACTTATGATAATTGACAATCTTCATGTGCTTGCCAAAGCGACTCTGCGTAAAAACAGCAGGATATCCCAGGCGAATCCTAACAGTCAGCCAAATAATTACTAGTAGGGGTGAAAATATAACAATTGCTATTCCTGACAGCAGCAAATCGAATAAACGTTTGATAAACTTTCTATACATATATAATCCTGAAACAGGAATAACATTCCATAAATTTTAAGCAACGGGAAAAATAGTACATCAATTGAGCGAGACTGTCTATCTAGGAAATATTTTTCCCAACAAAGCGGTTTCCCGCTACCATCAACCATCATCTTTAACATTCTTGTAAGAAAAATGTTACGTTTTCATTAAAAACATCTCTGTAGTTTCTTCCATATTAAGACTTGTGAAACCATAGGAAGTATTGAGTACTTCGTAATAGGAAAGGATAGCTTCGATAAGCCGAAGGCTTTCCTCTGGGTGTACAGCTACGTTGTGAGGATGCCACCACAAATGAAATATTTCTCCATGGCGGGCTGCATGAAGCATCTGGCGTTTTATCCTTCTTATCTTCAGGCCTTCAAAACATTTTAATTTCCGGGAATACATCCTGAAGAACCAACTTGCCTTCAGATTTACAGGATATCCTTCTTTTTGCTCCAAAGACGCATATGTATGGTTTCCTGTCAAAGGGAAATAGGTATCAATAAGTTTGATGGCCCTTGCAAGATTGTTCCTATTCTGACTGGCATCATATGCCCAACCATCACAACAGCCTCTAAAAGATGTAAAACCTGCATCCTGCATAGCAGAAAGATAAGATATATTGACTTGATTTCGTGGTAGTACCAGAGAATGATGTCCATATCCTTTTCCTTCTGCTACTGCAACAGCCTGAGCAAGGTCAGCTTTGAATTGTTCTTCAGTCTGGCCTGCTTCACAACAATAAAAATGGGAAAACGTATGGGATGCTATTTCTTGTCCTGGCGTATTGTGTATTGTCTCAAGAATTCCTTTAGGGAAATAGTACTGGCTATAATTATTTACTTCTTCAAGATATGTATAGCTATTGAATTTTTGGTTTTCATAGGTAGGTTGCTGCGTGGGAAGATAATTGTGTAATTTGTCTGTATTTTCAGCCATCAGCATTCCTACAGTCGCCCATGTAGCATGGATATGATATGTTTCAAACAATTTGAGCAATTTAGTTATCACTTCCGGTACTTGCTGTATATTGCGTAGTCGGGCAGCCTCAATATCCACATGGTCCCGCATGCCCCAGAGCATTTCGAAATCAAGGGAAATGACAAATATACCATTCTTCACACTTTGTCTCCTTCATTGACGGGAAGTACCAAGCAATGCTGTTCTCAGCATATAGCATTTCATAGAAACAGCTCCTATAGCTATACTACAAATACCCTGTAAAAGGCAAACTGAAATTGCGTAGTGACTTATCAACAGAATTTCGTCCTCATTTTATAAACATTAACAAAATATAAGGACCCTCAATTATATATGCCTAAACTTATAACATGATACTTGATAAATCTTATTGTAAGATGGTATCTTTATCCGTTACCTTTATATTCATTTTTAATTTATAAATATTTTGACTAGAAAACAAGGAAAAATCATGGAAATAATTCCTGCAAACGAACAAGAAAAAAATAAAACAACAAAAATATGGCTATTGGCCTTCCCATTTTTATTTATGGTATTAGGAACTATAAGAGATTGCCAGATACTCCCGGTAAATAAGTTCTTATTAGTTACGATAGCAGCAATTGGATTTTATTTTTTTAATTATGAACAAATAATATATTTTCTCTGCTTTCTAATACCTTTAAAAGAAGGTATACCGGGTAATTATATCTTTTTATTGGCTCTTATAGCATTGTTTCTAAAAGTTCCTCAAATTCATAAGGAACAGATTATTTTCCCTGTAATTATTATTGGATATGAAATTATACTTAGTATAATAAGTCCTTATTCCATACATTTGATTGATACCGTATCTTATTGTACTCGTATTTTTCTTGTTTTCTTTCTGTTATATACAGATATGTCAAATATTAGCATAAAAAAAATGTGCCTTTGGTCTAGTATCGGAGTAGTCTATTTAATATTTATTATAAGCTTAGTAACATTTTTACATACAGGCTTGACCAAGATGTTGACAGGAAATCGATTGGGCCCAACAACACAATTTATTCCACATACTCATGATATCATGATGTTTACAGTAAATCCAAATGGAATCAGCTATTACACAGGCATTGCTTTCAGTTGTTTTATCATTCTATTGTATCAAGATTATAAAGAAACTAAATTACCATGGAGTATTAATCGAACACTTTATCTTATCGGCTTACTTGTAGTTTTACTAGGAGGACTACTGTCAGTAAGCAGGACTTTTGTTGTTGTTGCTGTTCTGGCAACTTTTATTATGTTCTTGCATATTTGTAACAAACAGCATTGGAAACTTGCAGTTGGAATCGTCATTGGTACCAGCATCTTATCCATTATCTTTGCAAATACAGAACTGGGACATACTGTCCTCAAACGATTTGTTATAAATAAAAACTTACTGACAGGATCAGGAAGAACAGATATTTTTAAAAATTATTTACAATATCAATTATCACATATCAATATATTGTTATTTGGTACAGGAGCGCTGCCCTATTATCAAATGCGTGGTAATTTTCTTAATTCAATGCACAATATGGTACAACAGCTTTTCTTCTGTTATGGCCTTTTTGGTGGAGCGTTCTTTCTCTATGCATTATTTAAACCTATCGGTGTAATGATCAAAGATAAAATCAAAATAAATGTTCCATATTCATTGCCATTTATTACCATTGTCTTGTGTGCTCAGACTACTCAGTTTTTATTGCCAAACGACGTACTGATGCTTTTTCCGATATGTATCCTTATATGTGAATATAACTTATCGAAAAAACATCCAGAGACTGATCTTTTGAAAAAAAAGAATTAAGAAAAAATTACTAAATCCAATTCAAATCTAAATCAATTGGTGGTATGCTAAACTCAAAATATCCTCCTAAGGGTTTAAAAATTGGAAAAAAATGAGCATTATAAGGTAACAGTATTTACATCGACATTTAATCGGGGATATCGCCTCTCTGATGCGTATAAGAGTCTATGTCGACAAACAATAAAAGATTTTGAGTGGTTAATTGTTGATGATGGTTCTACAGACAATACAGAGTATCTTGTTCAAAACTGGCAAAACGAATGTTCACTTTTTCCTATACGTTATATAAAGGTACCTAACGGAGGAAAACATAGGGCAATCAATCGTGGAGTAAAGTTGGCACAAGGCGAACTTTTTCTTATTCTGGACAGTGACGATTATTTAACTGACAACGCAATTGAATTAATAAAAAAATGGGAAGCTACCATAGCTACTCAGAAAGATCAATTCTGTGGAGTCGTAGGCCTCAGATGTACCTTAGATGGAACTCCCCTAGGAACAACATTCAAGGGCCTTTCATTGGATTGTTACTATAGAGATAATCTTAAATATGGCATAACTGGAGATAAAGCAGAAGCTTTTTATACTGATGTTATCAAAGCACATCCCTTTCCTGAATTTGAAGGGGAAAAATTCATCAGTGAAGGTGTAACTTGGACGGAATTGTCTTATAAAGAGCATAAAAAACTTCGATATTTCAACGAAAGCATCATGCGCTGTGAATATATACAAGATGGATTAAGCCATAATTGGAAAAAATTGCTTCTAAATAATCCTCAGGGAGTTTTGTCAAATATAAAAAAAGAAATTGAATATACCAAACCATCCTATATCAGAAAGCTGAAATTATGGCAGCGATATGTTTTTGTAGCTGATGGTAATAATTATGGGACAAGAAAACTTAAAAACGATTTGCAAATTTCGTCGTTTGATTACTTTATGCTACGAAGTGGAAAACTGCTAATGAAATTCACAAGGACAATAAAACATAAGGGAAAAACATGATATTGGATTTAATTTCATTTTGAAACTTCATATATAATAAGATGTTATCAAAAACAGATGGAGAGTTTACCAAATGAATTTTCTAAAAAAACTAATAGCAATTAAATATTTTTCAACTCTGAACCTTTGCTTTATGCCCAAAATGCGTAAAACTGCAATCATTTTTAATTATACATGAGAATACAAGCCTCACTAAAAAATTCAGCTGTAGGGCTGTTGATGCAATCTGCAACCATTTTGATTGGATTGGTATCACAATCGATCTTCATCAAATACCTAGGAATAGAGTATGCTGGTGTATCCAGTGTATTGAATAACATTATCTCAATGCTAAGCATTGCGGAACTAGGGATTGGGACTGCTATTGTATTTAGTTTATATGAGCCCTTGGCAAATAATAATAAAGAAAAGCTCAAATCTTTGATGCATCTTTATAAAACGGCCTATCAAACAGTTGGCATTATCATCGCAATTGTTGGCATATTTCTTCTTCCTTTTTTAAAGTTTTTTTTCAAAGATATAACCATTGATATAAATCTTAAGTTTATTTATTTCTTGTACTTAGGTGATACAGTTATTTCTTATTTTTTTACTTATAAACGCTCTTTGCTATATGCAGATCAAAAAAACTATGTTAATGGCATAATTGATTTCCTATTCTTGGTCTTGATGAATGTACTGCAAATTGTTTGTATCGTTACCACAAGGAATTATTACTATTATGTAATAATTCGGGTCATTGTACACCTCAGTGAATATCTCTTTATCGTTGCAGTAGTTAATCGAAGATATCCTTTTATAAAAGACAAACATATCCAAGCTTTAGGAAAAGCTGAAAAGACTCCAATCATAGTGAATATAAAAGCTTTGTTCTTCCATAAAATAGGAAGGTTTTTAGTACTTAGTACAGATAATCTCATTGTTTCATCAATGATAAACGTTGCTACTGCGGGCATATTCAATAACTATAAATTAATTTCGAAAAGTTTACAGAATGTCGCCGGGATAGTCATAGGAGCTACCACTGCAAGCTTTGGAAATCTTTTGGTAGACCAACCAGAACGCAGCTATGAAGTATTTAGAAAAATCTATTATGTAAACTTCATTATTGCTATTGTTTTCACAACTTGCTATGCGTGTGCGGTACAACCTTTTATGAAATTCTTTGCAGGATCAAAAAATCTTTTCTCCATGAATGTAGTCTTAATTATGTCGCTTGAGTTATATATTCATTTAATGAGAAATTCCATCGGTGTCGGAAGAGATGCAGCAGGCATATATCACAATGACCGTTTTGTACCTCTATGGGAATCTGCAGTAAATTTGATTTCTTCCATTGCTCTTGTAAAAGTCTTAGGAGTATCTGGCGTGGTCTTGGGGACTATCATAAGCACCCTAGTTTCTGTATTCATCAGCGTTCCATATTTAACATACAAGTACATATACCACAAGCCATTATATAATTACTACTTATTATACTGTCGTTATTTTCTGATTATGGTTTTCTCTTTAGGACTTTCGCTATTTGTAACAAAAAATATAACAATCGGGAATTATTTCTTACATTTTGTAGTTAATGGAAGTATTGGCCTAGGAATATCTTTTCTAAGTATCCTGTTATTTACGTCTCATTCGGAAGAATACCGATATGTCATCAAGTTGTTGAAAACAATCAAAGAAAAGAAACATCTATAAGCATATCAAATGAGGTTACAATGAATTCGACAAATTTTATCATTACAGTAGATACTGAAGGAGACAATCAATGGGACACTTCCCAAAAAGCAACAACAAAAAATGCTAAGTTCATTCCTCGCTTTCAAGATTTAAGCAATACATATGGCTTTTTCCCAACATGGCTAGTGGATTATGAAATGGCACAGAATCCTTTCCTTGTAGAATTCTTAGGCGATAAACTTCATAATAATCTCTGTGAAATAGGTATGCACCCACATGCTTGGAGTACTCCTCCTGAAATATCTTTAGAAAAAACAACAAATTGTAGAGATTATTTAATTGAATATCCTGTTGAAATAATGGAAATGAAATTACGTAATCTAAAAGACTTGCTTGAAGAGAAATTCTGTCATAAAATTACTTCTCACCGAAGTGGACGTTGGACTATAAACCAACAATATTTTGACTTATTGGAACATATTGGTATTACTGCCGACTGTTCTGTTACTCCGCATATAAACTGGACCAGATGTCAGGGTGCAACAGGAATACCAGGAAGTGATTTCCGAAACAGCCCAGAATCACCTTTTTATCCAACAGCACATATTCTTGAAATACCTATGACAATCAGATACCTTCATCAGTTTGATATTGATGGCAATCTTACACCAAAAAATCTCCTCAGGGGAATAAAACATCTAGGAATGGGTAAATTTTATTGGCTACGCCCCGACAGTCATTGTCAGACACAAACACTGAAACACATCATAAAAAAAGCGAAAGATGAAAAATCTGATTATGTCATGTTTATGATACATTCTTCAGAATTAATGCCTGGCGGCAGTCCTTCTTTTTCTGATAAAGCAACAATTGAAAATTTATATCAATGTGTTGAAAACGTTTTTCAATTTGCTCAAGCATGTAATTTTAAAGGAATAACATTATCTGACTATGCACATATATTTTCATCTGTAAATAAATTACATTAATAAAAAGACTAAATAGATAATATCGTAAGGTTCTTACTTGGAAGGTCTAAAGAAACATGAAACAAAAAAAAATTAAGATAGCTTTTGTTCTCAACCATATGAAAATCGGAGGTGCCCAAGCCATGCTGTCAGCACTTCTTCCTCAAATAGACCATGATAGATTTGAATGCCATCTTTTCATTTTTGAGAAAGAACGGACTAATAAACTAGTGCGACAACTTGATCAATATGCCATTCCTTATACTTTTCTCGGTTTTTCAAAAAACCTAATAAAAAATTATTTAAGATTTTCATCAAAACTCAGGATATTCAAGCCAAATCTTATTCATGCAAATCTAGATAGAAGATATTCATTGATTTGGTGCTTTGTGCACAAATGTCCATTGATTTTGACAATACATAGTGAACCTTATCGATATTTTGATGCAACATGTTTGAAACTGATGCAATTAGTCAAGCTTCGAAAACAGTTGTTTTTTGTTGGAGTTTCAAAAAAAGTCAGCCAAGCTATTCCTGCGGTTTTTCCATTCGATGCTAAAAAAATCTTTACAATCTATAACCCTATTGTCTTGCCTATTTCTGAGCCTTCCAATCAAAATACCAATGATTCTTCAGCCATCAAAGTAGTTTGTGTCGCACGGTTAGAACCTGTCAAAAATCATAAATTATTAATTGATGCTTTCTCTTCTTTTTTAAAAAATAGTCCACACTCAAAACTTTATTTGGCTGGAAACGGAAGTCTTGCAAAAGAACTACAAATGCAAGTCAAAAATCTAGGTATTACATCAAACGTTTTTTTCTTAGGAGAAGTCGATGACATTTACTGTCTATTGAATCAAATGGATGTATTTGCTCTATCTTCTACGAGTGAAGCTTTGGGCATTTCTGTACTTGAGGCTATGGCTTGTGGACTTCCTGTTATTGCACCAAGAGTTGGAGGTTTACCAGAATTGGTCTCAGATGAAACTGGCATTCTTTTTACTCCAAATCAAAGGCAAGAACTGACCGATGCCTTGAAACTTTTGAGCCTTGATAGTGCAAAAAGAGAAGAAATGGGAAATTGTGGTCGAAAATTTGCTATGCAATTTTCGTCTGTAATAATTGCAAAGGAATATGAAAACCTTTACGGCCAACTTCTAGATTCAAACTGAAACTTGATATTTCCAACCCTTGGATAAAAACATATCTTTATGATATAAATGCTTCTGTGCTTTTTACTGAAACAGACACATAAATAAAAATGGGTAGGTATTACTGGGTTGAAAATACTGTTTTACATAAATCGTCTCGGTCTTGCAGGTGCACAGAAAGTTATCTGTAACCTTGCCAATGCATTTTGCAGGGAAGATGAAATAATATTCGTTACTTCCTATCAAGGCACAGAAGGATTTGCATTAGATAAACGTATTACAAGAATAAACTTAGGAGAAACGAGAGAAACCAATGTCCTCATAAAAAACCTGCACCTTTTGGTAAGACTTCATTCCATTCTTAAGCAATCAAAACCTGATGTGGCCGTTTCTTTCATGGCTGAACCAAATTTAAGATTGATACTTTCTTCCTTGTTCTTACCCAATAAAGTTGTTGTTTCTGTACGGAATGATCCCGTGCGAGAGTATCATGGGAAAGTAAGAAAATTCTTAGCTAGATTCATCTTCCGGTTTGCCGATGGACATGTTTTTCAAACAGAAGATGCATGTAAATTCTTTCCTGCAAGAATCAGACAAAATTCTATTGTCATACTTAATTCCGTCGATGGGCATTTTTTTCAAAATCCACCGAATCACACTAAGGATATTGTTAATGTCGGAAGGCTAGAACCACAAAAAAATCAGTTGCTGTTAGTCAATGCCTTTGCCTTGATTGCCCACGAGTTTCCGAACCAAAATCTTCATTTTTATGGTGAAGGACATCGTTACGATACATTAAATAACAGAATACAACAATTGGGCTTGACTGACCGCATTTTCATCCATTCTCCTCAAAAAGATATCTATAACTACATTGGTAGTTACAGATTATTTGTTTTGTCATCTGATTATGAAGGTTTGCCCAATGCCCTTATGGAAGCGATGGCCATGGGCATTCCTTGTATCAGTACTGATTGCCCTTGTGGCGGCCCTAAAGTCCTCTTACCTGCAAAACAATTAGTTCCGGTAGGAAGTGTTCAACAACTTGCTGCAAAAATCAAAGAAATGCTTTCCATAGAAAATATGTCCATGATTATTCAAGAGGAAAAGTCAACTGCAATGAATTTCACTCCCCAGAAAGTGAATGCAATATGGCACGAATACTTATCCGATGTAGTAAAGAAATAAACTCCATGGATACAAACTTTTTTTGTATAATATAGTTTTCTTTCATAAAGGATGTTTAAAAGTGAGTAAATACTTATTTGTTTGTCCACGTTTTCACACTAATCAAATTGCATTGATAGAGCAATTGCAGCAACAAGGTAACCAAGTCGTCATTCTTGTACAATATCAGACAGAATTGGAAAACCACAAGAACGTACAGCTCATACAAACACGTCAGGCTTTCTGTTCAAAGCTGTTAATCAAGGTAATAGAAAAACTTTCAGGAAAGACATCTGAAAAACTTATCTATCGTTTTTTCTTTTCGACCCATCGTGAAATAAGAAACTATGTAGCAACCATTGCGCCTGATGTGGTTATCGTACGAGACCAACTGATGAATTCTGTGGCTTGGGCCATGGCCCTAAGAAAAAGACATGACGTGTTAGTAGTAGACTACAACCAAAGGCCCCTGTTCTATCAATCAGATAACACGCTTAAGTCAAGATTCTTTCAGTTCAGAAACAAATTCATTCCTAAATATCATTATACTCCAGTTTACAAAAGAGAATTTGAAGAGTCTATCAAATTGGAAAAAGCAAAACATACCATATTTATTCCGTTTGTTGTCAATTCCAATAATACTATTGTAAGGGAAGCAAGTACCAAGATTCGCATACTTGATGTCGGGAAATACCGCCCTTATAAAAATCACAAGTTGTTGGTCAGTGCTTTTTCAAAACTTCCGGACAAGGAAAGATACCATGTAACCATCGTAGGACAAAAATTCAATATGGTAGAGAAAAAATACTTTGCCGAATTAGAAGCTATGATCAAAAATATGAAACTGGAGAATTACTTCAATCTTGTCTGCAATGTTCCCAATGAACAAATGGATGCCTATTACCTTGCCAATGACATATTGGTGCTCTCAAGTTCCCATGAGTTGGCTTCATATGCAATTCTTGAAGCAATGTCATATAAACTTGCAATCATTTCAAGTGATGACAATGGAACAGCATGGTATGTTCTTCAGTCAAAGGCTGGAAGTCTGTTCAAAACAAAAGATTCCGACAGCTTGGCTTCAGCAATTCGACAGATAGGTTCATCCGACTATGCTGCCATGGGAGAACGTGGTTACTGCTTCGTAAAAGAAAACTGCAACATTACAGCTTTCAACCAAGGAATCAAAACACTCTCCACAGAAAAATAGTTATTGGAACTTGATGTTATTGTATATGATTTTTTCTTAAGTCAACCCAAAAACTATGCCTCAAAATGGTAATATTCCTTGTACCAAGCTACAAACCTTGCAAGTCCTTCCTCAATGGTAGTACTCGGCTTGAAACCGAAATCCTTGATGAGATCGTCGACGTCTGCATAGGTCTTATAGACATCCCCAGGCTGCATCGGCAGGAATTCGACTTTCATCTTCATGCCCAGGGAATCTTCCAGCACCTTGAAGTAGTCCATGATCTTCTCCGGCTTGTTGTTGCCGATGTTATAGACCTTATACCTGTCTCCGTTGCTGTTTGCAACAGGCGGATGCGGTAGGATGGACAGGATACCCTTCACGATGTCATCTATGTAGGTAAAGTCGCGCCACATGTCACCATAGTTGTATATCTGTACAGGTTCACCCTTCACGATCCTGTTTGTAAACTTGAAGTAAGCCATGTCGGGTCTGCCCCACGGTCCATAGACAGTGAAGAATCTCAGGCCGGTAGTCGGAAAATGATAGAGATGGGTATAGGCATGGGCAAGTAGCTCGTTCGATTTCTTCGTCGCAGCATATAAGGAGACAGGTCGGTCAACCTTGTCCTTGGTGCTGAACGGTACCTTGCTGTTGAGACCATAGACAGAAGAGCTGGAGGCGTAGACAAGATGCTCTACCGGTACTTCACTCTTCAGGGAGTGCCTGCAAGCTTCCAGGATATTGTAGAACCCGATGATGTTCGACTGTATGTAGGTATCAGGGTTCGTGATAGAATACCTGACACCTGCCTGGGCTGCCAGATTCAATACAACAGAAGGCCTGTACGTATTGAAAGTCTCGTCAACCTTGTCCTTGTCAGCCAAGTCGGCACGTATGAAGGTAAAATTGGCATAAGGCGCCAATACTTTGAGACGGTCTTCCTTCAGGGACGGGTTGTAATAATCATTCACGTTGTCATAGCCGATGACAGCGACGTCCTTGTCCTGTTCCAGCAACGCTTTTGCAACATGGAAACCGATGAAACCGGCAGCTCCGGTGATAAGTATAGTCTTGTTCATTCTTCTGTTCTCTTCTGGCAATCCGGCAAGCATGCCGATGCGTCTGCTTACGATACCATGCCAAGGCCTGTCTGGCAACAGTTAGTCCTTCTTCCAAAAAGGCTCAGTCTCGCCTGAAGATGTCCCTGCAGTAAACCTTGCCGCTACAGTCCTTCAGCTCGTCATCCCAGCGGTTGGCCACGATCACCGTACAGGCCTGCTTGAATGCTTCCAGCGTATGTCCGTCTTCCCCATCATACACTTCGCTTCCGAAAAACGGACCGTCATGCATGGTCGGCTCCCAGACGATTACCTTCACGCCCTTTGCCTTGATGCGTTTCATCACTCCTTGGATGGACGAATGCCTGAAGTTGTCCGAATTGCTCTTCATCGTAAGCCGGTATATGCCGACTGTCACAGCATCGGCATCCCCGTTCAGCACATCATGCCCGGAGAGCCTGCCGGCAAGCCTGAGTATGGAAGCACTGACGAAGTCCTTGCGTGTACGGTTGGCATCTACGATGGCCGTCATGATGTTCTGCGGCACATCATTATAGTTCGCAAGCAGCTGCTTGCTGTCCTTGGGCAGACAGTAGCCACCGTAGCCGAACGACGGGTTGTTGTAGTGCCCGCCGATCCTCGGATCGAAGCAGACACCGTCCAGGATTGACTTCGTATCCAGTCCCCTCACCTCCGCATAGGTATCCAGTTCGTTCATGAACGAGACACGCAGGGCAAGGTAAGTATTGGCAAACAGCTTTACAGCCTCAGCCTCAGTCGAGTTCATCAGCAGGACAGTTGCATCTCCCTCAGGTTTACCCGTCACAGGGTCAATGAAGCCTGTTCCCCTCTTGTGTGACCCTTCTTTCAGCAACCGGGCAAACTCGGCAGCTTCCTTCCTCAGTTCTTCTGTTCCGCCCACGATGATCCTGCTTGGATACAGGTCGTCATACAGGGCCTTCGATTCCCTCAGGAATTCAGGGCTGAAGATGATCCTTTCATACCGATACCTCTTCCGCAACTCCTTGGTATAGCCGACAGGCACCGTAGACTTGATGACGACCACAGGGAGCCGGTCCGGTGCACAGGATGAAATGATAAGCTCCATCACGGCATCGATGGAACTGGTATCGAAATAGTTCCTCTCAGGATCATAGTTGGTCGGTGTCGATATCATGACAAAATCTGCCTTGGGATAGACAGAAGCACCGTCCGTGGTAGCAGTCAGATCAAGCCGATGTTCCTTCTTGTGCTGCAGGTACTCGATGATCTCGGTATCGACCAAGGGGCTTTCTCCCCTGTTGATCATGTCCACCTTGTCCTGGACGATATCCACGGCAAAGACCTTGTTGTGCTGGCTGAGCAGTATGGCATTGGCCAGTCCCACATAGCCGATACCGGCAACTACGATTGTATATGAATCTTTCTTATTTGAAGATTTTGTCGTCATATGTTCCTATCCCTCCGCAGACTAAACAAAACAATAGGGAAATTGTTTCAGTTATGCATGTTTTTTACAAGAGATGGCACCACTTATAATCTGTTTTGTTCCTTGCATTACTCTGCTTCTTCCAATCTCTTGCCATACATCTTCTCATAGTACTTGCGATACTCACCCGAGATGATGTCCTCCCACCAGCTCCTGTGGTCCAGGTACCACCTGACGGTCTTCTCCAAGCCGTCCGCAAACCTCGTCTCAGGCAACCACCCGAGTTCCCTGTGGATCTTCTCCGGGTCAATGGCATACCGTCGGTCATGCCCTTTGCGGTCCGTCACGTGCCTGATCAGCCCTTCGCTCTTGCCCAGTGCCCTGCAGATGAGCCTCACGATCTCTATGTTGCTCATCTCGTTGTGCCCGCCTATGTTGTATACCTCACCGGCCTTCCCTTCCCTGATGACCAGGTCGATGGCACGGCAGTGGTCCTCCACGTACAGCCAGTCCCTCACGTTCAGCCCGTCACCATAGACTGGCAACGGCTTGTCTTCCAGCGCATCGGCTATCATCAGGGGGATGAGCTTCTCGGGGAACTGGTAGGGCCCGTAGTTGTTGCTGCAGCGGCTGATGCTCACCGGCAGCCTGTAGGTCCTGTGGTAGGCTCCTGCCAGCAGATCCGCCCCGGCCTTGGAGGCTGAATAGGGCGAGCTGGCCTTCAGCGGCGTCGCCTCAGTAAAGAGCAGGTCCAGCCTGTCCAGCGGCAGGTCACCGTACACCTCGTCGGTGGACACCTGGTGGTACCGCTTCACCCCGTACTTCCTTGCCATGTCCAGCAGCACCTGCGTGCCCATCACGTTGGTAGTCAGGAAGATGCCCGGGTCCTCTATGGAGCGGTCCACGTGGCTCTCGGCCGCAAAGTTCACCACCATATCCGGCTTTTCCTCTGCGAACAGGGAATCCATGGCCTCCCTGTCGCAGATGTCGGCCTTCACGAACCGGAAGCATTCCTGCTTCATCGCCTCTTCCAACGTCGCAAGGTTCCCGGCATAGGTAAGCTTGTCCACGCAGACTATCCTGTCTTCAGGGTGCTGCTTCTGCTCATGGTAGATGAAATTGGCGCCTATGAACCCGGCACCTCCGGTTACAAGCAATGTCATGGTTTTGCTCCTTTCTCACGGCAATATCCGCTCTTATCACCATATCATATGACAAGGAAACAGCAAAGAGAAAAATAGCAGAGCCAGATGCTCATCTATCATCGGCTAAATTCTATGGCTGTGCATTCTTCCAGCGACCTAACTGCAAACCTTTGAAGTATCTTTTCATCTGTCCTCCCGGACTTCCCATATATGGCTATGAGGAAAGACTATCGTAAGCAACGATAGAATTATGAAAAACATATCAAGGACAGCGTAGTCAGACTTCCCGTACAGGGGATTCTGGTTCGTCTGCAGGCAGTTGACTGATCTGCTTCTCAAAAGCCTTATGACGATACATCGCATTATCAGCAAGAGAAAAAGCCTGATAAGGAGAAACAGTCTTTGAAGCAACTGCATAACCATGTGCAAGTACAATCTTCCCAGACGAAAAAAGTCTGTTTGATTCTTCAATATATGCATCAAGACAGGCAAAAAGCTGTTCAGCTTGTCCTATAGGAAATACGCCACAGATAGAACAGAATTCATCTCCACCGATACGGTAAGACTCTCCGACACCTTGGAATGTCTTTTTGATGCACGAAGCAGTCCTGCTGAGCCTTTCATCGCCGGAAAGATGCCCCAGATGGTCATTGACATTTTTCAGGTTGTTGAGATCGAAGACGAATATAGTTGCTTCCTTTCCTGACCGGTCAAGTTCCTGCATGTGCAATTCAAAGGACTTGCGATTCTTAAGTCCCGTCTGGACATCATACTTGAATTGTTGGTCGAGCAAAAAAATGTAAAGGATAAGCAAAGACAATGCAATGCTGCTCCATGTAATGAGCAATGATGAATAGAATATCTGGATGACAGCAGCAACCCATGGAAGCATAAAAATGGCACACAGCAGCAATTTATCACTCTTCGTCCGCTCTTCTTGTCCCGGAGCCAGCAGGAAGCAGAAAATGACAATTGAATAACCGATGCAGGCAATCGGCTCAATGATATAGAGCGGCCCCCTGACATACACACCGAATTCAAAGACTTCAAACAACCAGCCGGTCTGTATGCTCAGAAAACTTATGGCGACATTCAATATCACAGGTATTACGGCTAATCGCTTTACCGTATCTGACAATCTGCCAGCACCGACAAAAAGGAAAATAATATAGAAAAAGAGCAGGGAAAAGATAAAACCGAAAGCAATGAACAAGGCAATAGGCATGCGATAATATTCTTGCGGATGTCTTGCCATCAATGCCATGACAATTTCCATGAACAGCTGCAGACAAGTAAGGACGGCTGCACTAAGATAGTAAATGTTCTTATTATTCTGCAGTATGTGCCGATAGGCAAGACTCATAGTAAACAACAATGGAATGATTGAAAATAAATTGATAAAAAAAAGAGAGTCCATGTATTTTTCCTGATGTATCTTAGCCATTCAACCAAGGAATTATTATACAGGCAAATTTATCAATAATATGCATTCGAGTATAGTATCCTTCACTGTAAATAACGATTAAAAAACCATCCAATAAAACATATTCCCTTATCAGACAAGTCATAAAAAAACAATCTCTCATACAGGTAAGCTGGTATCCGGCGTCATATTATATATGGCTGTGCAGCAAAAGAATAAAACCAAGGCATTTATTCCCTGAATTGAACAGTCAGGAATTGCAAGACATCGGTCATTTACCTTGCTACCCGTACCATACGGCAGTACAACCAAATAGACTGCTGTACCGGTATTCCATCTTCCTTTCTCATTTGCAGACTCCTGCCATCCGATCATTCCACAGCCACTGTAATCGATCCTACGGACTTCTCTGCATTCTCTGTTGCCGTTTTCAGCCAAATTGTCTGTTCCGTCTACCTTGTATCAGCTGTCCTTCGGGCCATATGGTCACTCTTTTGACCTCAGCCCAAGACCGATGATACACCTGTCATACTAAAAAAATGAGCTGTCACATATGTGGCAACCCATATTACTATCCAAATTCCAATTAATCTGTCTTCATCCTTACGGAATTATTTTCATAGAAAAACGTTGAGACGGTATCAAAGCTACACTACTCCACGCTGAAACGCATCTAATGCATCACTTGTTCTCTGCCAGGTATTCCTTGTAGTAACCAAGATACATCTTGGAATTCCGTATCACACAGCCCGTAGGTTTCTTCGCCCTGATCAAATCACCGCATTTGCCGCAGGTTACGCAAGTCTTGGAAGCATCGATACGGCCATCGTGGATGATCTGATTGGGAAAAGCTGGATCAGCAAAGGACATCCGACCAAACAGCATGCCATCACATAATCCCTCTTCAATTGCACCGGCAGAATATAAATCAGAGAATTGACGCAGATAAGAAGGTGCAGAAGCCAAAATCTTCAAATCAGGCACAGCTTTCTTTATTTCCCCGATACCGTTGATCATCCTTGCTTCGCCTTCAAGAGGATGTTCATCAGGCACATACTTGCCCATATCAAAAGGCCTGGTCACATGGATGCTTACGTAAGGATTTCCCATGGTAAGGTCTACCAAGTTCAATCCATAGGTTTCATGCAGTGTCCTTACCAAGGAAATCGGTTCAGAGAAATCAGGCTTTTTGCCTTCGCCCTGCTTGACCCCGAATCCATAGGGCCACGCAAACCCGTCATAAATGCCAAGACGGGCAGTTACCATGAAATCCTTGTCTTCATAGACTTTTGCAGCGGAAATACCGTTGCGAAGCAATCGGGTCCTATTTTCCAAGGAACCACCATACAGCCCCGGCCTGTTGTAGGCAGAAAGAAGTTCTGCAAGCAGATATCCATGGCAGGATTTGATGTCGACGGCATCGAACCCGGCTTCCTTTGCAAGTTTGGAAGCTTCCCCGAATTTTTCTTCCAGACTTTCCAGATATGCATCCGACACGATGCAGGAATCATCTGCACCACGAAGCTTTTCATAGATAGGATGGCGGTATGCAATGAGAGGGGCAGCCTTGTCATTCGGATTGGAATAACGGCCGCTATGGTTTGCCTGCATGACCAGATAAGGAGCAAAGCCATTCGCCTTGATACCGGCTTCCTTGATCGTCCGGGTAAATTTCTTGTATGCCTCCAGATTGTTTTTATCCAGCATCAGCTGATGGGAACTGGAACGTCCTTCAGGAACAATCGAAATAGCCTCAAACCAAATGATTGCACTGCCGCCGATGGCTTCATTGACATAACGGGTAGTCGTAAGTTCGGACGGAGAACCGTCCTCATAGGAATCAGCCCCTTCCATGGGAGCTATACCCATACGATTCTGCAACGTCAATGTCCCATTGACCTTCAATGGAGTCTTCAGTATTGAAGTATCTTTTGCAAAGGGCAAATGTACAGACAACTTGTCTGCAGCCGCCAAGATATCTTCAACATTCTTGTAATGGAATTTTTCGTGTTTCATTCTAATACTCCTCATTCGTAATTCATCAGTACTGGAACAATGGAAAAACGCACTATCCATGTATGTTTCAGTCCGCTTATGCCGTAAAATCTTGTTTCCGGAACAATATGCTTCCGGTTATTTCTGATTACCAGATATTTCCGTCCTTTCGGAACCTTTGCCAGACAGTTTCAAAGAAATCATCTGCAGGAGGTATAGGCTTGACAGGACGCCAGCGGAAACGACAATGTCCGTTTTCATAGTATGTTTCCTGGACCTGTGACGACAGCCCGCCGTCATCAAGGATAAATCGGAATTTTTCCGGTAGGTTATCATATGGAAGCATACCTTTATCATCGGTGTACAAGGCACTGCCCCGGCTCTTTCCCCCATTGTGACAGTAATCGACCATGGCATTCAGATACACATACTGGCTCAGCAGGACATCCCGCAAGGAAAAGACCTTGGATAGCTTCGGCAGAGGGGCCTTGACCCGCTCCTTGAAATGTTCCAGTTCATCTTTGATTTCACCTATGGCAGCCTGCATCGCTTCCTTATCTCGTATAGCCGCTCCCACATGGCTCATTCTTGCCGTTGCACGGTTCCAGCAATCAGTTACCGTATCAATATCTCCTGAAGCAGCAATGCCAAGTTCAATCATTTCAGACATGCTGCTGCCGTTATGTTCCATGAAACTTCCAACGGAAAGAGGTTCTTCACTGCATCGTACAGCAATAAACTGTGCAGCCCTCAATGAACCTACTTGTCCAGCATTCAATGCACTGCCTCCCGGGCGATAAATGCCATGGGTAGCGCAGACCTCCCCTGCTGCGAAAAAATGACCGATATTGGTCTGCCACCAGCTGTCAACGGCAAGTCCTCCATTGTTGTGCTGTGCACAGAGGGCAACTTCAAGCGGTTGCCTTGAAAGGTCAACCCCACGTGAAGCATAGAAATCCAAAGCCGGTGCGTTCATCTTGCCAAGACGTTCCACAGGCGTGCCGAAACAGACTCCAGCTTTCTCAAGATATGCACGGGCCTCAGCAGACAGCAAAGAAAAATCAACGGGGACATTACCGGGATTTGACCGGAAATCAAGGAAAACCCTCCGGCCTCTGAGCGTTTCCTGATAGACAAGGAGATCAATCAAGGAAGAACCTTCAATCTTCCGGACATCAAACGGCCATTGGTAGCCCTTCAGGAAAATCCTTGTAAGCATATCACCTTTATCGGTAAAGCAACCAGAAAGGAATTCCTTTTCATCCCCACCATGCTCATCAGTGGAAATGAAACGGGGAAGAACCTGCATATAGGTCCCCGAAACATTCCAACGAGGCTTGACTGAAGCAATCCCATACTGCCATTCGGTAAGATTACGTCCTGCAACACCGGCTTCAAATGCGATGCCGGTTGCACCGTGCTGACTGAACGGATATACGCTGTCAGCATACATGCCGGCAGGTCCTCCTGTCGCATAGAGAAGATTGGTACAGTCAAAGGCAACGAACCCCACGCGGGATGTATCAGACACATCAAGACAAAGGACTCCTTCCACTTTGCCACCGTAGACAAAAATCCTCACGACAAGCAAACCATCAAAGATCCTGATGTGTCTGTCACGTACCGTCTTTTCAAGACACTCAGTCATAACCTTGGAAGTATAAGGTCCGACACTTGTCGCCCGCTGCCGGGGGTCATGGTCGGTCTTATATCCGATGAACTCCCCATAACGGTTACGGGGAAAGGGAACACCAAGATCTACCAGATGCATGAAGCACTGTGTCGAAAGTGCCGCTTCGCACAAAGCAATATCACCGTCGATGCAACCACCTTTGAACAAATCAGAAGCCATTGCACGGACACTGTCACCTTGTTCGCCTGACAATGTCAGTTTGTAATAAGTCTGTTTGTCTGAACCGGTATTTCTTGAAGTACCGGAACCGACATGCTCGCTGACAATTGCTATATCATGCTGACCCGACCCATACAGGCGGTCGGCAGCATTGAAACCAGCCGCCCCGGTCCCAATGATAAGAGTATTGAGTGTGTATACAGGAATTTCATACTTCCCTGCATGTACCGTGCATCTTGTCACAATAGCTCCTTTACAAACCTGTACATCACAGATGTCGGATATGAAATCCACCGTCAATATCTATATAATTTCCGGTTGTATACAGAAATTTCTCGCTTGCCAAGGCAGAAACTGCATTGGCAACATCCTCGGGAGTACCCCAACGTGCAATCGGGAATGCTCCGGAGGCAAACAAAGCATCATATTTTTCCTTGACGCCGCTGGTCATATCGGTTGCAATGACACCCGGCCGTACTTCATGGACCAGTATGCCTTCACGGGCCAGCCTGTCCGCATAAAGCGTCGTAAGCATGGAAACTCCGGCCTTGGAAACACAATATTCCCCCCTGTTTGTCGAAGAAACTACAGCTGAGCAGGAAGACACATTTATGATGGTACCACGTCTGTTGCCGAATGCTTTCTGCTTCAGCATCTGCTTGGCTACCAATTGGGTCAGGAACATGGTTGCCTTGGTGTTGATCCCGATCACCCTGTCAAAGCTTTCTTCGCTCATCTCAAGCAAATCAGTCCTGGATAACGGAGCCACACCGGCATTGTTGACCAAAAGATGCACACCGCCGAATCTCTCAACCGTACGGCCAAGCAACCGTTGGCGGTCTTCCCGGCTGTCAATACTTCCCTGTACATAGAGCCAAGGCGTTCCCTGCCCGGACAGGACAGCAAGATTTTCTTGGTTCTTTTCCTCTGTACTCCTGGCAATGATGGCAATATTATAACCATCAAGGCCAAGTTGCCTGGCAATGGCAAAACCGATACCTTTGCTGCCGCCGGTAACGATAGCTGTTTTTTTCATACGTCCGTTTCTCCATCTATCATTTTATTTCAAAATCCATGCATCCTACTGCCATCCATCAGGATCGTATGCCATAGGATATATGGTTTATTTTCAATTGCAAACGTTTGCAACAGAAATATCAAATCAAAGGTTTCCACATCCATACCTGTATCCATTACCTGGAACAGGCCGGATTTTAGAAATACCTTCAGGGCAATCCTGTCAGGTAGAACTGCGGATGATTATATCAGTAGGAAGGATATCCACCAGAGGTTCATCCATCTTGCCGTATTTCCGCCGGTAATTTATCTGATGTATCAGACGTTTTGCGGCCAAGGCCCCTATCCTATACAGCGGCTGTGATACTGTCGAAAGTGGTGGTTCAGCCAATGAACTGATCTCGACATTATCGAATCCCAATACTGCTATTTCCTTAGGAATCAATATATGTTCATCGTGCAAGGCCCTTTGGATGATCAGGGCCCGTTGGTCATTGCTGGCAAAAATCGCATCAGGCCTGGCTGAAGACCTGACAAGCTTCTGGGTATAATAGTACAAGCTGTTCAGATCCTGTGTCTCCTGTATGACCAGCCGGGGATCAAATGGAATATCATGGACCGCAAGGGCCTGCTTATAGCCTTCAAAACGATCAGTATATACAGCGAGGTCACTACGTCCCTGGGCAAAGGCAATCTTCTTCCGTCCTGTCCGTATAAGGTACTGGGTTGCATCAAAAGCGGCCTTGACATTGTCAATGAGAACAGCATCCATGTTTTCACCGTAGTATCTGCAGGCAAGGACAACGGGAAAGCCCGATTCATGCAACTGCACGATATGCGTTGAATCTGCCATCATGGAAGCAACGACAAACCCTTCAATCCAATGTGTACGTAACTTCGTGATATATGACTGTTCTATGGTGCAATCCTCATCCGTATTGCAAAGGATGACGATAAAACCATATTTCCTTGCTATATCCTCAACACCACGTACGATATCCGGATAAATCATATTCTGGATGCTTGGGATCATGAGTGCAATTGTATTGCTGGTACCGGTTTTGAGGCTTTTGGCAAGTTCATTGGGCACATAGCCAAGTCTTTTGGCCGTTTCAAAGACCCTTTGCCGTGTTTTTTCCTGTACGCACTGTTTGTCGGCCAATACGCGCGACACAGTACTTATCGATACTCCTGCAGCTTCAGCGACAACCTTAAGGTTTGTTATTTTATCACTCATTCTTCAAGTTCCATCCGTATAAATATCTATACCCTTTGCAAAGAGTTGCGAAACCCTTTAACTCCATGGAGATTGTAACTTCAAAGTAGGGATATACACAATCCATAATACCAATTTCCAATTATATATTTCCTCTCATCCCTGCAGAAAATGTCTATGCATGCAATTCAAAATATGCCATGCTGCAATTCTCCAACAATCACAGCAAGCATACAGAAGGGAATGCAATACAAAGAACAGAAATACTGCACAAGTAATCTATGCCTCCTTCGCCTATGGGACATTGTACCGGCAACAATTTATCAAGCACCCAGATATGCTTTCTTGACCGTATCTGAGGAAAGCAACTCTTTCCCAGTCCCGCTGATTTTTATTTCTCCGTTTTCAAGTACATAGGCACGGTCGGCAATGCTCAAGGCTTTCTTGGCATTCTGTTCAACCAGCACAATCGTAATACCGCTATCACGGATTTGCCTGATGATATCAAAAACCTGGTTTACGATCAGAGGTGCAAGCCCCAGACTCGGTTCATCAAGCAAAAGCAATTTGGGTTTGCTCATCAATCCCCGGCTTATGGCCAACATCTGCTGTTCTCCTCCGCTCAGTGTCCCTGCATACTGCCTTTTTCTCTCTTCAAGTATAGGAAACAGACTATACTGATGTTTCAGCAAGGTACCTAATTCCCCTTTGCTTGACTGATAGCCCCCCACAAGCAAATTATCCTGAATTGACAATCCAGAGAAAGTCTTTCTGCCTTCAGGAACCTGCACGATTCCCATTTTGACAACTTTGCAAGGCTTTCTCGGAACATCTTTCTTTTCAAATCGGATAGCCCCGGAAACAGGATGGATCAAGGAAGAAATACTGTTGAGCAATGAAGTCTTTCCTGCACCGTTTGAGCCGATTATGCTGACTATCTCACCCTGATTTGCTTCAAGCGATACATTATTCAGGGCTTGGATATATCCATACCAAACATTGACATCCTTTATTGACAATTGGACCATCTTTACTCCTCCTTTCCCAGATAGGCTTCAATGACGGCCGGATTGTCCTTGATTTCCGAAGGTGTACCGACTGCAATGGTTGAACCAAAATTCTGTACATGGACAAATTGGGATATACTCAAGACCAATTCAAGCCGATGCTCGATCAACAATACAATAAGCTTATGACGCTGGGAAAGTTCCAGGATCAGGCTGGTAAGGTCAGTAACTTCCGTAGGATTGAGACCTGCTGCAGGTTCATCAAGTAACAATACCTTTGGTTTTGAAGCCAAGGCCCTGGCTATCTCCAGTCTTCTCTGCAATCCATATGGAAGGTTTTCCGGCATCTCTTTGAGATAGTCCTTCAAGCCGACATCAACCAGATAGCTTTCACAGAGTTCTTTTCCTGCTTTTTCTTCCCTCAGTCGTGTTTTTGTCGGGAAAATTCCCCCAAACAGTCCGTAGGAAGAACGGGGATCATTGGCACACATGACATTCTGAAGGACTGAAAGTCCCTTGAACAGACGGATGTTCTGAAATGTCCTGCCTATGCCGTACCGTGCGACCTTATACTGGTCAAGTGCCGTAAGGTTCTTGTCATCCAGCATGATGCTGCCGTTCTCCGGAGGATATACACCGGAAATCACATTGAAAATCGTGGTTTTTCCGGCACCGTTCGGTCCTATGATACCGTGGATCTCCCCTGACTTGGCTGTCAAGGAAAAATCAATGACGGCATGCACCCCACCGAAACTCTTGTCAATGTCCTTTACTTGCAATACTGACATACACGTATTCCCCCATCAATTCTTCATCGGTTTTTTTGTCGGCATACTGCCTGTCACATCATCTGTCCTGTGAAAAAGTGACTTGATGTTCCTTGGCGTCAATTCCCAAGTATTCAATAGCCCTGAAGGCTTGAAGTTGAGAATCAGCAGGACAAGGGCAGCATAGAAAATACTGCGGTAATCAGACAGGAAGCGCAGGGCTTCCGGCAAACCGGTCAATATGATTGTCGCAAGTATCGATCCTGTCAGACTTCCTGAACCACCGAAGAAGACCATGATGACCCAGTCGGCGCTTTTCTTCCAACCGAACAGTGAAGGGTCAACATACGTCGTATAGAAAGCATAAAGACACCCGCTGTATGCCGTAACTGCCACAGAAAACAGGAAAACAACCATTTTTATCCAAGGGACATTGATGCCCATTGCCTTGGCTGCAAGCTCATCACAGCGTATGGCACTGCACTGGCGTCCAAACTTTGAATTCTTGAACATGGCAACCATTGCAATGATTACGATGGTAGAAATCAACACCATAGGAAATGTCGTAATAGCAGGAATACCTACGAATCCGGATGCACCTCCGGTCAACTTGGTAGCCTTGTTCAGCAAAGCCGCAACAGCTTCCCCGAAACCCAACGTAGCCAAGGAAATATAATCTCTCCGGAGCCTTACCGTCGGCATGCCGATAAGCCACCCGACTCCAACTGACAGTGCAACGGCAACGATGCATGCAAGAGGAAAAGCCATCCCGACTTTTGTTACCAGCAAACCGCTGGCATAGGCTCCTATAGCCATGAAAGCTGCCTGCCCAAGACTGAACATACCAGTCATTCCGGTCAAAAGATATACACCTACGACAGAAATCATCGTAATCAATGTCGTAGTAAGAATAGTCAACATATAAGCCATTTCAGTTTCTCCTCACGCCTTTTCCTGAATATTGCTTCCTGAAATGCCTTGCGGGCGAACAAGGAGAAATATCAACATTACTGAGAATGTCAGTGCGGGAGCATACCCGGAACCGACAGTATGAATCAGGAGCGTTTCCAGCAAACCAAGGAAGACTGCTCCGATGATTGCACCGGGCAAGCTACCCAGGCCACCGATGACGGAAGCAATGAATCCCTTGACGACCAAGGAACCAAGTGTAGGATACAAGGTATAGTTGATACCAAGGAAAACGCCGGCAAGGCCTGCCAAGGCTCCTGACACAAAAAATGTAATCAGAATTACAGATTCGACATTGATTCCCATCAGACTTGCTGTATCTCTGTCGAAGCTGACGCTCCTGATGGCCCGTCCTTGCTTTGTATAACGGATAATATACCACAACAAAAGCAAAGCCATGGTACTGAAACAAAACATCATTGCATCACTCTTTGAAATAATTATGTTTCCTATATTGATTGTTGCAACTTTAAAAAAACGTGGATAATTATAGAAATTTGCACCGACTTTCAGTGTCACGATTCCTTCCAGCAAGGTGCCCAGCGTAATTGAGGATACAAAGAAGTAAATATGGGAAGAATGGTTTGCTATGATCCGCTTGAAGGCAATGAATTCGCCTCCGATACCGATCACCCCACCGGCAATCATGGAAATCAAAATGGTAGGAAACAGCCCAAAACCTTTTCCTGCTGCCAGGAAATAACCGACAAAAGCTCCACAGGTCATCATTGCGCCATGAGCAAAGTTTGAGAACTTGAGAACATTGAAAATCAATGCAAAGCCCGTTGCAATCAAGGCATAGACAGAACCCAATGCCAGGCCATTGATTATTATTTGTAAAGACATATGATCAAATCTCCAGAGGTAGATAGATATAGCCTTCCTGCGTATCAGGACCCTCAAGAAGGCTATATCACAATCAAAGATGAAGCCCTAGCCTAGTCAGCAGAATAATGTTCCAACATCACTGGTGTAGTACCCTTGTAAGTATACATCACCATCTTCAGACCAGTCGGGAAATGTGTTGCCGGATCAATGGTAATATCACCGGTCATGCCCTTGAAATTTGTAAGATGCTCAATGTAGTCCCTGACAGCCTTGCTGTCAGTCCCGACTTCGGTAAAGGACTGTGCAATGACTTTGCCGATATCATATCCAAGGAAGAACTTGTTGGTAATGTCAAGATTTTTCTTCTGTTTCATATCATTGATTATTGAAACCAACTTCGGATCACTTGCATCATAATTGTTGATGAAATAGATACCATCAGCATCTTCTCCAAGCAACGTATTGAACGGAGGACATGCATCAAGACCAAAGATCAGATCACCTTTATACCCCAGAGCCCTTGCCTGCTGGGTAATCAGGATGATTTCCTGTGTATATCCCGGAGAATAAATTGCATCGACTTTTGCACTTATCATGTCGTTCAGCAAGGTCTTGAAATCCTTGTCATTGGCATTGTAGCTTACTTTGTCAACAATCGTTGCACCGGCTTTTTCAGCAGCATTCAAGAATGGATCGACAAGTGAGACTGAATAGGCATTCGATTCGTTGTAGATAATCCCGAAAGTCTTGCATCCCCGTTCCTTGATTGCATAATCAGCCATGATGGTCCCTTGGCTTATGGTGCTAGGTTGCAGGCAGAACATATTCTTGTAAGTAGTACCGTCAGTCTTCTGCTGGCACTTAGGATCAACGCCCAAACCAATGATCGGAACAGAATATTTCTCGGAAATCGGCGCAATAGCAAGTGCAATATTTGCAATTGGAGGCCCAATGATGGCTTTTACTTTATCAGTAGAAACTGCACGGGTATAAGCATTGATAGCCTCATTTACATCACCCTTCGTGTCATAGGTAATCATCTTGATTGTCTTTCCGTTGATACCTCCTGCTGCATTCACTTCGTCAATGGCATACAGGGCTCCTTCTTCAACCATCTTTCCCATGGTCGATGTCGGACCTGTTGTATCTTGAATACATCCAATGACGATTTCAGAATCCGACTTCTCTGCATTTCCCTGGGCAGACAGACCCAGTGTTGCCACTAAGGCGCAAAAAAACACCGTAACACATTTTTTTACGATAATTTTCATGGTTCCTTCCTTTTTAATTTTTTCTGCAATCGTTTGCAAAATTTAATTAAGCAAAAACTATTATATAGATACTATTAATAACACAATATGCTGACTTGTCAAGGTTTTTTTTATTTTCTTTTTCTGTAAAAGAAATTACAATCAGAACATAAAAAGAATTTATTTTCCAGCCGCCAGTTCCTGTGCCCAATGATCAACAATAGTCGCAGGAGCATACACGAACATCATGACCAGATTTTCCTCAGAAGACACATTCTTCAGACCATGGGCCTTGCCTGAAGGAATATAGATGCACTCACCGCCATGTACCCGGCGCACTTCATCTCCGACCGTCATCTCCCCGGATCCTGACAAAATCGTATACGTTTCCTCATTGTCATGCGTATGCTCGGGAACTGACCCGTCAGGATAAATGGTGACAAGACCTTGGCAAAAGCTTTTTGCCGCAACAGGCGCATTCTTGCCAATGTATACCTGTGTCTTTCTTCCAGTCGGAAATTCCATACCCTGCAGCTGTGTATAGTCAACTATGTCCATCTTTTTCTCCAATTGATGTTCTCTGCTATCATTCCATTGAAATCATTACTTTGATTTCATCAGGAAGAAGACCATGTGCCATTTCCTTGATGACGGCTCCACCCTCAGAAAAAGGAACTTTCTTCGTGATAAGCGATTTCAAATCCAAGGTTCCCTTTCCATACTGTTCCAAGACCCATCGGTAATCCTTCATCGTATAGCTGTTGCTTCCTACGATACGACGTTCGCCCTGCTGGATCAAACCGACCGTATTCAGCTTGATGGTACTGTCAAGGAAAGCGATAAGCACTACCACACCTTTCTTCTTGCAGATCCGCAATGCATCATCCATCACCCCAGGATAGGATGAAGTAACAAAGACAGCATCGACCCCACTGCCGGAAGTCTGCCGCAGCACTTCATCGACGATATTCCCATGCTTGGGATTCAAGGCAACGGTTGCACCCCGTTTCAGGCTGTTTTCATTTTTCTTCTCGGACAAATCCGAACAGAATACTTCTGAAAGTTCCTTCTGAGTCAGTGCAGTCAGAACCATATTGCCGATGGTACCACCGCCCAATACTGCGGCAGTGTCACCGATATGCAGGTCTGCAAGGCTGACAGCATGTACGCCGACACAGAAAGGCTCTATAAGTGCACTTTCCTCATAGGACATGGAATTGGGAATCTTCATGCACATAGATGGATAGGCAACGACATATTCACCATAGGTCCCTGACCAACCGTCAACTCCGATCATACGTTTGTCTGCACAGACATTGTAGTCACCCTTCCTGCAGAATTCACACACCCCGCATCCGATCTGAGGTTCCACGGCCACACGGTCTCCGACCTTGAAATCCGTGACATCCTTCCCTACCGACACGACAATGCCACCCATTTCATGTCCCGATACCAATGGTGGTATACGATAGGGATGCTTGCCGGTAAAAGCAAGGATATCCCCATGGCAGACGCCGGTTTCCTTTACCTGAAGCAACACTTGGTCATCTGCCATCTCGGGTATATCTGTTTCAATATACTGATACTCATCGACTGCCGGAAACAACAAAGCCTTCATTTTCTTTGCCATCATACATACCTCCATCACTGTAAGATCGTCGCACCTTGATCTGTCGGAAGAACCATTCTCCTGAAAAGCTCCAAATAACCTGAAGCCGGTTTCCTGACAGGTTGCCAATTCTTCTTCCTTTGCTGGAATTCTTCGTCTGAAACATCAGCTACCAATGTCCTGGCCTCAATATCAATATGAACCATATCGCCGTCCTGAAGGAGAGCAAGGTTGCCGCCTTCATAAGCCTCAGGACTTACATGTCCTATAGCCAGGCCTCCTGTAGCTCCGGAGAACCTTCCGTCGGAAACCAAGGCAATCGAAGAACCAAGCTTCTTTCCCAGTACAGCAGCCATGAAAGTTTCCATATGTGGCATCCCGGGAGAACCCTTTGGCCCTTCGTATCGGATGATCACCACATCTCCCTTCCGGATTCTGTCCTCAAGGAGTGCATGCCAAGCCTCGTCCTGGGAATCATATACCTTCGCTGGACCGGCAAAAATCCGTGCATCCTCAGGTACTGCAGAGTATTTGACGATACAGCTGTCGGTTGCTATGTTTCCCTTCAGCACGGCCAAGCCACCATGGGGAGAAAAAGGGGCCGCAACAGAAGCGATGACTTTTTCATCCTTGGAAAGGGAATCCAATGCCATCTCCTCCACCGTCCCGAACATTCCATGGACGGAACCATCGATCTTATCTCCCTTCAGCAGTTCACCGACCACGGCATTCAGGCCTCCGGCCTTATCGAAATCCTCCATGGTATACGTAGGATGATTAGGATAGATTGCACTGATGCAAGGCACTTCCCTGCTTATCTTATCAAAGACTTCCGGAGTAATCTTATATCCGGCCATCTTTGCAATGGCAGGAATATGCAGAATCGAATTCGTCGAACCACTGGTAGCCATCATATAACGGATGACATTGAGGAAGCTGGCTTCATTGACGACATCCAAGGGACGGATTTCCTTTTTGACCAGTTCCATGATGGTCCTGCCGGCCTGCTTGGCCATTCCATGCCATTTGTCTGTCTGGCTACGGACACTCGCATTGCCGAACGGAGAAAAGCCCAGCAGTTCGGCAGTGGCGCACATGGTATTTGCCGTTCCCATGAAAGGACAGGCTCCGGGAGAAGGACAGGCGTGTTTGACAACTTCCTTATATTCCTCGCGTGAGATATTGCCGGCGGTATACGCAGCATAGGCCTGCTTCGTATGTGTAAGCGTAAGCATCCTGCCATGGTAATGTCCTGCGGCCATATATCCGCCGGTCAACATTACCGAAGGAATATTGACCTTCATGATTCCCATCAGCATACCGGGGATAATCTTGTCACAGGTCCCGAGCAATACCATCCCTTCCAGCTGGTTTACCTGTGCGACCGTCTCGACTTCCATTGCTTCCAAGTCCCTGGAAGGAAGGGTATAACGGTCCCCCGGCGTATTTGAACACATACCGTCACAGATGCCGGTAACGGGAAGTTCAAGAGCCAATCCACCGGCCTGATATATTTCCTGCTTGATCTCAGAAACGACATCAGCAAATGGAAAATGTCCCGGATTCATTTCATTCCAGGCATTTACTATTCCTATTACAGGGCGATCGACATCCTTAGGGTCAATGTGCATTGCAAACAGAAGGGCATTGCGATGATCCAATGCTTCTTCATTCCATTCCTGTATCATATGTACTCCTTGCTGTACTACATACATAGCACATGTTGTAAACAAGTATAGCACATGTTCTATAATAAGCAATATCTTTTTTAAATTTTCTCAATATATTGAAATTTTAGCATACTTGTAGTATACATGTATGTATTATTTTATACAAGACAATCAACTGTTACATCATGGGATTTTATGTTTTAATAGCAATGAGGAGCAAAACATGAGCAAGGAAAAGACTTTCCTCTATGAAGAAATACATAATGCAATCAAGGAAAAGATTCTTTCAGGGGAATATGGCAAAGGTATGTTGCTACCCTCAGAAAATGAATTCTGTTCCATATACCATGTGAACCGTATCACCATCAGGAAAGCTCTGCTCATGCTCGTCAATGAACAACTGGTAAAAAAGATTCCCGGCATAGGAACCAAGGTCATCCATGAAACTACGAAGCCTGTTTCCCAACAACCAAGAAATGAAAAAAAACTGCAGGACCGGCAACAGGCATCACGAGGAACCATAGGTTTCTTCATACCTACGTCAACGCATAAGAAAGACAGGATATCCCAACCCTTTTATTCCGAGATGTTCTATTTTGCTGAAAAAGAATTCCATTCCAAGGGATATTCATTCTATTATTCGGCCTTGGAAGGTACTGATACATTGGCAGACATACTTGAAGGCAGGCATCTGTCCGGCATCATACTGTTGAGCAATATCGATGAAAAAGCCATCCAGACGACTTTGGAGAAAAAGATCCCGACCGTATTGATCAATGCATATCATCCCAGGCTTTGCTCAATCCTGGCTGACAATATCTATGGTATGAAAGATATCTGCGAGTACATCATCAGGCAAGGGCATAAGAAAATCGCGCTTCTGTCAGGAATCACCTCATATATTGCGACCCAGGAAAGACTGCTGGGTTGCCATTACGCCTTCAGTGAACATCAGGTCCCTGAACCGACGATAATAGAAACGGATTGGGAAACGGAAACCGCCTATGACAAGACCCTTGAACTTTTTTCATCAGGCAAATCCCATCCTACGGCAATCATTGCCTTCAATGACAGCCTTGCCCTCGGAGCCATGCAGGCAGTCAACAAACTGGGAATGTCAGTGCCAAAGGACGTCAGCATAGTGGGTTTCGATGGTCTTGACCAAGACAGATATTCCATGCCTGCCCTTACGACTGTCAACACGAATATCCCGCTCATGGCAAAGCTGGCAGCACGTAACCTGGACTTTACCATACAGCATCCTGAACAACCAAACAATGTGAGGATCATCGTACCTCACGAAATCAGCTACAGGGATTCCGTATCGCCAGAACTTTCATGACAATGAGGACGGCATAGCCGACATACCATTTATTACCCTCGGAAAACAATCCCAGGAAAAGATTGTCGTCATACAAAGCTTGCGTTACCCTCGGTGTTTTTCCAAAATCAATTATCCTTCAGCTGATACTGAGCTTAAGAAAAAATCATTCCAGACAGCCAGTTCTAGGATCTGATGCGTGACCTGAAAGTCAATTTCATCCTGCATACCGCAACTGCGACCTTCACATCCGGCGGCAAGCAAACAGGAAATCACGGAATCTACGGCTGCAACCGCACATGCAATTCACAACCATGTCCGGTATCGCCCCACCCCAAAATGACGAATTTCCTGCAGATACTGCTACGTTACTTATCACCGAGGAAATATTTTCTAACAGCCACGGCAACACCTCCGAGCATGTAACCGTTACTACGTAATGTCGAAGCCTCAATCTTGACTTTCTGTTCACTAATTGAAAAAATCCTTGAAAAAACTTCTTCCTTGATAGTTTCTATGATAGGTGGAAGATAAAGGAAATCTGCCTCATTCGTTGTCACGATAATTTTTTCAGGTTTAAACATATTAGCTAGAATGACAGCCCCTTCGGCAACCATCAATGCATATTCATGTACAAATGAATTACATGCCTCATCTCCATTTCGAGCTCGGGAAAAGGTTTCTTCCAAAGAATAATTAGTTTCATGCTTCTCATTGAAAGTTGCTAGTTTGCCTTGGAAATGATCAAGCCCGGCATATAGTTCCAAACAACCGCGGTTTCCACATGCACATTGCGGTCCATTGAAATTAATCGTCACATGACCAATTTCAATGGAACTATTCTGATAACCACTCAGAATGGAACCATTCAAACAGACTGCGGAACCAATACCTTTTCCTATATTATACAGAACAGTATTTTTGCTCTCTCTTCCTGCTCCAAACCACATCTCCCCCAGAAGGGCTGCATTGCTGTCGTTTTCGGTGTAAAAAGGAACATGGTATGCTTTTTCGACAATTGCTTGAATCTTTTCTATATTCCAAAAGAAAGGAACGGATTTTGACGAACTATTTTCCGAAACAATATTCTTTGCCGATCGGATACCAGGTGAAATACAGACACAACCAAGACATTTAGTTTCATCTTGTATATGAGAAAAAACATCCTTGACAATATCACCTATTAAAAAATCATCCAACATTGCATAACTGACTTGGCAATCCCTGGAATAAATTATAGAACCACTTATATCAACTATAGCAGCCTTGACCATATTTCGGCACAGACACAATATCACCGTAGCATAGGTATCTCTACAAATCGAAAGATATCTGGACCTTCGTTTCCTGAATTCACTATAAAACGATTTTTCTGAGACAACTCCCTCAGCGATAAGTGAATTAATGATTTTAGTCACGGCAGCACTTGTAAGTCCTGTTGTCTGTGTAATCACATTCCGGTTGATATCTTTTGTTTGGTAAATCATCTGTAGAATTTCAAAACGGTTGATATTTTTCATATATTCTGAATTTATATTATTCACATTCAAATTCCTGTCATAGCTTTAGTTCTTCGATCGATAACCCTTTTACTCAGCATAGCACTCATCAATACTATGCCATGCCTATGCAATAGGTTTCAATTGCATAAGGGTCAATAGTATCCGAAAGTGTACTGCAAGGCATTTCCTTGCCGCCATATTCAAGCATATCTGATTTCCTTACATATTGGATTGGCTTGCAGCAAGCAAACGAAAAACTCTGCTTTTTGCCAAAAGGTTCATAGACCCGTACAACAAGTTCATCCGAATCCTCAGCCTTCTTGATACAGCTGATCCGTACATTCTCATCTTCTGAAAACACAGATGCCTGCAAAGGCAGACCATCAGCAATTCTGGGCACATGATAAGCTACTGACGGAATCAACGGGAACGCCTCTTGTTCTATCATATGCAATGAATTCGACAACGGCAAGTTATTGCTTGTCAAGGTAAAATGGAAGGAATGAGTTCCACGTTGTGGATATGGATTACCTTTGGGAAATGAACTATGACGAGAAGCAAGAAGAATAGGTTGTAAAATGATACCTTCAGGACATTTCACAAAATCAAATGTCGGGGTATCAATACATGACAACATAACTGCTGCAGTAGTACTTTCTGCTGCTATCCAAGATTGAACTTCACGGGGATGGATCTGACGACAATCGGTAGGATAATACGTATGTGTATCATCAGCAAATAATTTAGTTCCTATTGGACCGGCAACCTCATCCTTGTATACATGTAAGATTCCCATTGGTACTTCATAGCAAATATTGTGAAAGCCCTCGGTAAGAGGAAGAAATATCCGTAACTCTTTGTACATTGTTCCATCCCAGGCTTCAATTTCCACCGATACATCAATTTTCTTTATGGTATTATATAAGGTAATTTTTTCCAAAAGAACAAAATGTGGAAAACGAGCCTCTCCTTCGATAATTGTAGCCACCTCCCCGTTTGCCTGCAAAACTCCTTCATGGGCGGGTATATGCCAATGCATACCATAGTTTGAAGCACATTCCGTATAACCGGTTGAAAAACCATATTTTGAAACATCGATCCCATACGGAAAATCAGGTTGCTGTACTGTTGAAAATTCACCTGACCCATTTCCATAAGAATTCAATTCGACTACTTCAAAGGCACCTAAGCCTGGTTGTCCTGCTAAGAGATTTTGGTCACACGATTTATCATATAATTTCGTAATGCCCCCATGCGCAATCCGCATAGAATAGAACTGATTCTCAAGCAGGATAAAATCCTTCGTTTCCTCAACATGCACATCAGAAGTCTGAGATATTGCTTCTGAGGGAAGAATCCGATATCTGGTATATCCATAGGCAGGCACTTCCACCATACAAAGGATCTCAAGAGTATAAGGAGCAGGCTCCCCGACAACCTGGTAGGGAACAGCCACCCCGTCCGGTCCAACAATTCTGATGGATACCGTTCGTAGTTGCTCCCAATCAAGGACGACATGCACTTCACTTTTCCTATACCACTGGGTAGTATTGAACACAGTAAGGTAGTCTCCTCCTTCTTCAGTAGTTATTGCAGCAGAAAGTTCCTGGGCCTTTCGTTCAATCAGGGAACATGCTTTCTTATACCCTTTTTTAGAGCTCTGTAGATAAGTTTCATCGGTTATATGCCCGTTACATCCTCCCCAACCATGATCCAGATATAGTAATTTTGCCCAACAGTCATCAATTTCTGTTTTTTCATAGCGTCTGGCACCGTCAGCCAGCAGGGCCATACCCATGCTGGAAAGAATTTCTGCTGCAGTAAGTTTTCGTAAGCCGTTCCTGTTATAACGGAAGGCTTCCGCATGTGTCGGCTCATGATAAACCCAAAGGTTTGGTCGTTCACCGTGATATGTGTTCCATTGATCATCCCGGACAAGTATCGTATTTGCCTCATCCATCACAGTCTCTGCTGATGCATACTTGAACGGTGGAAAGGCATGGACAGTATCATGCTTTAAATCACAGAAAAAAGTATCCAGATTAAGAGGAATATCATAATCCCGTCCAGCGAGAAATACAAAAAAGAAAGGGATTTCCCGTGGATTGAAATATGTTTCTGCTGTCCTTTCCAAATAATGAAATACAGTCTGCCGAGCAGAATCAGAAATATGTAAAGCAGTTTCAATCTGCGATGCACCGCTATGGGCTTGTTCATCATACACATTGTAATGAATGTCAAGCAACTGCGTAAGGCTGTTATGGTGATAATGTCCTGAAGAGAATCCTTCTACGTAACTTCCGTCCGGACTGTACCATCGGAAAAATCCTGCATCCATCCTGCTGACAAACAAATAGTCTACACCACATTTCTTCATTACCTGTGCAGCTTGCATTGCACGGGCAGGTACATCCTCGTTCCAAGTTGACCGTGTTACAACCCCTGGGAATTTTTTTTCCAGCCAACGTTTGCCCAGATAGTATTGCCTTACCAGACCTTCGGAAGTCACTGAAGTCTCATAGAGCTGGGTATACGTAGCTCCGACATGGAACTGCCCTGACTGCATTACAGCAAGCAGACGTTCATACATTTCAGGATGCAGGATCAAAAAGTCTTTGATAAACAATGTACATTCAATGGAATTGATGAAATTTGCATCTTTTTCCATCATCTCGATGCTTTTGGAAATAATAATATCATTACGAAAACGAATGGTAACAAGTGGAGAATCAAGATAAGCAATATCATTATGACTTGATGAAATTACATATATTTTTCCTGAGTTTAAAAACTTATTTTCATTATCTTTTTCCATCACTTTTTCCTTTTAATTTATATTCATTAAGTTTATATTGAAATTATGTGCATGTCAATATATAAATATTATTATTTATAATACAAGAAATAATAACTAAGTTTTTTAGATTGGTATATTTTAACTTGACAGAAAATTAAAATCGATACAATAATTTTAACTGAGTTTAAAAAAAATAAATGGAGGAGATTATTATGAAAAATTTTCACAGAATCATGTTAGTCTCCCTAGCAGTGTTTGCTTCTTGTGGCCTTGCGTGGAGCAATGGCACAGAGGAACAGACCTCACAGGGAAAGACAGTTCTGCACGTTGCTCATTTCTATGATTCGATGGAAGAAGGAGAAATGACGGGTTACAAATGGTTCCAGCAAGTCAAAGCTGGTTTCGAAAAGGAAAATCCTAATATTGAGGTTGCATTTGAACAATTCAAATGGGATGAGATAGATATTAAGATAATGTCAGATTTCCGTTCTGGAATTACTTCACATGATGTACTGCTATCCACACCGCAGTTACTTCCTCAGCATGCCGCCGTCGGTGATCTTGAAGACCTGAATCCCTATTTACAAAAGAACTGGACACAAAATCAGCTTGATGAAATTGACTGGGCCTCAACATACAAACAGGGTAAGCAAGGAGGAAAACAGATTGGTATACCTCTTGGCAGTCACTCTCGTATTGCACTATACAACAAAGAGATGTTCAAGGCCGCAGGATTGGATCCCAACACGCCACCTTCTACAATGGATGAACTGATTGCTGATGCAAAGAAACTTACCATAGATAAAGACGGTGATGGGTCAATTGATCAATGGGGTTTGGGTGTCGCATTGGGACCTGACCGTGGCACTATTGAAGTAACATTTGCACCACTTGTCTGGGGATATGGTGGAAAACTTTTTGATACGACAACAAAAAAGGCAATATTCGCAGAAGAACCAGGCATAAAGGCTGCAACACTTTTGTGGGATATGGTAAATACGTATAAAATTGTATCACCATCCTCAACGGTAACCACTTACAACCGCAATGTCTATGATGGAGTATTGCAAGGAAAGATTGCCATCGCATTCGGCTGGGGTTCTTTCTGGCTCAATGCACTGGAAGAGAATGGATTGGTAAAAGGTCTGTTCCCTGCAACACCAGAAGGTGAAATGACTAAAGTCGGTGTATTCCCTTACCCGACAAACGGAGGAGCTGGATTTACCAATAGCTGGGATGTGTCCATGTATGCAAAGAGTAAAAATAAAGATGCCGCATGGAAATTCATCGACTATATGCTGAACAAAGCAGATCTTTCTACTTATCCTGATGCTGGTCTCCCCATTAAGAAATCAGTATGGCAACAACCAAAATATCAAACCCCATACTTCAAGGCATATTATAAGGCGATTGAAAATGGACGCCCAATGCCGGAAAGTGCACATTATGGAGAATTGGCTGATATCGTTTCTGCTGCTTTGCAACGTTGTATGACTGGCAAAAAAACTGATATTCCCGCCATTTTACTTGATGCACAAAACGAATTCAATTCGAAATACCAGGGACAATAGAATATTATGATACAGAAGCACACACCATTCATATTTTTGCTCCCCGCATTCTTGCTGCTGGTTGTTTTTCTTGTCGGGCCTCTCTTAGCTGGAATCTATATGAGTTTGGAAAAGACCAGCTTGTCAGGCGCAACAAGCTTTGTCGGTCTCTTGAATTACAGCCAGTTGTTCCACGAGGGAAACAGATTCTTCACCAACCTGAAAATTTCTTTGATATATGTACTCAGTAATATCTGTCTTACGATACCGATGGCATATGCAACTGCCCTATTGATTACCAAAGACAGTGGTTTATCCAGGTTCTTTCGGAGTTTATATCTAATTCCTTGGATTTCTGCACCCGTGGTGAGCACGCTTATGGTGCGTTCTATGCTGGATCCTGACATGGGACTTATCCATCTGATTGTCAAATTCTTTGCTGGACATGATGTATACATACTTAATAACGGACGGTACGCCCTGATTGTCATGATCCTGCATAGCTTCTGGAGATCTTTTCCCTTCATAATGCTTTTTCTTGCCGCAGGTATGTCAACTATTCCGAATGAGTTCTATGAAGCAGCAAAAATCGACGGTGCAGGAAAAGTAAAAAGTTTCTTTTATCTGACATTACCTCTGACTGCAAACCAGTTGTGCATAGGAGTCCTGATGGTCACCATCTGGACACTTCAGGATTCTGAATCCGTGTACGCCCTGACAAAAGGTGGACCAGGATACTCTACGGAAACGCTTGCCGTCAGGTTGTTCAAAAGCTCATTTGTCAACTTTGATCTTAACATCGGAGCTGCAATCGGTATGATTCTTATTCTGATCAGCCTTGTCTTCATGAGCTTGTACCTGAAAGTATTGTTGAAGGAGAGTATCTATGAATAGCAGACATAAACTTCTCAGACAATCAATCAGGTTTTTACTTTACATACTTATTGCACTATTTGCACTGTTTCCCCTGTTATGGGGACTGAAAATGTCTTTGACACCGAAATATGACTATGGTTTTTTACCAAAACATCTTACTGGCAGCCACTATATCGAGATTTTTCACAAGAAGGAAATCCTTGTATATTTTGCAAACAGCCTTAAGGTTTCATTAGGAACCATAGTATTCACAATTCCTGTAGCCCTGTTATCAGCCTTTGCACTCGCTAGATTTACTTTCAAGGGTAGAGACCTGCTTGGCATTTGCTTCCTTGTTCTTCCTATGTTACCTGCTACAGCCATATTGGTCCCTTTGGTTGCTTATTTCAATAGGATAGGATTGTACAACACAATATCAGGGGTCGTCGTGGTAAACATCGTTTTCAGTCTTCCTCTCGCCATCTGGATGATACGGAATTTCATAGCAAACACACCAAAGACTATCGAAGAAGCAGCTTTGCTTGACGGACTGGGACCTTTCGGTACTTTGTTCAGAGTTACGGTACCAATGATTCGCCCGGGTATTGTCTCCGTCATAATCTATATATTTATCTCTTGTTGGAATGGATATACTTTTTCCTATGCACTGACAACATCTCCTGACAAACGAGTCCTTGCCCAAGCAATTCTGTCATTTATCGGAACATGGGGTACCAATTGGGGTGGACTTACCGCAATGGGCATTCTTATGACGCTTCCACCAGTTGCAGTATTTCTGATTTTCCAGAAAACATTCATTGCTGGCATGTTCGGACAAACATTGAAATAGGAGCAACAATGCAAGGACTTATCAGTAAAATCCAACGTTTTTCAACGGAGGACGGACCAGGTATCAGAACAACAGTTTTTCTCAAAGGATGCAACATGCATTGCCCTTGGTGTCATAATCCAGAAGCGTTGTCTGCAGAAGTTTTACTTGGCCTTTTGCCAGAACGTTGTACCGGTTGCCTGCAATGTACGGAAATCTGTCCTACCCGTTCACTCAGTTATAGTAATAAGATAATTTCAATTAATCGGACAACTTGTACAAAATGTGGAAAATGTATTGACATCTGCCCAGAACAAGTCTTTTCCTTATCAGGGAAATACTACGAACCAAGTACTTTGGTAAATGAAGTAATGCAGGATGAACCATACTTCAGACGTTCAAGAGGCGGTATTACATTTTCAGGAGGAGAACCTTTTCTCCAAGGTGACTTTTTAGTTAAGTGCCTCAGACTTTTGAAACAAAAGAATATAGACACAATTGTTCAGACAAACGGAGCAATACCTTTTGAACCTTGGCTTTCAAAGAGTCTTGGTTTGGTAGGTTGCTATATGGTTGATCTGAAATTGGCAAACCCTACCCTTCATAAGAAATGGACAGGATTGGACAATGTAAGGATCATGGAAAATCTTCGTCAATTGGATACATACGGAGCTTCTCTTATTATCCGTACCCCAATCATAGAAGGAGTAAATGATTCAATTGAAGAAGTACAGGAAATTGCTTCATTCGTTGCCGGTTTGCATCATGTCATAAATTACCGTCTGTTACCATATCATCCTTTAGGATTGTCAAAATACCGACAATTCGGCATAGCGTGCAACTATCAGAATACTGAATTCTATGATGCAGGACATTTGGCAAAGCTACAGGCTGTCGCAGACAAGGAGTGGAAACATGAATGATATATATGCACAGAGACTCAGAAGACTCAGAGAAAAAAAAATACAGCAAACCCAGGAGAAATACGAGTATGAGGGCTGTCTGGACGAAGATGATTATGGACGGATCGTTCCTACCTTTGCATGGCATATCATTGCAAACGATCCTGACGGAAGTTTCTATGGTATAGATGGCTGGACAGACAATATCTGTGATCTGTTGGAACACCACGATGTTTTTATAGACGATGATGATGCCTTTACCGGACGTTGGATGTACTTCCTGTCAAAAATGCGTCCTCATAAATACAAACAGTCTCTCATGCCTCCGGAATTGGAAAAGCAAATTGATTATTACAAAATCGATGCAGGCATAGGTTTTGATGCACATTTCTGTCCAGATTACAGAATAGGCCTGGAACTCGGTTGGAAAGGGCTGCTTGAAAAAATTGATTTTTATAGAAAAAAATATCCAGAGAAAAAGCATTTCTATGATTGTCATGAAAGAGTAATAAAAAGTATCCAGGTGTGGATCAAACATCACATCGACAAACTTGATGAATTGGCTCAGTCAGAATCAGATGCCCAGAAAAAACAGGAACTGCTGGTAAAGAAAAAAGTCAATGAACATATCCTAAACGATAAGCCAAAGACACTTAGAGAAGCAATGCAATGGATTATTTGGTTTCATTTGGTCTCCCGTACATTCAATCGTGACGGAGCAGGTGGACAACTTGATACATTGCTGGAACCATATTATGACCATGACCTCAAGGCCAAACTTATCGATAGGGAAGAGGCAGTCTATTTCATGGGTTGTTTCCTCGTCAATGATCCCGCATATTGGCAAATCGGTGGTCCCGATGCCAATGGAAATGATCAGACTTGTGAATTGTCATATATAATTCTTGATGCAGCAGAAAAGATCAACGTTTCTCTGAACCTGACGCTTCGGGTACATGACAAAATGAACATGCACCTGTTCGACAAGGCGGTGAGACTTTTGGTAACATATAAAGAAGGATGGCCAAGGTTTTCTGGTGACAATGCTTTAGTTGATGGCTTCTGCAGATTAGGCTACGACAAGCAACTGGCACGTCAACGCATTGCGGTCGGGTGCAATTGGATGTCCCTTCCTGGTATGGAATATACTCTGAATGATTTGTTCAAGATAAATATGGCCAAGATATTCGAAATTTCTTGGCAGACAATGATGCGGGAATGTGGATACCCTGAACTTGGCGGCGATATCGGAACTTATATTCCGAAGATAAAAGGAACGAAACAAGCAAAAAAGAAAGAACCTGCAGTCGCTTTACTTTGGAAAATATTTTCAGAACATCTGTCCAAAGCGGTACATATTACTGCCGAAGCAATGAGATTTCATTTGAAGATTCAGCCTGAAAATGAAACTGAGCTCCTATTGAACCTGCTTAGCCATGGTCCTATTGAAAGAGGTCTGGACATCAGCGGAGGTGGAGCAATGTATTATAACCTTGCGATTGATGCAGCAGGACTAGGGACGGTCAGTGACAGTTTTACAGCCATTGAGCAACGCATTGAAAAAGAAAAAAAGATAAACTGGGAAACACTTGATGTACAACTCAGGACGAACTGGCGAGGCATTGATGGTGAACAGCAACGATTGATGATGAGTCGGAGCAAACACTATGGTTCAAGCCAAGAAGGCACAGCATGGGCTGTCAAGATTTCACATACATTTTCAGATCTTGTCATCAAGGAAAGCAATGATAAGCTCAAGTTCATCCCAGGATTATTCTCATGGGCAAAATCGCACTTATTCGGTCGAGATGTCGGTGCCACTCCTGATGGCAGACGTTTTGGCGATCCCATTACCCATGGAGCCAATCCCGTCCCTCACTTTATCGATGATGCCGCGTCCTTGTCCATGTCAACTGCAATTGCAGCAGTACAGCCTGGTTATGGAAATACAGCACCTCTGCAATTGGAACTTGACCCGTCTACCATGGGTGGTGATCCTGTTGAAATCGTCAAAACCATTATCCTGACCCATTTCGATCTGGGTGGAACATTAATCAATGTAAACATAATAAACAAAGATGTCATTCTGGCAGCAAACAAACATCCGGAACTTTACCCTGAACTTATTGTCCGTGTTACCGGTTTTACTGCATACTTCTGTATGCTTACTCCAGAATTCCGACAACTTGTCGTCGATAGAATCGTCAACAGCTGAAACTGTAGAAAAAAGATAATAGCATCGATGGTAAGCCCAAAACATTTGTTTATAAGATCCATGGGGGAAAAATGATAACAGCCAAAACCCAAAAGAGAATAGAACAGTATGTACAGGTTCTCCGTACTCGGCGTTTTGAACCCTGCAACATAGATTGGAATTGGAAAACAATTACTGTTCCAGAACGTTCACCGAGACCGCAGGAAAACTGGCAAGGACTAGTTTTCCCGTACGCCTTTGGAAAATCTCATTGTGATACTTGGTTTACCACTGCCTATACAGTTCCTCCGATAGAAAACCCCTGGTTGATGCTCTCTTTAGAAACCGATGCAATGGTCTTTATCGACAATGTCCCACAGGCAGCAATCAATCCTTTCCATGAATTCGTCAACGTGCAGCCTTGGAACGGAAAGCACATTGAATTGGCTATCTGCGCTTGGGATGGATATCCATTTCCTGGATACCATCCCATTGACAATGGCGGTGCCAGATTGCTAACTACGGTTTCCATGCGTAAGAAAGCTTATCCGCTATGGTTTACACATGCCCAAATGCTGAAAAAGAATATGGATTCTTATCAACTATACTATGATGTATTGACTTTGCAACGTGTATGTGAAACCTTTCCAAAGGAATCATTTTTGTATCAACGGACTATCTCATTGTTGCATGATGCATTAAGCAAAATGGAACTTTATGATGATAATCCTGTTCATCGAGAAGAACGGGCCCGTGAAGTCAGAAAACGCATTGCACCGCTTCTACAAGCAAAAAACGGTACCTATGCTCCGATTATTCTTTCAACTGGAAGTGCCCATTTAGATCACGAATGGTTATGGGTTGAAGCTGAAACGGTACGTAAAGCAGCTCGTACAATGTGCAATATGACTTCTTTTTGTGCCATGGATTCCCAGTTCACATTTCTGTTCTCCCAGCCTCTTCAGACTTTGGAAGTCAAGAAAAAATATCCCTCAGTTTATAGAAAAGTACTGAAGGCTTACGAAAGTGGTCAATGGGAACCCAATGGTGTCGGCCTTGTCGAACCTGACTGCGTACTTTCCTCCGGGGAAGGTTTGATCAGAAATCTTCTCAAAGGCCGTAGGATAACAGAAAAATTATTCCCCGGTTATTGGGGTGATACTTTCTTTGTCCCTGATTCATTCGGATTCAACGGTAATCTACCGCAATTATTGGTAAAATGCGGGGTATCTTATTTTGTCACAAGCAAACTTGGATGGAACGATACCAACCGTTTTCCTTATGACACGTTTGTCTGGGAAGGAATAGATGGTTCAAGGATAAAGGCCCACATGATCCAAGGAAGCTATGAAGGAACAAATAACCCTGTGGAGATTGCCTCTTCATGGAACCATGTGCAGCATAAAGATGTACAATCAGTCCTGTTCCGCACCATCGGAGAAGGTGACGGCGGAGGCGGTACCACCTTGGATGATTTGGAAATAATGAAGCGACTTACAGATCTTGAAGGTTTTCCTAAGGTAAAATGGGCTTCTTTATCCCAATCGATGCATCAGGTATTTGCAACATCCAAGAATCTCCCGATCTACAAAGGAGAACTTTATTTTGAACTTCATCGCGGCACCTATACGACTCAAGCTGTCATCAAAAGCAATTATAGAAAACTTGAAGCCTTACTACACGACTGTGAATATTTGCTCTGCAATGCATATGCACGAAAATCCATCAGCCAAACAATGGCAGAAAATTTCACTAACGAAATCGACAAGGTATGGCAGACCGTACTAGTCAGTCAGTTCCATGATATTTTACCTGGCAGTAGTATTTCAACTGTGTATAAGGAAATGAAGATTGCATTTCAAGCTGCTATAGCACAACTTGAAAAAATGTTTTCTGCTCTCGTACAGCCAGGCAAGTATATGCTGAACCTTACTCCATACCCATCAGAGGGTATTGCTCCTTACGCAACCGGTATAGACCAGCATGCTACCACAGTCCCGGCTATCCTGACAGATAATTGTATCAGACTTCCATGGGGAACCATTGCCATTGCCTTTGACGGTACACTTTCCAGTGTCCTGTTTCATGGGAAAGAAATGGTGAGGAAAAATGGCAAAGGATGGAATACCTTGTTATTCGGTGAAGATTATGCCATCGGCTGGGATGCCTGGGATATCGAAAAAGATATGGTAGACAAGCTTGATACTGTCGCCTGCCCAATGGACTGCAACATGACCAGACAAGGAAAAATAGGCTTAGATTCAACAATACGACAAGAAATGATTGTCCATGCTGACAAGGCACGCATTGACTTCAAGACTACAGTCGATTGGAAGGAAAAGCACAGGATGTTCCAAGCTATATTTCCTGTAGCTATTGAATCGTGCGAAGCCATATTTGACATTCCATTCGGTTTTGTTTGCCGGAATACAACAGAAAATACTTCCTTTGAGAGAGCAATGTTTGAAGTTCCTGGCAGACAATATGCTATGGTACGTGATGACGATCTCTGCTGTGTTCTGATCACCGACAGCAAATTCGGCTATCATGCCAAACAAGGTGTCATCGGAGTTACGTTGCTACGTAGTCCGACAGCTCCCGACGATACTGCAGACAGAGGAATACAGGTATTCAGTTATTCCATCTATATTACTGATAAAGGTCTGCCTGCGGTCCTATCCGAAGCTGCCGTCATCAACAACCCGTTGAGGCCAAGCAAGCAAACATTTGTACCGTTGATCAGCATCAAGGGAAGCAATCATCTGGTAGTTGAAACGGTCAAAATAGCAGAAAATCGCCAGTGTATCGCTTTCAGGATCAGAGAAACGACAGGAACATATGCAGAAGGAATTCTTGAACTGGACTCTAGTCTGGATGCAACATCACTGACCGAAACTGATATGTTGGAACGTCCATGCCCACCAACTTCACCAGTATATCATCCCTTTGAAATCAAAACGTTTATCGTCAAGCGAAAATAAAACAAAACTATCTGTCCATACAACATCATCAGGACCAATTAGCTTTATGATAAACGATTGGCCCCAAGGTTATTTAACAATTCATCCAATTCTTTGCGTATAAAGAATTTTTTCAATTTTCTATATTTATTAGTTTCGTGGCAATGACATTTTGCATACCTAATACCACTTCCACAGGGACATAGTAATTTGTTTGCTACCCGCTTTTTTGTACGTAAAAAACTAGCAAATTCATATGCAGAACGTGTATCAGAATATTCACACCAGTTTTTAAAATCATCGACCAAACCAAGTTCTCCGTGAGCTAACTCTCCCTTCAAAGATACTGGCCTATGCTTTTGCTTTCTTTGCATTCTCCATAAAAAAGGAATAATGATTGAATCAGTAAAATGAATCTATAAATATAAAACCATTCCTGCACAGTGTTACTAAATTGTAAAGGACCATTGAAACAAAAAAAGTGCAAGTGAAAACCAAAGTAACCTAGTTGTTACGATGTGATAGTTCGTTGCTAGATTATTTTCTTTTTGCATAAGGAACTATCATACTTATATCTGTATTTTACAAAGAGATTCCTTGGACAAGGAAAACCTGACGCAATATTGCATCAGGTTTTCATCATATGCCACTCCTTCCGAATGTCAATCCTAAGGGGAATAATGAACAATCATGTGTCAACTTCTATGGGTATATCCCATAGAAGTGCTCCACATGTAGCATTCCAAAACCATATCAATGCTTAGTCGCAGTATTCCACTCTTCAAGCAACCTATTTTTGTTGGTTCCCGACCATTCAAAATCATAATGTATCAACTTTGTATTTTCCAGTGATTTTGCCTCATCAGGTGTATGTGATGCAGGATTGGTAAGGAATTGGTACGAATTTGTATATTTCTGTCCAATTTCCTGACACTCAGAAGTCAAACACCAATCGATAAATTTTTTTGCAGCCTCTTCGTGCGGAGCCCCTTTTACTATTGCAACAGAACCTAATTCATAACTTGTTCCTTCTTTCGGTACTGATAAAGCAATGTTTGTATAGCCTTCTTTCATAAGACGAATTCCGTTATGCAAATAAGTAATTCCGACTGCACATTCACCCAATGCTACGGATTTTGCTGGTGCAGAACCACTTGATGTATATTGCTTGACCTGTTTGTCCAAGGCAGCCATATACGCAATACCATCTTTCTCCCCTTTCATCTGAACCATAGTTGAAAGAAGATTATATGCAGTACTTGAAGAACCTGGATTTGCTACAATAATTTGTTTTTCAAATCTTGGATCAAGCAAATCATCCCAACTCGTAGGATATCTCATGTTATGTTCCTCAAACCATTGTTTTTCACAAATAAACCCTAGATAACCGATATAGATACCGGTCCAGTATCCTTCTGGATCTTTCTGTTGACTACTGATATCAGCTGCGTTGGGAGAAATATAAGGAGTCAATAATCCCTCTGATTGTGCAGTAACAAATGAATCAGCAGAACCTCCATACCAAATATCTGCTTTTGGATTGGCCTTTTCCGCACGTAGTCGTCCTAAGATTTCACCACCACTCATTCTGACAAAATTCACCTTGACTCCAGTCTTTGCTTCATACATCTGGGCAATTTTAAGTGCTTGTTCCTCGACAACTCCTATGTACATAGTCAATTCTCCGGAATCCAACTTTGTTTCTGTAGTTCCCTGGGCAAAACCAATACCCATTGAAACTAACGCAACAAGCAAAGCAATAACAAACTTCCTCATCTTCATTTTTTTCTCCTTTATAATTATTTTTTAAACAATATGAAAATTTGCAGCCTTGATTGCAAATCTAATCTCTTCTCCTGCTTTCACCATATGATCCGTATCAGGGTTTGTTTGTTCAACATCAAGAGTAATTCCGCCTATTTCAAGAAAATATTCCTGAAGATTACCCATAAAGGTAGAAACAGACACTTTACCTAGAAATTTCCCTTGTGAATCAATTTCAATGGACTCAGGACGTATAAGTAAATCAACCTGATCACCGGGCTGATATGTTTTTTTTACATCGGCCCTGACCGTTTCGGTAGTATTAAAAAACGATACCAACACTTTATCTTCTGTTATTTTCTTAATAACGGTAGCGGGGATGAAGTTTGCTTTACCAATGAAATTTGCAACAAATTTCGAAGAGGGTTCTTTGTATACTTCAACAGGAGTCCCTACTTGCTCAATATTGCCATTATTCATGATTATGATTCGATCAGAAAGACTCATGGCTTCAGACTGATCATGGGTAACGTAAATACTTGTAACACCAAGCCGTTGCTGAATTTTTCTAATTTCATTCCGCATAGATACACGAAGCTTTGCATCAAGGTTTGAAAGCGGTTCATCAAAAAGCATAACGGCAGGCTCCATCACCAATGCACGTGCCAAAGCTACCCGTTGCTGCTGCCCCCCTGACAGTTGATTAGGAAATCTTGTTTCAAGTCCTTCAAGACCTACTAATGAAATTATTCCATGTACTTTGGCGGATATCTCTTCTGCACCAAGTTTCTTAAGACGAAGGCCATAGGAAATATTATTGAATACATCATAATGAGGAAAAAGGGCATATGATTGGAAAACCATTGCAGTATTTCTCTTATCTGGTGTCAGAGAATTGATTTCGGTATTTCCAATGTATATCCTACCAGCAGTAGGTGTTTCAAATCCGGCTATCATTCTCAATGTAGTAGTCTTGCCGCAACCAGAAGGACCAAGTAAAGTGACAAATTCACCTTCTGAGATCTCGAGTGAAATATGGTCTACAGCTTTGAATATCTTCTTATTCGGCGATATATATTCTTTGGTTATATTTTCCAACCTTACAGATTTATTACTCATCTGAAAACTCCCTTAGATTAATTTGATATCTTTTTTATTGACACCAAGTTTACCAATAAACCAATACAGAACTGCAATTGCAATATAAACGACAACAATCAACAAAGTTGACATAGCCGAAGCGACACCAAATTTGCCAGCATCAACCTGATCGAGAATAGAAACTGTCAACAACTTATAACGAGCTGAAATTAAGAAAATAACTGCACTGATTGTCGTCATACTTTTTACAAAGGTATAGACCAACCCTCCAAAGAATGCTGTCTTAATCAATGGCAATGTAACTGATGTAAAAACTTTAAAAGAATTCGCTCCAAGATCAGCTGCGGCTTCTTCAATTGAAGGATCAATTTGCTTCAAGGATGTAACTCCAGACTGTACTCCTATCGGCAAGTATCTGACTACGCAAGATAGGACCATAATCAGCAAAGTACCAGTCAATACAAAAGGTTTGTTATTGAAAGTCAAGACAAAACCAATTCCCATTACAGTTCCGGGAACTGTCATACCGAGCATAGAAATGAATTCCATACTTTTTCGTCCGAAAAATCTTCTTCTGACTACTAAATAAGCAATAACCATTGCAATAATTCCGGTAATCGGTGTTGCAAACGCAGCCATTAATGTCGAATCTTTCAGTCCTTCAAGCCCGATTGCAAGTGCATAGCGATAGTTATCAAGCGTGAGAGAATAATTGATACCCCAAAGTTTGGTAAAAGATACCATAGGAATCAAAATATAAAAAGCAATTACAATTCCAGAAATAGTTAAACAAAATGTATTCAATGGTCTCGTAATATGTTTTTCACAGATCATTACCCTTTCTCGCGTTGCTTTTCCTGTAATAGTTACATATGATTTACTTGTAACGAAATATTTACTGAATACATATAACCCCATTGAAATAATCAGAAGTAAAATGGCAACAGCAGCTCCTCCTTGCATATCATAGTTGCCAATAGCTTGAAAATAAATTTGTGTTGCCAAGGTTGGATAGTCTCCGCCAATGGTAATCGGATTACCGAAATCTGCTACTGATTTTATGAATACCAAAAGAAATGAGTTTGCAATCCCTGGCAATGTCAATGGAAATGTCACATCTTTGAAAGTATTCCATCGACTTGCACCACAATTTCTAGCAGCTTCTTCTATTGAAGGGTCAATTTCTCCTAATACGCCATTCAACAGTAGATATGAAATCGGAAAATATGATAGTACTTGTGCAAAAAGTATGCCCTTGAATCCATAGATATTTACATCTCTTAGGCCAAGTACAGTGTACGTAATAAACCCTCGGCTTCCAAAAAGCAAAATAAGAGAAAGGGCAACAGCAAACGGTGGAGATACAATCGGCAGCATCGCAATCAGATTAAATACACCCTTTCCCTTCATTGCTACATAGGAAGCACAGTAAGAGAATGCAAAACCTATTGCTGTGGCAATGATGCCTGACGTTACCCCTAAAAGCAGGCTATCTGTAAGTGCATGAAAGTTCTGTCGTGAAGTAAAAGCTTTTATATATGCCTGCAAAGAAAAATTGCCATCAAAAGAAACAAAACTTTGTACCAGTATCTGCAACAATGGAATTACAGAAAAAAGAACTAAAGATGCCATTACCACTATGATTGTGATTAGTAGAATAGGATCTGTTTGTCCAACTTTTCTCATTTTCATTTCCTTGTTAATTATTATTTTGGTTTATTATGAACTGGAAAAATCATTCTGTAAAGATGAAAAAAATATTTTTTTTAATTTGCATGAATATTTTTTTTATGTTATGATAGCTAATAGAGAACTAAAAACTAGAGGTTTTATATGGATCATAATGAAAGTTGCCTTCAATTAATAAAGACACTCTATCCCAGTTTCAGCAAGAAAGAAAAAATAATTGCCGATTATATTCTCAATGATCCCTCATTGGGCATATCACCAAGTATCGATAGTTTGGCAGAAAATATAGGTATAAGCGAATCAACCCTAGTCAGGTTTGCAAAAAAACTAGGATACACTGGTTATCAGCAATTCAGAATAGCATTGGTGGAAGAAACAGTTAAAAGAGAATCAAATCTATTCGAATTGCCAATCAATAAAGAAGATGATGAAATTGATATCATTTTCTCAGCTGCTATATCAACTCTTCAAAGTACACAGAAATATCTTGACAGGAACAGTATAAAAAAAGCATCGAAATGGATAAATGAAGCTGATAAAACCATCATGCTAGGTCTTGGAGGCTCAAATATTGTAAGTGAAGATGCTTTCCATAAATTAATGAGAACAGGAATAAACTGTGTTTTTGCACAAGATTTTCATATTCAACTTATGCTTGTATCACAGCTTACAAAAAATGATGTCGTCTTGGTTACCTCTCATACCGGTGTTAATAAAGATACAATGAGCCTAATGGATGAAGCAAAGGAAAAGGGATCTAAAATAATTCTTCTCACAAGCAACAAAAGATCTCCTTTAGCCATGAAGGCTGACCTTGTCCTAAGTGTTTCTGTTACGACACAAACTCCTGTTGCAGAGTCTTTTACAGGAAGAATTGCACAGATGATGATAATAGATACCGTATATGTTGAACTTATGAAAATTCGAAAAACAGGAATGAAATCTCTAGAAAGCATGAGAGACATCATTGCTTCACGGAGAAATTAACAAAAGGAGTTTATAATGCTTGCAGATATTGGGTTAATCGGATTGGCTGTGATGGGAGAAAACCTTGTACTTAATTTAGAAAGCAAGGGATATACTGTTGCTGTCTTTAATAGAACTGTATCTAAAGTCGATTGTTTTACCGCAGGAAGAGGAAAAGGTAAAGCAATCTTAGGTTGCCATAGTCTGGAAGAACTTATTAAAAATACAAAGTCACCACATATCATCATGCTGATGATTAAAGCTGGTCTTCCTGTTGAAGAATTGATTAAGCAACTTATACCACTGCTTAGTTCTGGAGATGTAATTATTGATGGTGGAAACTCTAATTATAATGATACAGAAAGAAGAGTTAAGTTACTGGAAAGCAAAGGACTATATTTCATCGGTACAGGTATATCAGGAGGAGAAATAGGAGCACTTACTGGACCGGCTATTATGCCTGGAGGTTCCCATGGAGCTTGGAAACTTATCTCTCAGATGTTCTTTGATATTTCGGCTAAGGCTGGACAAAAACAGACACCTTGTTGTAATTGGGTAGGAAATGGTGGAGCGGGACATTTCGTCAAGATGGTACACAATGGCATCGAATACGGAGATATGCAACTTATTTGTGAAATCTATTGGATAATGAAAAAAGCATTGCATATGAATAATATTGAAATTGCCAATACCTTTGCTACTTGGAATGATAGTAACCTCAATTCGTATCTTGTCGAAATCACCAGTAACATACTTAAGTTTAAAGACACAGATGGTAATTTCCTTGTAGATAAAATACTTGATTCTGCCGGGCAAAAAGGAACAGGGAAATGGACTGTTGAAGCTGCATTGGACGAAGACATTCCGTTAACCCTTATTTCATCAGCAGTATTTGCTAGGTGTTTGTCAGCAGAAAAGGATCAACGGGTTCAGGCCGCAGAAAAATTCCTTCGTAACTCCCCTACCCAAAAATTAAAGTTTCTTAACAATCGAACTTTATCACCTGAAGAACTACATAGTGCATTATATACAGCAAAGATTATTTCATATGCACAAGGTTTTGAATTAATTAGCAAGGCAGGACAAATGCATAATTGGAACTTGGATCTTGCCTCAATCGCCTTAACATGGCGTGGAGGTTGCATTATTCGGTCATCATTCCTCAATGATATATCACAGGCTTATGCTACAGATCCATTCTTGACAAACCTTATTACCAATACATATTTTAAAAAAGCCATTGAAGAAAACCAATTAGGTTTACGTCATACCGTAATTTTTGCCATGGACCTAGGTATTAGTCTGCCAGCGCTGACTACTGCTGTTTCATGGTTAGACGGTTATACTAGTGCAGATTCTCCAGCTAACTTGTTACAAGCTCAAAGAGATTATTTCGGTGCTCATACCTACGAAAGAATTAATCAAGCACGTGGTAAATTCTTTCATACGAATTGGACAGGCAAAGGGGGGAAAACCGCCTCTTCAAGTTATTCGGTATAAATAAAAGTCTAATAATTAATTGGAGCTGATACAAAAGTCATTTTGTATGGCTCCTTTTTATATTATCTGAAATTTCACAAATAGAACTGTCAACTATCAACAAAGAAACGCTACGATAAAAGAATATCAATACATAAGGACCATCAATTGAGATAATCAAAAGGAATCTTAATCTATAGTTCCCTGTGAAAATTTCTAATTACATCAGATCTTTTTAGAACTTTCATGAAAAACCTTGATTGTGAACAGCTTATACACATCCTTGGCTTTCCTTGCAGCTTCCATGGTAAGTACAGTATCATCGAAGACTTTGCACTTATGGTTCCTCAGGGCTATCAGGCTTCCCTGGGAGACTATGGATGTTTCCTTCAGTTCTTCCTAGAGGTGTTTTACGATGACGGATGCTGTAAAGGACAGGAGAAGATGACCCCTAAAGGTCTCCTCACTCTGGACTCTGAGAGGAAGCATCTTGGTTTTGTGCTTGCACAGGACAAATACCTGCTCGATCTGCTACCGCATATAGTAGGTTGACAGTATATCTTCCTCCCTTACCGGCCGTGATACATGTAGCAATATGTCCCAAAAAACTAAGACGAATGTGGATAAAGCAATCAAGAAAGGTATAATTTTCTTTGATAGCGATCCTGCATTCGAGGTATGGTTTCTCGCCCATTATATACTTCCTTCACAATACTATCCTAACCAACAAGCAGTCATAAGGGAACTTGAAAAACACATCAAAGGTTATTGCAAAGAACAAAAATGGCAAGAAAATCATAATTTGTATCTTCAACTTAGGCCTAAACTTAATCAAACAATCAAAAATTGTCAGATTTTACGTAGTAATAGAAAAAATTACAACATTTTCCTATGTTGACCAGTTCTTCCTGGCTGTAGCATCGTCTTTAGCTCCAGAATAACTTATGATATTTCTTCAGACATTTACACTAAAAGTTTCCCAATTTTTCGGACTATAGTTTGTTGATTTCAACTGAAATTTCTTTGTTTTTTCTTGGACGGCCTCTAGGCCTTTTGGGCTTTTCCGGCATAGTCCTTACCTTTTTAGGTCTTCCACGCTTCTTTGGTTCCTTGACAAGTGGTTCAGAGAGCCCGAGTTTTTCAAGCAAGGCCAACACTGAAGGCAAGGTGTGTACCCATTTGTTGTCGGCTGAATTTGGTTTCCTGGTAGCGTCAGCTTTTCTCCATGCAGATGAAAGGTCTTCCATCAGATCGCCATAAGTCATCGCATCCAAGAGTTTCGCAAGAGCGGCCTTCCTTACCATCCTGGATGTCATGAGTGTAGCTATGAAGTTTACGAATTCTACTCCGATGAGTGAATAATCTCCTTGCACGTTCGTTGAATCGAGACATTCCTCCCCCTTATATTGAGCAAAAAGAAGTTCAAGCAACCATCTGTCCTCATAGTTCCTGTAGACCTGACTCAGGGTCAAGTCTAGGTCTGATTCAAAAACAACGACTCCATACGTATCCTTATGGGATAGGTACTTTTCACTGTCAAAAGTCTTCTTCTCCTTTGACCTGGAAATAAAAGAGCTTTCCTCTCTGCCTGCAAGGCAAGGATCTCTGAAAGAATAGAGATAGCTGCCATTATTGAGCTTTACCTTCTTTCCGACAACACTTTTGTCTGTCCCCGTGACCACTTCATTGAATTCCAACATGTCATTGTCATGGATTCTGTGGTCAACTCTCCTTATAGGTGTCATGAAGTGGAGCTCTGGCCTGGATTTCAAGTCTTTTGCTATCGAACTGACAGGAAAACCTTTATCTGCTACTATTATGCCCTTGCTTATATTATTATCATTGATAAATGCAGAAAAAGAGCTTGCATCGATACTGTTCCCTGGAAAAACCTCAGCGCATAGAGGCTCCAATGTCTCTATTTCATATGCATAGAGCACTGAAACATCCCTGCATCCTTTCACTCGGGCCTTATAGGAAAAGGCGGAAAGGTCATTCACATTGCTGGTATCCTGCTTCAAAGTCCCATCAATGGCAATATGATGGTCCTCTGCTGCCCTGCTTATCCTGGATGCATAGAAAGCTTTTCTCTTCTTGCCATCCATCCCGAGTTTCTTAAAGAGTGAGCCTACGGAATTCTTGCTCAATGCCACGTGGGGATAGTATTTGGATATGAATGTCCTTTCATAGTGTGTGGAATATCTATTGGCTGCTATTCCTGGCCTTAAGGCCTTAAGCATTGCAATTGCCATAATCATAGCGGATTCATTCGGCGGATATACTGCAAGGAGATCTTCAAACAGATCATCTGAAACAGATCTGGCCATTGCCGCTGCTCCATAGGACAGGGAATCAGGCTCATCCGACATCCTGTCAGTAATCGGCACGAACCGTCCATTGACGATATGTCCGATAACTCTCCCGTTTCCTGGTTGGGGGTTTCCCCCTCTGATGTACTTTGTCCCTGACCTTACACGCACGGAATATCTGTTCACTCCTTCCCTGCCGCTGTCTTCGACAATAGTATTCTTTGGCCTCTCTACTTTACGAATCTCTTCTGAAACACCCATGATGAAAAGCTCCTTTTATATATAGTCCATTATATATTAAAACAGGACTATATATCAAGGATCCTGATAGTGATTTGTAACTTTGAATCTAAGAAAACAGCAAAAAAAGAACCCGATAAAGAGTCCTTTTCAAGAAAAATCATGCAAAAGGACTCTCCTACGAGACCAAATCTATAATAAAATCAGAATTTAATGCTTTTTTAGTAATTTCTATAGTCCGAAAAATTGGGAAACTTTTATTACACGGTCAATGCAATATCGTCATTATTTCCGTTTCAGTCTATTCTATTGACAACGGTATATATTCTTTTTCGATTATCAAAACTTGGAAACATAAATAAAAAGACAAACAAGTTTTGACATGGCGGCATTTTCTCTTCTATGATACCAATACCATGCCGAGCAATAAGAAAACAAAAAGACAATTGCTGAGAAACATTGCTGATGGACTGAGCATATCAAGGATATTCCTTTCCCTGCTTGCATTGGCCTTTGTCGACAGGCAGCCGGTATTCCTCATTCTGTTTGCCCTGTCAGGACTCACGGACCTTGCAGATGGTCCTCTTGCACGGCTCTCACACCTGCCATCCGAACGGGGAGCCTTGCTTGATACCCTTGCTGACCTGCCTCTGACTGTTGCAGTACTGATCTATTTCATAAGGTCATATGGTACGTTGTTCTATACCTTTTTACCTTGGATCATCATGACAGTGGCGATCCGCATTACTGCAATCATCGTCACTGCCTACCGTTTCAAGGCTTTTGCAATCCTTCATACCTGGTTGAACAAAGTTTCAGGTCTCCTGCTGTTTCTCCTTCCGTTCGGCCTGATCTTTATGCCGTTATTCCAAGACAAACTGCTTGCCATCGTCATCACCATGGCTTCTGTATCGGCCTTGGAAGAACTTGGCATCGAGCTTACGGCACAGACCCTCAACAGGAATCGCAAGGGAACATGGGATCGCCGTTGACAGTATTTTCCATGCAGGACATATGCAAGTTGCCATCGGACAGTAGCATTTCAGTTTATTTTGACAAAGAAGTTCCTTCATGGCAGCTAATCATTGCCGATACTTCGTACACCGATTTTTCCGTCAATTCTTCAATATAAGCATGGAAAATATCAGAATCAGAACCGGCAAAGACAGCAAACAGACTCTTCAGCAATCCCACCGTTACAATTCCACGGACATATTCAGGAAATCTGGTTCTGATAACTTTAAGCGATGTTTGCAAAACTCACGGATGCTTGAATAAATATTCACCGATAATGCATATCCATGCAGGAGCCATGCCTGACAGCTGCAGCACCGCAAGCCTTGATTGCCCAGCTGCTGTAGCCCCCGTTCATGAGGACATAGAGACAGAGGTGCCCCTGCTGTTCCGCTTCCCCGTGTACCGCTGTTCCAGCGTGGACAGGTAGGCATGAGGGTCTCCGCTGTCGCGCAGCTGCACCAGGTGGGCCTCCGGCCTCTTCCCTTTCTTTTTTCCTCCAATCAGAGCATATCAAAAGCGAGCCTTTTTTCATACCTTAAAAAGAATTGTTTTTCAAAAAAAGATGACAATACACTTGTCCTTTGCCATACGGGGGCGGGACTGCCCTTCCGGTACCATGGCATGCCAGTTCAGCTTTTCCCTCAGTTCCTCCCTCTTCTTTTCCCTTCCGGACACAGGCCGGGAAACCTGCTGAGGGAACTGCATATTTATGTACACTGACCAATCAGTTTCGAGTTTTACAAAAACCTCTACAATTCAACATACTCGCAATGATTGAAAAGAATAATTGACGAAATAAAAATGTCTTAGTATTCTAGAAATGAAGAGTTGAATTCATCAGAATTGATTTATGGAGTAAAAATACAATGAGTGATTTTTTGTTTGCTAGGCCTTCGATACTCGAAGGAATAGCACGAAATATAGATTTATTTGGCATCTTGAACGAATATAATGATTCTAATACTTCCGAAGAGGCCGATTATAAAGCATATCTGAATGATATTAACGTTCTAAAACAAGATATGAATATCGCACATGAGGTTATTTGTGCCAACAAAATCTAGCTCAAATCAAAAACCGCAACCGACAAAGCAACAGCAAACTGCCACTATTAAAACTATGGCCGCTTTCAAAACAAGAACAGGAATATTACCTCCTCCTGATGAATTAGAAAGAGATGAACGTCTTTGTCCTGGCATTACAGATAGGTTATTAATTACATATGAAAAACAAGTTGATCACAGAATCAAAATAGAGGAAACTGTTATCAAAGGTGATTCAGTCCGTGCAGCCAGAGGACAGATTCTTGCCTTTATTATTGTCTTAACCTGTGTAATCGGCGGATTTTATCTTATTGCTATAGGAAAAGATGGTTATGGTATTGCTTCAATTCTTGTCCCTATAGCAACATTAGCTGGCATTTTCTACAAAGCAAACAATCAAAGAAATAAAGAACGAAAAGAGAAAAGAAATATAACGTAACTAAAAAGAGATTAAAAGATTACAAAATTAATTAGTTACTATTTTGCGAAAGTTTAATAAGGTTGTCTTCAGGGGATATCATTTGGTTTTGAACGAACATATTTATCTCCAAGCCTGCTTTTTACAGCAAAAAGATCCGAATAGGGAGGTATATCACCTTTCTAGTTTCATCTTTATCGTTTCTGTGGTCATATACGTCAGCCTTTGCCACCCAAGTAGGATTCTGACAATAAGAATCAAATTTTAATTTTATTTCTGAAATATCATTACAGTCTTTTGGATTATTATATCCAGATTCTAATCTGATTCCAATTGCTTTTGTACTCATTGGAAATTCTCATTAAATTTAGATTTGGATAGTTTCTTTCAAAACTCATGGATAACTGAATAAATATCGCCAATGATGCATATCCATGCAGAAGCCATGCCGGACACCTGCAGGGAATGGAAAGCGCGGCCGCATCACATAGCCTTCATGGCCTGTCCATGCCTGCGCGCACACGCAGGACGGACGCCCTCCCGGGTGCCTGCACTCTGTCCTCATTTCCGTTCCTTCCTGCTATGTGCTCTTCCCTGCCGCCTGCCATATATGCTTCCGACACCATATTCATGCGGAAGAGGAGAGCACCATCCACACGGCAGGTATGTCCAGCAGGCTGTAACCCTGCGCCAGGTACGCCTTCGGACAGGTCGGGAAAGCCGCAGAAGAAAATGCATATTTATGCATCTTGACCAATCAGTTTCGAGTTTTGCAAAAACCTCTTAAGTTTACAGAAAACGGCATGGAAGGAGAGGATAAAAATTTCTTTATGCTGTATGACTTCATATGGAGGAACGGGGATATGGAAAGCCTGAAACAGCTGGACAATGCCATCGACTACATTGAAAAGAATCTTGATGAACAGATTTCTTATGAAGAAGCAGCAAGAATCGCATGCTGTTCGGCATCCTGCTTCCAACGGATATTTTCCTATATAGCAGGAATTCCGCTGTCAGAGTATATCAGACGCCGCAGGATGACCCAAGCGGCCTTTGAACTGCAGGCTACGGATTGTAAGATCCTCAACATCGCATTGAAGTACGGATATACTTCCCCGACTTCCTTCAACAGGACCTTCAGGAAAGTACACGGTATAACTCCCGTCCTTGCACGGGCAAAGGGAAGCGTACTGCAGGCCTATCCCCCTATCCGGCTTTCAGTCAAGATTTCCGGCGAAAATGCCTTCTCCTACCGGATCGAAAAAAAGGCAACAATGAGAATGGTCGGAATTCGCATTTCCTTGACTTCTGATATGGAAAGCAACAGAAAGATTGTGCCGGCTTTCTGGGAAAAGATCATCAAGGATAACCGACTGGAAGAAATTTCCAAGCTGTCAGACCAGATTCCTGAAACAATATCAGGCATCACGTTTTGTAATGCTCCTCAGGACATTCGCTACTACATAGCCATGGAAACAGACAAACCAATTCCAAAGGGTTTGTCAGAAGTGACAATCCCTACTGCAACTTGGGTAGTCATTGAAGATAATGGCAACTTCAAGGATGCAGTCCAAGGTATCTTCAGACGTTTTCCTGCTGAATGGCTTCCTTGTTCTGGTTACGAGTATGCGGGGCTTCCCGATATAGAAGTCTACCCGATCAAGAAGGAAATGATACGGACCGGACACATTGAGGTATGGATTGCCATAAAGAAAAAGAGCAAGGACTGAGCTGACCTTGAACCCGATAGTAAAAAATTTTCATTGTCCCCGTACAGACATTTCACCGGGGATAAGATTGCCATACACGTAACATCCTGTTAAACGGGATAGAAATTCTATTTGCTGAACAAGGAGAAAAAGAATGACTGCCATCAGCGTCAAGGATGTAACAAAAGCATACAGAAACGGTACCCAAGCACTATGTGGGATTTCCATAACCGTCAAGAAAGGAGAAATATTCTCCCTTCTCGGACCGAACGGTGCGGGAAAATCGACCCTCGTCAATATCCTTACCACGTATCTGCGACCCACTTCAGGTGAGGTCATCATGCTCGACAAGGATATATGCAGGAATGCAGCTGCCATCAGGAGACAGATTGCCTGTGTGGCCCAGCACACTTCAATCGACATGCATCTTTCCCTCATGGAAAACATGCTGTTCCAAAGCAGGCTGTACAGGATTCCAAAATCAGAAGCTCAGGCACGCATACGGAACCTGATCGAAAGCTTCGATCTCAATGCCTATATGAAATACCCGGTTGCATCCTATTCAGGAGGTATAAAGAGACGGCTCGACATTGCACTGTGCATGATATCGAATCCCCGGATACTGTTCATGGATGAGCCGACCGTAGGCATGGACATCACTTCCCGCCGGGCAATGTGGCAGATGATAGAGAAAATCAAAAGTAATTTCGGCAGTACCGTTTTCCTGACTACCCACTATCTGGAAGAAGCAGACAGGTTGAGTGATACCATCTGCATCATGAAGGACGGAAAGGAAATCATCCAAGGAACGCCTGATACCTTGCGGACATGCATGCACCGGGACATGCTGGAGATCAGCTTTGCCTCGGGAAAAGATGCAGGAAACTGCTTCAGCATGCTGCAGGCAGTCTTCGCCTTGGATGCATCAGATCTACGTCAGGACAAGATCATCATCAAATCAAACGGCAACAGCAAGGACCTGAATCAGATAAACCGTTGGCTGCTGGAACATGATGTCAATTTCCGCAGCATAGGCATCGTGCAACCTACGTTGGAGGATATCTGCATCAACTTGCTGTCTACAGGCAAAAAGGAGACCATATGATGGATGTCTTTACCTTACTTCGTCGAAATATACTGTGGCGTCTGCATAACGCATTCACAATCATCGTTACCATCCTGCAGCCCATGCTCTGGCTGGTACTGTACAGTTCCCTTGCCAGCCAGGTCATGCAAGGCATCGGCATTGAAAACTATACGGCTTTCCTGCTTCCCGGCCTGATGATACTGACAAGCTTCGGAGCCTGCAGCAGCAACGGCATCATGAATTACCTCATGAAGGCAGACGGAAGTTTCTACAGGATTCTGATTGCCCCTGTCAGGAGGAAGGCAATCGTACTCGGCCAGCTGCTGGAAGCGGTTGCCTGTACCGGCCTTGAAGTCATGATCATGTGCATCGTCAGCCTTTTCTTCTCGGTAAGGGTTGCATCCGGCCTTCCAGGTATATTGCTGATTGCCCTTCTGGTCTGCATGACTGCTTTTTTCCTCTCAGGCCTGACGTATACAATCAGCCTCTGTCTTCCCAACGAAGTCGCATATGAGACCGTAATGAATGCCATAGCCCTTCCGATATTCTTTCTCAGTACAGCATTGCTACCGGAAAACAGCCTGTCAGGCAGCATGGCTCTTGCCGTGGACATCAATCCCTTCACCCATGTGATCAATACACTTCGGACCTTGGTCCTGCAGGAAAACATAGAGATACATACTGTTGTCCCGACAATCATCATGCTCTCAGTAATGTGCTGCATCAGCTTTTCATGGGCAGTACATAAACTGAAAAAGCAGACAGACCTGTGACAGGCAATCAGGTCGGTACAGCAGCCATTGCCAAAGGATTGTCACAGGCCTTCAAGCTGCTGCCGACCGGCCTTTCCATGTCCAGACATTGTCACCTTCCCTATCCTCCATGCAGCAAAAACCAGATGTTGAAGATCTCCTGATTCCATAAAGGATTCTTGATCATAAAATAAATATGTATTTCATCTATGTGTTATGATTGCCATAAATCAAGATGTAATTACTTATATAAAAGTAAATATAGAGATATATAAAACCAACACTCACGACCACACTGACGTATGTTCATTATATTTATTTCAGGCTACGGCCATAACTTGCAAAGTATCCGGCATGGTAGGACAAGCAACTTCACCTTTTCTAGAAACAACTAAAATTTCTCTTGACAGACAGCAATATAGTGATACGCTTGAGCTATATACATACGAGTGTACATTACTAAAGGAAAAGCCCTGTTGCAGATCATCCTATACTGAAGTTCCAAGCAGAACAGCTAAAGATACCCAAGCATAATCTTGTATCGTGCAGCATATGTGACATTACAGGATATTTCTTAATGACTGTTCTTTTCAAAGATATAAATCAGAGGCTGTTATGGCAAAAAAGAAACAGATAGTTTTCATCATGACTGATACGACAAGATGGGATATGATCGGCTGCTATGGCAACCATGACCTCAAAACACCGAATATCGACAAGTTGGCAAGCGAAGGCATAAGATTCAATAAGGCATATTCGACCCAACCGGTCTGTGGTCCGGCCAGAAGTGCAATATTTACGGGACTCTACCCTCATTCCAACGGAGGAATCACCAATACGGTGCCCCTTACTACCGGCGTCAAGACCATAGGGGAATATCTGCAACCCAACGGCATAAACACGGCCTTCATCGGCAAATGGCATCTCGACGGCGGCGATTACTTCGGCAACGGTATCTGTCCCAAGGGATATGATCCGGACTACTGGTATGATATGCGCTGTTATCTGGACGAGCTGTCAAAGGAAGACAGAATCAAAAGCAGAGATGAAAACATCTCGTTGGAAGGCAAAGGCATTCCGGAAGAATTTACTTTCGGACATAGGGTCTCCGACAGAGCGATAAAATACATCGACAGCCACTGTAGGGATGACCTGTTCCTCTGCGTAAGCTATGATGAGCCCCATCAGCCCTACCTTTGTCCGGAACCATATGCTTCGATGTACAAGGATTATGAACTGCCGAAGACTCCCAATTACTATGATACCCTTGAAGGAAAACCTCTGTATCAAAAGCTATGGGCAGGAAAACGACTGACTGAAGACAAGGCAAACCTGCATATACGGCCACAGCTGTTCTTTGGTTGCAACAGCTATGCTGACCATGAAATCGGCAGGGTACTTGATGAAATAAAGAAAAAGATTCCTGATGCCATGGTCATCTTTACAAGTGACCATGGTGAAGCCCTTGGAGCACATTCACTGACACTGAAAGGTCCTTCAATCTACGAAGAAATTGCACATATCCCTCTGATCATCAAAGGCGGTGCCTATCTGCAGGCACCTGCAGGAAGAACCTATGACCATGTCATGTCCCATATCGACCTAGTTCCTACCTTCCTTGATTACTTCGGCATATACCAGCCTCCTGTCCTGCCCGGCATCAGCATGCGTCCGGTCATCGAAGACCCTTCTTCTGACAAGGTACTCCATGAAGAAGTCTTCTGTGAATTCCATAGGTATGAAATTGACCATGACGGTTTCGGCGGTATCCAGTTCATGCGAGCAGCAATCAGCGATAAGTACAAGCTTGCCATTCATTTACTTGATGAAACCGATGAAATGTATGATACTGCAGATGACCCTTACGAAATGAAAAACATAATCAATGATCCAGCCTATAGGGAAATCAGGAACAGGCTTCACCAAAGCATCATGGATTGGATGAACACTACCCGTGATCCCTACAGGGGCTATCAGTGGAAATGCAGGCCATGGAACAAGGGAGAGGTAGTACCTGACTGGGAATGTGACGGATATACCCGTCAGCGCCCCAGTGATATCGGTGAGATCAGGCAACTTGATTATGATACAGGCCTTGAAATCACAGCAAACACAAGGCTGAAGGTAAAATACAAGAAAGTACCGGGAGCAGTATGACAGGTCCAGTAAAAAGAGTAACACGAAGGGATGTTGCAGAAAAAGCAGGCGTTACCCCGACCATCGTTTCCTATGTGGTCAACGACAACAGATACGTTGACAAGGACAAGCGGGAAAGGGTAAAGCTAGCCATGAAGGCAACTTGGCTACCGCCCGAACTCAATTGCAAGGGCTCTCAAGGGCAAACATAGCCATCTGATCCTCTTCCTTGTCGACAATCTCCTCAGTGAACACTTCGGCCAGATAAACAAACAGATGAATGCCTGGGCTACGGAACACGACTATTTCATCTGCCTATGTGAGACACAGAACACCGATGATTTCGTCAAATCAATTACGCAAAGTTATTTTGATGGGCTTATCATCGGTTCCAGTACGTTCCGGACCAACTATATCCAAGATATCATCGATACCAATATTCCTTTGGTATTGCTTGAAATGAAAGCATATACAGAGCTGACAGGAACGTTCGGCCTGATCAACTCGGGTCTATACCAAGGTGCCAGGGATTGCTGCAAGGCTCTTCTGGACAAAGGCAGAAAACACCTTGTCTATGTAGACAGCTTTTCCGACACCAAAGAGAAAGATATTTCCGCTGACTTCAGATACGGGGGATTTGTCGATGAACTGAAAGCCTATGGCAAATTTGATGATGGACATTGCAGGATACTGTCAGGCTGTCCCTGCGAAGCCGACCTCAATCAAAAAATAGAGAAACTTTTGGCCTCAGGATTCCAAATTGACGGCATCTTCGGCCGTACCGATGCCGTGGCACTCAATGCCATGTACAGGATGATCAATCTCGGCCATAGAGTTCCAGAGGACTGTTCCGTCATCGGCGTCAACAACAGTCGCCTCGGCTACTATTCCAGTCCTAAGCTTACAACTCTCAACATTGACAGAGCCGGTATTGGAAAATCCGCTACATCAATCCTATCTAGGATGTTTAATGGCGAAGAAATAAGCAAAAAAGCCCTTCATGTGTCCTTGAAGACCAACATCATAACAAGGGAAAGCCTCTGACATACTTTCAACCAAAACTACAATTTCCGTCAAAGCCAAATGTCTGTATATCAGGAATACAGGAAACAGCACAAATAACAGGTACGATTACAAAGAAACAGCTGGAAGCCATCGACAGTTCCAGCTGTTTTTTGAAGCTATCTCTGCTGTTTTGATCGAATATCAAATCTTAAAGCTATGCTTAGTAAAATAAAGTACTTGCATGATTACAATAATTTCGCAATCATAAAATCAAAGAAATAGCCTCAGATAATTATTCCAGTCATTTCAGTGGAAAATGAAGGAGGACAGACATGATGTTGCAATCTTTATCGGGCAAATGGCAGATGTATGCCATCCAGGACAAGGACAGGGTTATCACAGGAAATATTCCTGGTTCCGTTTATTCCTTCATGCTGGAAAACAAATTGATGGATGATCCGTTCTACAGGGACAATGAGCTCAAGGCCCTTGGACTTATGGAAAATGATTATGTATTTTTCAGACAATTTTCTGTCACATCAGAACTATTGTCCAATGATGAAATACAGCTCCAATGTCTTGGCTTGGATACTCTCTGTGATATCTCCATCAATGACATACCAGTAGGTCATGCTGACAATATGCATCGGACATGGACCTATGATATCAAGGACCTGTTGCATGCTGGTACAAATACAATCGTTCTTTCTTTTCCTTCCCCGCTTAGATTCATCAAAGAAAAAGATGCACAATGGCATGTCGGAGGATCAACAGAATCCATGCGGGGTTTTCCGCATTTAAGAAAAGCCCACTGCATGTTTGGATGGGATTGGGGTCCTCGACTTCCAGATGCCGGTATCTGGCGTGATATCCGCTTGGCAGGTATATCACATGCGACCATCAGTGATATGTTCGTCACACAGAAACATGAGAATGGCAAAGTCTTCCTTACTGTCAATGTATCCAAGACCAAGAATGCAACAGTACGGCTGTTCCTTGAAGACCCTGAAGGCAATTCAAAGGAACTTTCCGAGGGAATCCCCTTTGAAATACAAAATCCGCAACTCTGGTGGCCAAATGGACTTGGGAAACAACCGTTGTACACAGTAACAGCAGAACTTCAGGAAACCGGCAGTACTGTTGCTGTCCAAAAGAAACGAATCGGACTCCGTACACTGACGTTGACACGGGAAAAAGACAAATGGGGAGAAAAATTCTGCCACTGTGTAAACGGTGTCCAATTCTTCGCAATGGGAGCCGATTACATACCTGAAGACAACATCCTCAGCAGGATTACCCCGAAAAGGACAAAAAAGCTTCTCAGACAGTGTGTATTATCGAATTTCAATGTGATACGCGTGTGGGGCGGAGGTTTTTACCCTTCGGATGATTTCTATGACTGCTGTGATGAAATGGGCTTGGTCGTCTGGCAGGACTTTATGTTTGCTTGTGCAAATTATCCTCTGGATTATGCATTCGAAGACAACATTACGGCAGAAATAGAACAGAATGTACGGCGGATACGTCATCATGCATGTCTTGGCCTATGGTGCGGCAACAATGAAATGGAAGAGTTTGCACGAGTATACGGCTATGACGGCAATGAAGGAACAAAAGCAACCTACATACGTATGAATGAACACATCATTCCGCATATTCTCCATAGGGTAGATCCAAATACACCTTACTGGCCGTCTTCCCCTTCATCAGGAGGAAGCTTCGATGAACCCAATGACCCAAACAGGGGTGATGTCCATTACTGGGAAGTATGGCATGGCGAGAAACCTTTTTCTGAATACAGAAAATACTATTTCCGTTACGTTTCAGAATTCGGCTTCCAATCGTTTCCAGACATGAAGACGATCAAAAGCTTCACGCTTCCCGAAGACCATAACATCTTCTCAAGAATCATGGAAATGCACCAGAGAAATGAAGGAGCAAACGGAAAGATACTTGCTTATCTTTCCCAGACATTCCCATACCCGACTTCTTTTGAAAAGCTGGTATATGCTTCACAGTTGCTGCAGGCATTGGCAATCCAATATGGAGTAGAACACTGGAGAAGAAACAGAGGACGATGTATGGGTGCCATTTATTGGCAGCTCAATGACATCTGGCCTGGTGCTTCATGGTCATCCATTGACTACTACGGGCGTTGGAAAGCCCTGCAGTACTTTGCAAAGCGATTCTTTGTCCCTGTGTTGCTCAGCTGTGAAGAATATGGAGAATGTCAGGCCAAGACTTCAATCATCACGGAACCGACAGGACCTGTCCCTACCCGTGCACGGCTTAACATTTCCAATGAAACGAAGAAAACGGCAACAGGTCTCGTACATTGGTACCTAAGAAATGCAAACTCTACAGTCATAGAGCAAGGTTCTATACCAGTAGAAATCCTGCCTTTCTCTGCAGCATATATAGCCGACTTGGATTTTCACTCGACTGATTTCCTTGACAACCATTTCCAATACGAATTGGTCAGAGACAAAGAGATTACTTCTTCGGGTTCAGTTCTGTTTACTGCCCCGAAATATTATCATTTCCAAGATCCCCGGATTTCCTTGGAAGTCTCAGGAAATGCAGTACAGGTTTCTTCGTCATGTTTTGCAAAATGTGTGGAAATCTACTCTGATGAAGATGACTTCGTCTTGGATGATAATTTCTTCGATATGGAACGCGGTAAAAGGATTATCCACATAATCGAGGGAACGCCTAGGAAACTGAAGGCAAGGAGCATATACGATATCAGATGACCCCAAGAACGGTCTCATTGCTTCTTTAAGATACTTTGTTTTATATCAATAGTTGCCAGCCAAGAAGGCTGGCAATATTTTTCGACATTCCAATATCAAATTCAATCAACATGGCAGCTACGACAATCCTTTTATTACCACACATCAGTGTTTTCTCCATGTATTTCCCTATCAAAAGATACTATCAAACTATACAACTGGCTGACAATGCCAAAAAAAAATCCCGTGCTTCTTGCAAAAGATAAGAAGAATACATAAGGTAAAAAACATATATGGTATAATCATTCTTTAAAAAACAGATACCATAATATCCATATACATATAAACCAACTCCACAAAAGGATGCGTTGTCCCCATGTCCAGTTATATACAAAAATTCGGTCGGAAAATAATCAATAGAATCAAAATTATCATATTTTGTCTCTGCTTCATTGTTTTCCTTATTTTCTTGTCATCAATGACTCCCCATAGCTATGAAATCGGTGGAATAGGTCCTGCAGGCGGTTATATTTTTTATGACTGTGATGCAGATAATACCAAGGAAGATCCTGATGGGGCAGATAACCTGAAATCTGATGTTTGTGGATGGAAATATCTTGAAGCCGCTTCTGCCGACGAAACCGGTTCTTATATCTGGGGAGGCAACTGGCGATCCAATACTGTCGGTACTTCAGCAGCTATAGGCACAGGTAAGGCAAATACAGATAAGGTTGTAGCAACATACGGGACACAGGAACCCAGCAAAGGTTCGGCAGATTATGCAGCATTGATATGCAAAAACAAATACAGCACCTATAAAGGGAAAATCTATACAGACTGGTTTTTGCCAAGCAAGTATGAATTGAAAGTATTGTATAATATATTCATCCAAAAAAAGATAGGAAATCTAAAATCTGAAACTTACCTGACCTCGACAGAAGCAAATGGCGCTGTGATTGCCGCCAATCTCTACACAGACCTATTGGTACCAGTACGGAAAGACAGCAAATATCATATCCGTGCAATTCGGGCTTTCTAATTATACTACTATTCTAAATAGTATCTAAGAAAAACTTGTATTCCCGAATTTAACGACCTATAAAATAATTTTACTTCTTTGTGATAACAATTAGCCAAGATAAATTCATATAAAAAAGCAGAAGTTTGCTTTTCAGATAAAGTTATTTCAGTAAGATGAGATGCATACGGAATTATGTACGTAACAGTATCCACGTCCAGATATCCTCAAGTCACATTTTTCTCTATTTACTACTCTCAGTAAATTGTTATAGTATATATACAGTAATCAAAGGGAACCGTTATTCCTCTTTTCATAGTATAACAGTTGTATGGTCAAAAACGGAGCAAAAGAATGAAATTTAACATCTCTCATTTAGGTGTGATCGATTCGTGTGAAATTGAAAGCAACAAACTTGTCATACTTACAGGAGAGAACAATACGGGAAAGACATATATTGCCTCTGCTATTTATGGGTTCATCAAATATTTAAAGCACAACCTACAGATAAATTTTCACAAAGATGATTTTGAGACCTTAAATAATGGAAGTGAACTTATCATTGATACAAAAAATTATTTCTCTGATATTGCAACAGGTATACAAACCTGTGCTAATTCATTTTCTGCCAAGAATTTTTCAAACATATTCCGTGGGAATCCAGAACGGTATAAAAATGCCAAAATCACTATTAAACCAGAACCTAACTTCCCATTACATGTTCCTTTATCTGCAACTGCAGTCATATCAAAAAAAAATGGAAAAGCATTTACTTTTTCCCAAAGTATGAAAAATGGAAATATAAGTATCCATCCAATGACTCCGGAAGGAGAAAAAATACCTCTAAATTTAATTATAAGTTCATTTTCTACCATAATTGCTGACAGCATTTTCCCTAATATGTACTATCTCTGTGCCCAACGTTCCGGTATTGAAGAATTTCAAGTTGAAATAGATGGATATCGTAGTCAATTAGTGGATATACTGCAACGGAATGAATCAAAAAACCAAGGAATGGAATTGCTAAATGCAAAAACTGAAAAGTATCCTCTGATTGTTTCAGATTATTTATCTCTGGCAAGAAGCAACAGAATACGCGAAAAAGAAAGAACAGCTTCAATCATGGATAATGACCTACAGGATACGTATCAAAACATAGTAGGAGGTTCCTTCAGCCATGAAGGACAGATAATTACATTCAAACCATTAGAACAGGAAAACAATAACTTGACATTGCCAGAAACTTCTAGTTCAGTTCACGCTTTAATGGGTATCTATGAAATATCACGATATATTCGAAGGGATGATCTCGTTTTTTTTGATGAGCCAGAAGCAAACCTTCATCCGGTCAACCAACGGCGAATGGCTAGATTTATTGCACAAATAGTACATAAAGGAATCAAAGTCATGGTATCCACTCACAGTGATATCATCATCCGCGAATTGAATACCTTAATCCTTTTTTCCAACTATAAGGGAAATAGCAAATTATTACAATTAGCACATGAGGAAGGCTATCACGAAAGTGAATTCCTTTATCCTGAAGACATAAACTGTTATGTATCAGAAAAGAAAAAAGGAAATACATATAACTTTGGCAAAAAAGCAGTATCTGCTGAAGAGGGAATTGAAATATCCTCTTTCGATACCACCATAGAAGAAATCAACCGTATTCAAGATACTATTTCAGAGGTCTGGTATGCCAAATAGAAATGACTGCCTGAAAGATTTGGATAGTATGCTGCAGGATCTGTTGATATATCCTTTGCCAAACTCTCAAAAAACATTTCATGAAGTAGATGTTACTTTGATAGAAGAAAAAGCAGACTATGCGCTGACAATTCATCACCTTGCCGCTGGAAGTTCATTAATATTTAAAGGAGATAGCTTCCCAGTTCCAAAAGCAATATTTAAAGACAACCCACCAGATATAGAATATTGTTGTAGACCTGATTACATTATTTTTACATGTGATCAAAAGGGAAAGCCTTATACAATTATCATAGAATTAGCCAAGTCAAACCGTTCAAAAAGCAAGCAGCATGTAATACATCAATTAAAAGGTGGCAATAGCATCTGCGCCTACCTTGCCGCCCAATTGAAAAACTTTAAAGCTACTACATTGAATTCTTTTCTTGATCGGATTATCTATATACAGAACATCAATGAAACAAGAAGACAAACTACGAAACCACAACCACAAAAACTAGCACTGGTAAACGAAACAGAATTCCCTTTTTATAAGTTCTATGGTAAAGAAATAAGCAGCAAAAAAATTGAAAATGAACTTTTGCAAGGAACTTGTTTATAGAAACATTGAGAAATCTGACGATCAATAGAACGGTTTTATTCCACCTGTCGGTCGCTGTTTTTCCGCTATCTCTTCTATCTTATCCTGTTCCTGCAGCAACGCATCAAGTATAATCGGGTCGAAATGAGTACCTCTGCTTTCGCAAAGCAAAGCAATGGACTCCTGATGTGTAAAAGCCTTTTTGTAAGGACGGATACTTGTCAATGCATCATAAACATCGACTACGGCCATCATCCGACCAGGCAACGGTATTTCTTGCCCTTTAAGACCAAAAGGATAACCTTTGCCATCATACCGTTCATGATGATAGAGAATAATATCCAGAGCAGCATGAAAGGCAAAAGAAGATTTCAACAATTCCTCTTTTTCCCTTACCAACATTGCTGCACCACAGATAACATGGTGTTTGATCATCTCAAATTCCATATCAGTAAGCTTACCTGGCTTATTGAGTACATCCAAGGGCATACAGGCTTTGCCTATATCATGCAATGGAGTCGTCTCTACAATCCCATTCAGAAAAGAAGCAGACAGCTCATAACCGGGAAGATGCAATGAAGCAATATGACTGCCAACCACCTGCATCATCATTGAGGTCCTTTTCAGATGGCTAAGCAGGCTCTGGTTATCCAGGTCAAACAATTTCAGGATTATTTCATGAACCTGTTCAAGGGTCCGCCCATGACTTACCTGCAGCAATGTAAAGTTTTTTCTTTCCAATAGAGATCTTTGCAATTTCAGACAACCATATACTTTGACTTTCATAGCAATGAACCGAGGATCCAGCGGCCTGTCCAGAAAATCAGCAATACCATAGGTCAAGAATCTCTTTTGGTCCAATTGGAAACTTCCGTCTGAGATTATCAATATAGGAAGGTAATGATACTTTTCCCTTAGCAATCGGACAAAGATATCGGATTCCAGGCCAAGAAAAAGAGGATCAGCTATAACAATAGAAATCCCTGGATTCTTTTCCAATAGAGAAAATACATCCTGTTCTGATATAGCAATAAAATTTTTTGCAGAGGATAAGATTGATAATAAGATTTCCTGATCATCTGGGCCCACTGCAATCAAAATTTTTTCTGACACATTATAGTCCTTTTCTGTATTGCAAACTAATATACTACAGATATATCGTTATAAACAACGCAACCGATTATAATAAACAATTCTATCTAACTTTTCAATTACTACTTTTGTTATACTCCAACTTTGGTAGAGAAACAAGGATATTGACAGGAAAAAAACAAATTTACTAAGTTATACTAATAAACTAATATTCATTTGTACAAGAATTATCTATCTGAGAATTCAAAATTATCAAGTTTAACTTTGGTATTTACCTATTTAATTATTTAAATTTGTATCTTATAATTTATTGTTTATATATATTTTTATAAGTTATAACTTACAAAACTTAATATAAGTTATTGAATTTCAGTTATACCTATGCTATATTTTCATAGGAAAACAAATGAAGGAGATCCCCATGATCAAACGAGAACTGTATATGAGGCATATCAGACCGTTCATCGGAAACGACCTGATCAAGGTGCTGACCGGTATCCGTCGTAGCGGAAAGTCGGTCATGCTTGAACTTATCCAGGAAGAACTCAAAGCCAGCGGACTGTCAGAAGATCACTTCATCTGCATCAATTTTGAAGACATGACCAATGCCCATCTCTGTACAGCAGAGACACTTCATGCAGAAATGCTAAGACGTATTTCCACCATACAAGGAAAAGCATATCTTTTCCTTGATGAAATACAGGAGGTCAAGGAATGGGAAACCTGCATCAATTCACTGAGGGTAGAATCCGACTGCGACATCTACCTTACAGGTTCAAACGCAAAGCTTCTGTCCGGTGAACTTGCCACGTATCTGGCAGGAAGATATGTCGAGTTCACTGTCTATCCCTTTTCTTTCTCAGAATTCCTGGAACTGTATCGTGAGACCGTCCCTGAGGCTACAGCCCGTGATGCTTTCTCCCGCTATCTGGTATTGGGTGGCATGCCGTATCTAGGGAAACTCAGCTACAAGGAAGGACCTTGCCGCCAATACCTGCAGGATGTCTACAACTCCGTCGAATTGAAAGACATCGTGAAACGCAACAATGTCCGTGACGTTGATTTATTGGAAAGGGTCATCGGCTATCTCAGCGTCAATGTCGGCCAGCTTTTTTCGGCTTCATCAATTTCGAAATACTTCAGGAGTGAGCACCGTACGGTAGCAACGGAAACGATATTGAACTATATCAGATACTGCACCGATGCCTTTCTATTCTATCGGGTACGGCGGAAGGATATTTCCGGCAAGAAAATCCTTTCCGTCAACGACAAGTATTATCTTGCCGACCATGGCATCCGAGAAGCCGTCTACGGCGGCAACATGCGTGACATCAACATGATTCTGGAAAACATTGTCTTCATGGAAAGTCTGCGTCGCGGCTATAAAGTCATGGTCGGAAAGACAGGAAATCGAGAAATCGACTTCATCTGTGAAAAACAAAGTGAAAAGGTCTATATCCAAGTTACGTACCTGTTCGCATCCGAGGATACGATCGACAGGGAATTCAGGGTATTTGACAGCGTCCGTGACAACTATCCGAAATATGTCGTATCACTCGACGAACTTGATATGAGCCGGAACGGGATCAAGCACCGGAATATCCGTGATTTCCTGCTTGCTGAAGAATGGAATTGAACAGAATGTTGAAATTCCCGAAGTATTTTCACTTTGAAGAAATATCCTTTCGGCTACTATCAAAGGATTCATCTTCCATTGTTGTCATCAGATAAATCATCACCCCGAGTTCTCAGACTCTTTGTCTTTGTATACCTGGGCTGCCTTCTTGTTCTTTCGTCCTGTCTTCAAGCTTATCTGCTTGGCCTACAACCCGCATCCTTTTGGAATCTCGAGCTCAAAGTATTTGCAGACCTTCAGTTGCCGTCCGATGAACGGGGTCACGATCTTCGCCTTGCGCTTGTGCTCGAGGTACCGTATGTTCTTTATCTCGTCGATAGCGGCATCCACGGTCCCGAACTGGTCCTTCAGATTCAGCTTTTTCCAGATGTGCTTGATATGCGAATACACGCTCAGTCCCACGAAGTATCCACATTAGAAGGCTGCACCGCAATGCTGAGGAAGCCGACAATATGGGAAAGGAGACGGCGCAACTGCGCGACAGCGGTAACCCCCATACCTACCTAGGCTGGAACAGCGGTGCACAATCACCGGGAAGCGGAACAGCAGGGGTACATACAGTGGCATGTGGGCTATGGGCTGAATGTGGTGAACTTCACCGCCTTGCCGATGCTGTGCTGCCTCTTTATGAGGACTTTCATTGCCATGCCTATGTCCTCCTAATGGTAATTGGGCTCGGGAGCCTTTCCCCGGCTATCGTCTGCTTTCCGCACAGTGTGGAAGATACATGAACCAGTCAATAAATTTGCCAAAGACTTGATTTCGTACGAAAAACCGTACTATTTTAATGATCGAGGTGCTGTATGATTACTGCCAATACCATAAGCGTGAGAGACAATTTCAAGAACTTCTGCGACATCGCCGCAAACGGTGAGCCTGTAATTGTATCCCGTACCAAGAACAAAAATGTAGTGCTGGTTTCTGAAACCGAATTCAGAAAAATGGAAAAAGTCTATAACAATGCCCAGTATCTGGCAAAGATTGATGAGGCTATGCAGTCCCTGAAAAAAGGAAATGTGAAGACCATCACCGATGAAGAAGCTAAGAAGCTGGGACTGCATGAGGACTAATATCATTTTCTCACCTAAGGGCTTCGACGAATACACTTCATAACTGAAGGATGACCATACGACCTAGGAAAAAATCAGCAAGCTTATACTTGAGATTGTCCGCAAAGGGGTTCTTGAAGGTTCCGGCAATCCTGAGCGGCTCAAATACAAGAATGAGGAAATTTACAGTAGACGAATCAACCAGAAGGATTGCCATATCGCAACCGACCGGCAACACAGTTTTGTAACTGCAAGACTGATGATACTGGTCTGGATACTCTTGTTTCAATTATCCGCTAACAATACGGCGCAAACTTATATGTAAAATTATTATAATAAATGACACAATAATGTTGAAATATGATATAATTTTGAATATAGTGTTGATAATCTGTGCTAGACATAGATTTGGAGGTTTCCATGATATTGGAGTTTTCGATAGCAAATACCTATTGTATCAAAGAGTTGCAGACCGTCAGTTTTGAAACAGCATTGACCAACAATGTCGATGACGACCTACATGTATGTGTGATGCCGGATGGGAAGAAATTGTTGAAGATTGCCTGTGTATATGGTGCCAATGCTTCAGGAAAATCGAAATTGCTTGTGGCTTTGCGGGACTATTTGAATTTTATGCTTCACAGTTTCCAGAATATCAAGCCGGACGCCCCGACTGGACATGTCCCTTTCCTGTTCGATGAAACCTGCAGGAACTCTCCCGGTTTTTTTTCCATCACCTTCTATCATGTCCCTGAAGGCTCCTTGACCAATGAACCCCGGCGATTCGTCTATGAACTCAGTATGGATGCACATAAGGTTTTTAAGGAATCTTTGGTTTATTACCCGAAGTCCCAGAAGAAACTTATCTTCAACCGTATCGGTACCCATGTAAAATGGGGGGATATGATAAAAGGGACAAAGAAGCAGATTTCCCAGATGATCAGGGACAACGTATCGTTGATCAGTGGAGCGGCCAACCTCAATCAAACTTTCATGGCTTCTATCCATAAAGTACTGAGTGGCTTGTTGCCTGAACCGCTCATTACCCCGGACCGTTATTATGATATTTTTACAGCCATGTCCGTCGATGCCATTGAAAAGCGCAACGTTATTTCAGTACTGAAAGCAGCTGATTTCCATGATATCAGTGATATAACGATGAAAGAATTTGATTTTTCTACGCAACTGGAAACACAAATGTCTCATGATGTAGTAGAAGAATTGAAGAAAAATGGAGTGAATATGAAACAATGGGATGTGTCTGTTACCCATACATTTGAAGGACATGCGATGGAATTGCCTTTGGATGAAGAATCAGAGGGAACGCAAAGGTTTCTCGAAACGATGGTGCCGCTGATACTCTCCTGCAATATTCCGAAGTTGCTGCGGATCGATGAAATAGAATCTTCCCTGCATATCGAACTGATAGAATTCTTCATCAGGTCTTTCCTTCATAATTGCAATGACAGCCAGTTGCTGTTCACGACTCATATCCTTGATCTTATGGACAGCAAATTGCTTAGGGATGATGAAATCTGGATTGCCAGGAAAAAAGAAGATGGTGCATGCGAGTACACTTCCATCACTGACTATACAGGGCTGAGGAAGGATGTCAGTCGAAAATATTACTATGAAGCAGGTAAATTCGGCGGTTATCCTCTGACAGATGGCTATTTTTCTCTCAAAGGATGTATGAATGCCAAGAAAAACAAAAAATAGAAAGAGCAATACAACGATTTTGGTCATTACAGAAGGGAGCACGGAAAAGCTTTATCTGGATTCCTTCAGACGAGAAGTAAGATTGCATAATCTGACGGTTTCTCCGAAGGAAGCAACACATAGCAGTCTGGATGCTATTTTGAAAATGGCGTTCAAAGCTTATGATTCCGGAGTTTATGATATCATTTGCTGTGCCTTTGATCATGATGTCGATACAACTCTAACACGCAAGACGAGAGACGACCTTCGTAAAGCCCGAAACAAAGGGATTGTCTTTCTGGATAGCAATCCATCTTTTGAAGTGTGGTTTCTTGCTCACTTTCTTTTGCCTTCTCATTCATACAGCAATCAGGGTTCGGTGATTGATGAATTGAATCGTCATATTCCTGGCTATGACAAAAAAAAAGAATGGCAGGAAAAACACTCCATGTATCAACTCTTGCACGATAAACTTCCCCGAGCTATCAAGAATTGTGAACAGCTTCGCATATCCTGTGTCGGTGATGAAAAAGCCACATACAGCAATGTCGATAAATTTTTTACTGAAGTAGTCAAAGATTATCAGTTCTCATTGTAATTTCCAAGAAAAAGCCTGCCATTTCCTCTTGGTTTATATTTTCCTGCTTGCTGTATCAGGCATTCCATGAGAATCCCTGAATAGGCTGGAAGCTGATTGGAAACAGTAGTGATAAGACAATTGAAATTCTCCAATTCAATTGCGCTTTGACTGCCATAGATGAACCTAAACAGAAGGAAATTGTCTATGATTTCATATTTCATCAGTTGAAAAAGTGATTGACAAAAACACAGGGGCTTCGCCCTCAGGGAATCGGTGAAGAAGGCCCCCGAGGTGGCCCTGGACATGCTGTCGCTGGCAAGGCGCAACGGCATAGAGGCCGGCTACGTGCTCTTCGACTCATGGCCCACCATGCCGGGGCTGGTGACCAAGATACACGCAATGGGCTACAACGTCGTCGGGATGGTGAAGAAGTCCTCAAGGATACACTTCGAATGGCAGGGGAAGATGGTGAGCGACAAGTACATTTACAGCCACAGCAGGAAGCGCAGGGGACTGGCCCACATAAGGCTCTGGGCCGACATCACCGTGGTATTCGGCAAGGACGGAACGACCACCAGGATACCGGCCAGGATGGTCTTCGTCTCTCACCGTGCCAACCGCAAGGACTGGCTCGTCATCCTCTGCACCGACACCTCGCTCAGCGACGAGGACATCTGCCACCTATACTCGAGAAGGTGGACGACGTTATCCCGTAATCCTGAATTATTCCGCAAAACGGCCTGAAACAGCGAACGGGATGCCGTAGCCAACTTCCGGAAGAGAAGATGCGGAATAATTCCATCAGCGTATGCCGCACATCCTTGCCTTGAGTTCTTCATAGTCCCTCTTGTCCTTGCCGGACAATTCCTGGACCGACGGAGACTGTCCGACGGCTTTCCGCAATTTCTCCTGGTCCGGTTTTATGTACGCCATGGTGGTCGTCACCTCTGCATGGCAATACCCGGATAGACAAAACAGGTTGTTATTTCAACATTTGTATGGATTGGATATAAATTTTCGGGAATTCGGGATGTATGTCGTGATGATTTTTCAGAACGTAGCAATGACGGCATCCCGTCGGCTTTCAGAATAATCATGATGGGCATAATACTCTGTGACGATGCCCGTTGCTTTCCTGGAATCATCTCCGTGCATTGCATTCCTCCTTTCTTGGAATGGAAGAATGACAGCATGGGTGTTTTTCGCTGCAGAATTATTCCGTATTTTCTGGTGTTGATTTCTATCCTATGTGTTCAAATGCCATTTTAGCTACTTTTGCGGAATAATTCAGAATTACGGAATAAGATCTCTTATTCCGCAAACGGGATAATCGACGGAGGTATTCTACAAGGTCTGCAAGAACGTGCTGCACATCACCAAGGGCTGCCAGTGCCGCCACTACGGCAGCATCGTCAGCTATGTCTCCCTGGTCCTCATCCAGTACATGATGCTGGCCGTCATGGAACGCAGCGATGTTGACGAAAGGACGATCGGCGAGCTGTTCTTCTACATGTGCGACCAGCTGGCGGACATCTCCGCTCAGGCGGCTCTGGCCCTCATTATCAGGGCCGTCTTCGATGACATTGCACAGTCCTTCTGTCTTTCTGAGCCGGACAGGACAAGGCTGATGGATATCTTCCTGAAGCACCTTCCCGATGCCCTCGGAGAGAACCTGAAAGCGAGTGCCTGATCAACTGCGAAACTTCAGATATATATTTTATTTTTGTAAAAAAACTCAAATAACAAAAATAAAAAGCTACTTATTCGTATCCATTTTGAAACAATAAATCAAATAATCAGTGAAACAGAAATTGCAACTTGATCTAATTACATGTCAAACTATCATAATAAAAATGAAACAGGTATGATGCTATTGTTGAACAACGGTATATTGCCACCAATGCAAATAATTTACTATTAGCAAATGCAAAAGGATGTATCGTGAATTACAATATAGTTCCTATGGTAGGCAATTCTTCATAAGGACGACGATTTGGGTTAACTGCTGGACGGGGGAACAGGTTGCACCTGTCAAAAGATAATTACATAGGATCTGGATACCATTGAATCCCTGTGCATAGGGATCCTGGCCTATCGTAGCAATAGTCAGCCCGTCTTTGAGCAATTGTTTTATGTCGGCAGTTTCATCATATGTGATGATATGCAGGTCATTCTTACCTCTTTCATCGATGATTGCCTGAATTCCCTTTCCAGGGAAAGGACCTGCATAGCAGATGTTTCTGACATCTGCATGCCTTTGCAGCAGCTGCTTGGTCATCTTGTAGGAAAGCTCACCATTTTCATCATTATGAAGGACTTCAATGACCTGGAGGTTTGGATAGTTCAATCTGATATTTTCCAGAAAGCCTTTGACGCGTTCTTCTACTCCAAGGTTCTCGCGGGAACCAGCTATAACCGCAATCTCTTCTTTCTCTCCATGGGCAAGGAAGCCGAACAAATCCGCACCGACGTAGCCGGTCTTCAAGTAGTCACAGCCGACATAAGCCAAGTAATGTACTTCTTCGATACTGGTATTCATGCAGACAATGGGAATATGCTTTGCTTCCAGCTCCTGGAGTTTCGTCCTGACCTGTACATCATTGATCGGTGTAAGTGCAAGTCCGTCTATATGCCGTGCCATCAGCTGGTCAATAAGACGAACCTGCTCCTCTGGATCATAGTCGCGTTGGACAACAAGTTCGATTCTGAACCCAAGGTCCTTGTACATCTTCAAGCCGTCACGTATACCGTCCTGCAGCATGCCGAAAAGAGGCCTTGCATCAGAAAAGGCAAGTATACCTATCTTTTTCCGATGGTATCTCCTGTTTGCAAGTGACTTCGCTGCAATATCTGGAGTATAGCCCAATTCTTTTGCAATTGCCCTCACATGGTCCGCAACTTCCGGATTGACCCCTTTCCTGTTGTTAAGGGCACGGTCTACCGTACCACGCGAAACATGTGCTTTCTCTGCTATTTCCTGAATAGTGACGGCCATCAACCGATATCCTTTATCTGCAGTATTTTTCGACGTGAGCCTTTGTCTTTGCTGCTGCAATCCTTACGTTTTCTTCTTGACTCAGCAGATAGTAAGCCGGTCTGAATACTTCTACAGTACAGACATTACCGGTAAAACCGATCTTTTTCAATGTCCTGGCATATCGTCCATGGTCAAGGCAATCTCCCTCATCTCCAGGCCATAACCGGATCTCATCGGTATTGTAGGCTGCGCCGCATGGCATATCCTCCATGCCGTTGAGATGCCAGATGAATATCTTGCTGCCGTCTGCTTTTTCCAGGTCCTGCCAGCAAGATCCCATTGCATGGAAATGATACTGGTCTAGCGTAAGCCCGACAAAAGGTGAATCTACTTCCTCGGCAATTGCATAGGCATCTTCAAACCGATTGATGGTCATGCCAGGGCATCCACAGAACTCAAGGGAAAGCTTGATACCAAAGGGCTTGCACTTCTCTACCATTTCTCTGAGTACGGCTACGGCATCTTCCCTTATCTCAGTTCTGGTAGCTTTGTAGGTGATGTTCTGCGTAGGTACGACTACGATCATCTTGCAACCGAGTATGTTGCAACGTCTGATGATCTCATCAAGCTTACTCATGACAGCTTCCTTCTCGTCTGTTGTCTGCTTCATGTTGAATCCTTCCAGTGCATTGTAGGATAGCATCTTGATTTTGTGTGTCTTAAAATAGTCAGCCAAATCCTCCAATTTGTATTTCTTTGCTTCCAGATCCTTTTCCAAGCACCATGACTGTACATCGATGAATTCAAATCCATACTTCTCACAGTATTCCAAGTCTTTCATGACTGAGTGATCCTTGCAGAAGCGGTCACAGCCTTCATTAAATCCTAGTTTCATAAAATTCTCCTTTTGTATATTCAATGTAACAAATAAAAACGACTTCTTGATGATACATCCTGCTCCTAAAAGCAAGGACAACTAAATCCCCTGATTTTCATAATTCATATTGGCAAGCACCTACATTCTGATAATATACAATATACATTACCGTATAACGTGTCCGCACACGCAAATGCTATTGTAAAACTTTTATGGCTATTCGCTATTCCTAGTGGGTAAGACCCAAACGAGTATTCAAAATTAGGTGGTGTTCTGCTATGTTTAGAGCAAGGAGCAAAGCAGATGATTGACCCGCATTTCCAGAAACTTTTCGCCCTTGGACTGAACATAGAGGAACCCTGGCGCATCACATCAATCGAGATGGAGCCTGCCAATAAAAACCCCTCATTAATGGAACTGCACATAAGGGTCGATTTCGCAGAAGGTGCGAGCTTCCCATACCCAGCAGGATTTGAGCAGGCATGCAAGGTCCACGACACCCGGGAGAGAACCTGGAGGCACCTCAATTTCTTCCAGTATCGCTGCTACATCACGGCGAGGGTTCCCAGGATCATCACGCCCGACGGCAAGGTGAGGACCGTTGATGTTCCCTGGGCCCGAAGCGGCAGCGGGTTCACGCTGATGATGGAGGGCGTGGTGCTCACCCTTGTGAAGCACATGCCGGTCAGGACGGTTGCCCGGGAAATCGGCGAGCACGACACCAAGCTGTGGCGTCTGATAGACTACCATGTGGAGGAGGCCCTCAACGGCCAGGATTTCTCGGATGTCAGTGCGATAGGGGTGGATGAGTACAGCCACAAGGGGCACAACTACATAACGGTGTTCCTGTCCCACCCGGACGTCGTCACCGATGAGGCGGGTAGGCGCAGGCAGGTGGGGAAAGCAAGGGTTCTCTTTGTGACGGAAGGAAAAGACAAGGCTGCCGTGCTGCGCTTCCTGGAGCATTTCAAGGATAAGCACGGCAAGCCTGAACAGGTGAAGGTGGCGACCAGCGACATGATCCACGGCTTCCGCAGCGCCATGGGGGAAAGCTTCCCGAACGCCGTCGTCACCGTGGACAAGTTCCATGTGATCAAGAATTGCTCGGAGGCAGTGGACAACACCCGCAAGCGGGAGCTGCGTTGCAAGGACAATGAGAAGACCAAGGCGCTGAAAGAGACGCGGTACATTTGGCTGAAGAACCCCGGCAACCTCACCGACAAGCAACGGGATAGACTCGACCAGTTGCTCCAGGTCGAGTACCTGGACACGGTCCAGGCCTACAGTTGCCGTCTTGAGTTGCAGGATTTCTATGAGACCCACAAGGCCTATGATGAGGACATGGTATCAGCCTTTGAGCAGTTGGCCATCAAGTTCGCGAACTCCACGGTCATGGAGATGCGCAAGTTTGCAGCGTGCCTTACAAGGAACGCAGTCGAGATTCTCAACTACTTCCTGACCTTGAGGACAAATGCCATCCTGGAGGGATTCAACTCGAAGATAAGCATCATCAAGAGCCGTGCAAGAGGCTTCAAGAACATGAGGAACTTCATGAATATGATCTACTTCGTCTGTGGAGAATTGTCACTCCCCCTACAGCCAATCATGTAGAGCTACCCACTACAAACAGCGAAAGGCCACTTTTATTGTACCTGGTCAAGAAAAATAATTGCATCGCAGAAAGATAAAATCAGTTCTCAGACGTTTATTTCTATTGCTAGGTTTGAAATAAACACTTCTATCGAAACCAGGGTTCTAAAATATCGGCATTAATCCTCTGATTAGGGAAAAGTATTGGCGAATAAACTCAATATCAAGGATTAAGCATGCAAGCTATATTCCGTCGGATAAGCTATACTTTGTCGTATCTCAGCCTCTTCAAAGGTAAAATCAGTACTGGTCCAGCTTATGCACCCCAAGCACAAGGAAAACCGCCTATATCTAAAACATATGACAGGAATCTTTCCAGCTGCAGTCATGGAGATTCAGATGCATAGAGTTAAACATAAAACAGACTTCAACCCATAAAATCGAGTGGATACGGATATCGATAACAGTGAAATACTCACTCTTTCCTTCGGAAAAAGATAAGCAACAATATTGATTGACAAATAAATTAAACACTCAAAGAATCAAATTTCACCAGCACATCGGTCTGAACTTGTCGTAGAAAAATCACAGCGGATTATTCGTCCTCCCTTACAAACAAAGCGAACATGTTCCAAACAAGCGACATTCTTAAGTGGATTATCATCCACAGCAATCATATCAGCATCATAGCCTGAGGTAAGTTGCCCAGTTTTTCGCTCCATCAAATGTGCAGCATATACGGTCACGCCCTTGATTGCTTCCTTTTCAGACATTCCTAATTGTACCATATAATTAACGTCTTTCCAAAGTAAGCCATGGTTGGCATCGCTTCCAACCACAAATCGAGGTTTTGCAGCAACCAATCTTGACAGCCTTTTCTCTACTTCCGCCCGATAGTATTTCACTTTCTCAACATGAGCGGCAGGACACATGGGTAATCTTAAATCATCCATGAAAATACCGGGTGTAAAACATACCGTTGAATTACTCTTCATAATTAATTCAATGTTGTGTTCATCAACCCAATAGCAATGGTCAAGAACAGAAATACCTTCTTCAACACAGTATTGCAGTCCTTGCCCTCCTATGCAATGAGCAGAAGTCTTTATGCCACAACTATAAGCTTCATCGATAACAGCTCGGATCTCTTCCCTACTGAGATACCAGTCAATATGTTCACTTGGAGTTCCAGAAGTAACAAAAATTTTCAACCAATCAACACCATGATGCAAGTTTTCACGAGCCTGCTTCCTGAATTCTTCGACCCCTGAAAAAGCCCTGCCGACATAACCATGTCCATGTATCCCCTTCATACCAATACCTGAAACCTGCATCCAAGGAGCTATGATGTCTTCGCATGTAGCACTGTCTCTCAGGACAATGTCAAGATAATATCGATCACCCATACATCTCAGACCCGTTATACCATGGTACAGATCATCTTTTATGGCTCTCAGAGCCCGAAGTGTTTGTACAGATTCAGCATCATCCATCATGTCCAGGTGTCCAGGAATCCGAGCATCCAATGCAAGATGGGAATGACAATCTATCAACCCCGGAAGCAATGTCACCGAAGACGGCAATACAACATCAGCAGAATCAGCAGTTCCGGGAAGAATAGATGTAATTGTTTTTCCCTCAATGGTAAGTATTTTATTAGTTTCAAGATGTAGATCAGCTCCTGCAAGCAAATGTGCAACAAACAACCTAATCATTGCAACCCCCCTCAGCACTTGCACATTTCTTTCTATGTGACAAATAGTTACGTAGGACAGGCCAAGCAAAGGAAAGGATAATGAAGAAAAGAAATACATCAGTCAAAGGTCTAGTAAAAATCAGTGCAAAATTGCTATACATCGTACCAGTCAGCTTGATGGCTTCCTCAAGCATAGGCCCCAACAACAAGCCAAGCGCTACAGGAGAAAGAGGATAGTCATATTTTGTCATAAAATAGCCAATGATTCCGGCACCATACATCGTAATAACATCAACAAAATTCTGTTGAATAGAAAACGAACCAACCGTAGCCAATGTTACAATAATCACTATCAGGATTTGTTTTGGAATAACCAAGACTTTGCCAGCAAAACGGCAAAATAACATACCAAGGAAATACAACAAAATGTTAATTATCGCAAAGCCTACCAGAAGTGTATACACTTCACCAGCGTGGGCACTAAAAAGCAAAGGGCCCGGACGTAGACCATGAATGATCAAAGCACCAAGAAAAATCGCTGCAGGAGCACTCCCAGGAATACCCAGCGTCAATAAAGGAATGAGCGAACCTCCGGTAACACCATTGTTTGCTGCCTCACTCGCAATAATGCCTTCAGAAGATCCATGACCGAACTTTTCAGGATGGGTACTGGCTTGCTTTGCTTGGTTATAAGAAAGGAAAGAGGCAATGTCAGGACCTGCTGCCGGAATGATACCTATACCTATTCCCAAAAAGGTTGATCTAAGTAAATTACGGAGATTACTGAATACTTCAAAAACAGAAAAACTCATTTTGCTTATATGAGCTTGTTTCTGTTTATTCTCTTCATGTAAGCTCTCAATCATTCTAAACACTTCAGGCATGCTGAATAAGCCAATCAACACAGAAACAATTTCAAAGCCACTTGATAATTGATAATTGCCAAAAGTAAAACGTGGAAAACCAAGGACAGGATCTTGTCCGACCGTTGCAATCAATAACGAAACAAAGCAAACGAACAGTCCTTTCTTCATATTATGTTCACTGAGCGTAGAGACTACAGACAACCCAAAGATTGCTATCATCATTTGTTCCGGAGGTCCTACTTTCATGGCAACGATTGCCAAGAGAGGTGCCCCAAAAAGCAAAGCCAACGAAGAAATGAATCCTCCAAAAGCCGATGCCATAGTAACCAAGGATAAAGCCCTGCCACTTTCGCCTCTTTCGACCATAGGCCTGCCATCTATAGCAGTCGGTACGCTTGCAGGAGTACCAGGGATGCCAATCAAAACAGCAGGAATCGAACCTCCATACACACCACCACAGTATATTCCTGACAACAACAACATTGCGGCACCCGAAGAAAGCACATATGAAAATGGTACAAAGACAGCCACGCCCATCGTTGCACTGAAACCAGGCAACGCGCCAAAAATAATTCCAATGATAATACCAAGTACCATAAAAAAGAAATTTTGTATGGTAAATACCCCAGACAAGCCCAAAAGAATGTTGTGAATCATCATAACGCTCCCGAAAAAACACTCAAGAAAATATATGTCCAGCCGGTAAATAGACATTGAGGACATCGGTAAAAAATATATAGAGCAACAGAGTAACGACTACAGGAAAAATAAATAGCACTTTCTTACTAGGTATTTTCAGATATAAAAGACTAGAAAACAAAAACAGCAAGGTAGAAATCACATAGCCGATATATGACATTAGAAAAATATATGCTATAACAGCCAATGCAAACACACAGACATGAATTACACACCAAGAGTCCAGATGCTGTTCTTCTTTTTGTTTATCGAACAACAACCATAAGGAAAGGACAAAACTAGCTATCAATAATACCAAAGGATAGTGTGCAGCAGTTGCAGGCATTGCCGGCAATTGCGTTGCAAAGGCAACAAGCAGTCCGATGAATGCCAAGATAAACAATCTGTTACCATTAAGTTTTCCCATCGATTTTTCTCCTTTCTTCATCAGAAAACGGCCAGATAAATTATCGGCCGTTTTCAAAAAACAATTAGTTGGTTTCACTTAATGCTTTTGTAATCAATGCTTTATACGTTTCATGATTCTGATTGAAATAGTCATGGAATTGGTCATATCCCATATACTCTGGGAAAGAACCAGCATTTTTTGCAGCTTTGATATATTCAGGATTATCAAAAGCTTTTCCAATTGCAGTATCCACAGTATGAATTATATTATCCGGTAACCCAGCCGGAGCAATGATACCTCTCCACATTGTATGCGTATAGTCAACGCCACATTCTTTGATAGTTGGAATCTGAGGGGCTACATCAATCCTCTTTACACTCGATACAGCTAAAGGAATGACATTGCCAGCCTCAATCTGTGCAAGGGCCTCACTTACGAATGGTACAGCTACCATACAATTGCCACCTGCAACGGCAGTGACTGCCAGTGCACCACTCTGGAATACCATCCTCTTGAATGAAATCCCAGTGGCTTCTTCCAAACTCAGCCTTAAGAAATCATGGCTGGTCCAGGCCCCACCAAGTCCGAAAGTTACCTGACCCGGATGCTGTTTTACATATTCAACCAACTGCTGGAAGCTTGTAATACCCGAATTCTTTGAAACAACGATGATATGAGGGTCATTGGCATACATGGCAATAGGAGTAAAGGATGTATTATCATAGGTAATTCCCTTAAACAAAAGTTGACCATTGGACATCAGGCAATCCCCATAACTAAGTGTATATCCATCTGGTTTTGCTTCAGAGACCTGAGTCCACCCAATGGTTCCACTGCCACCGCTTACATTTTGTATGACAATATTTTGGCCAAGGGTCGGTTCCATATATTTTGCAAGCAAACGAATTGTAATGTCTGAACCTCCGCCTGCACCATAGGGAACCACAATCTTAACAGGTTTCGTAGGATAACTGTGATTGACCTCCGCAGTACCATTTGCCATCAAAGTAAAGCTGCATACACTGGCAATAATCAAACTCAAAAAAATCTTTTTCATTGTTTTCTCCTTTTGTTTTTTCCTTTTTCCTTTTATTCTTGTGCAAGATGCTCAGCCATTCGACTTACCATCCTGACTGCATTCTCAAATGCATGAGGATTGACAACCCCAGTTCCAGCTATATCATAGGCTGTTCCATGAGCACAGGTTGCAATCGGCACAGGCATCCCCCCTGCAATCGTTATGCCTTGGTCAAAACCTTTGAGTTTGAGTGCAATCTGTCCTTGGTCATGATACATAGTCACGACCCCGTCAAAATCACCTTTGAAGGCCTTGATGAACGTAATATCAGAAGAATAAGGTCCTGTAACATCAATACCCATAGCTTCTGCTTTTTCAATGGCTGGTGTAATAATCTCAATTTCTTCGGTGCCACACTTACCGTTCTCGCCACAATGAGGATTCAAGGCGCAGATGGCAATCCTAGGTTTCTTGACTCCACTCGATTTCAAGGCTTCATTGCACAGGAAAATCGAATTGTCAATCCTTTCAACAGAAAGGCTGCTACTCACATCCTTGATGGGAATATGGCTGGTTGTTCTTGTGGACCATAAGTCATCGACGACATTTATCTCACCGAAAGGCCCGGTCACGCCAAAGGCATGAGCAAGAAAATGATGTTCACTTTCATAAAGGCAGCCAGCTTCACGCAAGCCAGCTTTGTTCAAAGGAACGAAGCAAAATCCTGCAATCAGTTTTTCTTTGCTCAACTGCACTGCTGTCGCCAGCATATCGATACAGGCACGTCCTGCAATAAGAGATACCTTCCCGAATGGAACCTTACAAGGATCAACATTTTTTCGATTCAAGAGAGGATAAAACCCCTCTTGGTCCCATGAAGCCTCACGAGCATCCTCAATTGCCTTGATGCATGAAGTTTTTCCTATAACATCGAATCCTCTTTGCATAACACGTATATCACCGATGAACAGAGGCCTGCAATATGCATCGAAGAAATGGGAAGAAGCTAATTTAGCAAGTATCTCTGAACCGACACCGGCAGCATCGCCGAGCAATATACCTAGAACAGGTTTTTCATTCATACTCTGAAATCTCCTTATGTCAAATATGAAACGGACGAATCTCATCAGCTTAGGTACAGTATCCCACATCCAACAGCACTTCATCCGCAACATTTTCCAAGCAACTTCCATGCCAAAATTCATAGAAGAAACGACCATTCTGTTTGTTAATAAAATATTTCTACGTAATTAGCATACAATAAGCAATTAGCATGGGAAAAAAATTTTATTTACAATACATCTCATTTGATTTTGAATAAAATGCTTACCCGTCTGTTTCAATTGCTGTTCATTTGAGACCACAAACAGACCAATGAAACACTTCAGTCAGGAACTTACAGCTCTGGAAAACATTCAATTTCATCTTGAACAAAGAATCACAAAGAATTACTATTGAAGTATATTGTATACTGTATACAAAAAAAATAAGAGGTAGCATACATGACTATTGACTTTCCTTTCGGACAAAGCAAAATCCATGCCGACATCCCTGAAGACAGGATACAGGACATCTTGGTATCACCCCTGCACAAATACAAGGCACCGGCTTCCCCACAGGAACTTATCAATGAAGCCTTGGAACATCCTATCGGCAGCAAGAAGCTGTGTGAACTCTCAGAAAATCGCCAGCACATCGTTCTGTTGGCCAGTGATCATACTAGGCCAGTACCAAGCAAACTTATCATGCCTGCAATGTTAAGGGAAATACGCAAAGGCAATCCTAAAGCTAAAATTACCATATTGATTGCAACCGGTTGTCATCGTGGAACGACAAAACAAGAACTAATTGCTAAATTTGGGAGAGAAATAGTCGACAAAGAACAAATTGTTATCCATGACTGTGATACTTCTCCTGTAGTTGACATCGGTACACTGCCAAGCGGCGGTACCTGCCTGATCAACAGGTTGGCCGTCGAGGCTGACCTGTTGGTATCCGAAGGATTCATAGAACCTCACTTCTTTGCCGGATACTCAGGATCACGGAAGAGTGTCCTGCCTGGCGTTGCCTCTAGGACGACGGTACTGGCCAACCATTGCTCAGAATTCATTGCAGATTCCCATTCCAGGACAGGAATTCTGGAAGGTAACTTGATACATAAGGACATGGTCTGGGCCGCCCGCAAGGCGAAGTTAGCCTTCATCGTCAACGTGGTCATAGATGCTAGCAAATCTCCCATATATGCAGTCGCAGGAGATACGGAAGCAGCACATGAGGTAGGTTGTCGGTTTCTGAGCAACATGTGCAAGGTTGAAACAACTCCAGCCCCGATAGTCATCTCCACCAACGGTGGTTATCCACTTGACCAGAATATCTACCAAGCCGTCAAGGGGATGACCGCCGCTGAAGCTGCAGTAACTAAATCAGGAGTCATCATTATGCTTGCACGGTCAAACGATGGTACCGGTGGAGATGCTTTCTATCACCAAATGGCAGATGAACCAGATATCAGCAAGACACTCAGACTGTTCATGGACAGGGACCGTACAGCTACCGTCCCCGATCAATGGCAGACACAGATCTTCATCAGGATTTTGCAGAAAGCAACGGTCATCTACATATCGGAAGCTCCCGACGACATGGTACGTGCTTTGCACATGATTCCGGCCCACAGCATAGAAGAAGCATTGAAGCTGGCAGAAAACATTGTGGGTAATCCTCAGGCAAAGATCATAGCAATCCCTGATGGCGTCTCTGTAATAGTCAGCGGTAAAAACCATACCTAGATCTGCTGTCCAAATGTAGTATAATTTCTAAATCTGTTTTTGCGGTGAGTCAATGATTTCAACCAATCGATAGAATTTTTATCGAATCCCCTATGCTGAAAAAAGAATCGGCTTGATTCACTGTCTGCTGTGAAAGTTCATACCAGGCTTACCAAGACCGATGCAAACCCCAGTACATTGCAATGGACAAAAGATAGCGGGTAGTTCTCGAAATGTCGGAATCAAGAATAACGATTTAGATTCGATGACGGAGTCATAACCTGAGAAATCCTTTCACAGTAATTTTTGCTAAATCCTAAACATGCCAAAATTTCTGTTTAGATTTTGTAAAAAAAAAGGCATAGAAAACTAATTTCCATGCCTTCTCTGAAACAATATCAGTTATTTTCCCATTAAAGTAAACATTGTATCACCATATTCATTTTTAAATAATACCAAGGATTGAGCCATGGCAGCCTTGAATGCTACTTTGTCAGGATGTTGTTCAACCTTCACCCCTGCATCTTCAATCTTTTTCAGTAATATCGTTGATTCCTCATCATTGATCTTATACACTTCACTCTGAGCATCTTTTGCAGCTTTAACAAGTGCATCCTGTTGAGAAGCATCAAGTTTATCCCATGCAATGTTACTGATACTAAAAAGCATCGGTGTATACACGTGATCAGTCAAAGACAAATACTTCTGCACTTCATAAAATCGCTGGTTATATATCTCGCTTAATGGATTTTCTTGTCCATCAACTACGCCCTGCTGCAGAGATGAATAAAGTTCGGAAACATCCATCGGTACAGGAATCGCTCCTGCGGCCTCCCAGGCTTTGACTTGGAAACTTGCAGGCAAACAGCGTAATTTTATCCCTTTGAGATCAGCTGGCACAGTCACTGGACGTTTATTGTTTGTCAGCTCTCTGAAACCGATCTCCCAAAATGTCAAAGGATGTATTCCTTTCTGTTGTAACTTACCTTTGATATAATCGCCAGCTTTACCTGCTACAGCAGTACGGGCATCTTTAAGTGAATCAAAGACATATGGCAATTCAAAAGCTTGAATTTCAGGAACCAGACCTGAATAGTAAGAATCACCGCACACTCCGATGTCAACAGTCCCCTGTTGGAATCCGTTGATCATCGAAGACGCATTGCCTAACGTCGTATCATAGAAAACCTTTATATTCACTGAACCCTGCGAATATTCCTGTACCTTATCTGCAAATTTTGCCATAGCCCTTCCAGCTGGGCTACTTGCAGACATACCACCGGTTGCAGCAGAAAGTTCAATTCCTTTTTTACTTTCTGTTTCACCTGTTCCATTTGCGAAAAGCATCGGCAGAGCACAAAGCAATACCAACATCATCATACATTTTCTTTTCATATAGAGCTCCTTATTTATTTTGCCATCTGTGGTAACCACAGACTGATTTGCGGGAAAAGAATCAATAACAGGACAGCAAATAACATTACAAGGACAAAAGGCCAAATCTTCTTGCTTATCGACATCACAGGACGTTCACCGATACCCGAAGCAACAAAAAGTGTCATGCCGACAGGAGGTGTTATCAGACCAATACAAAAGGTCACCACCATCACTACACCAAACTGTATCGGATCAATACCCATTGCACTTGCTGCCGGAGTGAGGATAGGTGCAAAAATCAATACGGCAGGAACAGGATCGAGAAAACAACCGACCACAAGCAACACCATACCTACCAGAATCATGAACACTTTTGGATCATTGGAAATATGAGTGCACATCTGTGCAATCATCTGAGGCAATCCTTGTCGCGTAAGAATCCAACTGAACAATTGTGTGACAGCAACAATGCTAAGAATCATTCCGACACTTTTCAAAGAATTATAAAGACATTGCATAAGTTCCTTGAACTTTAATTCTTTATATACCCACAGTCCGATGACAATGGCATATAGACAGCTGGCAGCAGCAGCTTCAGTCGGGGTAAATATACCAGAATAGATCCCACCCAAAATAATTACTGGTGTCAGCAATGCCCAAATGGATTCTTTGAAACTATGCCAGACTTTTTTCATCGAAAAAGAACCATTGCCTTTATATCCTTCTTTTTTTGAAATCAGTACGGTAAGGATCATCATCAAAATTGCAATCAACAGACCAGGGAAAAGTCCTGCAAGCAACATATCACCGACAGAGTTTCCTGTACTGCAACTATATAATACCATCAGTATACTTGGTGGGATAATCGGTCCAAGCGAACCTCCAGAAGCCTGAAGTGCACAGGCGAAGTCGATATCATAGCCGTTCTTGGTCATTGCAGGAATCATCATTCCACCTATTGCAGCCACACAGGCAGCCCCAGAACCAGTCATGGCAGCAAAAAACGCACTGGCAACGATAACCACAAGGCCCATTCCACCAGGCAAATGCCCGACCAAAGCTTCAGCAAAGCCAATGATTCTTCTCGAAATACCCCCATATTCCATCAATGCACCAGAAATGATAAAGAAAGGTATTGCCATAAGAGGGACAGAACCAACTCCGGTCATCATCTGATTTGCAACAATATTCAAAGGTAAATTCATAAAACCGAGTACATATCCAATTGCAGCAAGTCCCATTGAAGCAACAACAGGTACCCCTAACAGCAATAAAATCAAAAAGAAAACAATCATTAACAAACTACTCATGGATATTGTCTCCTTCCTTTATTCCTTTTAGATCAAGTCGAATTTTCTGCAACAGAATGACTACCCAAGCTGTTGATCCTACTGAAAGAGACATAGTGGAAATATAAACAGGCAATTTCAATATGGATGTAATCTGCCCTGAATGACATTGAAGCAAACAAACATTCCAGCTTTCATAGCAAACAATGGCAACAAATACAATGAACAAGATATCTTGGACCAATTTCAAAATACAAATTGACCGAGATGTCTTGAGTGCATCATGCAACAGTGTGATTGCTATATGTTTTTCATCAATACTCTCCAATGCAGCTCCAATAAAAACAAACCAGACGAACATGAGAATAAATAGTTCATTGCTCCAAGGAATGGACACCTTAAGCACATATCGGGTAACGATGACTATATTTTCCAAAATAATCCACAATAATACGAGGATACCGAGAAAAATTTTAAATCCATGAACCAAGTGAGCATATCTTTTTTCATCCATAACCATGACCTATACCTTTGCAACTGCGCGCACAGGGCAACCATCCATATGCTCCAAATGCAATGGCATACAAATGAATTCACAACTGTCACTGCCAATTTTGTCAAAATTGGCAAGATACTCCACCAAGAGAATATTGTTTCGAAGCAATATAGTGTGCGAAGGCTGTTCTTCAGGGCCAACCTTACGTTCTTTCAGCAATCTGATTGCATAATCCTGAGGGAAATCAAAAGCCACTGTCTGAGGATATATGGATGCAATATATGACAATCCTTCTGGCGTTATATATGGTGCATGATCCCAAAAATCCTCACTTTTCCAATCCATTTGTACGCCCCAATCAGTGCGTAACAACAAAATCTTTGCCCGAGGTCCGGCATTGACTGCCTTTTCAATTTCCTCAGCTGTATAAGCATGATCAGCACATCCCTGAGGTAACACAAGATTGACGACCTGAGCTTTCCCATTGAAATATGATAGAGGGAAAGCCGTGCTGTCTGGAAATTCAGCACCTGTATGACGTGGAAAATCAATGTGGGAAAACCAATGCGAAGCCAGATTGAATCCTGTAATCTGCCACAGGTCTCCACGTTCAAATGAAGAAATCTCTTCCCTATGGAATTTTGGATACCGCCAATGATTTTCGATGATTGGCCAACTCAAATCAATATACACTTTGTCATTTCTCCTTTTACTGGTTGGATAAAACCATTTCCAACGCTAACCACATATAAACATATTCCGTGCCAAGTTCGGTTTGCTGTAAAAAAATTTTATATTTTTTTATTAAACATAATATTTATTGCATTCAACAGAATTTATTTATCATATTTTATTAAAATTCAAATCAACGGAAAATATAATTTTTTTATCAATGTTACAAATATTGTTTCATGAAACAACAACCGTCATTCAAATAAACAGATTCAATGGTATTTCTTTCCTACCTTACATACAAAACACATAGCTTCGGGCCAATTTTCACAACAAAACCATAAAAATGACCTCAGATAGCTTCATCAATTAAACCAGCTTGAAATTTCATCTTCAATATTTCAGGAAAAGCATCATACAAGTCTGCACTACACCATCCGCCAAGCTTCTTCCAAAATTCTCTTGCAACCGGCTATAACAAGCTCTGAATCTTCATCAGGACGCGGTTTTACCTCAAAGCTCAAAATAGGACGTGAAACAGGATTGAGATATCCTATTTCCAAAAGCTTTGACAGATAGGCAGCAAGATATTCCGTATCATTTTCACTGCCTGGATATCCAAAACGGGGATGAAGATCACCATAGCAAGGATTCAAAGGATCAGAAATCAATGTATTGCCCATATGGGCATGCCGGATATATTGTCGTATAGGATCGATAGCTTCATCCAACGTCTCCCTCAACATAGGTATATGGCTACAGTCGACCATCAGTCCGAAGTTATCCACTTCCCGGCATACAGCCTGGGCATAGCGCGCAGCTAACGGAGCAGGTCCGATAAGAGAACATTTATCGATATCTTTGTCAAATATCTCCAATACTACAGGCATCCGACCTTTTTTTGCTACATATCTGCAAATCGTAATCGTGGAATCAACCAAAGCAGCCAAATGCTTTTCAAGAGTATCAGGAGACCATCCCCGTGACAGAAACTGAAAATCCAAAGCTCCAAGACTATAAGCCTCATCCACTCCTGTTTCAAGTTCATGGATTGCCTGAAACCGTTCTGCTTCATCAAGGGAATTGATGTTTAGTCCTGTTCTGAAAAGCCTTCCATGTGCGCTGTATGTACAGCCGACATGGGCTTGGGCGAAGTCTCTTACCACAGCAGCTTCTTGTTCTGGAAACGGCAACTGTCCCAGTTCTATGATATCAAACCATGGATTCTCCATGAGGTGATGCAAGGTCCGGATGAACGATGAAGGAGTTTGGGCAGCCTCAGGGTAAGCCATGGAATGGACAATACCGAGCCTGCAGTATGAACGAATAGGCACCTTCATTTCAATCACCTTCCTTGTTGAGCATAGTGGCAATAGCCGCTTGACACGACGGAACGGAACCAAGGACAGGAATCCCAGACAGTTTGCTACCCTGATCGGCCAAATGTGCCATGGATGCCTGGGCAAGGACAATGACGTCATAGCCAGACGTATCGGCAATCATCTGCAATACTCGTTTATCATGAAGTTCCATGTCTCCGCGCTTCATAGCTTCATAGGCCACGGAATCATCAGAAGATGTGATTTCGGGCAAGGAAAAACCACATTGAATCGCAGTCGCACGCAGATGCCGTTCAGTGGGTTCAACCGTACTACGAGCTGTAGCAATGACTCTAATCCTGCTACCTGATTTCACTGCCAATTCACACATTGCATCGTCGATGGCTATTACAGGCACTTGTATGAACGGTCGTATTTCTTCTACAGTCGGAGTCAAGGTGGAACAAGTGACTACAATCAGTTCAGATCCTGCCAGCTCCATATTCCTGATATCGTTGAAAAGACGAAGCTTGTTGTCTTTGCTGAAAAATCCTCGCAGACCGGGATCAGAAGCTAGGAAATCATCAAATAGATTGTGATAGGCAACCTGGCCTTTTACCAATTTGGACAATTGAGGGACAAAACTATCCAGGACCGGCCGAACCGTATAGATAAGTCCGATATTTTTCATATAAATTGCTCCTTTCTGACATCAATCTCCAGTTATGTACTGGAGATTGATGCCCAAATAATTAATAAACAAATATTTACTTTCCGATTGAAGCCAGATAATCTGCCTCAAACTTGCTCCCATATGTCTTGAAGGTGACACTGTCCATATAGTCGGCAACCAGCTTTTGCTTATTGATATAGCCATCCTGCCAAGCAGAAGTCTGGGAAACTTTCTTGAATACATCAGTCCAATAGGCAACGGCTTCGGGACTCATGTTCTTTGAACCGACGACGGATCTCCAGTTCGGGACCTCAACATCATGATATCCAAGCTCTGAAAGAATCGGAGCAGATTGCAGGTTGCCTGGGAAACGTTTCGAGGCAAGAGCAAGTATCGGTATCAAACGTCCAGCTTCGACATATTGGGAAGCAGCCGCAGGCTTGCAAATAAGAAGGTCCACGTGGTTTCCTAGGATTGAGGTAACAGCAGTACCTGAAGAATCATTTGCAATAAAAGCAAACTGATCGGCAGAAACACCCAGTTCCTTGATCAAAGCAGCGTGGCAGGCGATATCATCACCCTTGGAACCGGCCATCACCACATTATCCCCATTCTGCAGGGCTGCAAGGACATCCTTAAAACTCTTGAATCGAGAATCAGGTGTAACAAAAATCAAGTGGTTGTCAACGGCCATATGGGCAATGGGTTGGAAATCCGAGAACCGTCGGTCAGTATTTTTATCCATCGGCATCAGGTCTCCGCTGTTGAACGTCAACAAGGTGTAATCTGCCTTGGTACCTTTCAATGTCGAGACCAACGCCCTGCCTACTTCTCCTGCACCATCGGTCTTATACTGAATGATGATATTCTGTCCATTCACCAGCTTTTCAGACGTCATGATATCCTGAATGGTCCTGGTAAAGATATCACTTCCACCCCCAGGTGACGAAGTACAATACCATTCGATGTTCTGTGTCGGGACAAAGGTACCTCCAGTCTTCTGTTCACTGTCTCCGTTTGCAAAGACAGGAAGAGCCAATAAAGCGACAGCAACAACTGTCAAGATTTTCTTGTACATGGTTAACTCCTTTTATTTATATAAGATAGCCGGAATTTGCCGGTTACCGTTTTTTCCCCGATAGTATCCCTCTGATGATTGGGGTAGCGATGATTGCAAGCAAGACGATCATAAAGCAGCAGGCAATCGGTTCTGTAAAGAATATGGAGATGCTTCCGTGACTTATGATGAAGGATTTCCTCATGTTTGATTCCAACAGGGGCGCAAGGACGAATGAAAGCAACATGGGAGCTGTGGTATATCCATTCTTTTCACAGAGATAACCAACGACTCCTGATATCAACATGACGATGACACCATACAGAGAATTGGTACTGCTGTAGGAACCTACGATACAGACGATTGTAATACAAGGAATCATCAACTTTATCGGAACAGACAAAATCCGAGTTATCCATGGGATGATTCCCAAAGCGATGGCTAGCGTCAGCAGATTTGCCAACATCAGGGAAGCAATCAAGCTCCAGCAGAATTCAGGTTGGGAAGAAAAAAGCAGAGGTCCGGGATTCAGCCCCCACATCATCAATCCGCCGAGAAGGACAGCTCCGGTACCCGAACCAGGAATTCCAAGGGCAAGCAAGGGTGCAAAGGAACCAGCAGCTGCAGCATTGTTCGCAGCTTCACAGGCAGCAATGCCTTCGATGGCACCGGTCCCCAACGGTTCTTCGCTCTTGAAGCCTTTCTGCATGGCATAGCCAAGGAATGAACCCGTCGTCGCACCAGCTCCAGGTAACACTCCCACGAACGTTCCCATGAAACCACTCCTGATAGCAGGAGGCAACAGTCGGCGCAATTCATGCCGGGACAGCAAGGAACCCTTCAGGGACATCTTTCCTTCAACCACTGTTTTTGTACCGACATCCTTTTCATCAATCAGCTTCATAACTTGGGCAAAACCGACAGTACCGATAACAAACGGGATGAAAGGTATACCCCCCAACAGGAATACATTGCCGAAATCATATCTCGGTGAACCTGTCAGCGTATCCATGCCTACAGTCGCAACCAATATACCGGCAAGGGTAAGGACAACGCCTTTCGTAGGGTTATCCCCCACCAACCATCCAATGCTAGTCATAGCCACCAGAAGCAGGGCTGTCATCTCAACAGGACCGAACTTCAACCCGAACTCGGCCAGTGCAGGTCCCATGAATATGAGGATTGCAATACCGATAAATCCACCGATGAAGGAAGACAAATTGGATGTATATAAGGCTTGTCCAGGCCGCTTCTTCACTGTAGCCATAGGATAGCCATCCAATGTCGTCATAACCGCAGGGCTGTCTCCAGGAATATTCAGCAGGATGGCACTGAAGGAGCCTCCGTACATATTCGAATAATACAGTGCACCCAGCATGATGATTGCTGTCGTTGGATTAAACTTATAGGTAAGAGGAAGCAACAGTGCAACGCCAGCCAAAGAACCTATTCCAGGCATGGCTCCGACCATCAAGCCCAGAATTGCACCCAAACCGGTAACCAACAGATTCTGTATCGACAGGACATTGAGAAGACCGTTGCCCAGCAATATGAGATTATGCATTCATCTACCTCCCTTACATCCAGCTAAATAGCAAACCTTTTGGAAAATCTATGTTGAGCCAACAGCCAAAAGCTCCGATTACAATGACACCCATAATGATGAAACATATTATGGTGGCTTTCCAGCTGGCCTTTTCATAGATACGTACCCACCAGAACAGGAATATCCCAAGTGACAGATACATGCCGAAAACCAAGCATCCAAGCAGGATAGCCAAGGTACCAAGAACCGGATACCAATTTTCCTTCCTGCTGTGTTGATCATCATCCGATCGAGCCTGCAACAAGGTCAGCACGCTGACAATCATGAGACAGATACCGACAATAGACGGGAAAAATCCCGGTAATGGCCCCTTTGTTGCATGATAGAAGCCATACTTGGTTATCCCAAGAAACGCAAAGACGGCACCGAAGACAAAAGTAGCAATCGGAATGATAATCTTTGTCTTTAACTTTCTGAACTTATTCATATTTTGCATCCTTTTCCGTTGACCTGTTCTTCACATAAAACCTGTTGCCTTAAAGTGATCCTGTCCAACGGTGCAAAGCAGAAGCCTGCCTTATATCCGAACATGAAAAGTTCAGACACCATACGTAAAACAAGTTTCTCCAGCAAGCATCGGAAACATGCCAAGGTTCCTGTGATCACTGATGACCAATGGCTAGCAACACTTCACGAAGAAGCTGTTTTTTGACAATGTTACAATCATTTCCGTTTTGACTTCGGTCGTCTTTCCTAGTAAGGCCCCTAGGATTGGTCTGGCTATTCTCATAGACACTCCTCTCTTTTGCTTTCAAGGAGTACTACAGCAAAACACATGCCAACTGCACATACCCACATCGACCTTTTTTACAATATTTTAAAAACATCAGATTATTTACATATATAGAAACTAATTAAATATAAAAATTTACTTAAGTACCTTCGCCAACTTTTCTCTTGGAACCAATGGTATGTTTCATTCAACGCCCATGAAACACGTTCTGAACGGTCAGATAAAACATAACGAAGTAAGAGGATAAGGAAATAGCACAGAAACCATCGACATGCAGCAGGAAATGGCTTCTAATGCAATATGTCAGTAACTTGCTATATATCAAATTATCTTTTCGCTTCAGACAGTTTCCGCCATAATGTTGTCCTGCTTATGTCGAATTCCTCGGCAAATTCTTCTTTGCTCAACCCGCTTTCCTTGTATAGCATGGCAATCTCACATGCGCTCATTTTCCGGGTAGACTTTTGTTCGACGGCCTGTTTCTGAAACATCGATGTATTGATGTCCAAATCTCGGACGGCTGTTTCATCAACGATTGAGGAACGGTTCAATACAGCCAATCGCTGGGCTCCATTCTTCAACTCCCTGATATTACCTGGCCAGGCATACTCCTCCAACAACCGGCAGGCAGAACTTGTAAGCCGTGGAACTTCACGCTTGGCTGCGATGCAATACTGTCTGAGAAAATATGTAAATAGCAAAGGTATATCAGATTCCCTCGACCGAAGGGGAGGAAGACTCAGTATGAACAGTCCCAGCCGATAGAACAAATCAAGCCTGAACGTATTGTGCTTGATCCGTTCACTGATATCGACATTCGTCGCACTGATGACCCGTACATCGACCGGGATTACTGAATCCCCGCCCACACGCATTATCTCATGTTCCTGCAGCACCCGCAGCAACTTGGCCTGTAGCTGTATCGGCATCTCTCCTATCTCATCAAGGAAAATCGTACCCGTATGTGCCAATTCGAACAAACCGACTTTACCTTCCTTCCGAGCACCGGTGAAGGCCCCGGGGGCATATCCGAACAGTTCACTTTCCAACAACTGTTCCGACAACGCGGCACAATTGAGAGCAACAAAAGGACCGTTACGTCTTGAAGAGGCATTGTGGATGCTCTGGGCAAACATTTCCTTGCCCGTTCCAGTCTCACCGACAAGTAGGATTGATCCTTCGACCGATGCATATCGCTTGGCTTTGAGGATCAGTAACTTCATCTGTGCATTGTCCGTGATGATGTTCCCGAAGGTATAATGGGCAATGAGCCCTTTCTTGCTCAATTCACGGCGAATCTTGCTCTCTTCATCCCGTATCGCTTCGACCCTATGGAAAATCAGCAGGACTTTATATCCCATCGGATCCTTACCGATAGGCTGGCAAGTAATGAACATCGGATCCTTACCGATATCATCAATGAACTCATTCTCAGTACCGAGTTCCATGGTCAGGTTGACAGCCTGGTTGCAATATACTTTCCCGAGAATAGTCCCTGTCAGTTTTTTCCCAAACAGATTGTCAGCGAGCAGGTTGCTTTCCATGACCATACCCTTGCTGTCGATTGCCACAATCGCATCATCACCTTTGTTGAGCAAGGAAACCAGCAGGTTGGTCCTGACCTTTGCTTTTTCCAAGGAACGGGCAGATGCTATGGCATCCCTCACCACACGTTTGACTGCATGTCGTCCTGTCTGGATGGAAATATAGGCATAGCCCTTCTCTTCACAGATGCGTGCCATGGTCAATCCTCCGACGAACAGGGAACAGCCCTTAAAACGCAACAAATCAATCCCGGCCCTGACTTCTTCCTGATCATTGGCAATGTGCATGATTACCTTTTTACCTATCATCCGTGAAACATGGTCGGCATCACATACTTCTTTGCTTTCCGCAAGAAGGCCAATACACTTGGCAGGATGCTCCCGACTCTTGTACAGTGCCTCCAGCAAGTCATTCGTACCCATCGGTATCGGGATTACATTGGCATCAGGATGGCAAGCTTCCACAGCCCGGGCAGTGATTCCACGAGCTACGATGATATCGGCATCTATGGAAGAAAGCTTTGTATAGTCACTTCCATAGATATGCTTGAATTCACACACAATGTTTGACACATTGTATACAGAGGCTTCCTCACGGAACAGTACCTCCAGTTCCTCATATGGTACAATAAAGAATATCTTCGTCATTTGTTATATCCTGCAAAGCATACATAGTCCCGCCATCATCAGAAAGGAACATCCATATGGAACTTCCGCCGACAGTAAATATGCCTGTACATACCGTCTTGTGGTAATCACGCTCCATCCGACCGAAGGTAAGCCCTCTTTCATATGCATGCCATTCTAACACGAACACTCGGGAAGTAAACCTTTTTCAATACTGAGTCCAGAAGAAAACACCACCGAAAACATTTTTAGGAAAACAGAGACGCAAAGCGAAGAAGTACCACAGGAAAAAGAAGAATACAGGAGATCAGGCGTGATAACTGGAACAAGGTAATGCCGGGATCGTCACAACCCAAGTCCCCTGCAATCAAAGCTACATCACTGGCTCCGGCAGGAATGCAAGAAAAGAGCATAGTCCCTAAATCCATCCGGAATACACGGCAGGCCAGCAAAGCCAAGAGTGTATGAAAGACAAGGAATCCTGCCAACAGCATGATGACAGGGAGCAAGATCGACCTCAGGTTGAGAATCGTCTCATAAGTCATCTTCGTACCGACGAACACACCGGTAAGGACCTGTCCCGCCCGTTTCACCTGCATGGGCAAGTAGGCCTTGTGAACACTCAGGTTGTAAGCACCGACACAGAGAAGGGAACATACGAGGACCGATGCAGGAATTGACTGGACATATTGACCAAAGATACCCCCGATGGTTCCGATGGTCAATGAGATCAACAACCGTGGCATCTTGGTTCGAAAGGTCCCCTCAGATTCTACCTTTTCAGTAGGAGCAGGTACATCTTGAATCTGTCCTTCAAGTCCGTGATGCTGCTTACGAAGCAACCACTTTATCACAAAGGGAAACAGCATGATGGAAAATACCGATCTGCACAACTGAAGCAGTGCGACAACAGATACATCAGCACCGAATTGCTCAGCAATGACAGCAGTTTCGGTCACACCCCCTGGTATCGTCCCCATCAGGCACGTCAACAGATCAAAGCCAGACATAAAATGAATCAAGCTCCCCATTCCCAGGTTCACAGCCAACATCCCACTCACCAAAAAGACAATGGGAAAAAGCAATTTGCGACTCTGGGCAAGGTAATGTCTGTCGATGGTACTGCCGATATATGTCCCGCTTATGACCTGCACCCAAAACTTGACTGCAGGGAAATAACAATGGAGCCTAAGCAGGATGCTATAGCCACCGACAGCAAGGATACCTCCGACGAGGAAAGGTGCCGGGATATGGAGCTTTCGGGCTACATATCCCCCTATGATGGAAATTACAAGACATGCTATCAGTTCCAACATATTTATGTGTAGAACCTGCCGTATGTCCCACGCAGGAATTCAATCGAACGCCGGGCAGCAATTTCAGGATCAGGCCAAGGTAATATTTCCACGGTCGTCCATCCATCATATGCCATTTCTGAGAGAGCTTCGAATATCTGATTCCAGTCAAGGTGCCCATCTCCCGGTGCATGTCTGTTTGAATCAGCGAAATGTATGTAACGTATCATTTCCTGATTCTCCAGCAATGCTTCATGCAAATTCCTGTCCTCGATGTTCATATGAAATACATCAGGCATCATATAAAAGTTCGGTTGATTGACCATGCGTACCAGTTCTGCACCTTCATCAAGGGTGTTGATGAAATCAATCTCATACCGATTCACCGGTTCTAGGATCAGTCCGACATCTTTCGTCTGTGCATACACACTCAACTCACCCGCCATATCGAGAAACAGCTGAATGCAATGTTCTCGGTCCCTCTCTCCGATACTTCCTCTTGTACGGCCGATATTTACCAAGCCACCGAAGTCTGAGGCAAGGTCGATGAATCCTTTGAACGTCCTGGATAGCTCCTCCCGCTTGCGTGGATCTTCTTCCATGAAACTCAATCCACGCGCAGCCCATACCTGACCGCTGGATATTGCGGACACTTCCATACCGTACTTATCCAGCAAAGCCTTCAGGTCTTTCCTTCCAATTTCATCCGAACGCTTCAACGCAAGTTCAACGCCGTCATATCCCAGTCTGGCAGCTTTTTCAATCGAAGTCTCAAGACCACGGAACACGACAAAGGCGTTCGGCATCGCTTCGCTGCCAGCAATTGCAACTGAAATCTTCATTGGCCATCTCCTTTTCAATTTTCAAGAGCAGCATCCGCCTGTACAGCGGATACTGCGGCAATCATCACATCTCCTTGATGAGACTGAAATCACCTGCTACAGCAGCTCGGAGTATCGGTTCCATATAGGTATCGACATCCTCTGCACGCATCGGTACCGGCATATTCTGCAACTTCATCTTCAGCTGAGGATCCTTTGCAGCTTTCAGTGCCCGCTGGATATGCTGTTCGGTAAAGCCCCTAAGCTCGCCCAGTGTCGTAGGTGCATTGATACTTTTCCCGTAGGCAATCATCGCCCGTGCGACAGCCTCAGCCAAAGCACGGCCTTCCAAATGCTCAATGTCTGCATCGGTATATCCATGGGCTGCAAAGATCTTACCGACAACCTTGAGCTGTGGCTGGATAGCCTTGGAATAAAATACGGCATAGTACGGGTTCATGATGCCACAGGCCGTCCCATGTCCCACGATATCAACCAAGGAGAAGCTCGTCAGATGGGCACCGCTGGTTCCACCGACCATGATTGCATAGCCGCCAAGGTCTGTTGCCAGACCTATGGCCTCACGGGCCTTCAGATCTGTCGGATCATCGACCAACTTGTGTGCATTCTCTGCACATAGGTTGATGGCAGTTTCAGCAAGTTGCCTGCATAACTCAAGTTTCTCGCCCTTTGCTCCGCAATAGACTTCAAAGGTATGTGCAATGGCATCCAAAGCTCCGTCAATAGTCACACGTACAGGCATCGTAGCTGTTATTTCATAGTCAAAGATACTGGTAGCAGGAATGACAGCTTCATCCACGATGAGCTTTTTTTGTCCAACTACAGGATCCGTAATATTGGAATACTTGGTAAGATGGGCTCCGCTAGAAGCAGAAGTCTCTACGGCAATGACAGGAAGCAACTTGCTGCCTGTCTTCACCAGTTCTTCACTGACAATCCCGGTTCCGAAGTAATGATCGACTTCCGGTGTTACCTTTCCACCGAGCGTTGCAAGGACACCGGCACATTTGCAGGCATCAATGGTAGAACCACCACCGACAGCAATGATTGAATCTGGCTTATAGTCAAGGATATAGGTAACGAGCCGGTAGACATCTTCCCTCGGGGCATTCGGCTTTGCATCCGGAGCCACACGTCCTCCGACCAGTTCGACACCGGCAGCATCAAGATACTGGAGGATCCGGTCAAGCACCGGTTTCATATAGGTACCATTGCATACCACCAAAGCTCTTTTCCCATACCCGGCAGCTATACTGCCTACTTGGTCAAGTACACCCATGCCGAAGACATAGCTCTCACCTTTCCAAGCCTTCAGCAAGTCATAAGCTTTTTTTCTATAATCCATGATGTTCTCTCCTATTTGCAAAGTGTGGTCGCACATTTTGCGATATGTTCACTGCTGATTCCATAAGCCGCCAACAACGGCAGATATGGACCTGTTTCTGTAAATCTATCCTCGATTCCGATGCTGTCAAAACGGCAACAGATGCCTTTCTTCATAAAAGCCTCGCTTACCGCTCCGGAAAATCCTCCGACAAGGTTATGTTCCTCAACGGTAAGTATCCTTCCTGTTTTCATAGCGCTTTCTGCAAGACCAGCAACATCCAAAGGTTTCACAAAGGGAACGGAAAGTACTTCAGCTTCGATACCGTCCTTTGCAAGCATTTCAGCGGCTTCCATGGCAAGGGAAACAGTTATGCCATTGGCAGCGATGGTCACATCACTGCCTTTCCTGCAGCATATGGCCTTGCCCTTGGCGAAGTCAGCCGAAAAAGGAAGATCAGGCATCGCATTGCGGTTCAACCGCACATACACCGGTCCGTGTTGGGCCATGGCATATGCAAGGGCAGCCTTCGCTTGCCCAGCATCGGAAGGAACAATCACCTGCATGTTGGGAAAAGCCCTCATGATAGCTATGTCGGTAATTGATTGGTGGCTGGCACCATCAAAGGAATCGGAAAGTCCTCCATAAGCCCCGGCTATGACAACTGGTAAATTGTTGTAACAGATATCATTGCGAATCTGATCGCTCGCCTTCAATGCCAGAAAAATTGCAAAAGCATTGACCACAGGGTGGAAACCTGCCGTTGCAAGGCCTGCTGCAGTACCGAGCAAATTGCCTTCTGCTACACCGAGATTGAAGAAACGTTCAGGATATCTTTCACCGAAGAGCCGACTTTTGGTCGAAGAAGAAACATCAGCATCAAGCACGACAAGTTCTGGGTGGTCTTCTCCATAGGAGACAAGGGCCATGCCCCATGCATCTCTCATTGCTTCGCTCATAATGCAGCCTCCTTTGAAACAATATCCGCATTCAGTTCAACGATACCTTTCTCGAAAGCATCGTCCGTAATGACAGCTCCATGCCACTTATGGTTTCCTTCCGTGAAGGATACTCCTTTCCCCTTGACGGTATTGTAGATAACTGCCTTCGGCCATGGACCTTCCTCATCCATCCATTCAAAGGACCGCAGGATATCAGATGTATTGTTGCCGTCAAGTTCACAGGGACAGACATTCCATCCAAAGGCCCTCAGTTTGTCATCCAAAGGTTCCAACGGCATTATTTCATCCTCGGTACCATCCAACTGGACCTTATTGTAATCGATCATCAGTACCAGGTGCTCAGGTTTATACTTGGATGCTGCCATCAACGCTTCCCAGCTCGAACCCTCATCCAGACAGCCTTCTCCGGTCAGTACATACGTCCAATAGTCCCTGTGCGCTACCCTTGCTGCCAAGGCCATACCTAGTCCTACGGAAATACCATGTCCCAAAGCTCCAGTAGACATGTCCACACCTTTCAACTTCGTCATACAAGGATGTCCTTGCAGGCAGGACCCCAGCGTCCTGAACTCAGGAAGCATGTCCACGGAAAAGAATCCTCTGTATGCCATGACGGTATAGAGATTCACAGAAGCATGTCCTTTACTCAGTATGAAACGATCACGATCTGTCCACTCCGGGCAATCGGCCTTTATGTTCAGTCTGTTGAAATAAAGAGAGGTAACCAGTTCTGCACAGGAAGAGGCACCTCCCCAATGACCTGTTCCCCTCTGGTGAAGGATTTCAAACATCTTCCTCCGAAATACTGCTGCAAGAGCAGCCAGTTCCTCGGCATTCATTTTTCTTGAAGGATCTGCCAGCAATTCTGATATTCCTTTTTCCATCTTGTCTCCTTACTGTACAATTGTATACAGTATACAGTATACAATATACCTACCATTGTTTTATTATTTTGTCAAGAAAAATAGCCAAAGTTTTTCTCCTAGAATAAAATGCAAATTACTGGACTTTTGTAAAAGAAACCAAACTTGACGAAATAAGGCATTATGCTTATTGTATACACAAAACAATAACCCGAAGGAAACAAATGTCATTAATCAAACAGACCAGTCTTGCGGATCAAGTATATGAGGTACTCAAGGAAAAGATCCTGAGCAAGGAAATCAAAGGAGGAGAAAAAATACAGGAAGAGGAACTGGCCCGCCAGTTCGGGGTATCACGGACACCCATAAGGGAAGCCATCAGGAGATTAAGTGAATATGGTTTGGTAACCTTGAATCCACGGACACATGCCGAAGTAAACAAAATAAATGACAGGGAAGCACTTGACATAGCAAAGGTACGCATCGCGTTGGAGTGTTTTGCAATCGACAACATCGATCCGAAAATCTTGGAACTGAACTTCCCCACACTTTCACGGCATGCCGCAGACTGTTTCTTTGCTTTCTCCACAGGGAAACGTGCAGAAGCCTTTGAATATGACTCTCTCTTCCATTCGACACTGATCAAGACAACAGGCAATAATGCCTTGATGGACCTTTACAATCGGTTGGACGCAAAGGTCCAGCAACTGAGAATCGAACAAGACGAACCAGACGAGGAGCTATCCATGTACATAGGACAACATGGTACACTCATGCAGTTGCTCAAGGATAACAAGAAGCAACAAGCCAAGGAATTGCTAAAAAAACATATCCTCCATGACATGGCACAGAAGAGGTCTGATACCAGCAAATGATTGACCTTGTCTTGCCGAAACAAGCCACAAGCCTGACAGGGACAAGACACTCAAGGACGAAATAAAGGCAATTTGCCACAAGGACAACAACCTGTACGGCTACCCGTTTCCGGCCGTGCAACAACTGAAGAGAGTAAAAAGGAAGGCCGTGCAACTGCTTATGCAGGTGCTGCCTCTACAGGAAAGGGCCACAGTACAGAGAATTACAGATGATACAGGGGTGTCTAGACACACTAAATTTCTTGATAAATCACTTTATGTGCATAAGCTAGCAATTCTTTATATTCAGTATTCTTTATCTCACGTATACCAGAATGGTTTTGTCCAAAACCATGAAGGTTATAACCACTTTTATAGCCCAACACTTTATTTACTTCCACAGAGGGACTGGCCTTGCCAAATTGATTAACCAAATCTGTTTCCCGATACCAACCCCATAATTCTTTGTCACTCTTTCTATTTGAAAAATATGAGAACTTATCATTTTTCTGCACCTCAGAGCATATTCTTCGTAATTCGACTATTCCTTTTTTACCTTTTTTCGCACGGCATATCCGACAATTCTTATCAGTCGGACTGCAAAATTGCTCACCATTACAATATCTGCATGGACCAGTCTTAGACTCATAAATAAAAACATAATCCCCAATTGCCATTTGTTTGATAATTTCTCTACCATTTTCTCTTACCCATATACAAGCATGGCTACTTGAATCTTTGATGTCATATTCAGGCCACTGTGTTGTAATCCAATATCTCATACTATCATCTCCTTTTACTACAAGAAAATTACCATCCTACTTAAAAAATAATAGCAAAAGAATACATCTAAAATCAAATACTTACAAATATTTTATTCTAATTTTTTTCAAAGTAGGAAGATCTAAAATTTATACTTATGGAATTTCACTCAAAATAGTTCTTGCCATTATTCTATCGACCGCAATTTATAAGTAAGAATCATAGCATCAAAAAGAACAGTGGCACCGGACTCTTCCGATGCCACTGCACATAGCAAAACAAACACCAATCAAACGGTAAAAGACGTTGTCATTCCTTGAAATCCTGCCGGATTTCAGGGATCCCATACTTTTTGGCAGATCTCTTGTTGAGCCAGATGGTACCGAAGTACAGAGCTACGACATCAAGTGGCAGGATAATAGCCCAATGCAACCCGATAAGCATCAGGAAGTAGCCTATGATAGCAATCACTGCAGCAAACACAGCATATGGGATCTGTGTAGTCACGTGGTCCATATGATCAGATCCTGCAAAGGTAGAAGAGATAATCGTTGTATCCGATATCAAAGAATAATGATCACCGAATATCGAACCGCTGAGTACAGAACTTACGGTTGCATAGACAATCCAGTTAAGCTGACCACCGGTAGTAGCAAAAGCAAGAGGGAGAGCAATCGGTGTGATGATTGCCACCGTTCCCCAAGAGGTACCCAGTCCGAAAGACAGAATCATGCAGACGATGAAGACGGCAACAGGAAGAACAGCAGGAAGATTATCTACCAACAGCAAAATGGTCTTGATACAGAAGTCTGCAGTTTCTACAGCATCACAGGCAGGCAGCTTTCAGCGCCCAGGCAAATACCATCAGCAGGAATGCAACGAACATTGTCTTGGCTCCGCTCATGAAGGTATCCATAATCTCCTTGAAGCTCATGATCTTCAGTACAAGGCGCATGATCATACCGATGATGACTATGTCAAAGGTACCCCACAGCAGGGCACAGGCAGTATTGGAATCCCCAAAGGCAGCAGAGAAAGACTCAGCCTCGGGACCGCCGCCGGTCCACCACATGTCAAAGAGAGCAAGGAAAATCAAGATGACAATCGGCAGTATGAAGGTCTAGATCGAAAGATATTCTGTTTTCATCTCACCTACTTCGGCTTCGACATTTCTGGCAGGTTCGGCACCGTCACGAAGCAACTTGCCAGTTGTCCTGGTACGGTACTCGGCCAGATACATCGAGCCAAAGTTCCTCTGGGTAAGCGCAATGATGCATACCAAGGTAATGGTAAATCAGTAATAGTACATATACAGGATGGAACGCAGCCAGATAGCATAGGCACCTGTACCGATACCAGCCAAGGAAACTGCAATGGTGTTTGTCTGGAATCCAGCCCAGTCAGAAATCGGGGACAGCCCTGATACCGGTGAAGCAGTAGAATCAAGCAGGTAAGCAAATTTCTCACAGGGTAGGCGCTTTCCATCAGAAAGTGACTTAGTTGCCGTGCCGACAATGATAGTATTGGCATATTCATTGAAAATATGAGTATACCAAGGATAGCAATAAGAAATTCTGATCTCCTGCTGTAATTGATACACTTCTCAAGTTTCTTTGCCAGTACATAGCCACCACAAACCTTGATGATACCGATAGCACCGGTGACAAACAGGAACAAGAAGTACTCTGCCTACCACTTATCCATCAACTGCTGGGAAGACTAATTCCAACCAGCTCTGAGCTACCGCAGCAAAGATGTTCCCATGGTAAATCATCAGACCTCCCACAAGTACATCGTAGAACAATGATGCAATGACTTTTTTCGTCAAGAAAAAATGCAACAGCGCTACAAGCGATGGCAACAATGCAAATACACCGTATGTTTCCAATGTACCTCCCGATATTGAATATTCTCTTAGCCTTACATATGGCCCATACCGATGTTCAGAAAACCGTTGCATTCCCTTACAAGGCAATTGTGATGAAGTACAGTATCCTTACTTCTTGTTGTCTATATTGCAAGCTGTAACAACACACAGTAAGTATGTGTAATCCTTCTTGACGCTATGAAAAAGTATCAACTGATACCTCGGAACTTGTTCAAAGAAAAACTCATTTTTGAAATATGGTAATCCCGAAAAAAAGGTCTCTGCAAAAGCAAAAAGATTCTTGCCATGTCTCCTGTCTGTAAGTATTGCCAAGTCAAGTTACAGAGGACTTTTCTTCAATAATAGTAAAGAAATAGATTGATATATAACACATAAATTATCGTATTTTCAATAATGTAAATCCGAACCTATAGTGAAAAAGATATATACTTCTGACATCTGATAGCAACAAATAAAAGCCATTTTTAGATATAAAAATAACATTACATATGTGTAGCAATGTCATTAATTTGTGACATGGTAAAAAGTTATTGCGTAAATAGAAATTCCATATTACAATAGTTTGCTATATAGCTTACTAGCTCAAAAAGGAACTATCATGCATCATCAAGAAAATGGCACCCTTTCCTATGCCAAGGCAATCGAAGAATTGTCTACTTTTGCATCCATGTCTCCCAGTAACCTTGCAGCCCTTGCAAAAATCGGACAGACGACGCTTCTCTACGCAGAAGACAATTGGAACCCAAAGTTCCTGACAATCCGCAAGCTCTGCCGAGCTGTCCAGATACTGCCACATGCATTCTTCGCACTGGCCGGCGGCAAGGCAGTAAATCTGGAACAGGAACGGTTACAGTATCTTGCCCAGAAAAATCCCGAAATACACAGGTTCGGAACCTTTGTCCGGCAACAAAGGAAAAAGAAAGGATTGTCCCAATCTGCCCTTGCTAAGAAAGCCTGTCTGAGCCCACAGACAATCTATCGCAACGAACAACGTGATTCCATAGATGAACTTCCCATGATCACCCTCATCCTATGGGTCACAGCCTTGGATACTTCCATTGAGGAATTCTGCTTGAAGTATGAATCGTACACATTGGGTACTTCGCTCACACTTGTTACAGCATAAGGGACAGTAACCTCCCGTTGCTTTTGTTCTGTTACTTCGGATTAGAAAACATCCGTACTATGAGTTTTTTTTTGCCTTATCAGTTACTTCGAGAAAAGGCGTTTTATCCAGCTGGGCATGAAAAAATAGCAAATAGAGTACTCTAATTGCCATTTTTCTACTTCGGCCAAAGTAGATGGATTTCTTCGCAAATCCAGTGCAAGCTGATAACAACAGAGGTAACTGATAATGAAACAAACAGAAGATGAAGGGTCAAATACCCCTTCAAAGAAGGAGTTCTGGACCCGTGGGCGGATAGCCATGTGCATACTGTTCCTTGCTGCTCTCACACTTCTCGTCTATGTCCTGTTCTGCAGTGTACGGAAGAGTCCGGTTCCGGAAATTGAAGAAGATGAAGCTACGACATTGTTGCTCTCTTTCTTAGGAAGCAGTTGGGAATATGACAGGATGGCAGGTGCTGAACTACCTGCTGAATTTGAAGGGATTGAGTTCCAGCGATTGGTATTCTCCGGCCTGCCAGACAAGCATGGAGAAGTCCAAGGCCTCAGGCTGTTTCCACTGTACTTTTATCTCATAGACGATACGCTTGCCTTGCCTTTTGCTGGATCTGCTACTTACGACAAGGAAACCAAGTGCCTTGTTGCCTACTTACCCAATGGCAACAAGATGAAGCTGCTTCATGCTGCAAGTAGGAACGGCCTGAGTGAAACATTGTCTCTCGTCGGAAAAGATAACCTCAGAGTGTTCTATATCCCGAAAAATCAAAGCAAGTGAACAATATAAGGAGGTCTACCATGAAGTTAAGACATGGTATCGGAGTGTGTGCAGTATTGCTGGCATGCTGTGTGTTGAATCAAGGATGTCTGGATGATCCAGAGATCAAACTACCGGATAACATTGATTCGCTGGTCGACCAAGAAGCAGAACAGGCCAGAGCTCAGAGCCTATATGTCGGGACTTGGTTGCAAACTGGTACACAGGATGGAGGTATCCTAGATGGTTTTGGAAGGATTGTGCTTACTTGTACCGATGACAGTTGGCTGATGTATGCATATAACGATGCCGGTGGAGTGATCTTGGACAGTACGTATGACCTGACTGTTGTTTCCGGTAGTCTGTACTACCAAGGAACCAGTGAAAGTGATGCTTCCTTTACCCTCGCCTACGATGAGGCAACCAACCACCTCAAAGCCACTGCTTTAGGGAGTCAAACCTTTACCCAGTTTGCCAAGTCAGCTGAAGAATAACGGCAGGAAGGTTATTTGATTGCATGAGAACAGCATGCTGAAAGAGAAAAAATTCTTTCGGCATGCTATTCGACCATAAAGGGAAAAGAGATAAAAGCACATCAGACAAAGAAGGAAACACCTATAGGCAAAGGTAGCAAATATGAAACTTGAACAATTACAGGTAACTCCTGTACCAAGACAGGAAAAGGCATCTGCCGGTAGTATGATCATTACAGTCCGACAGATTGACAAGGATTACACCAGCAGGATGATGAACGAAATCCATCGGCTGTTCAAAAACAAAGACTATCGTGATGTTACTCCCGAAGGGATTTACTCGACTCCTGAGTACTGCAGTTTGTTTCTCAAAGGGAAAAGCATCCTTTTACAAGAAAACAAAGAAAAACTTCTTCTAGTCATTACAGGCAAGGGTTACGCCCATGAAGATATTGTGCAAAGAAATATCGTATTCCTTGATATGACACTCAGAGAAAATCCAAAGACGCGTTGGGTCTGGATCAACGGAACAAACTGCATGGAACAGGACTTCATGGTCAAAGAAGAAGGTAAGCAAAGAGGAGTCCCTGTGATATCGCTCAAAGGGTTGGAAATAATACCGAAACCGATCAAGTCCTTTATGGATGATGAAGATGAAAAGAACAAGTGGATCAATGCTATCTGCGATAGATACACAGTAGAAGCTGTAGCAGCAATTATCAGGGAAAAATGCAGGAAGGATAGAACAAGTAGGAAAAATCAGATAAAAACACCAGAAACTGGATAGCCACATGAAGAGCCTAAGAGATAAGACACTTCATGTGGCTATCCAAGGAATATAGTACTTAAGAAATAAACAAGTTGTTAGAGCAGGTTCTTTGCTTTTCCCATACGGGTAGACCACCCCATATCCCTTGCCCAGCCTCGCAGGTCTTCGTCAGGGTCATCACTATAAGGTGTACCATGCAAAAAGACATTCTGCTGCAGAAGATCCAAGAAACCACCTATACCGCCAACATCATCGACAAGACGATAGCCGTCATAGGCTATGCAGACTGGAAGATGCTTGGTACGGACCGTATCTGTTGCTTCCTGTATGGCTTCTTCGGTAACTATACCTGCCTTGAGCAAATCACTGTAGTCATCAGGTCTGGTGATGGCTACATGCCAATCATCTCCGAAATCGTAGGCATAGTCCAATTTTCTGGTACATGGGCATACGATTGGATCCCCTTTCCTGTCATAGCGGCCCCGGCAGGCTTCTATGTCATGGAGCTTTTCTGTCGGAGAAGTCAGAAGAGCACATACTTCAAGGCGTTCCAGCAAGCCTTTGAAATCAGTATAGAATGCAATGCTTTTCCCAGCTTCTTTTATAGTCAGTTTTTTAAGTAGCGAAGTCTTTACGATCTTATCGGAACTCCAGGATTCCCTTACGTTGGCAGAGAGAAATTTGTCAAAAAGTTCCTGCAAAGCTTTTTGAACAGTATCGTATCGTTCTTCATCACAGTACCAAGCATATGGTCCCCGATACTTTCTTCTGAGCCATGTCTGGTAACTGGTCCTTTCATCGAAGATATCATCCCAGTATTGGTTCGGTCTATCGACATCAGCAAAGTATTGGAATAGAATTCCTGCGTATCTGGTAAAGCCTTCCATGGTTCCCTTGGTCAAGGAATCATACAGTTTATCGGGAAGAGAAAATTCCCGTAGATGAGAATTCTGCCAACCAAAGAGTTTCTGTATTATGAAATGTAAGGCATGCAGGGTGATATCAGAGGGGACTAGGATATCCCTGGAAATGGTTTTGCCATGTTTTACATTGCCATACTGGTGCAAGATGCTGATTTCATCAGCTGTCATCCTGTTTGAGAGTTCAAGATGTAATCGTACTGGTTCAAACTCACTATTATCAAATGTACTGGTAAGCTTAGTCATTTTTCTCACTCCTTTCTTCTTTCCTATGCTTTGTTCCTTGGCATGCTTGATCCTCTTCCTGTAGAGTTCACATTTACTTGCATCTTTGCTTGCTGTGTTTCTATTATACGCAGTTCTTTCATATGGAATAAAGGCATTTACCTGCTTCATTGTCATAGAAAGTGCAGAAGCAATCTGAGAAGGAGGTATGCCTTCTTCATACAGTCGTAGTACTGCATCACAGGTGTCAGAATGGTATACACCTGCTGTAATGAGAATCTTCCTTACTTTTACATAGGATAGTCCCAATTGTCTTCCTGTTTCAGCAAGAGATGCTGTAGCCTGGTATGACTTGCATACAGCAGAGAGCAAGTCTTCATCTATCTTTTCATTCATGAAGGTAGCATAGCAGAAATAGAAATAGTGTCAATCCTCATCATACTACAAATAAATGAAGCTTTTCGTCTGAAGGTTCATAAATCATCATCCATTACTATCTGTAGGAATTTATGCATAAAATCCTATTGACAACGGTGTCATTTTATAATAATATGCAAATTGTCAGATTGACAACGGTGTCATATGTGGATAAGGAGTCTTCCTATGAGTACAACCATGAGAGATGTCGCAAAAGAAGCCGGCGTCGCATTCAAGACGGTGTCCCGGGTAATCAATGACGAACCAAATGTTTCTGCAGGGACCCGTGAAAAAGTTGAAAAGGCAATCGAGAAACTTCACTTTACCCCTAATCTCATTGCACGTTCACTGAACAGCAAACGTATAATGAACCTTGGCATTGTGGTAGGGTGGCCAATCGATTCATTCTACACATCCCAGCTGATAAACGAAACGTTCAAGGCTTGTACCATGCGTGGCTACAACCTGAATGTGTTCTCAACTGCTACTGACGCCACGGAAGCCCAGAACCGTATACTGACAGCTTGTGCCGGAGGCATCATCAATGGCTTGGTACTTGATACGATATCTGGCATAAACAGCAAATTTATCGAAAAACTTACAAAACATGAAACTCCATTTGTCATCGTACATCCTCACGATCTCACAGCCCATGCCAATCATGACTATGTCACTATTGATGATTTTCAAGGTGCAAAGACAGCTGTCTCATACCTTATATCGCTTGGACACAAAAAGATCGGATGTATCATCGGCAATACCTATCAGGAAGGTATAGATCGATTCAATGGTTATAAGACTGCCCTGCAGGAAGCAAATCTTGAAGTACAGTCTGGATTATTTTCCATGCAGGAAGGAGAAAGTGCCTTTTTTTCAGGATACAAGAACACAAAAGAAATCTTGAAGAAAAATAAAAAGCTTACCGCTTTTTTCTGTGAAAGTGATGAAACTGCCCTCGGCACCATCAATGCACTCCTGCAATTGGGATTCAGAGTACCTGATGATATTTCGGTTATCGGATTTGATGACAACCATGCCGCATCCATGATCATTCCTCCGCTGACGACAGTTCATCAGCCCATAGATGAAATAGCAACGAAAGCTGTTGAAATGCTGGTAAAACGTGTTGAAAACACAGCACTTGACCAACCCCACGTCATCTTACCCACAAGATTGGTTATAAGAGGAAGTTCAAAAGCTATATAAAGATTATCTTTATAAATACTTGCATCATGGAGGCTACGAAAGAAATGAAGGGATACAAGACAAAAATGGTTGCAATATGTGCCATGCTTGTTATGCTGAACTGTGGTATGGTCTTTGCCAATGGTACGACCGAAGATGCCACAGAGACAAAAACTCTCAAGATTCTCGGACCTTGGAGTGCCAGTGAGGAACAGGCATTTGAGAAAGTGCTTGACAAGTTCAGGACAACTACAGGTATTGAAGTTCTTTACGAAGGTGTTGCGGACCCGATGCCTATCCTTGGACCGAGGTTAGCTGCAGGAGATCCACCGAACATTGTCATTCTCGGAGGTGCAACTGGGTATACAGACCTAGTCAAGGAAGGTAATGCAGTAAGCCTTAATTCAATTGGAGACGAGCTTGAAACTGATTTTGGAACTGATTGGACAAGTCAGTTCAGTTCAAATGGCAATATTTATGCAGTTCCTGTCAGGACAAACGTACTCAATCTGCTCTGGTTCAATCCTAAAAAGGCACAAGAAAGTGACTTCTCTTCATGGGACTCTTTCATTTCCTATGCCGACAGCGAAGCTGCAAAGAAAAATTATATCGTAAGTGCGATAGGCAAAGCTTCATGGACCATTCCTCAACTTTTCACTTCTATCTATGCAGCAACCAACGGGCATGACAAGTATCTTGGTTTCCTTGCAAAGGATATTGCATGGAACGATCCTACGGTTGTGGACGCATTCCGGAAAGTTGCTGTTTTCTACGGTGACAACTATATTGCCGGCGGAAAAATGGCAGGTCTCGGAACCGATCTCGTCGACGGAATTGCCAACGTATTCGGAACAAATGCATCAGCAACTGTTATTTCAAGCGGCAGCTGGGTAGCAGGGATTGCAGAAAGCGCTGTAAATGACAGCCTTGTCGAGGGTAAGGATATAGACTACACCTTGTTCCCAGGTACCGATGCAGGAAAAGGTCTTGCCATTGCAAATGCCGATGTGGCACTCGCTTTGACAGATGATGCAGAAACACTGCAGCTGATTTCATTCCTAGCCAGTGAGGACGGGCAAGCTCAGTTTGCACCGTCAGGATATGTGGTACCGAACAGACATGTAAGCAGTGACCTGTACAGTGCTTTTCTGACAAAGAAAACCATGGACATGCTTGCTTCTTCAGCCATCATACCTGCTATTACTGCATCTATCGGCAATGAAGAAAATGCTGCTTTGGTAAGTGCCTTGCAGGCTGCAATTCTCAACCCGGAAGATATTCCTTCCCTGCTTGATGATATGCAGAAAAATTTCGGAAAAAATTGAAAGAAGGTATAAGCATGAAAAGCAGACAGATTCGGCATCATCACAGACAGAACGAAAGCATATCGGGCTTGCTCTTGCTGCTACCTGCTCTTCTGCTTATTTTTTTCTTTCTCCTCCTTCCCGCATGCATGACCATCATATTGAGTCTGAGTGACGGGAAGGGATTCAACATAGGCTCTTTTGTCGGACTTGCAAACTATAGCAGGCTTTTCCATGATAAAAACTTCTTCTCATGGAAAGGGTTTTCAAGTGAGGGAGCAATCATTACATCGTTACAATGGCTGCTACTTGGTGTTCCTGTAGTTATCTGCCTAGGATTCTGTGTAGCCCTCCTTACACAACAGTACAAGCACCGGAAGTTGTTTAGAGGCATTTTCTTTATTCCTCTTGTCATTTCAGGTACTTCTACTGCAATCATCTGGATGTTTGTGTTTACTCCGAACCCGAACGTAGGATTGCTTGCCGCCCTGTTGCACGCATCCGTTTCATGGTTGGGGAACCCCAAGACTGTCAATATCGCTTTGGTTTTCATCTGGATATGGAGCCAAATGGGCATGGCGCTCATTATTCTGGCAGCAGCGTTGGAACATGTCCCCACAGAACTTCTGGAAGCAGCAAGCATAGATGGTGCCAACAACAGACAGAGTTTCTGGCATATCACACTTCCTGCCATAAGGCCGCAGTTTTCATTTCTTGTCGTGACTGAACTGGTACAGGTCCTGAAGGTTTTTGATATCGTCTTCGTACTCACAGATGGAGGGCCGGCCAATAAAAGCCAGACACTGGCATTGCTTTTCTACAAACAGACGTTTATTTTCTCGTCTCCGCATTACGGAGCTGCAGTTGTTTCCATTATGGCTTTTTTCATCGTGATGATTTACTACATCAGCCGAGTCGCCACAAGAGAGGAAGCATAATGGATAAGAAATACTCTGTTTCTGCTATAGTTAAGGCAGTAGTCATTGTTTCGCTCATTCTGATCTGGGTACTTCCTCTCTGCGGAGTATTTGTGAATTCATTCCGTCCTTTCAGCAATGCAGCCAGTTCCGGTTGGTGGCATGCATTGTCAGAGCACAAATTCACCATGGATAACTATAGGGCAATGGTCAGCCAAAGAAAATTCCTGCAAGGTTTCAAGAACAGCGTTTTCATCACCTTCCCGACTGTTTTCTTTGTGCTCTTCTTTTCTTCCATTGCTGCATATGCACTGTTCTTCACTTCCGTACCACATAGGAAGAAACTATATGAATACATTGCTGCCCTGATCATCATACCTGCAGAGATTACGCTTGCACCGACGCTCATCATTCTGAAAAGCGTACATTTACAAAATACCTTTCCAGGGATATGGATGAGTCATACTGCAGCTACACTCCCGTTCGGAATTTTCCTGCTAGGTGCTTTCATGTCAAGCATTCCCAAGGAATTGATATATGCTGCAAAGATTGATGGAGCTGGTATATTCAAGACTTATCTGAGGATTGTACTTCCTCTGTCTGCCTCAAGTATGGTCTCGCTTGCAATATTCGATTTTCTTTGGGTCTGGAACGATCTGCTCAGAGCACTTATCGTCATCCCGGATTCACAATACCGTCCCCTTACGGCTGTTCTTGCAAATGCCGGAGGCGGCTATGGTGAGCATATCACGGTGCAGGCTGCAGGAGCAATGTTGCTGTTGCTGCCTCCGTTGATTTTTTTCTTATGCACTCAAAGAGCTTTTGAAAGCGGCGCCATTGCCGGTGCTGTCAAAGGCTGAAAAATAATACAGGAGTATAACATGGACTTTCCAAAAGGTTTTCTTTGGGGTGCTGCCACCTCTGCATATCAAGTAGAAGGAGGTAACCGTTTTTCTGACTGGTGGGAATTTGAACGTCGTTATGATAGCCCATGTGAAGATAAGTGTGGAGATTCCACTGATCATTATCATCGATATGCAGCAGATATTGCCATGCTCGCCTCTTTTGGGCTCAACACGTTCCGTTTCGGTATCGAATGGGCACGCATTGAACCGGAAGACGGGGAGATCAGCTATGCAGAACTACAGCATTACAGAAGGGTGCTTGAATGTTGCAAGGCCAACAATGTCACGCCGATCGTAACATTCTGCCATCATACGCTTCCTATCTGGGTAAGCCGTAAGGGTGGTTGGATTTGGAAAGATGCACCTAAGCGGTTCAGTCAGTATTGTGATCTGGTTACAGCAGAACTGGGTGATCTTATCCCATATGCCATGACGATCAACCAGCCGGATCTGGATACAAATCTTGGTTATCGTTATGGACGTACCTATCCTGGTTTCATGGCGATCAAGACAATGGAACCTGACAAAGTGGCAGCTATTGTCGAGCCCCACATGTCCCAGGCTCATATACTTGCAAGGGAAGCAATCAGAAAAAATATTCCGGACGTAAAGGTCGGACTTGGCCTCGCTGTCACTGACTGGGTATTTGATGGAACTGAAGAAGAACTATGCCAGCAACGTATCGTAAAGAATTGTGAAGGGCATTACTTTGCATTGACAAAGGGTGATGATTACGTAGGTGTACAGGCGTATACGACCAATTATATTCCTGCCGGACATAATCCTGATGCACCGGTCAGCAAGCATGATTTCCCTTGTCCTCCTGGCAAGAAGCTGACTGCTATGGGATATGAGTTTGCTCCGTTTGCTGTAGCAGATTGTGTAAGAAGAACCGTCAGCAAGACCGGACTTCCTGTCATTGTCACTGAGAATTCAGAGTTTTGCAATGCAGGTTTAGTACAAATCCCTCAATCCTTCTTTTTACCGCTTGTTTTCGGCTTCTTCCTGGAACCGGGCCTTGAACCCTTGGGGATCTCCAGCCCGAACTCGTCGAAGATGTCCACCTGCTTCCCGACGAACTCCGAGACCTTCGGGGACCTGCCCCTGAGCTGGACAAGCCTGACAGACCGCATCTCGTCAAGTACGTCCCACGGAGTCGCGAACCGCTTCCTGAAACCATCGCTCGTGGAGAAATAGCGGGCATGGAGGTAACAGTTGAGGATGAGTGCGACGAACTGGAAGAAGACCCTTCCGTCGGTACTGGGCTCCGTCCAGGTCCGGAGCCTCCTTCCTCCCTGCCAGCCCTTCAGATACATGAAAGCCTTCTCCTGGGAATCCCGCATCCGGTATTTGGAAAGGACCCACCCAAGCGGATACTCCCGTGCATCCATGTTCGTGCAGACGATCGCGAAGAACCCGCAGCGTTTCCTGCATCCCGCAATCTTCTCCTCGTCCCTCGAGCAGGAGATGACCGTCCCGTCACCATCGGTCTCGACGGCAAAGTGCCTGCGGAATTTCTTCAGGAGCCTCTCATCCGGCGCCGGGCCGCCCTCCAGGTGACCGAGGAGGCTCTCCTCCTCGTCAAGCAGCTCCACGGTGAGCGCCTTGTCCTCTGCGCCTCTGGCCTCGGGATCGAAGAAGAGACAGAGCCTCTGCGGAACCGACGTCCCATGGCCTTTCCCTTCGTTTTCCCTGTAGCAATAGGGGTACTCGTAATCCTTGGCATAGCAGTCGTGGTCCCTGAGGAACACTCCCCTGGCCGTGATGCTCCCGCTTTCGGAAAGGGCCTCTCCGATGCATTTCGTGATCTTTGCGTCACCGGTCTTCGCCATGAATATGGCCCTGATCCCCTCCGGCACGAGGAGATCCAGGTTTTCCTTGCTGAGATACGCCCTGTCCAGGATGAGGCCGTAGTCACTGAATCCCGCACTCTTGAGTTCCTCCAGCAATAGCCTCAGCGTCCTGGAGTCGGGGATGTTTCCGGGAAGCTTCCGGTAATGGGCGGGAAGGCCGGTTTCCATGTCGTACATGACAAGCAGCCCCACCTGCCTTGCGAGGTCGTGTTCCTTGTTCTTCCCCCATCGGGAATCCGCCAGGTCCCTTGCATGGCTGGATATGCTGGTGCTGTCTATCCCGAACCAGTCGGCAGCCCCGCCCTCGCGTGAGGTGCGGAGTGCCATGAACCGGTCGGCCTGCTCCTTGGTGACCGACTGCGACAGCCTCGTTATCCTGCTGGAGTCGATCCCTGCGGAAGGATACCACTGGGTTTTTGACGACGACTCGAGCCTGCTGCAGCTGCGTCCGTAGATGAGCCGGAAGTAGGCGATGGTGAGGATCTCGGCGGTACGCCCGCGACCGAAGACGGTCTCGAGATCCTCCTTCAGCCCGCAGTCGCAGGCAAGCAGGTCAAGCATGAGGCTGTCGCCGTAGAGCAGGTACCGATCCTCACCCTCGTATGGGGGACCGTCGTCGGGAACCCCTGTACGGTCATACCGGCGGGACAGGTCCCATGCCTCGGGGAAGAGGAACCTTTCCTTCTCATCGGAAGAAAGAAGCCTGAAGCGGATGTTGGGGATGAAGAGGAAGGGTTCGTCAAGCTTGCCCCAGACGGTGATGTCGGGGACACGGATGCCCTTCCTGTTGATTTTGGGATCTGTGGTTATCGCATACCTATGGCCGTTTGAACGGAATGCCTTCATCCGGTACTTTGCGTTCGGATCCTTCTTCCTGCCCATGCCTGGCCTCCTTTATATGTACTAAAGTTTAATACAAATAAAGAAAAGATTCAAGGCACATAACTGCAATCAGACAAGGATATTACATGGTTTTCAGCAATTCATACTAAACCTGTATTGCAAAACTCTGATTAAAAAAGCTTACACAATCAGTTTTTTCTCAAGCAAAATGTACAAAATGGTTGTTTTTTCACGCATTAGATAGTCGTCAATACCATAAAGTTCCAGTGCATGCAGACAATATTTTTTCAGAGGTATATGATGAGTCCAAAAGAATTATGAATATCCGAAAAATACAGCACATGTTTCCGTAACGTTCAATATTGCTAAAACCTCTCAGAATTTTTTGGCCAGTTCATTTTAGGAACAGTATAAAATGATGTTTGCAATTTGGAAGTAAACAAATTCCGAGATATCAGACCCTATATCATCTCATCATCCCTTTAATGCTCCGGACATAATTCCATTTTCAATTTTCTCCTGAAAGAACAGATAAGCAATTACGACAGGAATTGTCGTGAGGCAAATACCTGCCATTGAAGCACTATAATTTGTACTGAACTCTCCGAAGAAAGACAAAAGCCCCATTGAGATAGTACCTTTGCTTGAATCCGAAATAAAAATCAGAGGAAACAACAGATTGTTCCACACCTGAATAAAATTAAATATTGATACGCTGATAATTGCAGGTTGAATCAAAGGAAAAATAATCAACATGAATATCTGAACCGTATTGGCATAATCCATTACAGCAGACTCTTCCAATTCTCTTGGAATACTTTTCATGTAACTGGTAATGATCATTATCGTCATAGGAAGACAAAATCCTGTAAACAACAGAATCAATACTGAATATTTGTTCATTGCCCCGAGTTTTCCCAGCAGATAAGAAAGAGGAATCAGTACGGCCTGCATCGGAATCATCAATCCGGCAATGAAAAAAAAGTAAACAAAATTTTTTGAGTGAAAACGAAACCGTGAAAGAATATATGAGGCAAGCGAGCCCACTGCGGCAGACAATACAATGGTCATTGCAGCAAGAAAAATAGTATTTGCAAAATATCGTCCGATTCTCCCGACTTTCCATGCCGTTATATAATTCTGGTATCGGAAATGCTTTGGTAAAGCCATGAAAGACTGGAATATTTCCAAATTACCTTTCAAAGAGCAGAACAAGGAGAAAACAAGAGGATAAATGTTAGCCACTGCAAGGCAAACAAACAGGACATAACCAATCAAATGCAAAATTTTCCTAACATTCATAAAGTATCTTCCTCACTGCTTTGTCGCATAAGACGTAAACTGAAAATTGAAGCAAGTATGCTCAACAAAAAAATAAGCGTTGCAATGGCACTGCCGATTCCGTATCTGCTGTAGCGATATGCTTCATTGTACATAAGCAACGCTGGGACAATCGTGGAATTATCAGTACCGCCTGTCGGTGTAAGTATGTAAACAGTATCGAACACTTTCAGGACCCCGGTAATCACCATAATGACAGAAACCTTTATTGAATCCCAAAGCAGAGGCACATACATATATCGTATTTTTTGAAATTCTGTCACCCCATCAAGAACAGATGCTTCAACTATACTTTGCGGGACAGCAGTCAATCCAGAAAGACAGATTATCATATAGTAACCGACACTTGTCCATGTCGTAACAGCAATAAGGCAAATCAAAGAAGTCGAAGGATCAACCAGCCACTGATGAGGAGTTTTCAATATACCAAGTGCCAGAAGAATACTGTTGAGGATTCCTTTTTCAGTAGGGAAAAAAATAAAATTCCATAGGAGAGCTACTGCAGTTACAGACAGGATCATCGGAATGAAAAAAGCTGCCTTGAAAAGTTTTTCACCTTTATTAAAATAATGAATCAGAAAACCAAGGGCAAATCCTATGGGAACTTGCAAAAAAACACTTGCAATCACGTACACGGCAATATTTTTCAGCGAATGAAGAAAAACAGAGTCCTTGAACAATAACAAATAATTATGTAGTCCGACGAATTTCAAGGGAACAGACTGTATGCCAGGCCAAGTATTAAAAGAAAACAATATAGTCAAAATTACAGGTATTATCTCAAAGGACAAGTAAATTGCCATAGCAGGAATCAGAAAAGCAATTATTATTTTTCGATTTTTATAGTATTTATCCATTGTCGTGCTCAATCTATAATTTTGATCTCCCTCCCCTCCGACAAGGAAAGCAGGGAGATCTTATGTAGCCAGTGAACAATCACCTTGATGCATCAAGAGATTTCTGAATGGTATTTGCCGTTTCTTGAGCAGATTTGCCAAGCATCATATCCAAGATTGCATTTCGAGATACATCAACCAATGACGATGAAGTGTCATAGTCAAAATATTCTCCTCCTGATTTTTTGATAGTACTTGAATAAGCAATCATATCTTTGAAAATCTGCGGTGCAGAATCAGGGACTTGGGCATCTTTGAACGGAGCAATCCGCTTTGCTTTATCCATCCTGGCCTTGATTGCTTGCTTGGTTGTCAGATATTCAAGCAACTTGATCGTAGCATCCTGCTGGGCCTTACTCATTGAACCGGAAACCATCAATCCTGAAGTATAAATGACATGCAAGTCTTTATATTCCGGCTTGTCCGCAAAATAAGGGAATGGGAAAAAGCTGAACTGATCTTTAATTTCTGAATCCGAAGCCATGATTTCCGGAATAATAGGGCTGCTATGGGAAATCATTGCCACTTCACCAGACAGGAACTGATTCATCTGGGTATTATAGTCCATGCCCTCAAAGCCTTTGGCAAAGGCACCTTTATCCTTCAGTTGTTTTGCTATTTCCAGAGCTTTGACAACATCAGGATCAGTCCACTTTTTCTGTCCGGTTCCAAGTGCAACAACACCTTTCAATCCAATTTGCTTGAAAAGGATATTATTGAATATATGCCCCATTACCCATGTTGTTTTTCCACCTACACCAAAAGGAGTAATACCTGCTGCATTCAACTTATCAAAGTCAGCATAAAGTTCATCCATAGTTGTAGGAAGTGCAGTTATACCCGCTTTCTTGAACAAGGCCTTGTTATAGAAGATTGCATCAACATTGCTTTCATTAGGAATAGCATAGATACCTTTTACGTCATATGCATCCAGCCTATAGGTATCCAAGGCTCCGTCCAGGAATGAATCCTTCCATTCCGGATTAGCATCCAATGCCGGACTCAGGTCCATGATTACTCCATTTTTTGCCCATTCAGTCAATCCGGCAATTGCTGGATAGTAAAAGATACTGGGAGTAACTCCGGTAGAAATTTCAACCTTCAGCTTATTGTTGTAGGCAGATTCCTCATAAATCGAATCATTCTGTACAACAATATTCGGGTTCTCCTTCTGAAAGGCGGCCAATTGTTCTTCATACACCTTGGCCATAGGAGTATCACCACTGTCACGGCTCATAAAGGTAATTTTGACCTTATCGTTACTCTGCTGTACCTTGGTAGTCTCTCCGGTACCATTCGCAAACAATTGTCCACTGCAACATAGCAGTAACCCAATCGTAATACTTACCAACATCTTCCTCATACGTTTTCCTCCTTAATTAGCAGATGTAGCAAAATTTATTTCTATCATTTGATGTCCTTTCACCTCAGGGACACAAAATGTCAATTCGCCGGTAGGATGATAGGTGAATGGAATCTGTCGACACTCAGGAACACAGCTGACGGACTTGACGGCACGAGGTACCCATACCACGCAATTGATATCATGAAGAGGGATGACTGTATCAACGATATCCATCGTATCACAGCTACGTTCAGGAACGTAGTGAAGCAAATGGAGTACCCACCTCTCATGTTCGTCCTGTGTCATCAGGTTGGTTATGATTGTCGTAGGCCCCGAATGCTGGACCAAGGGATGCATGATCAGCATTCGCAAGGCATTGCGGACAAACGTCCTGCACCAAGGCGTAGCGTTATATTGATACAGTGAAAATACAGGATGGATAAAATATATGCTGTGTTCTGTACAGACAATGGCAGGATAGCCAAGTTTCCCGGAAGAAGGTGAATGTAAATGCGAACAGAAATGTTCCCAAGTACGATTGAATACGGGCAATGTCGTATTTGCAAGCAGTTTCCCTGTATCAGAAACCTCCACAAGGGCCCCCTGACGATACATGACATGTTCAGAAGGACAAAGTCCTTCTCCGATTCTACCAGTAGGGATAATGAAATCAGGACTGTATGGAGCCTCTCCTCTATAGGTAACACCCAAGTCCATGGCAAAAGCATCTCCATTCGGCAACAATCCGGCATGATACGAGCAAAGTAATTTTCCTCCCTCAGCAACATACATGGACAGTTTTCTGGCAAACGGCTTCGATACAGGAATAGAGTCAGGAAGAATCAATAGCTTATACTTGGAAAAATCAAAAGTACTGTCAATTATATCGAATTGGTACGATAGCTGCATCAATATTCTCGCCGCACCTTCTGTTGCCTTTGGCAAGTGTCCGACTTTTACAGAGTCTGTAAATTCTTCCTCGGTAAACAGTCCGATTTCCACTACGGGGACTGCTCCTTCACACCATGGGTCTTTTTGTTCTACAGATGCAAAGGCATCACCTATTTCCTTATACATAAATGAATCAAGCTTACCATTGGGTGTCAGTTGGTCTCCGATGATACAGTCACACCCATTTGCCAGCATGGAATAACACTCGAATTCCAAGGCAGCTTTGTTCCGATATGAATGGAAATCACCCCATTCGGTATGGAAACGTCCTGTCATACCCAGACATCTTTTGCCAAAGTTCCTTACATATTTTGCACATAGAGGAAAATCCATATAGCCCCATTCTCCTCCAGGCAAGGATTCAAAAGCAAAATAAGAATAATAATCCTGTACTGCTTTATCTACGAATCCGACATGGCCTTTGTTGTAGAAAATATTTAGTTTTGGATTGATCTGTCTAACCAAAGTTGATAATTCCTTGACCAAATCTGCATATGTCTGTAAAGAAAAAGCCCTTCGGTCATTACTGTCTGTCGGGTCCAGACCAAGTTCCTGCATTTTCCTGATACATGTCGGACAACAGCAATCAGTGAGGAACGCAGCATCAAACCATACACCTTCTGCAGGAACCATCTGGAGAACTTCCTGCAATTGCTTCTTGAGGTAATCCCGGTAACCAGTATTTATACAAAGATTCTTATAAAACCCTGCTTCAAAATATCCTTTGCCTTTGTAATCATCCAGCGCACCCTGAGGATTTATGCAAACCCATTCAGGATGTTCATCTGCACATCGCTTGTCCCATCGTATCGTCGTATAGACATTCACTGCAATTCCATGTGCATGGCAACTGTGTACTTGCTGTTCCAGTAAATTTCTCGGCTGCAAATGAGGATGTACATTCTGGGGGAAAAGCTTGGAATCATAGTAAAGGTTCCCATGGTGACAACGGGAAAACAACGTTATTGAATCGACATGAGCATCCTCAAGTGTTTTGGCAAACTCTTCCGGATCAAACTGGTCCCCTACAGGATCTATGGCACTGCTGGTATGGAAATCAAGATGAATCTGACGCAATCCTAGCCTACTCATCCACATTCTCTCCTTTGTCTCTACTGAGTCTTTATCTGTAGTATATGGACATGAGAGCAACAATATATGGAGTAATTTCAGCCTATTTGAACTTTCTTCAGACTTTGGAAAATTTTCTTCAAGTCTTGTGTGTCGTACCTATATTTGTTTTATGGAATGGGAAGGAGAACAACCAAAATATTTCTTGAAAGATTTACTGAAATAACTCACATCAGTATATCCGGCTTCATCGGCAACGGCAGCTAATGTAAAATTTGGATGTTCCCTCATAAATGTCATGGCGAATTCCAGTCTGGTTGCAATGATGTAGGCACGAAGAGATTGCTTCTTGTTCTTTTTGAAAATATCACAAAGATAGTTGGGATTTACACCAACTTCCTGTGCAACTATCGACAAGGAAAGTTCCTTGTCCTTGAAATGTAAATTGACATATTCAGCCGCTTTGTTGACTTTTTCTTCTACTGCAGATTGTGCAGCTGTCGGAGACGGCAACTGTACATACGCCATGATGCATTGAATCAGATGTGCAATCGTCGAAAAATCATTTTTGTATGTGGCCTTATCCATCTGGGCGATTTCATCTGCAAACAAAGTATGGAAATTTTGTCCTTTTTCAGCAAAATAAAGGGAAAAAGTCGATAGTATGGCAAAAAGGATATAGAACTTCTGATGCTCTTGGTGTGATTTCATAAGTATCAGTGCGGCTTTGACCTCATGCATTGCCTTGTCATATTGCTGAAGCCTCAAATAGACAAGCATCTGATTTTGACGAAAAGGCAAATCAGCAAGAATATGGGACAACTCCTTTTCTGTCATAATAACAAAAGAATTCGTTTCCCGTGCCTGTGGCAAAATTGACAGTATTTCCTGCCAAGCAAGATAGAGTTCAGATGGAGTTTGATACACCGTACTTATTGCTCCGCAAAGCTTATTTTTGAGTTTTGTCTCATACAAGGCATAGGATTCCTTTATCTTTGAAAAATAAGTTTTATCATCAAGCTGGCCAGAACAAAAGATTATGATGAAAATGCCCTTTGAATCAAAACATGGTGCATACGGAAACATATACATAGCAAAATCTTTTATAATATTCTTTGTTTCCATGTTGATTTCCAAAAAAGCAGCAATACAGATTTTTCCTTCAAGTTTTGATTCTTGAAACATAAGTCTGCTGTTTGGTACACCTGAAAGCAATTCAAGAACCGTCTGCTTCCTGCCGTCATTTCTGACTCTCTGTTCAAGAGTCAAAATCTTGTTTTTTTCCTTTTTGATCTGCAAGATCCGAGTACGGGCTTTGCGCAATCCGCGAACCAGTTCCTCTGGGTCAAGAGGCTTCAGGACAAAACTCAACACACCAAGTTCTATTGCTTGCTTTGCATAGGTAAATTTATTATAAGCCGTAAGTATCAATATCTGTGTATCAGGTAAGGCAGATGTAATCATACGGGCAGCTTCCAAGCCATTGTAATGTGGAATATTGATATCCATGATAATTATATCCGGACATGTCTTCTCTGCCATGGCAATGGCTTTTGAACCATCTTGGGCTTCTCCTATGATGTTCATGCCAAGTTCATCCCAAGGGATAGTTTTCCGAATCATTTTCAACTGTAAGGGTTCATCATCAACAACAAGTACCGTAATCATCATTCTCTTCCTTTTCCAATCTGTAGGGAAAACGTACAAGGACTGTTGTACCGCTACCTGGAATACTATGGATGGTCAAGCCATAAGTCTTTCCAAAGTACAATTGTATCCGTTTGTTGATGTTAGTCAGTCCAAAAGCACCCTTCGTAATTTCAGCTTCAGGAGCAAGCAGCTTCTGAGCCAATTCTGTATTCATCCCTTTCCCATCATCAATGATACGGATGCATATGTCTTTTTTGTCTGAAGATCCTATGATTTGGATATGCCCTTCAGTGTCCTTCTCCTTGACACCATGATAAATGGCGTTTTCAACCAAAGGCTGCAAGGTGAATTTGACTATCTGGCAAGAAAGAAGTTCCTGCGGCAAGGAAACTGAGTAAGAAATCTTGTCCTCATACCTAAATGATTGAATCTTGATATAACTCTTCAGGTTTTCCATTTCTTCCTGCAATGGTATCAGATCCTTGCCTTCACTCAAGGAAGTCCTATAGAACGTACTGATATCATGGACCATGGCAATAGCACTTTCAGGTTCATTCAAAGAGATAAGAGAACATACACTATTCAAGACATTGTAAAGGAAATGAGGATTTACCTGCGATTGCAAAGCAGAAAGCTCAAATTTATGCTTATTCTGTTGCTCAATGGCTACCTGTTCCATTAAATTCTGGATTTTATCTGTCATTGTATTGTATGTCTGTGCCAAAATCCCAATCTCATCAGCAGAAGTCACTGCAACATGATTGCTTCTGCCACTCTTGCCGAATGCCTGCATCGTCAAGACAAGATCATGAATCGGTTTCATCAGCTTATGTACGGTAATTTCATTGATAACAAAAGCAATCAATGACGCAAGCACGCCGATCAGATAGATGGTATAGATGATGTTTTTCCCTGGAGCAATCATATCACTGACTGAAATGAACCCAATCATCGTCCAATCAAGGGGAGCAATCGGCTGCTGGACTAAAAAGTAATCTGTTCCATCAAGGACTTGTATTCCCTTTTCATCAGTACCTGAAGTAACAATATCATGCAGTTGTGAAGCCGATACATGCAGTTTGACCTCATCAGAGGCAAATTCAATTTCAGCCGTAGAGGAATCAACTACGAGGAATTGTCCCATCTCACCATACTGGAGATGCATAAAATTGCTAAGCAAGAAATGGCTGTCATACAGAACCATAACATAGCCGATGATTTTACCGGACAAATAATCCCTGTAAGGTTGCAGATAACCAATTGAAACGGTATTTACACTCTTCGTGCCTTCCTCTGACGGAATAACAAGCCATGTTGGTTTCGTAATATATTTAAGTTTTGTAGTAAACAGCTCTTTTTGTTTATCTGCAAATTTTCGGACGGCATTTGTTGCAACGACATCACCGGCTGTATTAAAAATCAAAATGTTACTGAAAAGTGATGAGAATCTGATAGCATCAAGATAATCAAGGCGACTTTCTATATCCATTTGAGTGCGAAGCTTTTCAGAATACGGAACAGTATCAATTTCAAACCATCGCTGTACTTCAGCATCAGTCAGCAGCACTGTTGAAATCTGTTGGGCATCTTGGAAAACCTGTGCACAACCGGCAGATACCTGTTGGAATCTGACTGCATATTCCTTCTGTGCATTTTCAATCATGATATGGGTAAAAATAACCTTTATCAAAAATGTCAGGACCAACATTATGGCAATAATAGGAATAATGTTTACCAAGGTAAGTCTATGAGACAAAGATACATTCTTTAACTTATTGTTAATTGAAAGCATACCATCTGTTCCTTTTGCAACATAAGAACGCTGTTTTCGAATAAAATCAGTGAAAAGAAGAAATCATCAGCAAAAAGTAAGCCGGCAAGTTATACGATATGCTATCATTATTCCAACTATGAAACAACCAATGTTTTCGAACGGATAAAGAAGCTTGCATGGCAAAGCATGAATTTCCATTCCCTCAGGGTAGCCACTTTGTTTATCATAGTATCAATCCTACAATATCTAAAATAGAATAGGTATTGGATTTTGTACAACCGCAGAACACTTCAAATTTGAAAGTGTTGCTGATTATTCACCGGCCTGTCGGGCAAGCTTATGTCCTCAGCCTTTCCTCAAGCCAAAACCTCTCAGAATCTTTTGGCCAGTTCATTTTAGGTTGCCATATATTTCAATTCTTCAATGTTTTTCAATTTATGTTCTATCTGAATTCTATATTATTTACGTTATGATAGGGGAATCAGATGCCACGTACCTTTGATTACGGCTGTTAGGCTTATCTGGGATTGTCATTTTAAGTAATCCCGAATTTATCAAAGGTTTTAAATAGGTTTTTCTAAAATAATCACGGTTTGCTATTTTAATATAATCTTGAATTTCTTCCCTTGTATGAGGCTTTGAACAAAATCCAATAATTTCTTTTATATATTTTTTTGATAATAAATCTTGCATGTTATCTTGCATGTTATCTTGCATGTTATCTTGCATGTTATCTTGCATGTTATCTTGCATGGCTACAACATCCAAGTTGAAATTAACATTCTTCAAAACCACACGGAAATCCGATGACGAGGAATAAAATTTAGGTTTAAATTGTTCTCTATATCCGGGCAAATGCGCTGTTTCTAGCAGGATTTTACCTAATCCACTTCCACGACGTTCCATGTATTTCATTCTATGGAAAAGGTCTGCAATTACAGGATTACGACGTGCAGAACCAATAGATTTTATATCACGTTCTTGGATAGCTTTTCCTTCAAACATACCTCCTGGAGATTGTATTTCCAGACGGTCATCATACATATCAACATGGATTTCACTACCAAGGATGATGTAATCACGGTGAATCAAAGCATTGACAATTGCTTCTGTAATAGCCCTGCTTGCATAATCAGGTTTATCAATTCGGTACTGATTACCTTTTATAAAACGTGTCTTTGAATTATTACGAATGAAATCTTCAGTATTTTGCAGCAGATAAATCAAACTACCTTCGAATTCCTTATCATCAAGCGCATCATCAAATATAGAACCTTTTTCAAGCCCATTCCATCGTGTACAGAATACTCTTGAGTTATATACAATATGCTGGTCAGATAGTAACTTTCCTGCATTTGTCAAATACCCATTTTTGTTAGCCAAACCAAAGGAAATATAATCGGATGGTTCAAATACCAAGCCTGTTCTTTCACGGTAAGTAGCTTCTAAAAGTGTAAAGCTATAATCGGATTTCTTTGTATCTGTAATTAATGCATCAAATGAACGGTGAGTACCTTTTAATATCAATTCATTGAGAATATAATCTGGAGCAACAACACTTTCATTTCCAACACGAATAAAAGCCTCCATAATCCCATCAGCTTTGTAATAATAGGGTGTCGAACGCCCGGCTTCAACAGTTAAAGACAAAATATCCAATCCTTTTTCCTTTAAGGGAGTCAGAACAAACTGAGGAAGCGGAATAATGCGTTCTTTTATCAGCCTACTGATTGCTTCTGCATCTGACTGGACATTAGTGAGTCCAGTCACCTTGCCGTCATTATCTATACCAAAGAGAAGCTTCCCCCCAATTCCATTTGCAAAGGCACTGACGCTTTTAAGCCAGCTTTTTGGTTTCTTTGTTTCAAGTGCAACCTTAAAATCGCATTCAGTAGCCTCTGCAATCAGATTATGAATCATTTTACCTATCTCCAGTGTCTAATTGTCATTATACTAGATAATTCCAATTAAACCAATGGTTTTAATTATTGTCTCGTGCAAACTGTAACTTTTGGTTTTGGGTATCTTTATATGACCCCCATACCTACTTGGGCTGGGAAACGGAACAGCAGGAGGTACATGCAGCGGCAGGAGGGCTGTGGGCTGAATGTAGCGACCTTCACCGTCTTGCCGATGACGTATTACCTTTTTATGAGGACTTTCATTGCCATGCCTATGTCCTCCTAATGGTAATTGGACTCGGGAATCTTTCCCCGGTTATCATCTACTTTCCGCACAATGCAGAAGATGCATGAACCAGTCAATAAATTTTCCAAAGACTTGATTTCGTACGAAAAATCGTACTATTTTAATGATAGAGGTGCTGTATGATTACTGCAAAAACCATAAGCGTGAGAGACAATTTCAAGAACTTCTGCGACATCGCTGCAAACGGAGAGCCTGTGATTGTATCCCGTACCAAAAACAAAAACGTAGTGCTGGTTTCTGAATCCGAATTCAGAAAAATGGAAAAAGTCTATAACAATGCCCAGTATCTGGCAAAAATTGATGAGGCTATGCAGGCCCTGAAAAAAGGAAATGTGAAGGCCATCACCGATGAAGAGGCCAGGAAGCTGGGACTGTATAAGGACTAACATAATTTTCTCACCTAAAGGTTTTGCCGAATACACTTCATAGCTGAGGAATACCCATACGACCTAGGAAAAAATCAACAAGCTCATACTTGAGATCGTCCACAAAGGGGTTCTTGAAGGTCCCGGCAATCCTGAGCGGCTCAAATACAAGGATAAGGAAATTTACAGTAGACGAATCAACCAGAAGGACAGACTGGTTTACACAATGACGGAACTTGGCCTTTTCATCATCTCATGCAAAGGTCATTACGAAGAATATTGACAGTTTGTGGATACCTGAACAATGCTACGATGGAGAGCTTCCTCGGAGTACTGAAGGACGAATGTCTGCACAACAAGGAACGGCTAAAGCAAAGTCTAGGCTGGCTATCCCCTGCAACATATCTTGAATGGGACCGTTATCAATGGTCGTCAGACAAACACTTAACGTAACTAGAAAACATACTGCAATGAAAAAACAGATCGGCCTGTCAACCTGTCGGGATGCAGTGTACCGGAAAGTGTAAATTTTTAGGGAGCAAAGACCATATATATATAGTCTGATAAAAATCAAAGAAACAGTCTCTGAAGGCAATAACTGTTATAAAAATAGCAATAAACATCCTTAAAAACAAGAAATCTGATAACATTTTTGGGTTAATAATAGAAAAATATTAAATAATAACAAGTTTTACGGTTTATAATCGTAAAACTATTGATTTTCTCTCTCTTCGGATATATATTTGTCGTATGATTCAGAGAGAATTCTATTTGAATAAAATGATTTCCGCGATGGACACTGACTTTGTCAAAATCATTACCGGTGTCAGACGATGTGGAAAATCTTCACTTCTTGCCATGTTCCGTGATTACCTTGTTACAAAGGGTCATATCACGGAAGAAAACATCCTGTATGTCAACTTTGAAAAAAGCGAATATTTTCCATTGCAGCAGGGTGATGCATTGCAGAAATATGTCCAGGAACGAATCACTGATGATGGCAAACGACGATATGTTCTCATCGATGAAGTTCAGGAAATCTCTGAATGGGCGAAAATAATCAACAGCATCCGCGTCAGTTTCAATGTCGATTTGTATGTTACCGGTTCCAATTCCCGGTTGTTTGCAGGTGAACATCTTACCTACCTGACCGGAAGATATATAGAAATACGTATGTATCCGCTTTCTTTCTCTGAATTTATACAGTTCAGAGCCGAATCATCTTTGCAGACTGCTGGCATGGACAAGGAAAAGCAATTGGCTGAATATATTCGTATCGGTTCATTTCCTGCGATGGCCTTGACGGAAAACGAAGATCTCAAAACAGCGATTATTTCCGGTTTGTTTGATTCGATTTTCAGCCGTGATATCTTGCTTCGAGGAAAAATAAAGAATATAGGTTCTTTTTACAAAGTTGCAAAATTTGTATTTGAAAATATCGGCTCACCGATTTCTGCGCATTCAATTGCCAATACCCTTAAGACCGAATGTCATAGGATATCCGTAGATGCAGTCGATGCGTACCTTCAGCTTATGTGCAATGCCTATATCCTGTACCAGTGCGAACGATATGATATCCGAGGAAAAGAACGACTGAAGACAAACGGTAAGTATTATGTCATAGATACTGCACTCCGTAGCCAATTGCTTGGATCCAGACCCTCAGATGTGGGGCACATCATAGAGAATTTGGTATATCTGGAGCTGAAACGCCGCGGTTATGAGGTTTGTACGGGAAAGAACAATAGTAAAAAAATCGACTTCATCGCAGTAAGGCAATCGGAAACTTCATATTATCAAGTATGTCTTTCCGTTGCCGACGGATCCGTACTGAAACGAGAACTTGATCCGTTGCTTAGCATAAGGGATAACTATCCGAAATATCTGATCACTACAGACCACCTGGATTTCTCACAGCAAGGGATCAGACATATAAATCTTCTTGAATTCATGAACAATTGATTTCATAGATGAAATTGATGGCTTAAAAACAAACACCTTCTGTAATCCATGAGCTGGGTTACCCTGAACGCACGATACTTGTTTCAAGGTACAGGCAGTACCGAAACCTTGGAAAAGAACAAGCCACCTTCAATGCCTATACCACAGAGTAACACAAGGAAGCAACTCCAGCAGGCAAGGATGAGGATGGCATCCTGGAGAAGGCTGTGAATGTCAAGAAGATTTTCCAAAGGAAAAGTCCTTGCTGAAAAAACTCCTTACCGATAAAAATATCATACCGCACACAATACGGACAGGAACTGCCTGCCATTACTGCTGGTCGGGATGGATTTGGAAAATGGAACAGGCAGGGCTGGTACGCTCGATGGCAAGGAAAGACTACACGCCTGATAACTCGACATGTGAAGGCTTCTTTGGACGGCTGAAGAACGAGATATTCTACGGTAGGTCATTGAGGGACGTAACAGTCAGTCCGTTCATCAAGAAAGTTGCTGCCTACATCAGGTGGTACAACGAGAAGCGGATCAAGCTGTCACTGGGTGGGCGAAGCCCGCAGGACTACAGGAAGAGTCTTGGTCTGGTATCATAAGAAAAGGTCCGAACAATCGTCCGAACCCCCAGAGAAAAATGAAGCTTAGATAGAAACTAATCCTACAAGTAATTTTCTCTTCTTATCATTCTGGAAATTGCTACACTTCCAGTCATACGATACACAATTAGGTTTAATAAACAGAATCACTGACTAACGGCTGTTCAATATAGCACATTAGTTTTTTATTTATAAAAACCTTTATCTTGATATTTGTTGCTCTAGGGAACAAAGGTAAATCTGTTAAAGTAATATTTATTGGATTAGCATAATCAATATAAAAATCAACTACTTCTTGATACACATGATCACGCTTATTTACCCAATCAAACGATACCTGAACATTTAGTTTCCTTAACTCATTTACGGAAAGCTTACTCATTTGATAATTCATATAACTATATTTAGCATATGTATCAGAAAACACTACGCTACAAATTCTGTTATTATATGCACAATCAGTAATAAACAATCCATTTTTATAAAAAACTTCTTTGGTCGGGACCTTCACTATTGGACTATATTTTTCAAACAGCTTGATGCTTACATCTTTTATACAATTGAGAAGCGTAATTTTTTCTATATTATTCCTACATACGATAAACTGCAAACAAGAAGAAATATCAAAAGAGCCTGGGTATACTATTTCTGCATGACGGAATCTCTTGTCTTCTGAAGGATTGGACATAGGTCCATTTCCATAAATTTTATCAAAATCCAATTTTGCAAAATTACTTGCTCCGGTATATAAAGAGGACCCATAGCCAGATTGTGGATTTTGTGAAAATTGGGTGCCAGGCATTTCCAACAATTTTCTAAGATTAAAAAGAAAAAAAATAGGAACAGGGACATTTGCATTTGTATCACCATCATAACGCAATTGGCTGTGTTTAAATCCCTCATTATGATATTGGGTAGGAGTCATTGGCCTAAAATAAAACCGAACGAATTCGGTTGTTTTTGAGTTTGTCATGTTTATGACCTGCTTGCTAGCATTGTCACTTTTCATCAAATTTTGTTCTGATGCCTTAACACGACTATAAAGATAACCAGTTCTTAGAATATTGATAGCATTTGTAATATTTGTATAATGAAATGCGAACTCTGGCCACCATGCGATTTCTGAATGATTCGCACAATTATCTGTTATTATTTCTGGAAAATTCATTCAGTCCTCCTTAAAAGAAAAAACACGCCCGACACCTTCATTTAATTGGTATCCATCAATCATTTTTTCAGTATTTTTTTCTTTAATACGCACTTCTGATAAATATCCTAAGGAATTAAGCAATGCATAAATCAGGCTTGCATCAACTTTTTTTTCATCTTTCAAAACAAAAGACTGCGTACGAATTTCATCCCATAATTCTCTAAAATTATCTTCTGGTACCAGTATAGAGAAATCATTGCTATCTCCTCTAAAAAATTTCAAACCATTATCCCATTCTGCTGACCATTGATCCCCGTCAAAACCGAACGAATAAGGAGTAAACAAATCCTTCCTACTATGTATAATATCATCCTTGACACCATTGAAGGATAGGTCTTTTGCATGTTGCCTAAGCCATTTGATAGTCTCCGCTTGATTTTTATGCTCAGGCTTCACCGTTTCATTTTTTCCAAGGTAGATATATACATCAATAGGAAGTGGTTCTAAATATTTCTCCATCAAAGGCTTTACTTCTTCCCATTTCAATTCCCCATTTCCACAACCAAGCCTAGGAAAAGCTATGGATACTATATGTTTTTCGGAATAAGTCCGAACGAACTTCATCAAACCTTCTTCGATATATTCCATTCGTGAAGGTTTTCTCCAATGTTCTTTGGTCGGAAATAACAAAATCCAATGATCAGGAGCATACCATAACATCAATTTTCCAATCTGTAATTGCCTTTTTTCACAAACATTTCGATATTTTTCAAACATATCAGGATAGCGTTTTTTATACTCCAAGGCTATTCCCTTTCCCATGACACCTACTGTATTTACGGTGTTTACAATAACTTGTGCTGGACTTTTAAATAAATCTCCTTCTAAGTACCTAATCATAAATCTGTCCCTCTGATAATTATTTTGTCACCATTTGGTAGAGTAAAAAAACATTCCAGTTTACACCCGGTAACCATTGCAATATCTTCCAATTCATCAATAGTAAAAGTTCCCCTTTTAATTTTCTGGCTAAAAGCCTGAGGTGACTTATCTAGACGTTTTCCAATTTCTGTCAATGATAAATCTGTTTTTACGCTAAGTATTTTCAATTGTTTGTCAATTCTCATTTATTATCTCCAAATACACCTATTTTAAACAATAATATTTAATTTATCAATAAAAATATTAAAAATATTTCTATCTTTTAGAGCTTTTGCAAATCTTATGAATGCCTGAATGAATGTTTGAATGAATGTTTAGTGCCAATGCCTATTTACTCAAAAGTTATGCAGAATAATTACAAAAGGCCAGGAATGACCACATCTGCAGCCTTTACAGTCCTTGCGGGCCTACAACATTCATTAACTAACACTTTCCCAAATCGTAGGACTATATCATGATTTCCCGGGTCTTCCACTCTTCCTTGCCGCTCCTCACCTTCTTCACCCTCTTCAGCACGGCCATGATCTTCCTGTAGGTCAGGCTTTCCAACAGCCCGGCCCTGTCGAACGCGTCAAGCAGCCTGTAGGTGAGCACCGAGGCAAGGAAATCACAGAACTCGCTGCCGATGACCGAGTAGTCGTCATGCACCCGTGTACTGCCAAGCGAGCAGGCCGACTTGTAATAGCGCATCACCAGCTCGATCTGTCGCTTATTCCGCAAACGGGATAATCGACAGAGGTATTCTAAAAGGTGTGCAAGAGCGTGCTGCACATTACCAAGGGCTGCCAGTGCCGCCACCACTACTACAGCAGCATCGTCAGCAGCTACGTCTCCCTGGTCCTCATCCAGTACATGATGCTGGCCGTCATAAAATGCAGCGATGTCGACGAAAGGACGATCGGCGAGCTGTTCTTCTACATGTGCGACCAGATGGCGGATATCTCCGCCCACACGGTTTTGGCCCTCATCATCAAGGCCGTCTTCGACGACATTCCACAGTCCTTCTGTCTTGTGCGCGATATGATGTTTTCATCGGCAAGGACTTTTCCATCTCTGAAAAATCTTCTTGACATTCACATCTGTCTTTCTGAGTCGGACAGGACAAGGCTGATGGATATCTTTCTGAAACACCTTCCCGATACCCTCGGAGAGAATCTGAAGGCAAGTGCCTGATCAACTGCGAAACTTCAGTTTATACATATATAATCTGCAAAAGTCATCGGATGTCACGGTAACAGCCCCTTTTTTGCAGTACCTGTTCCATGGTCGCTACAGGCTAAAGCCAAGAATAAGAACAAACTATTGCAATAGCAGTTTTTTCAGAACTTCAAAGGACTGTGGAGTTTCCTGATGCTGCAATACAGCATCGAAAATATCCTTTTTTTCATTTTGTAACTTAACAATTTTTTCTTCGATTGAATCTATCGTAATCATTTTATATACAGAAACAGTTTCTGTTTGTCCGATACGATGTAGTCTGTCAATAGCTTGGTTTTCCACTGCAGGATTCCACCAAGGATCATACACAATGACATCATGGGCAGAGACAAGGTTAATTCCTGTACCTCCAGCCTTAAGACTAATCAGAAAAATACCTATATCAGCACATTCAAATCCCTCGACAATACTTCCTCGATTTTCTGTTGTACCGTCAAGATACCAATGCGGAATATGCTGTGCAATCACCCATCTCAAAATAATTTTCAACATAGACGTAAACTGACAAAATACCACAATTTTCCGTCTTTCACTGATTAACCGAGCAACTAAATCACAAAATTGGTCAAATTTACCACTACTGTGTGCATGATTGAAATTCAACTCAAAAGGCAACAACTGAGGGTGGCAGCATATTTGACGAAGTCGTAGTAAGCCATTCAATACAATTACTGAATTATTCGTCATTACATGGGAGGATCCATGCTTCTGCAATGCCGTTCGTATCGTAATAAGAATTGCATCATACAATTCCCTTTGCTTGTCATCCATAGAATTATATATAGGAATAAATTGTTTCGGAGGTAATTCTTTGAGTACCTCTTCTTTTGTCCTCCGAAGCAATACTGGAGAAAGTATCCTATGAAGATAAATTTGTTTTTCAGAGGATACATATCTTGTGATAAATTCTTTTCGTTTTCCAAGATATCCAGGAAGCACAATATGATAGATCGACCAAATATCAGCTACAGAATTTTCTATAGGTGTCCCTGTCAATGCCAAACAAAAACGAGCTTTTAATTTCAAACAAGATTGGTGATGCTTTGTCCTGCTGTTTTTCAAGGCTTGAGCTTCATCAAACACAAGACAATTGAAAGTAGTTGAGGCAAAAAGTTGTATGTCATTATCTATGATTCCGTATGTCGTAATAATCAAAGTATGGGACTTAACAGTTTTCGGTAAACATCGCTTTGATTGGTAGTAAAGAATTACATGGGCTTCAGGGAAAAAACTGGCAATTTCATGTAACCAGTTAAATAAAAGTGTTTTCGGTACCACAATAAGATCAGGAACACTGTTTTTTGCTACCTCATTATCTGAAAGCGTTGCCAATGTCTGGATGGTTTTTCCCAATCCCATTTCATCGGCCAGACAACCTCCCAACCCATTCATATACAGATATTTCAACCAACGGACTCCAACGATTTGGTATGGGCGTAATAGATTCAATAATCTATCGTTGATATCCAAATGAACATCTACCAGTTGTCTTTTAGGTAAAGTATTCACGATTACAGGTGATATGTGGCTATCGGACAAAAAGTCAATACTTTCCTTCAATCCTGACACAGGAATGTGTACAGTATTCTCTTGCCGAGGAAATTTCAAAAGTTGTTGTATCGAATGAGGAAACAAAAAAAAGGCATCATCAAGCTGCACCCAATCCTGATGATGTTTCAGCATATCCATAAGTTTTGTCAACGCATACGTTTCACCTTCAATAGAAACAGAATCACTTAATTCAAACCAATCTCGTTTTTTCTGTGAAAACTCCAAAGCCTTTCCTTGGTATATTTGTACTGCTCTATTATCTCGAAACAGTTGTACACCGTGGGAATAGGCAAAAACACAGGCTTCATATAATTCTGGTAATAAAACAGCATAGATATTTGCTTTTCTATGATGCCACGGACTATGCAAAAACAGTTCTGTTGTTTCTTTCTCTACTTTCAAATTTCTGAAACAACCAGAAACCATCAGTTTTTTTGAATCTGGATGTATATCTTCGTTCCCATACCGGAAATATAAATGTCCTTCTATCTGGGAAATATTTGTAGCATCTTTTTCTAAAAGAAGTATGGATTGCGGCAGACATCCTAAGAGCTGTTTCTCAACTGTAGTTTTAGCATTTTCATACCAGTACAATGTATGATCATGAAAATAAATTTGCATGTTACTGATTTCAAGTATATGTCCTGGCGAAAATTTATCAGCAAAATGGTGTGTAATTTTTGTTAACAATGAAACTTTACCCAGTTTCTCAAGTCGGTAAAACAACATTCCGCTGGTAGCAACCAGAGAAAGCAATTGTAAATCCTGACACAGTACAAGAGCCTTTGAGATTTGTTGCAACTCGCCAGTGTGCAAAGATGTTTGCATAAGTTTTAATAAAGAATCATTTACAATATTGATATCAAAGTTAAAAATATCAACAGGATGCAATAAACCTGAAAAAATTCCATTTCCGACTATTTTTTTCTCGCCACTATAGGTTTCCAAGCAAAAAGCATGATATTTTTTTGAAGTGTATATATCCATTACTACAATAAGATAAGGATCAGACATAAAAATACCTATCGGCGCATATCATCCTTTTATAAAATGACATTCTTACAGTTTCAGAACATTTGGTCTCAAAATGGATGTTCTCATCTGTAGCTGAAGAAACAGGAAGATATTGTAGACGGCATCCACCCCCGCAGATATATTTGACAGGACAGTCATTGCAAGGACGGACATGTTCTACAGCCACAGCAGATTTTGTCTGCATTGACATACTCAGTATCTGTTCAAGAGGCATTGAAAGGATATTACCTACAGATTTCAACTGTGGCAATCTGTTACACCAATACACGTTTCCATCGGCAGCCAAAGTAAGACCTCCATAGCCACAACCTCTGATGCGTTTTTTAGTCTTGAGATTCATATAGAAATTCTCTGCAGCATAATCGGGATATAATTCTTCGACGATTCCGTAAATTATCTGTCTGTACCGATCATTAAGTTCTGTCGATACCTCAATAGCTCTTCCAGGCATCAATTCATAGGAAAATTTAATTTGTAGATTCGGATAATGAGAAAGTAGCTGATGACCGAAATTTATATAATGCTGTTGAAAATCAGCAACATTTTCGTATAATGGCGTTACAGAAATTGATAACATCACACCTGCATCATAAAGCAAATCCAAGGACCGGAGCACACGGTCAAATCCGTTCACTTTTCGTACAAATGCATAAGAATCTGCATCAAATCCATCAAGACTGAGCTGAACTTCACTTAAGACTGGAGCAAGTCTAGCAATCAGCTCTTCTGTCCATAGGAGACCATTGCTCAACACACAAATCTGAAATCCCAATTTATGTGCGAATTCACAAAGTTCAGGAAACGCAGGATAAAGCAATGGTTCTCCACCACTGAAAGTTACTGTAGTAAATCCTGCAGCGAACAAATTTTCAAGCACTTTTTGCCATTGTGACAATGACAATTCAGCATAGGTAACATCACCAGAGGACAAGTAGCAATAAGGACATTTCAGGTTACATCGATTTGTAAGATATATAAACACTTCTGATGTCTGCAGAACATAATCCTTGGATGAATGTACAAAATCTTTCGCTTCGATTTCAGCAATAACCGAAATAACAGTTTCCCGCTTAAATTTTGCCAATACCTCGGCAATTGTTTTTCCTTCAGCAAGAGCACGGTAAACTTTTTCTCCTCCCTGTGGTAAGACCAACCAATTACATCCTTCCGAAAAAATTACCAGCTCTTTATCTTCAACCGAGACATAAGCAACTTCTTGAGGAAGGATATACCGCATATGGAGATTTATTTCTTTACTGCTCATATTGCTTTTGCAAACTCAAGACAACTATGTAGAAACTAATTATTATTTTTTGAACAATTTCTAAAGCAATACATCATGCCGACTCTACTTCTGGTAGTCTTAGGTTCTTTCTTAGTCCAACTTACGGTAAAAGACTGTTTTCTGTTGTGATTTTTTTCTTTCATTAATTTCTCCTCTATCTATTTTCGCTTAGACAATATGATGTGACCTCCTGAGTTTGCAAAGACGTGAATTCGGCTGCATACTTAGGAAAAATAAATCTTACAGTATGGAGCGTTAGCACATACAAATCGGAGGTCACGATGGAAAGTATAATTTATGTAGGGGTGGATGTCCACAAGGCTACCAACAGCGTCTGCATGTTCGACAGGGAGCACAACCGCTACCTGGGAGAAGCCGCAAGGATGGAAGCGGGGGCGCAGTTCCTCATGAAGTTCCTGAGGAAGGCACGCAGGGACTTCGCCCTTGCCCCGTCAGTACGGTTCCTCGTCGGCTATGAGGCCGGTCCCACGGGCTTCGGGCTGTGCAGGGCGATGAACAAGGAGCAGGGATGCACCTGCGTGATCATGGCGCCGACCACCATAGCGCGGGCATCGGGGCAGAAGGTGAAGACCGACAGGCGCGATGCGATGCTGCTTGCGGTGACGCTTGCCAACGGCACCTACAGGAAGGTGGTCCTCCCCGACGGCGAGGATGAGGCGGCGAAGGAATACACGAGGATGCGCAATACCCTTGCAAGGCATCTGAAGAAGGCGAAGCAGAACCTCCTCTCCTTCCTGCTGAGGACCGGCTACTCCTATCCGTTCCCCGGTTCCTACTGGACCGGGAAGTTCAGGCAGTGGCTGAAGTCCATACGGTTCGGGAACGGGCTGCTCCAGCTGGCTTTCGAGCAGTACCTGCAGGAGACGGAGGACCTCAGGGCCAAGCTGGAGCTCATAGACGCCAGGATAGAGGAGCTGGCGGATTCGGAGCGCTACAGGGAAAAGGTGGGCAGGCTCGTCTGCTTCACCGGCATACAGACGCACCTGGCCCTCTCGTTCTGCTGCGAGGTCGGCGACTTCAGCCGCTTCCCCGATGCACGGCGGTTCGCAAGCTTACTGGGCATATGCCCGGGACAGGAATCGAGCGGGCAGAAGGTGAGGTACAACACGATAACGAAATGCGGCAACACCAGGCTTCGGCTGCTGCTGGTGGAAGCGGCGAAGGGCATCAAGAGGAGCAGCCCGTACGGCAAGTCGAAGCGGATACTCGCGAGGCAGCAGGGACAGTGCCCGTCAGTCATAGCCTATGCGGACAGGGGTTCCAAGCGGGTGAGAGGCAAGATCGCACAGCTGGAGAAGAAGGGTGCTTTTGTCAATCACTTTTCAACAATCAAATTTCACCAGCACATCGGTCAGAACTTGTCGTAGGAAAATCACAACGGACCATTCGCCCTCCCTTACAGACAAAGCGAACATGTTCCAAGCAAGCAACATCCTTAAGTGGATTACCATCCACAGCAATCATATCAGCATCATAGCCTGAGGTAAGTTGCCCGGTTTTTCGCTCCATCAAATGTGCAGCATATACGGTTACGCCCTTGATTGCTTCCTCTACAGGCATTCCTAATTGTACCATATAATTAACTTCTTTCCAAAGTAAGCCATGATTGGCATCGCTTCCAACCACAAACCGAGGTTTTGCAGCAACCAATCTTGACAGCCTTTTTTCAACTTCCGCCCGATAGTATTTCACTTTCTCGGCATGAGCAGCAGGACACATGGGTAATCTCAAATCATCCATGAAAATACCGGGTGTAAAACATACCGTTGAATTACTTTTCATAATTAATTCAATGTTGTGTTCATCAACCCAATAGCAATGGTCAAGAACAGAAATGCCTTCTTCAACACAGTATTGCAGTCCTTGCCCTCCTATGCAATGAGCAGAGGTCTTTATGCCACAACTATGAGCTTCATCGATAACAGCTCGGATTTCTTCCCTCCTGAGATACCAGTCAATATGTTCACTTGGAGTTCCGGAGGTAACAAAAATTTTCAACCAATCAACTCCATGATGCAAGTTTTCGCGAGCCTGCTTTCTGAATTCTTCGACCCCTGAAAAAGCCTTGCCGACATATCCATGTCCATGTATCCCCTTCATACCAATACCTGAGACCTGCATCCAAGGAGCTATGATGTCTTCGCATGCAGCACTGTCTCTCAGGACAATGTCAAGATAATATCGATCACCCATACATCTCAGACCCGTTATACCCTGGTACAGATCATCTTTTATGGCTCTCAGAGCCCGAAGTGTTTGTACAGATTCAGTATCATCCATCATGTCCAGATGTCCAGGAATCCGAGCATCCAATGCAAGATGGGAATGACAATCTATCAACCCCGGAAGCAATGTCACCGAAGACGGCAGTACAACATCAGCAGAATCAGCAGTTCCGGGAAGAATAGATGTAATTGTTTTTCCCTCAATGGTAAGTATTTTATTTGTTTCAAGATGTAGATCAGCTCCTGCAAGCAAATGCGCGACAAACAACCTAATCATTGCAAACCTCCTCAGCACTTGCACATTTCTTTCTATGAGACAAATAGTTACGTAGGACAGGCCAAGCAAAGGAAAGGATAATGAAGAAAAGAAATACATCAGTCAAAGGTCTAGTAAAAATCAGTGCAAAATTGGTATACATCGTACCAGTCAGCTTAATGGCTTCCTCAAGCATAGGCCCCAACAACAAACCAAGCGCTACAGGAGAAAGAGGATAGTCATATTTTGTCATAAAGTAGCCAATGATTCCGGCACCATACATAGTAATAACATCAACAAAATTCTGTTGAATAGAAAATGAACCGACCGTAGCCAACGTGACGATAATCACTATCAGGATTTGTTTTGGAATAATCAAGACTTTGCCAGCAAAACGGCAAAACAACATACCAAGGAAATACAACAAAATATTAATTATCGCAAAGCCTACCAGAAGCGTATACACTTCACCAGCATGGGCACTAAAAAGCAAAGGGCCCGGACGTAGACCATGGATGATCAAAGCACCAAGAAAAATCGCTGCAGGAGCACTTCCAGGGATACCCAGCGTCAATAAAGGAATGAGCGAACCTCCGGTAACACCATTGTTTGCAGCCTCACTCGCAACAATGCCTTCAGAAGATCCATGACCAAACTTTTCAGGATGGGTACTGGCTTGCTTTGCTTGGTTATAAGAAAGGAAAGAGGCAATGTCAGGGCCTGCTGCCGGAATGATACCTATACCTATTCCCAAGAAGGTCGATCTAAGTAAATTACGGAGATTACTGAATACTTCAAAAGCAGAAAAACTCATTTTGCTTATATGAGCTTGTTTCTGTCTATTCTCTTCATGTAAGCTCTCAATCATCCTAAATACTTCAGGCATGCTGAATAAGCCAATCAACACAGAAACAATTTCAAAACCACTTGATAATTGATAATTACCAAAAGTAAAACGGGGAAAACCAAGGACTGGATCTTGTCCGACCGTTGCAATCAATAACGAAACAAAGCAAACAAACAGTCCTTTCTTCATATTATGTTCACTGAGCGTAGATACTACGGACAACCCAAAGATTGCTATCATCATTTGTTCCGGAGGTCCTACTTTCATGGCAACGATTGCTAGAAGAGGCGCCCCCAAAAGCAAAGCCAACGAGGAAATGAATCCACCAAAAGACGATGCCATAGTCACCAAGGACAAAGCCCTGCCACTTTCGCCTCTCTCGACCATAGGTCTGCCATCCATAGCAGTCGGTACGCTTGCAGGAGTACCAGGGATGCCAATCAAAACAGCAGGAATCGAACCTCCATACACACCACCACAGTATATTCCTGACAATAGCAACATTGCTGCACCCGAAGAAAGCACATATGAAAATGGTACAAATACAGCCACGCCCATCGTTGCACTGAAACCAGGCAACGCGCCAAAAATAATTCCAATGATAATACCAAGTACCATAAAAAAGAAATTTTGTACGGTAAATACCCCAGACAAGCCCAAAAGAATGTTGTGAATCATCATAACGCTCCCGAAAAACAATCAAGAAAATATATGTCCAGTCGGTAAATAGACATTGAGGACATCGGTAAAGAATATATAGAGCAACAGAGTAACGACTACAGGAAAAATAAACAGCACTTTCTTACCAGGTATTTTCAGATATAAAAGACTAGAAAACAAAAACAGCAAGGTAGAAATCACATAGCCGATATATGACATTAGAAAAATATATGCTATAACAGCCAATGCAAACACACAGACATGGATTACACACCAAGAGTCCAGATGCTGTTCTTCTTTTTGCTTATCGAACAACAACCATAAGGCAAGGACAAAACTAGCTATCAACAATACCAAAGGATAGTGTGCAGCAGTTGCAGGCATTGCCGGCAATTGCGTTGCAAAGGCAACAAGCAGACCAATGAATGCCAAGATAAACAATCTGTTACCATTAAGTTTTCCCATCGATTTTTCTCCTTTCTTTATCAGAAAACGGCCAGATAAATTATCGGCCGTTTTCAAAAAACAATCAGTTGGTTTCGCTTAATGCTTTCGTAATCAATGCCTTATACGTTTCATGATTCTGATTGAAATAGTCATGGAATTGGTCATATCCCATATACTCAGGGAAAGAACCAGCATTTTTTGCAGCTTTGACATATTCAGGATTATCAAAAGCTTTTCCAATTGCAGTATCCACAGCATGAATTATATTATCCGGTAACCCAGCCGGAGCAATGATACCTCTCCACATTGTATGCGTGTAGTCAACGCCACATTCCTTGATAGTTGGAATCTGAGGGGCTACATCAATCCTCTTTGCACTCGAGACAGCCAAAGGAATGACATTGCCTGCCTCAATCTGTGCAAGGGCTTCACTCACGAATGGTACAGCTACCATACAATTGCCACCTGCAACGGCAGTGACTGCCAGTGCACCACTCTGGAATACCATCCTCTTGAATGAAATCCCAGTGGCTTCTTCCAAACTCAGCCTTAAGAAATCATGACTGGTCCAGGCCCCACCAAGTCCGAAAGTTACCTGACCCGGATGCTGTTTTACATATTCAACCAACTGCTGGAAGCTTGTAATACCCGAATTTTTTGAAGCAACGATGATATGAGGATCATTGGCATACATGGCAATAGGAGTAAAGGATGTATTATCATAGGTAATTCCCTTAAACAGAAGTTGACCATTGGACATCAGGCAATCTCCATAACTAAGTGTATATCCATCAGGTTTTGCTTCAGAGACCTGAGTCCACCCAATGGTCCCACTGCCACCGCTTACATTCTGTATGACAATATTTTGGCCAAGGGTCGGTTCCATATATTTTGCAAGCAAACGAATTGTAATGTCTGAACCTCCGCCTGCACCATAGGGAACCACAATCTTAACAGGTTTCGTAGGGTAACTGTGATCAACCTCCGCTGTACCATTTGCCATCAAAGTAAAACTGCATACACTGGCAATAATCAAACTCAAAAAAATCTTTTTCATTGTTTTCTCCTTTTGTTTTTTCTTTTTATTCTTGTGCAAGATGCTCAGCCATTCGACTTACCATCCTGACTGCATTCTCAAATGCATGGGGATTGACAACCCCAGTTCCAGCTATATCATAGGCTGTTCCATGAGCACAGGTGGCAATCGGCACAGGCATCCCCCCTGCAATCGTTATGCCTTGGTCAAAACCTTTGAGTTTGAGTGCAATCTGTCCTTGGTCATGATACATAGTCACGACTCCGTCAAAATCACCTTTGAAAGCCTTGATGAACGTAATATCAGAAGAATAAGGCCCTGTAACATCAATACCCATAGCTTCTGCTTTTTCAATGGCCGGTGTGATGATTTCAATTTCTTCAGTGCCGCACTTGCCGTTCTCGCCACAATGGGGATTCAAAGCGCAGATGGCAATCCTAGGCTTCTTGACTCCACTCGATTTCAAGGCTTCATTACATAAGAGAATCGAATTGTCGATCCTTTCGACAGAAAGACTGCTACTCACATCCTTGATAGGAATATGGCTGGTTGTCCTTGTGGACCATAAGTCATCGACGACATTTATCTCACCGAAAGGCCCGGTCACACCAAAGGCATGGGCAAGAAAATGGTGTTCACTTTCATAGAGACAGCCAGCTTCACGCAAGCCGGCTTTGTTCAATGGAACAAAGCAAAATCCTGCAATCAGTTTTTCCTTGCTCAATTGCACTGCTGTCGCCAGCATATCGATGCAGGCACGTCCTGCAATGAGGGATATCTTCCCGAATGGAACCTTACAAGGATCAACATTTTTTCGGTCCAAGAGGGGATAACATCCTTCTTGTTCCCATGAAGCCTCATGAGCATCCTCAATTGCATTGATGCATGAAGTTTTTCCGATGATATCGAATCCTCTTTGCATAACACGTATGTCACCGATGAACAAAGGTCTGCAATATGCATCGAAGAAATGGGAAGAAGCCAACTTGGCAAGTATCTCTGAACCAACACCAGCAGCATCGCCGAGCAATATACCTAGAACAGGTTTTTCATTCATACTCTGGAATCTCCTTATGTTAAATATGAAACGGACGAATCGCAGCATCAGCTTAGGTACTAGTGTCCCACATCCAACGGTACTCCATCCGTATCATTCTCCAAGCAACTTCCATGCCAAAATCCATGGAAGAAACAACCTTTCTGTCTTATAAGTAGGTATTGTTACGTAATTAGCATATAACCAGTAGTTAGCAGAAAAAAAAATCCCTATTCAAAATATAATTCATTTGATTTCAGATAAAACGCTCACCTATTTGTTTCAATCGCTGTTCATTTGAGACCATAAACGGACCAATGAAACACTTCGATCAGGAACTTTTACAGCCTATGGAAACATTCAATTTCATCTTGAACAAAGCATCACAAAGAATTACTATTGAAGTATATTGTATACTGTATACAAAAAATAAGAGGTAGCATATGATCATTGACTTCCCATTCGGAAAAAACACAATCCATGCCGATATCCCTGAAGACAGGATACAGAATATCTTGGTATCACCCCTGCACGAATACAAGGCGCCTGCCTCCCCACAGGAACTCATCGATGAGGCCCTGGAACATCCCATCGGCAGCAAGAAACTGTGCGAACTTTCGGAAAATCGCCAACACATCGTCCTGTTGGCCAGTGATCATACCAGACCAGTACCAAGCAGATTTATCATTCCTGCAATGCTAAGGGAAATACGTAAAGGCAACCCCGAAGCTGAAATTACTATATTGATTGCAACCGGCTGTCATCGTGGAACGACAAAACAGGAACTGATTGCAAAATTCGGAACAGAAATAGTCAGCAAAGAACATATTGTCATCCACGACTGTGACACTTCTCCTGTAGTGGACATCGGTACACTGCCAAGCGGCGGTACCTGCCTGATCAACAAGTTGGCCGTTGAAGCTGACCTGCTGGTATCCGAAGGGTTCATAGAACCTCACTTCTTTGCCGGATACTCAGGATCACGGAAAAGTGTTCTGCCCGGAGTCGCCTCCAGGACAACGGTACTGGCCAACCATTGCTCAGAGTTCATTGCAGACTCCCATTCCAGGACAGGGATTCTTGAAGGTAACCTGATACACAAGGACATGGTCTGGGCCGCCCGCCAGGCAAAGCTGGCCTTCATCGTCAACGTAGTCATAGATGCCAGGAAATCTCCCATATATGCAGTCGCAGGAGATATGGAAGCAGCACATGAGACAGGTTGTCGGTTCCTGGACAACTTGTGCAAGGTTGAAACGGCCCCAGCCCCTATAGTCATCTCCACCAACGGCGGTTACCCGCTTGATCAGAACATCTACCAGGCTGTCAAAGGAATGACCGCCGCTGAAGCTGCCGTGACCAAATCAGGAGTCATCATCATGATCGCACGATCAGACGACGGTACCGGTGGAGATGCTTTCTACCATCAGATGGCAGATGAACCGGATATCAACAAGACACTCAAGCTGTTTATGAGCAGAAACAGGACAGCTACCGTTCCCGATCAATGGCAGACGCAGATTTTCATCAGGATCCTACAAAAGGCAACGGTCATCTACATATCAGAAGCTCCCGACGATATGATACGTGCTCTGCACATGATCCCGGCTCACAGCATTGGGGAAGCATTGAAACTCGCAGAAGACATAGTAGGCAATCCCCAGGCAAAAATCATAGCAATCCCAGACGGAGTCTCTGTGATAGTCAGCAACAAAAAACATATCTAGCTCCGCTGTCCAAATGTAGTATGATTTCTAAATCTGTTTTTGCAGCAAATCAGTGAACTTAACCAAACGACAGACTTTTTCATCGGATCCCGTATGCTGAAAAAGTAACTGGCATGGCTCGCCGTCTGCCAGGAAAGCTCATATCAGGCTTACCGGAACGATACTCCCGGTATATTGCAATGGCTAAAGGATAGCGGTTACTTTTCGAAATGTCGGAATCAAGAATACCGATCCTGATTCGATGACAAAAACATAACCGAAAAAAACCTTTCACAAAATCCTGCATATTCCAAAATTTCTGCTTAGTTTTTTGTAAAAAAAAGGCATGGGAAACCATTTTCCATGCCTTCTATGAAACAATATCGGTTATTTTCCCATTAGGGTAAACATTGTATCACCATATTCATTTTTAAATAATACCAAGGATTGAGCCATGGCAACCTTGAAAGCTGCTTTATCAGGATGTTGTTCGACCTTCACCCCTGCATCTTCAATCTTTTTCAGCAATATCGTTGATTCCTCGTCATTGATCCTATACACTTCGCTCTGCGCATCTTTTGCAGCTTTGACAAGTGCATCCTGTTGGGAAGCATCAAGCTTATTCCATGCAATGTTACTGATACTGAAAAGCATCGGCGTGTACACATGATCAGTCAAAGACAAATACTTCTGCACTTCATAAAATCGCTGGTTATATATCTCGCTTAAAGGATTTTCCTGCCCATCGACTACTCCTTGCTGCAGAGATGAATAAAGCTCTGAAACATCCATCGGCACGGGAATGGCTCCTGCGGCTTCCCAGGCTTTGACTTGAAAACTTGCAGGCAAACAGCGTAATTTGATTCCTTTGAGATCAGCTGGCACAGTCACCGGACGCTTGTTATTTGTCAACTCCCTGAAACCAATCTCCCAAAAAGTCAAGGGATGTATTCCTTTCTGTTGCAACTTATCTTTGATATAATCACCAGCTTTACCTGCTACAGCAGTACGGGCATCCTTAAGTGAGTCAAAGACATATGGCAACTCAAAAGCTTGAATTTCAGGAACCAGACCTGAATAGTAGGAATCACCGCATACTCCGATATCAACAGTACCCTGTTGGAATCCGTTGATCATCGAAGAGGCATTACCTAAGGTCGTATCATAGAAAACCTTTATATCCACAGATCCCTGTGAATATTCCTGTACCTTATCTGCAAATTTTGCCATGGCTCTTCCAGCCGGGCTATTTGCGGACATACCACCTGTTGCAGCAGAAAGTTCAATCCCTTTTTTACTTCCAGCTTCACCTGTTCCATTTGCAAACAGCATAGGCAAAGCACAAAGCAATACCAACATCATCATACTTTTTCTTTTCATATAGAGCTCCTATAAAAAGTCAATAGTTTCTACGGAAACTATCAAGCTCCGTTTGTTTTCTCCTCATAGGAGACCTTACCTTTAGGCCCCTATGACCTCCTCCGCACTCAGTGACCCCCCGACTTCCCTTACCATCAGGGATTCGTCGAACGGCCTCCTGCTGTTCAGGATCGCAAAGATGACCCTCGCCAGCTTACGCGTCGTGGCTATGATGGACTTCCCCGACCCCTTCGTCTCCTTCATCCTTCGGTAAGCCACCATCAGCCGCCAGCTGCCCGTCTTCTTGGACAGCCGCAGCATCCCCATCGTCGCCTGCACCAGCGCCGTGCGCAGCATCTGCGGCCCGTGCTTCGTTATCCTCCCCAGCAGGACCGTGTCGTTCGAGTTGTGCACCGACGGCACCAGCCCCGCATACGAGGCAAACTTCCTGAAGTCTCCCCCGAACCGTCCCTGCAGGTCCCCCGCATAGGCCGCGATCGTCATCGCCGTGACCGCGCCGATCCCCGGCACCGTCCTGAGCAGCGCCACGTCCTCGTTCTCCCCGGCCGTCTCGGCCAGCTGCTTCTCCACTGCCTTGATTTGCTCCGCCAGGTCGTCTATAATGCCGAACAGAAGCTTGAGCGAAGCGGCGGCGGTCTGCGTGAATCCATGGTCTTCGAGATCTTTCAGCAGTCCCTGCCGCTTCCTCTTGCTCTGCAGCTGGCTGTGCCTCGTGTCGACCCCGTAGCCGAGCATCATCCCGTGGACCTGGTTCTTCACCTTCACCTGCGTGCTCACCAGGATGCTCCTGGCCTTCAGCAGCCGCCTGGCCTCCTCGCTCTGCTGGTCGCACAGGTGGCTCTGCGGGAGCATGTCCTTGTACAGGTAATAGGCCAGCGTCCTCGCGTCGTTCCTGTCGTTCTTGCTCGTGCTCTCGCTGATGACCTTGAACCTGTTCGTGTTCACCACCGTCACGGCAAAGCCTTCCTTCTCGAACCTGTTCTTGAAGTACCGGGCGTTGCCCGTCGTCTCCACGGCAAGCCGTACCGGGCAGCCGTATGCCTCCTGCAGGCCATGCAGCCTCGCTGCCAGCTGTCCCAGCCCGTCATGTCCCCTGGTGACGTATGCCTTCTCCTCCACGGGCCTTTCCTCGTCTCCGTCCGCAAGGACGCATACCGTCACCTGCGTCTTGTGCAGGTCCACGCCTACGTCCAGCCTCTCCGTCCCTTCTTCCATGCCGTTTGCCATATCAGGCCTCCTCGCTTCAGTTTCCGGGCAGGACGGCTTCCGTTCGGTGATTCCTTCCAATCTCCTATCCGGCCTCAGCCGCATCGCTGCGGCGGACCACTGAGTGATTCGATGTAAACCCTTCCATTCTCCTTTGCGACATCAAGTGCCATTAGATATGCCGGACTTGCATCTCAGCCTTCCTGCCTGTACCTTCCAGTATAGGCCCTCCAGCTCCTAGGTAATCACCAACTATTTACTTTTTATCACTCCTCCTTTTTTATTTTGCCATCTGTGGTAACCACAGACTGATTTGCGGGAAAATAATCAATAATATGACAGCAAATAACATTACGAGGACAAAAGGCCAGATTTTCTTGCTTATTGACATCACAGGACGTTCACCGATACCCGAAGCAACAAAAAGTGTCATGCCGACAGGAGGTGTTACCAGGCCGATACAGAATGTCACCACCATTACTACGCCAAACTGTATAGGATCAATACCCATTGCACCTGCTGCTGGTGTAAGGATAGGTGCAAAAATCAATACAGCAGGAACAGGATCCAGGAAACAACCGACGACAAGCAATATCATGCCTACCAAAATCATGAACACTTTTGGATCATCGGAAATATGAGTACACATCTGTGCAATCATCTGAGGCAATCCTTGCCGCGTGAGAATCCAACTGAATAATTGTGTTACAGCAACAATGCTAAGAATCATTCCGACACTTTTCAGAGAATTATAAAGACATAGCATAAGCTCCTTGAACTTTAATTCCTTATACACCCATAGTCCAATGATAATGGCATAGAGACAGCTGGCGGCAGCAGCCTCCGTCGGTGTAAATATCCCGGAATAGATACCACCCAAAATAATTACGGGTGTCAGCAATGCCCAAATGGATTCTTTGAAGCTATGCCAGACTTTTTTCATCGAGAAAGAACCGCTGCCTTTATATCCTTCCCTTTTTGAAATCAGCACCGTAAGGACCATCATCAAAATTGCAATCAACAGGCCAGGGAAAAGCCCTGCAAGAAGCATATCCCCAACAGAATTTCCTGTACTGCAACTATACAGCACCATCAGAATACTTGGCGGGATAATCGGTCCAAGAGAACCTCCTGAAGCTTGAAGTGCACAGGCAAAATCAATATCATAACCATTCTTGGTCATTGCAGGAATCATCATTCCACCTATTGCAGCCACACAGGCGGCTCCAGAACCAGTCATGGCAGCAAAAAATGCGCTGGCAACGATAACCACAAGACCCATACCACCAGGCAAATGTCCGACCAGAGCTTCGGCAAAGCCAATGATTCTTCTCGAAATACCCCCATATTCCATCAATGCACCAGAAATGATAAAGAATGGTATCGCCATAAGAGGGACGGATCCAACTCCGGTCATCATCTGATTTGCAACAATATTCAAGGGTAAATTCATAAAACCGAGCACATATCCAATTGCAGCAAGACCCATTGAAGCAACAACAGGTACCCCTAACAGCAATAAAACCAAAAAGAAAACAATCATCAACAAACTACTCATGGATATTGTCTCCTTCCTTTATTCCTTTGAAATCAAGTCGAATCTTCTGTATCAGAATGGCTGCCCAAGCTGTTGATCCCACTGAAAGAGACATCGTGGAAATATAAACAGGCAGTTTCAATATAGACGTAATCTGCCCTGAATGATGCTGAAGCAAACAAACATTCCAGCTTTCATAACAGACAATAGCAATAAATACAAGAAACAGAAAATCCTGAACCAATTTCAAAATATAAATTGATCGGGATGTCTTGAGTGCATCATGCAGCAATGTAATTGCTATATGTTTTTCGTCAATGCTCTCCAAAGCAGCACCAATGAAAACGAACCAAACGAACATGAGAATAAACAGTTCATTGCTCCAAGGAATGGATATCTTAAGTACATATCGGGTAACGATGACTATATTTTCCAAAATAATCCACAATAATACGAGAATACCGAGAAAAATTTTAAAATCATAAACCAAACGAGCATATTTTTTTGCATCCATAACCTATACCTTTGCAACTGCACGCACAGGGCAACCATCCACATGCTCCAAATGCAATGGCATACAGATGAATTCACAACGGTCACTGCCGATCTTGTCAAAATTAGTAAGATACTCTACCAAGAGAATATTATTTCGAAGCAATATAGTATGAGAAGGTTGTTCTTCAGGGCCTACCTTACGTTCTTTCAACAATCTAATTGCATAATCCTGGGGAAAATCAAAAGCCACTGTCTGAGGGTGTATGGATGCAATATAGGACAATCCTTCAGGTGTTATATATGGTGCATGATCCCAAAAATCCTTACTTTTCCAATCCATTTGTACACCCCAATCTGTTCGCAATAACAAAATCTTTGCCTGGGGTCCAGCAGTGACTGCCTTTTCAATTTCCTCTGCTGTATAAGCATGGTCAGCACATCCATGAGGCAACACAAGGTCAACAACCCGGGCTTCCCCATTGAAATATGACAGAGGAAAAGCCGTACTGTCTGGAAATTCAGCACCGGTATGACGTGGAAAATCAATGTGTGAAAACCAATGGGAAGTCAGATTGAATCCTGTGATCTGCCACATATCTCCACGTTCAAATGAAGAAATCTCTTCCCTATGGAACTTCGGGTATCGCCAATGATTTTCTATAATCGGCCAACTTAAATCAATATACATTCTACCACTCTCCTTTTACTGGTTGGATAACACCATTTCCAACACTTACCACATATAAACATATTCCGTGCCAAGTCCTGCTTACTATATAAAAATTTTATATTTTTTTGATGAGGTTTTTGCAAAACTCGAAACTGATTGGTCAGGGTGCATAAATATGCAGTTTTCTCAGCAGGATTCCCGGCCTGTGTCCGGAAGGGAAAGAAGAGGGAGGAACTGAGGGAAAGGCTGCACCAGCATGCCATGGTGCCGGGAGGACAGCCCCGCCCCGTACGGCAAAGGACAGGTGCACCGTCATTCTTTTCTTTGAAAAACAATTCTTTTTAGGGTATGAAAAAAGGCTCGCTTTTGATATACTTTGATTGTAAAAAAGAATAAAAGGAGCCTTTACCATGGATAATACACCGAACCGCCTTTCACTGCAACCCCTCCTCTTCGACCGGCAGGACCTGTGCGGCTGCTTCTTCCTTGAGCCCACCCCGAAGGAGGTGGAGTTCCTGCGCTACTGGCAGGCACTGGTTGCCCTGGTCCCCACGCGGCTTTCCCGGCCTGCGGGAGGGCGTACCGGGCGCAGGGGCTACAGCCTGATGGACATACTGGCGGTGCGTGCGGTGCTGCTCTTCTTCCGCCTGGACACCGTCACGGCGGCGGTTGCCCTGCTGCGCTCGAGCCCGAACCTGAGGACGGTGACACAGCTGGGACGGGTACCCAGCCCGTCGTCGGTGAGCAGGCGGACGGCACGGCTGCTGGAGGAGATGGACTTCCGGGGGATCCATGACCGGCTGTGCAGGCAGTTCTATGCAGGCAGGACGGTGTGCCACCTGAGCCTTGACAGCACGCCCGTGGATGCACGGGAGAAGCCTGCGGTGAGGGCGAAGCGGCAGAAGGGCCGGAGGGGCCGCCCGAAGGCCGGCAGCGCAGAGGAGAAGGCGGTGCAGGAAAGGAAGGGGCAGGAGGCACGCCTGGTGCAGCTGCGCGACAGCGGGGACCCCCATGCCTACCTGGCCACGCTGGAACAGCGGTGTACGGTCACCGGGAAGCGGAACAGCAGGGGGCACATGCAGTGGCGCGTGGGCTACAAGGTACACCTGGCAGTGGACGACAGCGGCATCCCGGTGGCCAGTGCGGTGACGGGGGCGTGCGTGCATGACACGCAGCCGGCAATCCCCCTGCTGCGCATCGCCGCAGGGCGGTGCACCTGGCTGTATGCCCTCATGGACGGCGGCTACAGCAGCGGGGCAATCAGGGACAGGGTGCTTGCCATGGGCAGGGTGCCGCTCATCGACTTCAAGGCCGACCGCAACGGGGCCAAGGAGGAGATGGACCCTGCCGAACGCGCCAGGTACGGGGCACGGACCACGGTGGAGCGTACCAACAGCGAGCTGAAGGAGTGCTTCCTGCCGAAGGTGCTGTACGGCCGGGGGCCGAGGGCACATTTCGACCTGCGGCTTGCGGTGCTGATGCTGACCGTCAAGCGGATGGGCAAGGTGCTGGAAGCACGGCAGGCAGCAGGGAAGAGCGCATAGCAGGAAGGAACGGAAATGATGACAGAGGCAGGCACCCGGGAGGGCGTCCGTCCTGCGTGTGCGCGCAGGCCTGCGACAGGCCATAAAGGCTACATGATGCGGCCGGTTTCCATCCCCTGCAGCTGTCAGGCATGGCTTCTGCATGGATATGCATCATCCGTGAATATTTATTCAGGCATCCGTGAGTTTTGCAAAAACCTCTGATATATATACTATTTACTGTAACCAACATAACTTACTTATCATATTCTACTAAAATTCAAATCAATGAAAAATATCATACCTTTATCAATGTTACAAATATTGTTTCATGAAACAACAGCCATCATTCAAATAAACAGATTCACAAGGTATTCCCTTCATACCTTTATGCAAATCACATGACGTTCAGCCAATGTTCAAAAAGAAGCATAAGAATGATTTCAGACTGAACCAACAATAGGATTAGTTTGCATCTTCACTATCTTGGAAAAACATCAGGCAAGTCTGCACTATACCATCAGCCAAGCTTCATCCAGGATCCTCTTGCAACCGGCGATGACAAGTTCCGGATTTTCATCGGGACGTGGCTTCACTTCAAAACTCAAAATAGGACGCGAAACAGGATTGAGATATCCTATCTCCAGAAGCTTTGACAGATAGGCCGCAAGATATTCCGTATTATTTTCACTGCCAGGATATCCAAAGCGGGGATGAAGGTCACCATAACAAGGATTCGATGGATCAGAAATCAACGTATTGCCCATATGAGCATGCCGGATATATTTTCGTATAGGATCGATAGCCTCATCCAACGTCTCCCGCAGCATAGGTATATGGCTGCAGTCAACCATAAGCCCGAAGTTGTCCACTTCCCGGCATACGGCCTGAGCGTATCGCGCGGCTAACGGAGCAGGTCCGATGAGAGAACATTTATCAATATCGTTGTCGAATATCTCCAATACTACAGGCATCTGACCCTTTTCCGCTACATATCTGCAAATCGTAACTGTGGAATCAACCAAGGCAGCCAAATGCTCATCAATAGCATCGGAAGACCATCCCCGTGACAGAAACTGAAAGTCCAAAGCTCCGAGACGATAAGCCTCATCCACTCCGGCTTCAAGTTCCCGGATTGCCTGAAGTCGTTCTGCTTCATCAAGGGAATTGATGTTCAGCCCTGTCCTGAACAGTCTTCCATGTGCGCTGTATGTACAGCCGACATGGGCCTGGGCACAGCTCTCCACCACAACAGCTTCTTGTTCAGGAAACGGCAGCTGTCCCAGCTCAATGATGTCAAACCAAGGATCCTCCATGAGATGATGCAAAGTCTGGATGAACGATGAAGAAGCTTGGGCAGCTTCAGGATAAGCCATGGAATGGACAATACCGAGCCTGCAGTATGAACGGATAGGAACCTTCATTTCAATCATTCTCCTTATTGAGCATAGCGGCAATAGTCGCTTGACACGACGGGACCGAACCAAGGACAGGAATCCCAGACAATCTGGTACCTTGATCGGCCAGATGTGCCATGGATGCCTGGGCAAGGACAATGACATCATACCCAGATGTATCGGCAATTGTCTGCAATACATGTTTGTCATGAAGTTCCATGTCGCCACGTTTCATCGCCTCATAGGCTTCGGAATCATCAGAAGACATGATTTCTGGTAAGGGAAGACCATATCGAACAGCAGTCGCACGCAGATGTTGTTCAGTGGGTCCAACCGTACTACGGGCCGTAGCGATGACTCTGATTCGGCTGCCCGATTTCACTGCCAACTCACACATTGCATCATCGATGGCTATTACAGGCACTTTTATGAATGGCCGTATTTCTTCCACGGCCGGAGTCAAGGTAGAGCAAGTGACTACAATCAGTCCAGCTCCTGTCATTTCCATATTCCTGATATCGTTGAACAGACGAAGTTTGTTGTCTATGCTGAAACATCCTCGCAGACCAGGATCAGAAGCCAGGAAATCGTCAAGCAGGTTGTGATAGGTAACCTGTCCTTTGACCAACCTGGACAATTGTGGAACAAAACTGTCCAGGACTGGCCGTACCGTATAGATAAGTCCGATACTTTTCATATCGATCGCTCCTTACTGACATCGACCTGCAGTATAGGTACTGCAGTTGATATCAAAATCATTGATGAACCCATGATTCATTTCCCGATTGAAGTCAGATAATCTGCTTCAAACTTGCTTCCATATGCTTTGAAAGTTACACAGTCCATATAATCGGCAACCAGTTTCTGTTTGTTGATATATCCCTCCTGCCAAGCAGAGGACTGGGATACTTTCTTGAACACGTCACTCCAATAGGCAACTGCTTCAGGGCTCATGTTCTTCGAACCGACGACGGATCTCCAGTTCGGCACCTCAACATCATGATATCCCAACTCTGAAAGGACCGGTGCAGATTGCAGATTGCCAGGGAACCGTTTCGAAGCAAGTGCAAGTATCGGTATCAAACGTCCTGCTTCTACATATTGGGAAGCAGCTGCAGGTTTGCAGATAAGAAGATCCACATGGTTCCCTAGGATTGAGGTAATGGCAGTACCTGAAGAATCATTCACAATGAAAGCAAACTGATCGGCAGAAACACCCAGTTCCTTGACCAAAGCAGCGTGACAGGCAATGTCATCTCCCTTGGAACCAGCCATCACGACATCTTCTCCCTTCTGCAGAGCTTCAAGGACTTCCTTGAAGTCCTTGAACCGGGAATCAGGAGTAACAAAAATCAAATGGTTGTCGACTGCCATATGGGCAATAGGCTGGAAATCAGAGAATCGGCGGTCAGTATTTTTATCCATCGGCATCAGATCTCCGCTGTTGAATGTCAGCAAGGTGTGGTCGGCCTTGACACCCTTTACTGTCGAGACCAATGCCCTGCCGACTTCTCCTGCCCCATCGGTCTTATACTGGATAATGATATTCTGGCCGTTCACTAGCTTTTCAGATGTCATGATATCCTGAAGGGTCCTGGTAAAGATGTCACTTCCGCCTCCAGGTGACGAAGTACAGTACCACTCGATGTTCTGCGTCGGGACAAAGGTACCTCCAGCTTTCTGTTCACTATCTCCGTTTGCAAAGACAGGAAAAGCCAATAAGGCGACAGCAACGACTGTCAAGATTTTTTTATACATAATCAACTCCTTTTATGTAAATAAGATAACCTCAATTTTCAGGTTATCGTTTTTCCCTTGATAGTATCCCTCTGATGATTGGGGTAGCAATGATTGCAAACAAGACAACCATAAAACAGCAAGCAATCGGTTCTGTAAAGAATATAGAGATGCTTCCGTGACTTATGATGAAGGATTTCCTCATGTTTGATTCCAGCAGAGGCGCAAGTACAAATGAAAGCAGCATAGGGGCCGTAGTATACCCGTTCTTCTCACAGAGATAACCGATGACTCCGGATATCAACATGACGATGACACCGTACAGAGAATTGGTACTGCTGTAGGAACCTACGATACAGACGATCGTGATACAGGGAACCATCAACTTGATCGGAACTGATAGAATCCGGGTTATCCATGGAATGATTCCCAAGGCAATAGCCAGCGTCAGCAGATTTGCCAACACCAAGGAAGCAATCAGACTCCAACAGAATTCGGGTTGGGAGGAAAACAGAAGAGGCCCGGGATTCAACCCCCACATCATCAAGCCACCGAGAAGAACAGCTCCTGTACCCGAGCCAGGGATTCCAAGGGCAAGCAAAGGTGCAAAAGAACCGGCAGCTGCGGCATTGTTCGCAGCTTCGCATGCAGCAATGCCTTCGATGGCACCGGTCCCCAAAGGTTCTTCGCTCTTGAAACCCTTCTGCATGGCATAGCCAAGGAATGAACCCGTCGTAGCTCCGGCTCCGGGTAACACTCCTACGAACGTTCCCATGAAACCGCTTCTGATGGCAGGAGGCAACAGCCTGCGCAGCTCATGTAGAGACAGCAGGGAACCCTTCAGGGACATCTTTCCCTCGACCATGGTTTTTGTACCGACATCCTTTTCATCAATCAACTTCATGACCTGGGCAAAACCGACAGTACCGATAACAAACGGGATAAAAGGTATACCACCCAGCAGGAACACGTTGCCAAAATCATATCTCGGTGACCCCGTCAGCGTATCCATGCCTACAGTCGCAACCAATATTCCGGCAAGTGTAAGGACAATACCTTTCGTAGGGTTGTCACCCACCAACCATCCGATGCTGGTCATAGCGACCAAGAGCAGGGCTGTCATTTCAACAGGACCAAACTTCAATCCGAACTCGGCCAATGCAGGTCCCATGAATATGAGAATTCCAATACCGATGAATCCACCGATGAATGAGGATAGATTGGATGTATACAAGGCTTGCCCAGGTCGTTTCTTTACTGTAGCCATAGGGTAGCCGTCCAATGTCGTCATAACTGCAGGACTGTCCCCGGGAATATTCAACAGAATGGCACTGAATGAACCTCCGTACATATTCGAATAATATAGTGCCCCCAGCATGATGATTGCCGTCGTCGGATTGAACTTATAGGTAAGCGGAAGCAACAATGCGACACCTGCCAAGGAACCTATCCCAGGCATGGCTCCGACCATCAAGCCAAGGATTGCCCCTAGGCCGGTAACCAATAGATTCTGTATCGACAGGACATTGAGCAGACCATTGCCCAGCAACATGAGATTATGCATTCACCTACCCCCTTTACATCCAGCTAAACAGCAGACCTTTGGGAAAAGCTATGTTGAGCCAACAGCCAAAGACCCCGATCACAATACTTCCCATGATGACGAAACATATTATGGTGGCCTTCCAGCTGGCCCTTTCATAGATACGTACCCACCAGAACAGGAATATCCCAAGTGACAGATACATGCCAAAAACCAAGCATCCTAGCAAGATGGCTAAGGTACCAAGAACCGGATACCAGTTTTCCTTCCTGCTGTGTTGATCATCATCCGATCTGACCTGCAACAATGTCATCACGCTGACAATCATGAGGCAAATGCCGACAATCGACGGGAAAAAGCCGGGCAATGGCCCCTTTGTTGCATGGTAAAAGCCATACTTGGTTATCCCAAGAAAAGAAAAAACAGCACCGAAGACAAAAGCAACAATCGGAATGATGATCTTCGTCTTTAATCTGCCGAGCTTACTCATATTTTGCATCCTTTTCCGTCAATCTGTTCTTCACTTAAAATCTGCAGCCATATTGTCTGAAAACCATCCTGTGCAACGGTACAAAGCAGAATCCTACTATATATCCAAACATAAAAGCTTAGACGCCATATATAAGGCAAGTTTTTCCAGTAAGCATCGGGATCCTGTCAAGGCTCCTGTAATCGTCGGTAGCCAACGGACGACAATACTTCACAAGAAGGCTGCTATTCGATAATTTTACAATTACTTCCGGTTTGACTTCGGTTGTATTTCCCAGTCAAATCCTTAGGATTGGTCCGGATACTTCCATAGACACTCCTCCCTTTTGTTTTCAAGGAGTACTACAGCAAGACACATGCCAACTGCACATACGCATGTTGGCCTTCTCTTGAAAATCATTGAAAATATTTGATTATTTACAAATACAAGAATAAATTAAATATAAAAATTTACTTAGACATATTTGTCAACTTTTCTCTTGGGACCAATGGAATGTTTCATTCAATACCTATGAAACACGTTCTGAACAGTCAGATAAAACATAGCCACACAGAAAGATAAGGAAAGGTCATACGACCCATCGGCATACAGAAGTAAATGACTTCTGACGCAGCATGCCAAAAACGTGTCCTATGCTGAATTATTTCTTTGCTTCAGACAGTTTCCGCCATAGCGTTGTCCTACTCATGTCGAATTCCTCAGCAAATTCTTCCTTGCTCAAGCCGCTTTCCTTGTATAGCATGGCAATCTCACATGCACTCATTTTCCGAGTGGATTTCTGTTCGACGGCCTGCTTCTGGAACATCGATGTATTGATATCCAAGTCACGGACAGCAGTTTCATCGACAATCGAGGAACGATTCAACACAGCCAACCGCTGTGCTCCATTCTTCAGCTCCCTAATGTTGCCGGGCCATGCATACTCCTCTAGCAATCGACAGGCAGAAGTTGTAAGCCGGGGGACTTCACGCTTGGCCGCAATGCAATACTGCCTGAGAAAATATGTAAACAGCAAGGGTATATCAGATTCCCTTGACCGTAAGGGAGGAAGACTTAGTATGAACAGCCCCAGCCGATAGAACAGATCAAGTCTGAACGTATTGTGTTTGATCCGCTCACTGATATCGACATTCGTCGCACTGATGACCCGGACATCAACCGGAATCACCGAATCCCCACCTACACGCATTATCTCATGTTCCTGCAGTACCCGCAGCAGCTTGGCCTGTAACTGTATCGGCATCTCTCCTATCTCATCAAGGAAAATCGTACCCGTATGTGCCAGTTCGAACAAACCGACCTTGCCTTCTTTCCGTGCACCGGTAAAGGCTCCTGGAGCATATCCGAACAGTTCACTTTCCAACAACTGTTCTGACAAAGCAGCACAGTTGAGAGCAACGAACGGGCCGTTACGTCTTGATGAAGCATTGTGGATACTCTGGGCGAACATTTCCTTACCTGTTCCAGTTTCGCCGACAAGCAGGATTGACCCTTCGACCGACGCATATCTCTTGGCCTTGAGAATCAGCAATTTCATCTGTGCATTGTCCGTGATGATGTTCCCAAAGGTATAATGAGCAATGAGTCCCTTCTTACTCAATTCACGGCGAATCTTGCTCTCTTCATTCCGTATCGCTTCGATCCTATGGAAAATCAACAGGACCTTATATCCTATAGGATCCTTACCGATGGGCTGGCAAGTGATGAACATCGGATCCTTGCCGATATCGTCAATGAACTCATTCTCTGTACCGAGCTCCATTGCCAGATTGACAGCCTGATTGCAATATACTTTCTCAAGAATAGTTCCCGTCAGTTTTTTCCCAAACAGATTGTCAGCAAGCAGGTTGCTTTCCATGACCATACCCTTGCTATCGATTGCCACGATCGCATCATCTCCCTTGTTGAGCAAAGAAACCAGCAGATTGGTCCTGACCTTTGCCTTCTCCAAGGAACGGGCAGAAGCTATGGCATCCCTTACCACACGTTTGACCGCATGTCGTCCTGTCTGGATGGAAATATAGTCATAGCCCTTCTCTTCACAGATGCGTGCCATGGTCAATCCTCCGACGAACAGAGAGCAACCCTTAAAACGCAACAGGTCGATTCCTGCCCTGACTTCTTCCTGATCATTGGCAATGTACATGATTACCTTTTTGCCTATCATCCGTGAAACATGGGCAGCATCGCATACTTCTCTGCTTTCTGCAAGGAGACCAATGCACTTGGCCGAATGTTCCCGGCTTTTGTACAATGCCTCCAGCAAGTCATTCGTACCCATCGGTATGGGTATTACATTGGCATCAGGATGGCAAGCCTCCACAGCTCGGGCAGTAATTCCACGAGCCACGATGATGTCGGCATCTATGGAAGAAAGCTTTGTATAGTCACTTCCATAGATATGTTTGAATTCACACACAATGTTCGATACATTGTATACGGAGGCTTCCTCACGGAATAGCACCTCAAGTTCCTCATATGGTACAATAAAGAATATCTTCGTCATCTGTTATATCCTACAAAGCATGTAATCCTGCCATCATCAGAAAGGAACATCCATATGGGACCTTCACCTGCAGTAGATATGCCAGTGCATACCACCTGGCAGCCATCACGTTCCATTCAATCGGAGATAGGCCTTCTTTCATATGCATGCCATTCTAACACGAACACTCTGGAAGTAAACCTTTTTCAATGCTGACCCAGAAGAAAATATCATCAAAGCCGTTTCTAGGAAAACAGAGACGCAAAGCGAAGAAGCACCACAGGGAAAAGAAGAATGCAGGAGATCAAACGTGATAGCTGGAACAGGGTAATACCGGGATCGTCACAACCCAAGTCTCCTGCAATCAAGGCTACATCACTGGCTCCGGCAGGAATGCAGGAAAAAAGCATAGTCCCTAAATCCATTCGGAATACACGGGAAGCCAGCAAAGCCAAGAGCGTATGGAAGACAAGGAATCCGGTCAACAGCATGACCACGGGAAGCAAGATCGACCTTAGGTTGAGAATCGTCTCATAAGTCATTTTCGTACCGACGAACACACCGGTAAGGACCTGTCCTGCCCGTTTCACCTGCATGGGCAAGTAGGCCTTGTGGACACTCAGGTTGTAAACTCCGACACAAAGAAGGGAGCACACGAGGACCGATGCAGGAATTGACTGGACATACTGTCCAAGGAAACCACCGATGGTCCCGATGGACAATGATGCCAACAACCGTGGCAGCTTCGTTCGAACACTCTCGTCAGATCCTACCTTTCCAGCAGGAGCAGGCAACTCATGGAGCTGTTCTTCAAGACCGTGGCGGTGCTTACGAAGCAACCACTTTATCACGAAAGGGAACAGCATGATGGAAAATACCGATCTGCACAGCTGAAGCAATGCGACAACCGACACATCAGCACCGAATTGCTCGGCAATGACAGCAGTCTCGGTCACACCCCCAGGTATCGTCCCCATCAGGCACGTCAGCAGATCATAGCCAGACATAAAGTGAATCAAGCTTCCCATTCCTAGGTTCACGACCAACATCCCACTCACCAGGAATACAATGGGAAAAAGCAATTTGCGACTCTGCGCAAGGTAATGTCTGTCAATGGTACTGCCGATATATGTCCCGCTTATGACCTGTACCCAGAACTTGACCACTGGAAAATGGCAATGAAGCCGAAGCAGGATGCTATAGCCACCGACAGCAAGGATGCCTCCGACAAGGAAAGGTGCCGGTATATGAAGCTTTCGGGCTACAAATCCTCCTATGATGGAAATTACAACACATGCTACCAGTTCCGACATATTTATGTATAAAACCTGCCGTATGTGCCACGAAGGAATTCAATCGAACGCCGGGCAGCGGTTTCAGGATCAGGCCAAGGCAATATTTCTACGGTCGTCCACCCATTGTATGCCATCTCTGAGAGAGCTTCGAATATCTGATTCCAGTCAAGGTGCCCATCCCCCGGTGCATGTCTGTTTGAATCAGCAAAATGTATGTAACGTATCATTTCTTGATTTTCCAGCAATGCTCCATGCAAATCCCTGTCCTCGATGTTCATATGAAATACATCGGGCATCATACAAAAGTTCGGTTGATTGACCATACGTACCAGTTCTGCGCCCTCATCAAGGGTGTTGACAAAATCAATCTCATATCGATTTACAGGCTCCAATATAAGCCCGACGCCCTTCGCCTGTGCATACACACTCAGCTCTCCAGCCATATCAAGGAACAGCTGAATACAATGGCCGCGATCTCTTTCACCAATGCTTCCTCTTGTACGGCCGATATTCACAAAGCCACCGAAGTCTGCAGCAAGGTCAATGAATCCCTTGAACGTCCTGGACAACTCCTCCCGCTTGCATGGATCTTCTTCCATAAAACTCAATCCCCGTGCTGCCCATACCTGACCGCTGGATATTGCGGACACTTCCATACCGTACTTATCCAGCAAAGCCTTCAGGTCTTTCCTCCCGATTTCATCCGGACGCTTCAACGCAAGTTCAACGCCGTCATATCCCAACCGGGCAGCTTTTTCAATCGAAGTCTCAAGACCACGGAACACGACAAAGGCATCCGGCATCGCTTCGCTGCCAGCAATTGCAACTGAAATCTTCATTGGTCACCTCCTTTTCAGTTTTCAAGAACAGCATCCGCCTGTCCAGCGGATACTGCGACAATCGTCACATCTCCTTGATGAGACTGAAATCACCTGCTACAGCAGCCCGGAGTATCGGTTCCATATAGGTATCGACATCCTCTGCACGCATCGGTACCGGCATATTCTGTAACTTCATCTTCAGCTGAGGATCTTTTGCAGCTTTCAGTGCCCGCTGGATATGCTGTTCGGTAAAGCCCCTGAGCTCGCCCAGTGTCGTAGGTGCATTGATGCTCTTCCCGTAGGCAATCATCGCCCGTGCGACAGCCTCAGCCAAGGCACGGCCTTCCAGATGCCCGATGTCTGTATCGGCATATCCATGGGTTGCAAAGATATTACCTACGACTCTAAGTTGAGGTTGGATGGCCTTGGAATAGAATATGGCATAGTATGGGTTCATGATGCCACAGGCCGTTCCATGCCCCACGATATCGACCAAGGAGAAGCTCGTCAGATGGGCACCGCTGGTTCCACCGACCATGATTGCATAACCACCAAGGTCAGTTGCCAGACCTATGGCCTCGCGTGCTTTCAGATCTGTCGGGTCATCGACCAACTTGTGCGCATTCTCTGCACATAGGTTGATAGCAGTTTCCGCTAGTTGCCTGCACAGCTCCAGTTTCTCATCCTTCGCCCCGCAATAGACCTCAAAGGTATGTGCAATGGCATCCAAAGCGCCGTCAATCGTCACACGTACGGGCATCGTAGCTGTCACTTCATAGTCAAAGATACTGGTAGCAGGTATGACAGCTTCGTCCACGATGAGTTTCTTCTGTCCAACCACAGGATCCGTAATATTGGAATACTTGGTAAGATGGGCTCCACTGGAAGCAGAAGTCTCCACGGCAATGACAGGAAGCAACCTGCTGTCTGTCTTTGCCAGTTCCTCGCTGACAATCCCGGTTCCGAAGTAATGGTCGACTTCCGGCGTTACCTTTCCACCGAGCGTCACGAGGACACCGGCACATTTGCAGGCATCAATGGTGGAACCACCGCCGACGGCAATGATTGAATCAGGCTTATAGTCAAGGATATAGGTGACGAGCCGGTAGACATCTTCCCTCGGTGCATTCGGCTTTGCATCCGGAGCCACACGCCCTCCGACCAGTTCGACACCAGCAGCATCCAGATACTGGAGAATCCTGTCAAGCACTGGTTTCATATAGGTATCATTGCATACCACCAAAGCTCTTTTCCCATACCCCGCTGCTATACTTCCTACTTGGTCAAGTACTCCCATACCGAAGACATAGCTCTCACCTTTCCAAGCCTTCAGCAAATCATAAGCTTTCTTTCTATAATCCATGATATCCTCTCCTATTTGCAAAGTGCGGTTGCACGTTTTGCGATATGTTCACTGCTGATTCCATAGGCCGCCAACAACGGCAGATATGGACCTGTTTCTGTAAATCTATCCTCGATTCCGATGCTGTCAAAACGGCAGCAGATATCTTTCTTCATGAAAGCCTCGCTTACCGCTCCTGAAAAACCTCCGATGAGGTTATGTTCCTCGACGGTCAGAATCCGACCAGTCTTCACAACACTTCCGGCAAGGCCATCGACATCCAAAGGTTTCACAAAGGGAACGGAAAGGACTTCAGCCTCGATACCATCCTTTGAAAGCTTTTCAGCAGCTTCCATGGCAAGGGAAGCCGTAATGCCGTTGGCAGCAATGGTCACATCACTGCCCTTTCGGCAACATATGGCCTTGCCCTTGGCGAAATCAGCCGAAAAAGGAAGGTCAGGCATCGCATTCCGGTTCAACCGCACATACACCGGTCCATGCTGGACCATGGCATATGCAAGAGCAGCTTCCGCTTGCCCGGCATCGGCAGGAACGATCACCTGCATGTTGGGAAAAGCCCTCATGATAGCTATATCGGCAATTGATTGATGACTTGCACCATCAAAGGAATCGGAAAGTCCTCCATAAGCCCCTGCTATGACTACCGGCAAGCTGTTGTAACAGATATCATTGCGAATCTGATCGCTGGCTTTCAATGCCAGGAAAATTGCGAAAGCATTGACCACAGGATGGAAACCCGCCGTTGCAAGGCCTGCTGCGGTACCGACCATATTGCCTTCTGCTACTCCGAGATTAAAGAAACGTTCGGGATATCTTTCACCGAAGAGCCGACTCTTGGTCGAAGAAGAAACATCAGCATCAAGTACGACAAGCTCCGGGTGCTCTTCTCCATAGGAGACAAGTGCCATACCCCATGCATCCCTCATTGCTTCACTCATAATGCCGCCTCCTTTGAAACGATATCCGCATTCAGTTCAACGATGCCTTTCTCGAAGGCATCATCCGTAATGACAGCCCCATGCCACTTATGGTCTCCTTCAGTAAAAGACACGCCTTTCCCTTTGACGGTATTGTAGATAACAGCCTTCGGCCATGAGCCTTCTTCATCCATCCATTCAAAGGACCGCAGGATATCAGACGTATTGTTGCCGTCAAGTCCATAGGGACAGACATTCCATCCAAAGGCCCTCAGTTTGTCATCCAAAGGTTCCAACGGCATTATTTCATCCTCAGTACCGTCCAACTGGACTTTATTGTAATCAATCATCAGTACCAAGTGCTCAGGCTTATACTTGGATGCCGCCATCAGTGCTTCCCAGCTCGAACCTTCATCCAGACAACCTTCTCCGGTCAGTACATACGTCCAATAGTTCCTATGGGCAATCCGTGCGGCCAAGGCCATACCCAATCCTACGGAAATACCATGTCCCAAAGCCCCCGTAGACATATCCACACCTTTCAGTTTCGTCATGCAGGGATGTCCCTGCAGGCAGGAGCCCAACGTCCTGAACTCAGGGAGCATGCCTGTAGAAAAGAATCCCCTGTATGCCATGACGGTATATAGATTCACGGAAGCATGTCCTTTGCTCAGTATGAAACGATCACGATCTTCCCATTCCGGACAATCGGCCTTTATGTTCAGCCTGTTGAAATAAAGCGAGGTAATCAGTTCTGCACAGGAAGAAGCTCCTCCCCAATGACCTGTTCCCCTCTGATGCAGGATTTCAAACATTTTTCCCCGAAACACTGCCGCAAGGACAGCCAGTTCCTCGGCATTCATCTTTCTGGAAGGATCTGCCAGCAATTCTGATATTCCTTTGTCCATCTCATCTCCTTGCTGTTACTATTGTATACAGTATACAGTATACAATACACCTATCATTGTTTCGTTCTTTTGTCAAGAAAAACAGTTGAAATTTTTCTCCTGGAATAAAATGTAAATTATTGAATTCTTTTCAAAATGAATTAAACTTGACGAAATAAGGCATTATGTTTATTGTATACACAAAACAATAAATCAAAGGAAACAAATGTCATTAATCAAACAGACAAGTCTCGCGGATCAAGTATATGAAGTACTCAAGGAAAAGATCCTGAGCAAGGAAATCAAAGGAGGAGAAAAAATACAGGAAGAAGAACTGGCCCGCCAGTTCGGGGTATCTCGTACCCCCATAAGGGAAGCCATCAGGCGACTGAGTGAATATGGTTTGGTAACCTTGAACCCACGGACACATGCCGAGGTGAACAAGATAAATGACAGGGAGGCACTTGATATAGCCAAGGTACGCATCGCATTGGAGTGCTTTGCAATCGATAACATCGATCAGAAGATATTGGAACTGAACTTCCCCACACTTTCACGGCATGCCGCAGACTGTTTTTTTGCTTTCTCCACAGGGAAACGTGCAGAGGCCTTTGAATATGATTCCCTTTTCCATTCGGCACTAATCAAGACAACAGGCAATAACGCCTTGATGGATCTCTACAACCGGTTGGACGCAAAGGTCCAGCAACTGAGAATCGAACAAGATGAACCAGACGAGGAGCTATCCATGTACATAGGACAACATGGTACACTCATGCAGCTGCTCAAGGATAACAAAAAACAAGAAGCCAAGGAATTGCTGAAAAAACATATTCTGCATGACATGGTACAGAAGCTGTCTGATACCGACAAGTGATTGCCTTTGCTCTTGATTGCATACGTATACAGCTGGCACAGGACCAACAGGAATCGCCTATCCTAACCGGACAGAAATCTGCCGGATCACCGAAGGGATATCGGTCCGATATCAAAGGAAAATACCAAAAATCACCTGTTGTACTCCAAACCAAATTGGTATCTAAAGTTTTGCAGATAAAATCAGCGGTCTGAAACAAAACTTCAAAAGGCCATAAGCTCGATTCAAAATATCATCTGTTTTATTGTTTTATCCTGATATAAGTCCTTTACCGATCATTCAATTGACAAACAAACCATGCAGGAGAACTTATCTCACGACGACCGGCTAGCTGTTCTTCTGCATGTGCAACCTGCTTGCAGACATCTCTGCAAAGACAGCTTTGGCGCTCATCTTCAGGACTATCTTTGATGACATCAAGGTGTCATCCCTTCTTTCTGAACCAGACCGTACCAGACTGCTGGAAATCTCCCTGAAACACCTTCCCGATGCCGTCGGAGAGAACCTGAAATCAACTGCAGGACTTCATCAGAAATCATCTCAAAAGGAGGATCACACACTGTATTTGCATACCTTTCCCTCCAACACTTCGATGGCGTTTTGAACCGCCAACAGGCTCATCTTTGAAGAAGCCTCACGTGTTGCAGCTCCCGCGTGAGGAGTCAATATACAGTTAGGGCAAGAGACAAAAGGACTTTCGCTTATATTTCTTTCACGGACAACATCAAGCCCTGCACCATAAATGATTTTCTTGCTCAAAGCCTTGGCCAAATCCATTTCATTTACGATCTCAGCCCGTGCAGTATTCACAAAGATTGTGGAACTCTTCATCTTTTGGAACTGCTCCAAGGAAAACATGTTTTCTGTTTCCGGTGTCAACGGAGCATGGACAGAAATGCAATCTGCATTACGAAGTAAAGAATCAAAATCAACATATTGTAATCCGAGAGTTTGTTCCAACATCTTATTTGGATAAATATCATAGGCAAGTACTTTCATATTGAAGCCTTTTCCTCTCTCTGCCATACTCTGTCCGATTCTCCCGGTTCCTACTACCCCCAAGGTCTTCCCATACAATTCAAGTCCCTGTGGTCGTAAAGCATGCAAATTTTTTATTGATGCATCCATCAAAGGAATATTCCTCGCAACTGCCAACAACAGACCAAAAGCCAAGTCGGCAACAGAATCTCCGTTTGTACCCGGGGTAATCGTTATCTGAATATGTCTACCCTTGGCGGCTTCATAGTCAATATTATCATACCCAACGCCATATCTGGAAATTACTTTGAGCCTGCAAGCCTTACTGATCAGATTTCTGTCAATTGGTTCCAGACCGGCAATAACGGCATCGGCTCTAGGAATCATCCTCTCAAGCTGTTTCCCGATCGGTCCATCTTTTTCATCAATTTTTATCCATTCACAGCCTGCATTCTCTAAACATCGGTAAGCAAGATCATCACTTAACCCAAAAGACCGTGCAGTAATTATCACAAAATATTTTGACATCCTGACTCCTTATTCTCTTCATTTGCAAGTTCACTATAGTATTCAAGGTATTTTCCATAATGCTTCATATACAACTCATGGCGAGAGGCAATTGGATAAATGATTTTCCCATCTTGGTGCACATATTCACTCTTGGCTTCTTGCATGTTGAGTACGTCCATTGAAAGAGCAACTCCTCCAGTCAACGACCCCTGCATACTCCGGTCAACTTCAATTGGGCGATTGAATATGTCCGCACACATTTGAGTCCACCCAGAAGAATGCAGGATACCACCGGAAAGTTTTATCAGCTGAGGTTCGGAATCGATGCGGACCAAAGAACTGTAGCATTGGTAGATGTTGAAAAGGATTCCCTCTTGGATTGCAATATATAAGTCATAGATGGATGTATTTGGTTTAAGATCCATTAATCTGCCAGATGCTGTATCTTGCCAGCCAGGGCAGCGTTCGCCGAATATGAAAGGAAGAAAAATGGGAATATCAGCCTTGCTGGTATATGGCAATTCAAATCTGTCATAATTCCAAGAAGCCAAGGGACTCAGCAATTGCCTGTACCAATCGATACAATTACATGCTCCAGATATTGCAGCCCCAGATAACCAGCCTTTTGGGGAATAATAGCACCACACACTGTGATTTGCTGGCAAGATCGGCTTATCAACCGACAATCTGATTGCAGCACTTGTACCGACTGAAAAAGTCATTATTCCTTTTTCGATGGCACCTGTACCGATCTGATTGAGTCCACCGTCGGAATTCGTTGGAATCACCGGAGTACCCGGCAATATGCCCAGATAATCAGCAACCTCCTTCTGCAATCCATATGTTGAAGTAGATTTTACAATCTCTGGCAAAGAACTTTCGTCTATTTCCGACTCTGCCAGCAACGCAGGATGGTATGACAATCTTCGTATGTCCAGAAAACCGCTTCCTGATGCCTCACATTCCGTTACGATATGTCGACCGGTAAAACGATAGTTGTTGAAAGTTCCCTGCCCCCCTATATAGCATGCATGGATGTCAGTTACATCGTCCTTCACCAATTTCAATTTAAAAAACGGGTAGATGGCATTTACCATACAGCCGGTTATGTTGTAGTAATCATCTACATATTTTCCGTCTTTCCGTAGTTTCATGCATAATTCAGACGCCATGGTACAGTTCCATGGCATCACAGGACCCAGAGGATGCATTTTTTTGTCAAACAGTCCGAAGGAATGCCATGTTCCGCCCAATGACACGATGTCGACCCGAGACTCGGCACAAAGAACGGTCTTTGCAACATCAAGCATCGTCATGAAAACAACTTTCGGGTCATGTAGGGTAATATCTTCGTACATTCGCGGAAAAGTTTTTGTCTGCATGGATGTTTTCCTTGTCTTCGTATCAAATAGCATAGCCTTTGCTGCTGATGTTGAGGATTCAATTGCTAGAATTTTCATGATATTTACCTTACTTGTGATCCATTCCGAAACTATGACCAGTCAACAGGTATAAGATTTTGATTGTCATCAAATCTGGCTTCCTGTGGTTTTGTCTCAATAGATATCCCTTTTATCTTCAATGCCGATGGAATTAGGTTTTCAGAAATCAGGAAACTGTACATACACAGGGTATTATGCAGCCAAACGACTCTTGGTCCCGTTTTTGCATCAGCAAGGTATGCCAGATTCAAAGCAAACTTCATGGCTAGGTAATCATTCGGCATTATCGCAGGAAGCTTGACTCCTGAAGGATCAAGACAGGTAATTGAATTGGGATATGTCACTTCCATGCTGAACTTATTGAAAAAACGTCTTGTAGTCACATCGGCATTTCCGATACCGTTGCCATTATGATGAGATTCATCGGTCAGATCGAAGACAGCAATACCGTCAAAGAAAGGTTCAGACCTACCTAGGAAAACAGAACGCCCTGTAATATTGGGGTCCATTCCCGGGCCACTTATATTCTTTCCAATTTCATCGACAAACAACGTATCACATTTCTTGAAAGGAATCTTAGGCATCAGCATCTTGGCCTGTTCCAGAAGCCTAGGTTCTTCGTCGTCGAACCTTTCCCCAGGTAATGCAACAATTCTATATGTCTCATGGAATGTATTTTCAATAATTCCGATTCCTATTATATTTGGATGTTTTTCTATTACGACACTTGCAATATCATGAACATTCCGAGCCATATTCTCAAAACCCTTCGAGTGACAGATGCTAGCTCCATATTGTTTTCCCATGCCTATGCTGATCATTTTCATAAGTCCACTTTCTACTTTGCCTCGGAAATCCGTATGAGGTTTTATTCGGGCTACGAGAATGATGACATCTGCTTCCGCTGCAAACTGATCAATCCTGGCTTCTAGTCCACTCTCAGTTTCTCCGAGTTTTGTCGTTTCCATTGTGGCTTTAATCGGTGCACCGACATCAGCATCTCCAAGTCCATAGGTAACCAATATTTCTCGTTGCCCTGCAGCTGTCGCTCCACCATGGCTACCCATTGCCGGTATAATAAAGGGTATCCCCCCTTTTCCCTTTACCTTTGCTACAACATTTTTTACAATCGTCTTCAGATTCGCAATTTCCCTGCTTCCACAAGCGATACATACAGAAGCTCCAGGATTGATGACATCCATAACCTTGCTGGCATCAATGACCTTTTGTGTTTCTTCAGCGGGTTCTCTGATGCAAGATTGCTGAATATTATAATGGACCTTTACAAATTTCGGAATTTTTACAGATTTTAACAGTTGATCATAAATTGACATATTTTTTCTCCTGCCACTACATACATTGGTAATGTTCCAAAATCTCATGGGTCGTCTGATAGGCTCTGTTGATGACGATTTCTGGTGTCATTTCCCAGTATTCCGGCCTGAATGTTTCAATAGAAACCATACCCTGATAGTTTTTCTTCTTGATTTCAGACAAGAAAAAGCCCAAATCAATTACTCCTGAATCACAAAAGCGTCTAGCTTCAAGGCTTGGCTTGACTGCATCTGCATTGTTGATATGGACAGCAAAGATTTTTTCCGGCGGCAACGTTGCGATATCACCATAGTCACTCGACATGTGGTACATATAGAGGTTATATGCATCCAGTACAAAACCGACATTAAGCCTGTTTACCAAGTTGATGATCATATTCGCCTGGGCAATTGACCGAACGCTGCTTTTAGGCGCTCCGACAGGTTCAAAGCAAATATTCACCGAATATCTGCAAGCTATATCTGACATCCATTTGAGTATGTCGGTACATTTCTTACAAACAGTTTTCCAATCAATCCTAAAAAGCGTAGAAAAATCTGTCTTTTCCAAGGGAGGCACGACAATTACATAGTTTGAGCCTATTTCCTTTGCTTCGGAACAAACATGTTGAAACTGTGCCAACAACTCATTGAGCTGCAACTGAGAGTCTTGGTATGACGTGATCAAACCAGAGTCAATATATACAGCATTCAACGCATGGGGCTTGATCGGATATTTTTCCAATAAAGACCGTAAATCATCAAATGTACCAGTAAGCAAATAGTCATGCAGCATATCCAAACGGATTTCAAGATAATCGAATCCAGCTTTCCAGCATAAGCGAATATCTGTCTCCAAGTCCGAACAGCCCATTCCTGTCGCTTCATTGAAACCAAGCTTCATCTTTCAAAATTCCAGAGGAAATTTCACTGGTCTATCTAATTTTGAACTCTGATAAATTGCCTGCATCAGTTCTGCAGACTTCCTTCCATCAATACCACTTACCAGCGGACTACGTTTTTCAATCACTGCATGGATAAAATCTTCAATTTGCAACCTGTGATAATGCTCTGTAGGATCATTTTTGAAAAACCTGTCATGGTCTTCTTTTTTCCATAAATCAAGGCAACCTTCTTCACCATCTACGGTCCAGATATCATTGTAAGGAGATTCAGTAATTGGAGTCATACCAGCAATGAACATAGCGCCACCATCTGTCTGGACACCTACCGTTGCACCATTATCACCACTTATCCGGACTTTCCCAAACAGTGCAGGATTCTGTGAGTTGCTTGCCGTCACTGTTGCAACCGCTCCATTCTTGAATTTTATGACAGCTATGGCAGTATCCTCTACTTCAATATACGGATGGTTGAAATTCCTCCATGTCCCGTATACTTCAGCAATATCGGAATCCATGAACCAAAGAAGCAAATCCAATTGATGGCAGGCCTGTGTCGGCAGAACTCCTCCAGCTTCTCCTTTCCACGTACCACGCCATGGGTCAGATGCATAATATCTTTTATCCCGCCATCCCAGCATTGTTACATTTCCCAGGACCGGTTTGCCGATCTTTCCATCCACAATTGCCTTTTTTATCCTTTGACATGGGGCATAAAACCTTCTTTGGAAAACAGTTCCGATAAGAACATTGTTTTTTTCGCCTGCTTCAATCATCGCATCACAATCAGCCTTGTTCACTGCAAAAGGTTTTTCGACTATTACGTTGCAACCACAACTTGCAGCTTCAACACATGCTTTGACATGTATAGGATGCGGAGTACAGACACTGACGGCTTCAATTCCTTCGTCTTCAATCATCTTGGTAATGCTTGTATAGCCTTTTACCCCATGGCCCTGGGCAAATCCATGTACTCTTCTTTCGTCCACATCGCATACAGCAGTGAATTCAGAAGCAGGAATGTCCTGGTATGCCTGGGCATGGGAAGCCGCGACCTTACCACAGCCAATAATGGCAGTTCTGATTTTTTTCATAGTATTTTCTCCAAAGTAAAATTGACAATCAAACGAAATTCAGGATAAATGTCGTAATCTGCGGTACCAATAGAAGAATGAATTCCATAATGATGAAATATCCGCAGACTATAAAAATATCAGGGAAGGTATCTGACACTTCCAGTTTCAGCGTTCTACAAGAAGTAAACAAACAGGTAGCCATGGGTGGCGTACAGGAACCAATGCAAGTAGCGATTGCAATGAGGATACCAAAATGATAAGGATTCATACCATAATTCTGCACGATCGGAAGCAACATCGGAGAAAGGACTGCAATGGTACTCAGACCTTCCATGAACGTACCCAAAAAAATCAACAGTACAATTATCAGGCTATACACCACCAAAGGTTCAGAACTTATCTTCATAATGAACTGTGCCATTGCTGAAGTTACATTCTTTGAAGTCATAATCCAACCGAAAGGTGAAGCAGCAGAAATGATAATCATGATGGATGCTGCAGATATAGCACTCTCCTCTGCAGCTTTGAAGAATTGTTTAAGTCCCAGTTCCTTGTATACACATATTGAAAGGATTGCTGCATAGACAGTTGCCACGACTGCTGATTCAGTAGCAGTAGCAATTCCAAACAATACGCTCCCAAGAATAATCAATGGCGTAAACAAAGGTAAAACGGCGTCTCCGATGATCTTAAGTTTTTCTTTGCCCGTATAATTGTAATCACCCTCAGAGCCAACCCCGTATCCTCTTCGTTTCGAGATTATCACATTGAGGAAAATGAAACCGACCACACACAGCATGCTCGGAACAAATCCACAGAGCAACATGTTTCCAATTGACAGATTTGTGGCAACTGCATACAGTACCAGCGTAATACTAGGAGGTATGATACCTCCAAGTGTGCCTGATGCAGCAATAATGGAAGCCGTATATCCTTTATCATAGCCTTTACTGATCATCTCCGGCCCGACAACTGAACCAATTGCTGCTGTCGTAGCAACTCCGGAACCTGAAACACATCCGAACAATCCACATGCACCGATTCCTGCTGCGCCCAAACCACCAGGAACACGATGAAGAAGCAAATTGGCAAATTTCATCAATCGGGGCGTACTTCCATAAATCATCAGATTTCCTGAAAAAATAAACAACGGCATTGCAAGATAAGTAAAGGAACCGATACCATCAACCATTTTTTGGGCAACAATTACCAACGGAGTCGTTCCATCAGCCATCAAAAAGCTCATGCAACAGATCATGACGGAAAATCCGACAGGGACTCCAATGATCAACATGACCAACAAAGTTATAAAAAGTACACTAATCATTTATTTCTACCTGACCTTTACACTTGGCTTTTGGGAAATGTTTGAGACAGACACCTATTCGAATCAGAAAATACAAAACCATTATGATTGCACTTACTGAGAATCCTGCATACATGACCGCAATTGGTATCTTGATTCCTGCTGCCAAATTATGCAGATTCAATTTTACAATCAAAAATGATTGTCGGCACAGTATTGCAATGAAGCCGATACAAATCAGATCTGATACGATGCCAATGATTTTCTGGACACTTTCAGGAAAAAGTCGAATGAAGAAATCAATACGGATATTTGATTCTTTTAGGACATTTACTGAAGTTCCCAGGAAGACCATCCAAATCATCATGTAAATGGAAGCTTCTTCTGCCCATGCAAAAGAATGATGTAAGACAAATCTGCTGAATACCTGGGCAAAGATTACAATTGTCAATGCAATCAGCAGGATACCGCAGACAATTTCCAATAGCCTTTTGGAATACTCGATGAACTTCCTCATTTTTCTTTTTCCTGATCTTCTTTTGATTATTTGGTATATTCCTGACCTAATTTTATAAGTTCATCACCGCAGGCATTGATGTACTTGTCATATATGGGTTGCATTGCTTTTGCAAAAGCAGCCTTATCTACTTCATTGACCTGCATTCCTGCAGCCTTGAATTTTTCGATGATAGTCCTGTCTTCTTCATCCATCAGGTTTCTGCATTCCTTGCAACCGGCCTGAGCAGCTGTATTGAAAGCTTTCTTGTCTTCGTCAGAAAGAGAATTCCATAATTTTGGATTGATAATCAGCGTAGAGGTATTATAGATATGCCCTGACAGAGAAAGATATTTTTGGACCTCATAGAATTTGTTGGCCTCAATCATCGGAAGTGGATTCTCCTGCCCGTCAACAGTCCCTTGCTGAAGTGCAGCAAAAACTTCAGTCAAAGCCATAGGTACGGCCGTAGCTCCTAAAGCTTTGAACATAGCCATACGATATTCCCCTTGATATGATCTGAATTTGATGCCCTTCATATCTTCAGGCTTCACTATCGGTCTTATATTGTTTGTAAAATGTCTGAACCCTGATTCCCAGAAATTAATGGTTTTTACACCTGTTGCATCGAGTATCGCCTTTATTCGATTACCGAATCTACCATCATAGGCGTTTCTGGCTTGCTCCTTTGTCGTAAAAAAGAAAGGCATTTCATCAACCGCAGTCCTCTCATCCATTCCTTGCCAGAAACCTAATCCTGTAAGAAGAGAAGCATCAGTTGTTCCAAGGATTACTTGTTGGAGCACTTCATTTTCACCGCCAAGAACTCCATTCGGAAGGATTTCAATGGTAATGTCACAATTTGGATCTGAATCGAGCACCTCTTTCATTTTCACAAGTCCCTTATGCCCAGGCCATGTCGTTCCATTTGCATGGGCAATCTTTATTACCCTTCTCTGTGAAGAGGAAATGTTTTTCGTAGATTCGGTTTTACCTTGTGCAACTACGACAGACATTCCTAACAGCGCAATCAAAAAACAAGTAAAAAGCTTTTTCATACTCACTCCTTTACTGGTATGATGGCCATACCATGTGTCCATAATAAGCTTTTTTATCATCTTGTCAACTTTTTTTTGACATATTTTTATTCTCTCCCTTGTCCTCTGCAGTCAAAACATCTACTATACATATGGCGGTATGGTTATCATACCTAGAATATCGTGATACTAATTACTTACGCTGGTTTTCCGATTGTGCACTGACTAAGGGGAGCATGGACATATGAAGTTTAATACTGTCAAGAAAACAACACTTGTAGATGAAATTATATCTGTCATCATTCGTATGGTAGATGAAAGGATTCTGTCCCCAGGTGATAAACTTACAAGTGAACGTGAGCTTGCCCTGCAACTTGGCATCAGCAGGACTTCTCTCCGTGAAGCCTTGAAATCCTTGGCTTTTGTAAAAATTGTTGAAATACATCCGGGATATGGAACATACTTGACCAGTGATACAAAACTTCTCAATGAATTCATTGCAAAGTATAACTTGTATGTGGTAATCAACAGCATCGACTACCAGAAGGCATACGAGTGCCGTAAGATCTGTGAAGCCGATGTAGCTTACCTGGCAGCGCTCAGGGCGACTTCGGATGATCTTGATTTACTTGAGAATTCCTTGCGAATCCAAAAAGAACTGCTAGACAAAGAAGACACAAAACAATATCAACTTGAAGATTTACGTTTCCATAAGCTCATAGCAAGAAGTACCCATAATGAGATATTGTATAACCAGACTGCTATCTGTCTGAAACATCTGGTAAAACATTTCCTTCCAATTGCCAATGCATGGGAAACCTATAAGGATCACCAGGCCATCTATGATGCAATCAAGAATAAAGAGCCTGAAAAAGCAAAAGGAAATGCCACCATACATTTGCAAAATATCGGCCATAATTTGGACATTATCACCCAGTTGAACAAATAGAAAACGGCAGATCCTTCATATCCGGAGCCTTTTGTGCATACTCAGGAAAAACAGCAACTGTTTTACTGATTCAGTACCTTAGAGATGGCTAATTATACCATAATTTCTTTTATATAAAAAGATTAAATTCATAACAAAAACAAGGTACCAAATCTTTCCGATAGCTGTATGCCTCTCCTTTCCATTTTACGTCTTTGCTATGATTGTCTTCTGATGGAAGTTTCCGGCATGGAAATGATAGGTAGTGACATTTTCATTTTATTTATAAAAGAAAATTTTTTTTATTGAATAAATTTTTCTTTTATTGCATACTGACAAAGGAGCTCAAAAATGATCAGTGCCATCTATGCAATAAAAAGTAATTTACCTAATTTCACTAAAAAAGAAAGGCAAGTCGCCGATTATATTCTTATGCATCCTCAAGACTCGGTTAATCCAAGCATTGAAGAGTTAGCAAGAAATATCGGCATCAGTCAAACAACCCTGGTACGTTTTGTGAAAAAACTCGGATTTCCTGGTTACCAGGCTTTCCGTATTGCATTGGCAAAAGAATCCACAACAGATTCCCAGCAACTTTTTGAAATAGAAATAACAGGCAAGCAAAGTGTTTCCAACCTTGTGTTCAACCATACTATAAAAATACTTGAGGAAACCTACAAGTTGATAGATCCTCAGGCTATCAAAAAAGTTGCACAGCGAATTGCACAAAGCAAATCAGTATTCCTGTTTGGATTGGGAGGTTCCAATATTGCTGCCAGAGACGCATTTCATAAATTCATACGAAGTGGAATTCCCTGCCAATTTGCGGAGGACTTCCATATGCAATTAATGCTTGCATCACAGGCCGGAACTGATGATGTAGGACTGGTGTTCAGCCATACAGGTTCAAATTATGATATACTTTCACTTTCGGAAGAATTAAAATCACACGGTTGTTACATCATAGCCTTTACAAGTTATCCATCCTCTCCCCTTGCAAAAATGGCTGATATTTCTTTCACGGACAGTCTGTTCCATAGCAATATCGTAGCTGAAGCTTTTACTTCAAATATCGCTTACTCCACTATAGTAAACATATTATATGTTGAAATAATGCAGATATTGGGTAAAAGAGGTATGAATAATCTAAACAAAATGAGAGAAGCCATAGCCAAGAGAAAAAGCTGACAGAATATTCTGCAGACAATAATTATATAAAAAAGGTAGGAAAAAATGAAAGCTTCAATAGGTCTGTTCGGTCTTGCCGTAATGGGCGAAAACCTAGCATTGAATTTAGAACACAACGGTTTTACCGTAGCCATATGTAACCGGACCATGACAAAAGTCGATATTTTTATGGCCGGTAAAGGGAAAGGAAAGAATTTTATTGCAACACATAGCTTGCCGGAGTTTGTCAATTCCCTCGAAAAGCCTAGGAAAATATTCCTTATGGTAAAAGCAGGAAAACCAATTGACCAGATGATTGATCTTCTGTTACCGCTTCTTGCACCTGGTGATATCATCATCGACGGAGGAAACTCAAATTATCTGGATACCGACCGAAGAGTCCATGAAGTTGAAAAAAAAGGAATGTACTATGTAGGTACAGGCGTTTCTGGAGGAGAGGAAGGAGCTTTGCACGGACCAGCTCTTATGCCAGGAGGAAGTTTTCAGGCTTGGCCTGCAGTAAAACCCTTTTTGCAAGCCATAGCCGCAAAGGTAGAAGGCGTCCCCTGTTGCACTTGGATCGGTGAAGGCGGCTCAGGACATTTTGTAAAAATGGTCCATAATGGTATTGAATATGGTGATATGGAACTTATCTGTGAAACATATGATATCATGCGCAAGATACTTCACCTGGACAACAATCAGATCCAGCTTGTTTTCAGAGAATGGGACAAGGGTGTACTATCATCATATCTCATCAAGATTACGGCAGACATCCTAGAATTCAAAGATGAAGATGGTCTTCCGCTGGTTGAAAAAATCCTTGATGTTGCAGGCCAAAAGGGAACAGGGAAATGGACCGTCATTGAAGCACTTCAGCAAGGTGTTCCATTGGATTTGATTGCTTCTGCTGTATTTATGCGTTACCTAAGTGATTTGCGCGAAGAAAGAGAACAGGCAAACAAAATTTTTCCTTATGATGAAATGCCTTGTAAAGAAAATACAGAAGATTCCATCAAAGATCTTAAGGATGCCCTGTATGTTGCGAGAATCATTTCATATGCCCAGGGATTTGATTTAATCCAAAAAGCAAAGGAAAAATATAACTGGAGCCTGCAACCAGAGTCTATTGCGCTTATTTGGCGTGGAGGATGTATTATTCGTTCAGTGTTCTTAGGAAAAATAGCGCAGGCTTTTGAAAAGAATGACAAATTGACGAATTTGATCTTCGATCCTTTTTTCCAGCAGGCAATAGAACAAAAACAAAAAGGGTTACGACATATAGTTGCACAGGCAGCTATGTCAGGAATCCCTCTCCCTGCCTTCAGTGCAGCGCTTTCTTGGTTTGATAGTTACCGGTGCGTAACATTGCCAATCAATCTATTGCAGGCCCAACGGGATTATTTTGGTGCCCATACATATGAACGGACAGACAGGCAACGCGGACAATTTTTCCATACAAATTGGACAGGACACGGAGGAACGACTACATCAAGTACTTATAATGCCTAAGATGAATATGATTTGATGTACTGATCAAGTACAAGTAATCACTATGTTCTGTTTCTTACAAACTCTAGGTACAGTAACCAGAGCCATGGTCCTATTGCTCTGGACATAAAAATACACATGATTTCTCGGCCATTTGGTTCTCTGCCCAGAAATCATGTCTTCCTTCTTTTATTTCACAAATGTCTAGACATCTGTCAAACGGCTTGCATAAGATCTTTTCAGAACCGAAGTTTTGCAGATGGAATCGAAGGCTTGGAACAAAAACCTGCAATTCTATCTGCAAGACTTCAGTTCCATAGGTCCTTTTGTTAATTCCCAGTGTAATTTTCCTTCAAGGTTTTCATATGTCTTAGACCCCCTACCGGACTTATCAGCAAGAAAAGGGTCTTGTCCCGCAAAAGAGCCGATTGAATATAAATATCCTAACTCCAGTAGCAGAATCGTACTACATGTCGTAGGCAATCAAAATGATGCACATCCTAAATTGATTCGGATTCTATGATCTGCCGGGTTTTTCCCAACACTTCATTTACAGTTGTACCCAAACGTTCTTCGACCATATAGTATAAGGTTTCTATGATGCACAGAATTGGAATTTGGAAAAGATACCTACTGGGAAACGAATCTTCTTCCTGTACAAATGGACAAATAGGTATGGTTACCATTTTGGGAAAGGGTGTTTTTTCATAATTACAGATTCCGACAGAATTGATTTTTCTCGTTATCAATATTTCAGCAATTTTCAAGATAGTCTTGTTTACACCGGACTGTGAAATAATAAATGCAACATCATCCTTGTCCATCAAGGCTGCTGTCAAGAGTTGGTGATGCAAATTGTTATCTATTGAACAATTCAAACCTAACTTCAGTAATAAATCGTGGGCATCGCTCGCAATTATTGCTGAGGTACCGATTCCAAAAAATACTATTCGCCTAGCAGAAACCAAAAGAGAAGCCGCAGCATCCAGGCAACGTATATCAGTTTCCTTGAATGCATTTCCTAAAGACTTGCAATTGGTCTCTACAACATTCTGAAAAACATTGCTGGTAACCGGCATCATATTCCATTTTTGCTGCGAAGTAGAAAGATATTCAGAATGCAAGCTTATCCTGAAATCCCGATAACCAGAAAATCCCATTTTTTTCATATAACGTACAATTGTTGAAGGAGCAACTTTTACCACCCTACTCAATTCATACACTGACATTTCTATGACACTTTTTGAATTTTCCAATATATATTTCTGAATCAAACGTTCTGAATAGCTGCAAGTCGGACCACTGTCCTCAACCTTCTTCAAACAACTGATAATCATTTTTCTCCCTCCGATTTCTTTTTAATAAAAGAAATAACTATTTTGTCTATAAAGTATTTTTTTCAAAAGCAAACTAAACTGTCAAGGTATTTACAAAGAACTCCAAGCTATCCATTTACAGTAGACAGAATCATTCTTCCATATAGAAAGAACAGATATCCCCGTAAAAACACCTTAGCATCTGTAATGAAGCAAATTAAGAAAAGTTCGAATTTATTCAAAAAACTGAGTTCAAAGTTTCCATTGCGAATAGCAATATACAGCCTTATCATAAATTGCAAAAGGAGAAACCTATATGAAAAAAATTTTTATTTGTGGAGTCCTGCTATTGTTATGTACTGGCTTTGCAATGGCCAATGGTACTCAGGAAGAAGAATATCCTAATAGGGATATTACCATGGTCATTCCTGTCAAAGCTGGCGGTGACACTGATACCTATGGACGTATACTTGCCCAATATATGGGACAAGAACTTGATACCAACATAGCGGTCGAAAATATTGATGGAGCAACTGGAACAATCGGAGGCAGACAAGTTTACAATGCAAGACCTGACGGATATACCCTCTTATTTTTTCATGATGCTGCAGTAATTGCACAAATTTGTGGATTGACTGACATCAAATTGTCTGATTACAAAATCGTCAGTGTCTGCATCCAAGATCCGAATTCAACATTTGTAGTAAACGCAAAGAAATATAAAAATGCAAAGGACTTTTTCACACGGGCATCTTCAGGTGAACAGGTCATCGTGAGTGCAGCAGCTGGTTCGCTTGCACAGCTATGTCCTGTCATTCTTCAGGAAAAGCTACATGCAAATTTCAAATATGTCGATTCAACAAGTGCTTCTGATAGAATTGCAGATATGCTGGCCGGAAGGATTGATCTATTCTTTTCACAATATGGAATAATGCAACAGTATGTACAAAATGGTGATTTTGTTTCCTTAGGAATTATGGCAGACAAACGGAACCCAGCTTTTTCTGACGTGCCGACATTGAAAGAACAGGGATATGATATTGTCATCCCAAAGATCTTCTATATTGCACTTCCTCCGAAGACACCGGACACTGTAGTCAATAAATTAAGTGAAGCATTGAAAAAGACATGTGACAACAAGGATATGCTGAATGCAATAAGCAAGTTCAAAGTCATTGTCAACTATACGACTCCATCAGAAGCTTTGGATATAATCCAGCAAAAAGAACAACTTTATCAACGCTATGCAGACAAGTTGATTTAAGCGTTTTATTTTCTACTTCCATAATCAAAAACTATGGAAGTAGGAAAGTAATTGGAAAAATCATACAACTGTGCAATGAACGGGTCCTATGCCACTTACAAGCATAAGAATCCATATAATGCAGAGAAAACATAATCATATCAACCAGTATCTTGGGCCAAGAAATTTCAAACTGAAATAACAAGTCTTTTATTCATTTATCATAAATAAAAATCAGTTTTAGAAGGACACATGGGCTTTAAAATGAAACGGAAAAATGTACTATTGATTACTGTCGACCAATGGTCAGGCAAGTATTTGGGCTGTGCAGGAGAAAATGAAATCCTTACGCCATCTTTGGATGAACTGGCAAATTATGGCATCCGATATACCAACGCTATTTCAACGACACCTGTCAGTATCCCTGCCAGAAGGGAGCTGATGCTTGGTGTCGGCGATGTCAAGCATGGCGATAGGATTTTCAACACCAAGCTTGAAATGCCTTCCACTTTGCCAACGTTGGCCCAAGTATTTCGGAACAATGGATACCAAGCCTATGCAACGGGTAAGCTACATGTATTTCCGCAACGGAACAGAATAGGATTCGATGATGTGCATCTCTGTGAAGAAGGAAGACATTTTGAAGGACTTCAGCAAGATGATTATGAAAGGTTCTTGATGAAAAATGGCTTTCCAGGATTGGAATTTGCCCATGGTATGTGCAATAATGATTACTTCGCACGCCCTTTTCACCTGGATGAAGCTTTTCATCCAACCACATGGGCAACCAGGGACATGTGTGAAACAATCAAAAGAAGAGATCCGACAAGACCTGCGTTTTGGTACCTTTCCTATAGTGCACCTCATCCGCCGCTAGTACCACCGAAGGACTATATGGATATGTATGAAGATATAGAATTCCGTGAACCCTATATCGGAGATTGGGTAATGAAAACAGATACTTTGCCATTTGCCTACCAGTACTATTCCAAAATGTATCATATCGATACCAAACGAAAATTGGCGAATGCCAAAAAAGCCTATTATGCCACTTGCACCCATATTGATCATCAGATCAGACTAGTAATAGGTACATTGCGGGAAGAAGGAATCCTGGAAGATACCATACTATTGTTTACCGCTGATCATGGAGAAATGCTCGGTAACCATAACCTATGGGGCAAGTTCCTCATGTATGAAAACTCTGTAAACATTCCGATGATTCTGATTCCGACCTATGATTCGGACTGCCAATGCGGCGTTGTGGATGACAGACTTGTTGAACTCAAGGACATCATGCCAACCCTACTGAAATTGACTGGATTGGAAATTCCTGATGATGTTGATGGTATTTCAATGTTGGATCAGAAAAAGAGGACTTATAGTTATTGTGAACTATGGGAAGATGACAGAGCAACAAGGATGATACTTACCCAAAAGTACAAATTGATTTATTATGCTGTCGGAAACCAATTCCAATTCTTTGATAGGATCAATGACCCGAATGAAATGCACGACCTTATCGCAGAACCAGCCTACCGACAGATAATTCTGGAATTAAAGGACCAATTAAAAGCTAAGTTACATGGAAAAGATTCTGATTGGATCAAGAATGGAAAATTCGTCGGCTTGCCAAGCAAAGACTATCAATTCATATCTTCACTAAAAGACAACAACAAATTGTTCCGTGGACGGGATATGAAATTACAGAGAGGAATACGGTGAGAAAAAAATCTTGTATATTGCCTTCTTCACTTTTTCTTATAATTTTATCATTATCTTTCTTTATTGATTCTTTTTACATTGTAAAAAGGAATAAGATGCTTTCAGTAGGACCTGCAGCATTACCTCGTTTCGTAATCTTGGTACTGTTCTCCTTGGCTATTGTCAATCAAGTGCTTTATGTCAAAACGAAGAAACCAGGAGAGGAAAAGATTTCCATCAGTAAAAAAATCATCCTATCCGTCGTTTTGTTCGGTTGTTGTGGTCTGGGTCTTCAAATCTTTGGTTTGATTCTCTGTGGTAGTTTCTTTTTATTCGGAGAAATGTGCTTGCTGGATCAAGAAGCAGTAACAAAAAATAAAATACTACGTTACCTGATGCTTTCGGTGATTTTTACAGTCTGTGTATATTTTATCTTTGATTTCCTTTTCAAGATAAATGTCCCTATTGGAATTTTATTCCTACGTTAGGAGGTAAGGATGCTACATCTTTTTCTAAGTGCCTTTTCGACGGTATTGCATCCTAGTATACTGTTCTTGGTATTGCTCGGAGTCGGTATCGGGATCTTCTTTGGTGCAATCCCAGGACTTTCAACAACCATGGCAATTGCCCTTTGCTTACCTTTGACATTCTCAATGAATACCAATATGGGCATATCATTGCTGCTGGGGTTATATATCGGTGGTTTTTCAGGAGGTCTTGTTGCCGCAATATTATTGAATGTACCCGGTACAGCGGCTTCCATAGCTACGACGATCGATGGCTATCCGATGGCAAAGAAAGGATATGCTGGCAAGGCTCTTGGATTAGGTATCTGTTCGTCATTCGTAGGAGGCATGCTGAGCATCTGTGCCTTGATTTTCATTTCGCCTGCCTTGGCAAAAATTGCCATCAGATTCGGTAGCTTTGAATATTTCTCATTGATGCTGTTTGCCCTGACAATGATAATTACCATGTCATCCAAGAACATCATCCGAGGAATCATATCGGGTTTCCTAGGTATATTGCTTGCCATGATCGGGGGTGCTCCGATTGATGGAATTCCACGACTGACATTCGGCATTACTTCTCTCTCAAATGGTTTCAATCTTGTTGCAGTCTTGATCGGTATCTTTGCAGTATCCGAACTTTTCCTCTATGTAGATGAAAAAAGTGAACATCTGGTCAAAAAGATAGTAAAAAAGTTATCTTTCAAAGGATTTGGTTTTTCTTTCAAGGAATGGAAACAAGAAACAGGAAACATCTTCCGTTCATCGGCTATAGGAGTTTTGATAGGTATTCTTCCTGGAATCGGAGGAGCACTTGCCAGCATGATGTCCTATGATATTGCCAGAAGAAGTTCAAAGACTCCAGAAATTTTCGGTACAGGATGTAATCAGGGCATTGTTGCCTCTGAAACCGCAAACAACGCAGCAATAGGAGGAGCAATGATTCCCCTTTTGTCCTTGGGAATCCCTGGAGATGCTGTTACAGCCTTATTACTTGGTGCAATGACTATGCAAGGACTGACACCGGGACCTTTGCTTTTCCGAAACAACACTTCGTTGATTTATCTGATATTCGCAATTTTGATAACTGCAAATATTTTTATGATTGTCGTAGAATTTTTTGCAATCAGAGGATTCGTACACGTACTTTCATTGCCAAAACATATATTGTTACCTTTTATCAGCTTATTATGTATCATCGGTGCCTATGGTTTGAATTATAGGATTTTTGATGTATTTACAATATTTTTGTTTGGAATCTTAGGATTTTTTATGAAGAAATGGCATTTTAGTACCCAGCCTTTTATTATCGGGTATATTATCGGACCTTTGGCAGAATTGTATCTGCGACGGGGTCTTTCATACAGTGACAATAGTCTGATTCCTTTTTTTACTTCTCCGATTTCGCTCTTTTTCATTTTGGCATCAATTGCCAGTATCATTTTTGTCATGCTGAAGCATAAAAAAGCATAACGCAAATTTTACGAGGCATACATAACTGCTGACAACATGTAGAGGCATGAGCAAGAAATGAAACAATGTCATTTTCAATGAAACATTAATTGATCGGATAGCAGGATACAACCGGCACAGTTCCTAAAGCTGATGGATATCTGTTCTGGAGTTAAGTTTGTGTTTTTAGGAAAGGACAGTTATTTCTGATATGGAGACAAACCCACAGAAACCGAGCAATAGAAATCGTTTGTATTTTCCCCAATCAAGCCGCAACTTGGAAATAAATCATAAATCAAGGAAATATCATGAAAATCCTAGCACTTGAATCTTCTACATCGGCAGCAAAAGCCATGCTTTTCGATACAGCTGCAAGGAAGACCCTTTTGGAAACAAAAGCTTTTCCCCATATGTATGACGATATTACATTACAAGATGCAGAAACCATATTCAAAACAATGTTGGACGTCGCAAGGACTGTCCTTGATACCGAGTCCCGAATTGATATGATATCATTGGGTGGAACGTGGCATTCTTTTGGTATATTTGACAAAAAGATGCATCCTCTTATTCCTATGATGCCATGGAACTGTACCTGGGCATCCGACCTATGCCTGCAATTACGGAAAGACAAAGCATATACAGATAATTACTACAACATGACCGGTTGTATGGTAAATGCCAGCTATCCTTTCTTCAAATTAAAATTGGCAAACAAAAAGAAACAAATCAAAGACCTGAGCAACTGCCGTATCGGAGGACAAGGAACTTATAATAATTACCGTTTCACCGGCCGGTATGCCGTAACAGAATGTGAAGCATCAGGAAGCGGATTCCTCGATATACGGAAACTGACATATCATCCTATGTTACTGGAGGAATCAAAAATCGACGAAGGTCCTTTGCCCGAAATCATCAAATCCACTGAAACAAGAGGGTTACTTAAAGAAATTGCCAGTTATTTGGGCATACAGTCGGGTACTCCGGTAATCTTAACCAATTCCGATGGTGGACTCAACCAAATAGGAACCGATGCCCTTGGAAAAGGCACAATGACCTTTTCAATCGGGACAAGTGCTGCAATCCGTCTGTCGGTAGATAAGCCTGCATTATCAAAAAGTCACAGTACATGGTGCTATTACTCTCCCAAAACATGGTTATCTGGAGCTGCAACCTCAGGAGCCTGCAACTGCATTGACTGGTATAAGAATCTACTAAGCCCTATGGCCAATTGGAAATACAGTGAATTTGAGTTACCATATACTGTAAAGACCGACATACCCGTTTTTCTTCCCTTTATATTTGGTGAACGTTGCCCGGGCTGGCAGGATACTGCTTCCGGCATATTCATGAATCTTAAGCCGGATACATCCATATACGATTTGTATACAGCAATCCAAGAAGGTATCCTTTTCAATATCTATCAATGTTATAACTCATTGGTCTCCATCAATTACGAACCTCATTCAATACAGCTTTCAGGTGGTATCCTGCATTCCCCAAGCTGGGTACAGATGTGTACCGATATATTCAACCGTCCTATTGAAATTGATCGTAGCACGCATGGATCATTGGTCGGTGGAATTGCTTTGTCAATGGATATACTTGACATACAAGAAAAAGAATATATACAACAAGATAGAAAAGCGGTCTATCCAATCACCTCTCATCATGATCTATATATGAAACATTATAGCAAATATCTTGATTACTATGATACATATGTAAAGGAAGGAAACAATAGTCATATTCAATAGTAGCAGGCTGTAGCCTTCAGTTTTAGTTTTCCCTATGCTTTCAGGGAATCATCTATCCTGATTCCCAGGTTCTGATAGCACTTCCCCGTATTCTGCGGGTAAACAACACATGTGGTATTATGTCTCCTTGCCTCTGTTGTCCTGTATGTTTCCAAGGGTATGCATGACATCCCTGAACGAGTATCTGCCGGTGAGATTATTTTGGGCGATGTGGGCAAGTGCTCCGTAGAGCAGCTGCAGTAAGGCGTCGGCATCCTGTATGTGGCTTGCATCAAGCCCGAGGATGTCTAGTGCTTGAAGTACTCTTCAATCTCCTGCCTAGTCTTGCAGAGAGTATCTTCTGGCCTTCCCATGGACCACCGATGACAACCTGATAGCATCCATACGTATTTTCTCTTGTTTTCCCATGCAGTATTTTCTATGGTAATCCACCCACATCCTTGGATATACGACTATCTATGATTATTCTACGAAATGAACATCAGCCTTTTCCGCGTATTTCAACTCTATGTCACTTATTATCCGCTTACAAGGAAAAAAGAATCCTGTTTCGACATCTCCAATTTTCTTTTTCCCTGATACTTTCTCATCATATAACCCTTGTCTGAGAACATTTTTTTCTTGACGGATACAGATATCAGTGATATTAATAATGTTAACGTTAATGTTTTCGTAACGATACAAAGGAGGTATTTTATGAAAAAGAAGGTTATGGCAGGTTTTGCCGTCCTGTTTTTTGCCTCATTGGCTGTCTTTGCCAATGGAGCTCAAGAAGACGACAGCGGCAACAAGAAGATGTTTGAAGGGGAAACAGTCAATGCGTTGATTTTTACTTCAAGTGACACTGACTACATGATCAATGTGCTTGCCCCCAAGCTGAAGGAAGAAACTGGTATAAATCTACAGATAGACCAAGTTCCCTACGACAACATCCGGGCCAAGCAATTGGCAGATGTTACCGGTGCAAAGCGATATGACATAATAAATCCCTGTACCGAGTGGTCCTTTGAATATGCTCAGTTTGCAGAACCTCTCAACCAGTATATCGGTAAAGCCGACTACCCTGATCCGGAAATTGACGACATCATCCCTTATGTCTGGAAAGAATTCAATGGCAGCAAGAACACATATTGGTTCCCATATCAGCCTGATACCAGGGTCTTCTTCTACAGGAAAGATCTGCTTAAGCAAGCAGGACTTGAGGCACCAAAGACATGGAATGAGCTGCTAAGTGTGGCAAAGGCACTCACAAAAGATACTGACAATGATGGCAAAATCGATCAATATGGCTTCGGATTCCCCGCCAGAAGAGGAAACAACCTGACACTGGCATGGGTACCGTTCCTGTTCAGTGCGGGCGGTGAACTGTTTGATGAAGACAATCAGCCGGCATTCAACAGTCAGGCAGGAATAGATGCAATCAATCTCTTGAGGGAACTGAAGAAATATTGTCCACCCGACATTGACACCTACGGTGAATATGAGCTGAACAAAAGTGCAAAAGAGGGATCAATTGCCATGGGGGTCAGTGCTTCTGCAATTACACCTGAAGTAGAAAGCTCTGATGTCCCGGTCAAGGGCAAGATTTCATGTACTGTATTTCCGGTACAATCCGAAAATACTACAGTAAAATACAGAGCTTGCCTTGGAGGATGGGCTCTGGGAGTCTCAAGTTATTCAAAGCATAAGGCCGCCGCTGCGTACACGGTACTATGGTTGACAGACAAAGCAAACTCAACTGACATGGAAATCCATGGACGCCAGCATGCAGCCAGGTTATCCCAAGCAAGTAATCCAGAACTGCTCGCTGTAAACCCACATGTAAAGACAATCGTAGACATCCTTGAAAAATCGGTGATTTTCTACCATGGAATCAGCGGAGCTCAAATCAATGAACTGTTGAACGTAAGGATAGCACAGGCAATCTCAGGTGAATTGTCACCTAAGGCAGCTTTGGAAAAAGCAGAAGAAGATATCTTGCCATTAACAAAAAAGTAGAATCTGAAATTGTCTTACGACCTTTCATACCCAAGATATCCTTGGGTATGAAAAGCCAGAGGGAACACATCATGGAATTTAAAAGAAACAAGCTTGACATAAAAGAAAAACAAGACAGATCCTGCTATACATTGCTGCTTCCGACTATTGTACTTTTTTTATTGATCAACATTTACCCCTTGATTTATTCCGTAGTTGTCAGCTGTACAAACTTTTCACTGGCAAGACCATTCAACAAAACCACGTTCGTAGGGTTTGCAAACTACAAAAAGGCTTTTATGGAAAAAAGCTTCCTGCTGTCATTTTCCAGGACCATCATTTTTGTATTTTTCAGTCTTTTGTTTGAATTAGGCCTTGGTCTCTTTCTTTCCCTGCTTCTGAACAAGGAAGAAGTATTCGGAAGACGATTGTTGGTTTTCTTCCTTCTTCCGATGATGCTGACACCTATCATCGTCGGTTTATTATGGCGTTTCATGTACAACTACGACATAGGAATGCTCAACAACTTATTTGAAAGAATGGGATTAAACCGATATCCGTTCCTTGGCAGAAAAGAATCTGCACTGCCGTCAATCATAGTAACGGATATCTGGCAATGGACACCTTTCGTCATTCTCTTTCTCTACAGCGGCCTGCAGGCACTGCCCGTGGAATTCTTTGAAGCTGCAAAAATTGACGGAGCAAAATCTCATCAGATCCTATGGTATATCACCTTGCCATCACTGAAGAAGACCATCTTCATTACCATGCTGATCCGCGGAATGGATGCTATCCGTGAATACGATAAGATCTTCACAATGACACACGGTGGACCAGGTACGAATACGGAAACCGTAAGCTACTTCATCTATCGGCAAGGATTTGAACTATTTGATACTTCCTATGCATGCGCGACATCCCTGCTGCTACTGGTATTTACGATCCTGATTTCACAGATTGCAATAAACAAATACAAAAAAAATGATTGAAAGGACATAGCATATCATGGTAAAAAAAATCAAAATTGAAAGATTTGCAGGTACTCTTCTGCGAAGGATAATCCTGATTGCAGCACTTCTGTTTGTGCTGGTTCCGTTCCTATACTTTGTCTCAGTATCATTCCAATCAAAAAACTACATAGAAGGAAACAAATCCTTCTTCTATTCGTTCCTGCATCCTACATTTGAAAATTATATCCAGGTATTTTCAACATTGAGTTATTTCAGATACTTCAAAAACAGCTTGATCATCTGTGTTATTTCTACTGTCTTTTCAGTCATAGTTGCCTCTTTGGCCTCCTATGTACTTTCAAGAATCAAAAATGACTTCACCGACAATCTTGCATTCTGGATATTGAGCCAAAAGATGCTGCCCCCGATTGCCATCCTGATTCCCATATACCTGATACTGTCAAAAATCCGTCTGCTTGATACATATACAGGCATAATCCTTATCTATACAGTCGTCAATCTTCCCTACTCAGTCTGGATGATCAAAAGCTTCATTGATGATGTTCCGGTTGAAGAAGATGAATCTGCCATGTTGGATGGCTGCAACAAGCTGCAGATACTGACAAAGATAATCTATCCAATTGCAAAACCGGGTATCATCGCCACAGGTATATTCATCTTCATCCTCTCATGGAGTGAATTCATCTTTGCTCTTATCCTCACCAGCATGCATACAAAGACACTTCCTGTAGCTATTTCATCATTTGTCACCGATACCGGTATTGAATGGAACTGTATGGCAGCTGCCGGTACCATCCTGGTAATTCCGTTGATAATTATGTTTGTTTTCATTCAAAAATCCCTAGTCAGGGGATTAAGTTTCGGAGCCGTAAAAGGATAACTTAAGGAGTTTGTCATGAAAGGAAAAATGATTGGTGCCGTATTGCCTGGAAACAGTACGGTGGAACTGCGTGAATACGATATTCCTACCCCTGGTTTTGGGCAGGTCCTGCTCAAAATGAAGTGTTCTACGATCTGCGGAAGCGATATACGCTGCATTTACCGCGAACACATAGGTATCGGTCCGGAAAGATATCAAGGTGTCATTGCCGGACATGAACCGTGTGGCCTGATCGTCGAAGAAGGTCCTGGACTGAAGAGATTCAAGAAAGGTGACAGGGTCATCGTCTATCATATCTCAGGCTGCGGAGTCTGCCATGATTGCAGAATGGGATATATGGTAAGCTGTACTTCACCAAGACGGGCCGCCTACGGATGGCAACGTGACGGAGGAATGGCAGAATATCTCCTTGCAGACGAAAAGGATCTTATTGCCCTGCCTGATGCATTGAGTTATGCGGACGGAGCACAAGTAGCCTGCGGTTTCGGTACTGTCTACGAAGGAATAGAAAAAGCCGGTGTATCCGGTGACGATGCAGTACTTGTGGTGGGATTGGGACCTGTCGGTCTTGCCTGCCTGATGCTATGCAAGGCCTTAGGTGCAAACAAACTAATCGGGGTGGAAATGAATCAGGAAAGGATTGCCGTAGCAAAATCACTCGGGTTGGTAGATGAGGTATTTACCCCCTGCGAAACTACTGTCGAAGACATACGTAAATGTACAGGAGGCCATGGTGCAGAGCGAGCTTTTGATTGCTCAGCCTCGGATCCTGGAAGGCAAACGGCAATAAGGGCAACGAGAAACTGGGGAAAAATCGTCATGATCGGGGAAGGTAAGAGCCTTCATTTCAATCCATCGCCCGACATGCTGCATGGACAGAAGACCCTGATCGGAAGCTGGGTCACTTCCATTTGGAAAATGGAAGACCTTGTAGAACACCTTGTCCGGTGGCATATCCATCCGGATACCCTCATTACTGACCGTTTCCCCCTGCAGAAAGCTTCAGATGCTTATCAGCTGATGGCAAGCGGGAACTGCGGGAAGGTAGCCGTCTGTTTTGATGAGGAACTGAAATAGGCAACTCCCTGAAAGCAAAAAACAACTTTTTTGCTTTCAGAATGTCTTGATGAATCTTTGTCCGACCCTTTGTTTTTCACAAGGGTCGGATAAGAGATACTACAGCCTTCAGCATAGATCTGTTTGCTACGTTTTGTACATTATCGATAATGTATTCTTGCCTATCCATGTACAATAAACTACTCAAATCATAAGGACAGTATCATGTTCAGCGGAATTATTTTTGATATCAAGCAATTGGCCATTTTCGACGGACCAGGAATCCGGCAGACAGTTTTTCTGAAAGGCTGTCCCCTTCACTGCCTATGGTGCCATAACCCCGAGGGCATTTCTCCTAAGCCACAACTGATGGTAAGCGTCGCTTCCTGTACTCATTGCGGTAAATGCCATGCAGCCTGTCCTTCCCCCGAAAATTGTATTCTTTGCGGCAAGTGTATCGATGAATGTCCCTTGCATCTCCGTCATATCTGCGGTGAAGTCATTTCAAGTACAGCATTGGCAAAACGCTTAGGCAAAGATGCCGATTACTATGCAAGGTATGGAGGAGGAATCACTTTCAGCGGCGGGGAACCGTTGCTACAAGGCGAATTCCTCCTGGATGTCCTCAGCCAGATCAAGCAATACCACAGAGCCATCGAAACAAGTGGCTATGCAAACGAAAACCTGTTCAGGGAAATTTATAGGAACGTTGACTTCATCATCATGGATATCAAGATGATGGACGATGCACTGCACCGGAAATACACCGGAAAAAGCAACATGTCCATTCTGAAAAATGCTTCGTTCCTTCTCGAAGGTAACAAACCTTTCACCATCCGTATTCCCTGCATACCGGGTATAAATGACAATCAGGGAAATTTTGAGGAAACTGCGCGTTTTCTCAGCGGCGCCAAGAACCTGCAGGAAGTAGAATTACTCCCCTATCAGAAAGCTGCCGGCGCCAAGTACCAGATGATAGGGGAAAAATATATGCCGCCGTTCGATGAAAACCAAAAAGTGTTTCTCGATACAAAGATATTTTCCAAATATGGAATAAGGAGCAAGATACTATGATGACAGACCATATAAAGAAACTAAGGAAATTCTTCATAGAAGAAAAAGGACAAAAAGCCTTCAGACAATCTCCTGTGAATCCTTTTATTCTAGCCGAACAATTCCAGGAAAATGATACCTCTCCCCTGGACCGTGCCACTGAAAGGCTGCTCTACGTACTTGCGCATGAAAAAGCCGTTGTTTTCCAAAATGAACGTATCGGTTTTACAAGGACGATACCAGTCATCCCCGAGATCTACACTGACTCTGAAATGACCAAACTCTCCAATAACTATCATATCCATGAAAAAGGCGATGTATGCAATATCAATGTTGACTATGCAAAACTGCTGTCAGTCGGCTTTGAGGCAAAAAAAACTGAATTGGAAAAGAATATCGTTGATTTCGAAAAAAGAGGATGCCTCGACGAAGCCCATCTTGAAAAACAGCAAATCCGGATCCTAAATGGAATTGAGGCTCTGGCAGAAAAATATAAGGAAGCTGCAAAAGAAAACAAAAATCCATTTCTTGCACGGACATTGTCACAGGTACCGCAAGCTGCTCCAAGGAATTTTCTCGAAGCACTGCAGATGTTCCGGATCATTCATTTCTGCATGTGGTGTGGCAGGAATTATCATAATACCATCGGCCGTTTTGACCAGTTCATGTATCCATATTTCAAAAAAGATATGGACAACGGCATATATACAGAAGAGACTGCACTGGAACTTATTGAGGAATTTTTCCTTACGTTCAACCGTGACAGTGACATGTATCCGGGAATGCAGCAAGGTGACAACGGACAAAGCATGGTGCTGGGAGGCATGGATGAAGAAGGACATGATCAGTTCAACAGCCTTTCAGAACTTTGTCTGAAAGCTGCCTATGACCTTCATGTCATCGATCCGAAGATCAACGTACGGGTACACAGGCACACGCCCCTTTCTACATATATCCTTGGAACGAACCTCACAAAAAAGGGTCTTGGTTTTCCCCAATATAGCAGTGATGACATCATCATCCCAGGCCTGATCAAGTTAGGATATAGTAAGGAAGATGCATATAACTATGTCGTCGCTGCCTGCTGGGAATTCATTGTACCGGGAAAGGGAATGGATATCCCGAATATCGGAGCTTTGTCCTTCGCAGGGGCAGTTGCAGATGCCACGACGGCACATCTTCTTGAGTGCGAAACGTATCAGGATTTCCAAGATGCCATAGATGCAAATATCCGGGGAGCATGCAATGACCTGATGGACAGCACAAAGAACGTATTTCTGTTTCCCGCCCCTTTTCTGTCGTTGATGATGGATGGTTGTGTCGAAAAAGGAAAAGATGTTTCTTTAGGTTGTATATACAATAACTATGGTTTCCATGGGACAGGACTTGCTACAGCAGCCGATTCACTGATAAACATCAGAAAATACATCTATGAACAGAAAACAATGACGAAGGAAGCATTGCTGATGACCCTGAATGATGATTTCAAGAATGAAAACAGAATATGCAATATCTTTCGTTATGAATCTGAGAAAATGGGAAACAATGATGACGAAGTGGATGCCATAGCCGCTCATCTGCTGGATACTTTCAGCAATGCATTGAAAGGACATAGAAATGACCGTGGAGGTATCTTCCGGGCAGGAACAGGTTCTGCCATGTACTATATCTGGCATTCAAAAGACCTTATGGCCACTGCTGACGGCAGGCACAAAGGAGAAGGAATTCCTGCAAATTATTCACCGTCACTGTTCTGCAAGAATATCGGGCCTGTGTCAATCATAAAAAGTTTTACAAAAAGTGATCTTTCAAAATGCGTCAACGGTGGTCCGCTGACATTGGAACTGCATGATACGATGTTCCGTAATTCCGAAAGCATCGAAAAAGTTGCTACATTCGTAAAATCTTTCTTTGACCTCGGGGGACATCAACTACAGCTGAATGCCGTTGACAGAGATACGCTTCTTGATGCACAGAAACATCCTGAGAAATATCGCAACCTCATTGTACGTGTATGGGGATGGAGCGGCTATTTCGTAGAATTGGACAAGTGCTACCAAGACCATATAATCCAACGTATTGAATTATCGACATAATACAAGGATAACATTAAATTTCAAGGGAAAATATAACCGGCAAACCACAGAACAGAATCAAGCAACCCTTGATTTCAAGTGATTGCCGACAATTGGGCCGTCATTTCCTTAAGCAATTGTTTTTCTAAACAACATCATAAAATAATACGGATATTCATAATCCGGCATATCTGTCATTGTCATGAATATTACGTATGATTATTGCTATTTTCGTTAATGTTGTTTATAATGTACAGAAGTGAAATGCAATGAGGAAAATTCTGCATAATGAAAAAAAGGGTTACCTTAAAGGATATTGCTCAAGAGACCGGTTATAGCATCAACACTGTTTCCCGGGCATTACGGGAAAAGGATGATATTGCAGTCCAGACAAGGAAGAAGATACAGAAAACAGCACAGAGAATGGGATTGATCGGCAATAATATTGCTTCTTCATTACGCACAGGTTCGACCAAGACAATTGCAGTAATTCTAGGTGATGTGTCAAATCCCCTGTTTGCCATACAGATGAAGGAAATCGAATATGCTGCTTCAAAAAACGGGTTCAGTTCTTTTCTCCTTAATACCAATGAAGATGAAAACTGTGAATTTGCTGCTATCCAATCAGCTATAAACAACAGGGTTGAAGGAATTATCATATGTCCGACACAAAAAACCACCAGAAACATTGAATACCTGAAAACTACGGACATTCCTTTCGTATTACTTGGAAGGAGATTCTATCAACTTGATACCGACTATGTTATCTGCAGTGATGAACTTGGGGGTTACCAGGCTACAAAGTACTTGATTGAGAATAACCACAGACGAATATTGCTGTTGAATGGTCCCCATTACATTTCCAGCGCAATCGAAAGGAAAAATGGTTATCTGAAAGCTGTCAAGGAAGCAAACTTGCCAATAGACAAGGACTTGATTGTTGAAGTCCCCTTGGTCAAGGACAGTGACTTCAATGAAATTCTTTCATCAATTACAAAAAAGGACTTTACGGCTTTGTTTGCTTTCAATGATGTGCTGGCATGGAATGCATGGCGATACCTGAAGAACAGTGGTAAAAAGATTCCACATGATATTTCCATAATTGGTTTTGATAACATCCAAAGCCGAATTGCTATTCCTTTTTCAATGGATTCGATTAATTCAAACAAGAAAAAGATATGTGAATTTGCCGTAGAAATACTGATGAGACGGATCCAAGGCGAAAAATCCTCTTCAATCCAATTGGTAATCAACACGACCAGGGTAAAGGGAGAGTCTGTAATACCTCAAAGCAGATCCCACTCCAAGCAATAGCTTTTGTCCCTCATATTTCCCAACACAATAGGTTGAACAATTCGTATGGCAACAAACAAATCCCATAGATGAGGAATAAGAAAAAAATCCAATGGGCAATCGATGACGAAGACAACCTTGGAAAAATAATCATAGGGAAAAAACATTACAAAAGCCTACACATAGATACAAAGTCCACCCAAATCTTTGCAAAGTGGCAGAATGAAAATTCAGCTTGAAAGACGACCAATTTTCATCTCACCTACTTCGGCCTCGACTTGACGGCAGGTTCGGTACTGTCACGAAACAACTTCCTTGTCGTTCTTACATGGTACTCAACCAGATGTATCAGTCTGAAAAGTAAAAGGAGAAAGTCGAGCCATTGCGACAATGGAATCTTCCTGCGGTCAAACATAGTATTGAAGAGAAGTGTAAACATCCTGCCGCATTTTCCCCGGCATCTGTATCTGCTGATGCCGGAACCGGTCTTCCCGAAGGAATTGATCAAGCGGTTATCATATACACGTTAACAACCTATCATAAGAAAGAAACGTAAAAATACTACGATCTTGCTGAAAACTGCATTCCAGCGGATATCTTATACAGACTGGAGGCTTTCAAGACTGATCTGCAGCATCTGTGATGGTGTTTGATAAGAAAGGACAAGCCTGTAGATCTGCTATGGAACAAGACCCGGATGTCTGACTTGGTATCGACAGACTGACAACTGAACCTTCTGTCTGATTGTCTGGTAAAAGAAAATCGTCTGCTGAAAATCTCAGTGAAAGACGCCAACGTATCGTTCCATTGTCCGACAAATAATTAGGGAAGCTATCGGTGGTCTTGAACACGGAACCAGCTTGACTTCGGATTCAAAAGAGTCCCTCAGAGAAGAAAAGCGGCATTTCTCTCAGTGACCCCACCGAGAAATCTATATCATTCTAATTCATTAAATGATATATACAACTGCTATCCAAGTTTTGTACAAAAACGTGTTAATCAGTTACCATAATTACTTATTTCAAGGCAATAAGTATTATTATAACAAAGACTGTTAAATGTTTCATTATTTTTTTAGTTGACATATGATATAAACAGACTTAGAATTATATCAAATTTAGCCTGTATATGCATTATAATTTAACGAAAATACCATAAATGATATATGCATATTCAAAAAAACTAAAAAAGGAGAAGCGTATGAAAAAAATCATGGTAGTGCTGTCTATCCTGTCCATGATAACGACAGGAGCAACATTTGCACAGGGGAACAAGGAAACGACGGACAACGGGAAACCTATGATCACCTATTGCTTCCGCGACGACGGCAGAGGAGAGAACCAACAGCTTTGGCAGTGGATTTCCAAAGGTTATAATACTTGGGACAAGAAAGATCAAGTCAATCTGAAGATTGCTCCCATCACAGCTTCCGAAGGTGACTACTTCACCAAGATAGCCCTTCAGTTGTCCGACCCTTCGACCTGTCCTGACTTGGTAACGGAAGATACCTTTCAGCTTCCAAATGATGTCAGTGCCGGTTACCTGACGAATCTCGATCCCTTTGTGAAAAATTACAAGGCCTGGAACGACGGACAATACTATGGTGCCATGAAGAAAGCTGTGAGTGATGCCTCCGGTTCCGTCTATGGCATCCCGTACTGTACCGACACCAGGGGACTATGGTACAACAGGGCCCTGCTGACAAAAGCCGGAGTCATCACCGAAGGTGAAGACTGGAAGCCTGCTACATGGGATGACATCATGGATGCCTCTGTGCCAAGGTCAAGGCAAACTGCCCAGGTGTGATTCCCTTCTGGTGCAATTCCGGCGTAGCTACCGGCGAAGCCACTTCAATGCAGACCTATGAGATGCTGCTTTACGGAACCGGTGACAGGCTCATCACGCCAGACGGCAAATGGGTCATCAAGAGCCAGGGAATCGAAAAGTCCCTCAAGTTCCTCCAGGACATCTATACGAAGGGGTATGGGCCGTCATTGGACCTCGTACTCAACGGTCAGGCCTCCAATACCTCGGCACGGGAATATTTCCCCAATGACAAGCTTGCCATGACGCTTGACGGCATCTGGATCACGGGCAACTGGAAGGAAACGGGACCTTCCCCAGTTTCAGACTATGCCACCAAGTTCGGATTGGCGGCCATGCCGACCGATCACGGACAAGCTCCCAAGACAATCACGCTTTCCGGAGGCTGGGCGTTCTCCATTCCTGAGAATTCCGATGCGAAGGAATTGACGTTCGACTTCATCAAGCATCTGATGGATCCGGAGCCATGCTACACGGCTTCAATCATCGAACAAGGCAACATCTGCACACGGACTGACGTAAGCACGGTCAAGGCCTATGCTGACCAGCCGTTCTTCAGACAGGCCACAGATCTGTTGCAGACTGCTGACTTCCGTCCGCAGAACGACCAGTATTCAGCAGTGTCGACCTGTATCCAGACAATGGTCGAATCAGTCGTGAGCGGGACATCCATCGACGATGCCATCTCCCAGTACGGGAAGGACGTCACACGGACCGTCGGCAAGGAAAATGTCATAGAACTGTAGATACACGAATATCTGGATTCAATCGGTGCGGCTGCTGCCATGCAATGGCCGTCCCGATGCAATTGGAGGAAACATGGCTGCTGACAGCATAGACAGAAAAGCCAAGATAAGGTATGACCTGAAGAAATCAGTATTGCTGATTCCTGCAATTGTACTGATGGTGGCATTCTTTATCATCCCGATCCTGCTTACCGTATACTATTCATTTACCAATCTGGCGTTGACAGGATCGAATGCCAAGAACTTTCATTTCATCGGTTTCGAAAACTATACGACGATGTTCACCGATCCCAGGATGTGGGCCAGTATCCGCGTCACGTTGCTGTTCCTTGTGGGGAGCCTGGTCGGACAATCCGTGATCGGTTTCCTCGTAGCCTATCTCATGCAACGGAAGAACCAGGCATTCAGAAGCTTTGTCGGACCGTGCATCCTGGCCGGATGGGTCATGCCGGAAATCGTCGTTGCCTTATGCTGCTTTGCATTCTTCGACACCTCAGGAACAATGAACACCTTGCTCAGGGCCCTCCACCTTCCCGGCGTCAAATGGATCTACGGACATCCGATGCTTACCATCATCCTTGCAAACATCTGGCATGGCACAGCCTTTTCCATGCTGAACTATCAGTCGGCACTCGGCAATGTCTCGTCCTCGATTGAGGAAGCAGCCCGAGTGGACGGAGCAACAAGGCTCCAGACGCTGTTCAGGATCATCCTGCCCTGCATCAAGGATACCATCGGTACCAACACCATGCTCAACACGCTTTCGACACTCGGTGTGTTCGGTCTCATCTGGGCAATGACTGGAGGCGGACCTGGGAATGCAACGACGACGCTCCCGATCTACATGTATTATCAGGGGTTGAAGAACTTCCAGCTGGGGCAGGGAACTGCAATCGGCATGGTGTTGCTGTTCGTCGGTACTCTCTGCAGCATCGTCTATACGATGATACTCAAGAACGAAGACTAGGAAAGCGGAGGATAGTATGAGTGAACGAAAAGTAAATGCAACACAGTATGTGGTCCTGACAATCATCGCCCTAGCCTTTCTCATGCCGCATGTCTGGCTGGTGTTGGCTTCCTTGGATACCAATGCAAGCCAAGCGCTCCACTTGCCACGGCATTGGACGCTCGGCAACTTTACCGACGTACTTTCCAATGCCCGCAACCTTTCAGGCTTCGGAGTAGGACTGGTGATATCGCTGGTTCAGTCTTCTATCGTAGTCGTAGTGTCAGGGTTGGCGGCCTATCCCCTGTCCCGCTACCACCTTAGCTACAAGAAGACCTTCATGTACTCGATCCTGTTCATGACGGCCCTGCCGATGATCGCCGTCATTGTCCCGGTATACAAGATGTTCCTGAGCGTCCATCTGCTGGACAGCATCACGGGAGTAATCCTCTACCTGTCTGCGTCTTCACTGCCCTACGGTATATGGCTGATGAAGAACTTCATGGACGGCGTACCCTTTGAACTCGAAGAAGCCGCCAAGATAGAAGGAGCGGGGACCTTGGCCACACTGAAGGATGTCATAGCTCCGCTGATGTTCCCCGGAATCTGCGTCACCTTCATCTACACGTTCTCAGGCAGCTGGGGAAACTTCTTCGTTCCCTATATCCTGCTCAGTTCGCAGGACAAGCTACCCGCATCGGTGTTGCTGTACCAATACTTCGGTCAGCATGGCACCATTGCCTACGGACCATTGGCAGCATTCTCAATCATCTATGCCCTGCCGTCGATCCTGCTGTACATACTCTCACAGAACTACATGTCCAAAGGCTTCACTCTCGCAGGAGCCTCAAAGGGCTGATATGACATACTTGCAGCTTTGCTGCATCGATATAATCCGATTGGGAGACAAATCAAATGGTCTTGATCAAAGAAAGAATAGGGAAGCTGATCGAATATCTGGGAAAGCTCAGATACCCAATGACTCAGCCGATAGAACACTACAGGATGCTTCAAAGCAACGAAAGATTTACGGATGTCGCTAAGCTGGACACTTCGACGTGGAAGGAGTTCGACCATTCCCAGATATGGGGAGGTCACAGGGTCTACTACTGGTTCGATACCTCCGTAGTCATTCCGGAGGATTTTGCAGGGATGCCGGTGTTCTTCGAACTACGTACGGGAAAGGAAAACCAGTGGGATGCGACGAATCCGCAGTTTTCCTTCTATGTTGACGGAAAGCTCACCCAAGGGATGGATGTCAACCATCGCCTTGCCCTACTGTGCAAAGACGCCGTGCCGGGTACTTCGTACCGCATTACGCTTTCAGCCTTCACCGGAGACCAGAATTTCTCCCTGAAGCTTGACGGGTCCATCAAACCCTTGGACAAGGAAGTCGACCTCTATTGGTATGACCTGAAGGTTCCCTACGATGTCGCCAGGCTGTTGCCATCCGATGACACGGATTATATTGCCATCATCAAGGCACTCAATGAATCCCTCAACCTGCTGGATATGAGGAAGGAAGATTCTCCTGCATTCAGGGAAAGCCTGGGCCGTGCCCATGCCTATCTCAAGCAGACGCTCTACGGGAATCTCTGCGGTCCCCGGCCGGTCAAGGTGTATTGTATCGGACATACCCACATTGACTGTGCATGGCTGTGGACACATCGGGTTACACAAGACAAGGCTGTCAGAAGTTTCTCAACGGTACTGGAACTGATGAGGGAATATCCCGAGTACGTGTTCATGTCAAGCCAGCCTCTGCTCTACCAGTATGTCAAGAAGAATGCACCCGATATATATGCACAGATCAAGCAACGGGTCAAGGAAGGCCGGTGGGAAGTCGAAGGCGGCATGTACGTCGAAGCAGATTGCAACCTTGCCAGCGGAGAATCCTTGGTCAGGCAATTCCAGCATGGGCTCTCCTTCTTCAAGGAAGAATTCGGCAAGGACAACAGTATCCTCTGGCTTCCTGATGTCTTCGGCTATTCTGCCGCACTGCCCCAAATCATGAAGAAATGCGGGCTTTCTTACTTCATGACGACCAAGATCAGCTGGAATGAATTCAACAAGATGCCCTATGACACCTTCGAATGGGAGGGCATCGACGGATCGAAGGTCCTGACGCACTTCATTCCAACGCGGGACTATCACCGGGCCGCGGTGGAAGGTAGCGTCGAAACCGAACACTTCACGTCCTACAACGGCTACATCAACCCGAGCCAGATGAAGGGCAGCTGGGAACGCTACAGCCAGAAAGACCTGAACAATGAGACTCTCTGCTGCTTCGGCTATGGAGACGGCGGCGGTGGACCGACGAGAGACATGCTCGAGAATCAACGGAGGCTGGCCCAAGGTATTCCTGGCTGCCCCCAGACGGTGATGAGCCGTGCGGGAGATTTCTTCCGTAAGCTTGAAGCTGAAGTCAAGGGCAGCAAGTATCTACCGAAATGGGTCGGTGAACTCTATCTTGAGTACCATCGTGGGACCTACACCAGTATGGCCAAAAACAAAAAGTACAACCGAAAGAGTGAATTTGCCTATGAGAACAATGAATGTTATGCAACTCTTTCCACCGAACTGCTGGGCTGTGCCTATCCAGGAAAGGAATTGTATCAGGCATGGGAACTCATCCTGAGCAACCAGTTCCATGACATTCTTCCCGGATCTTCGATCAAAGAAGTCTATGATGATTCCACGGCCGACTACGAGTACCTTTCCATGAAAAGTCAAAAGCTCAGGAATGTTTCGCTTTCCCAGCTTACAGATGCAATCGGGGCCCAGAAAGGTTCGCTGATCCTGTTCAACCCCAACAGCAAGAGCACACGTGAATGCTTTGCCTTCACTGCCGGGAATGAGGTCAAGGGTTTGACCGATGGTACCGACCATCTGCCGGTGCAGAGGCTTGCCGACGGGACACTGATTTGCCTTGCTCCGAAGATTCCGTCCAAGGGTTACCTTACCCTCGAAACGGAAACGGAACAGAAATGGACGGCTTCTTCAAAGCTGATCGTAAAGAAAGACCATCTGGAAAACAACTTTTTTTCATTGGACTTCAATGCCAAGGGCCAGCTCCGGAGTATCTATGACAAACGGGCTTCACGGGAAATCGTTCCTGAAGGCAGCTGTGCAAACAGGATCGTCAGCTATGAGGACCGTCCCCATAACTTCGATGCCTGGGATGTAAACAACTACTATACTGAGAAGTCATGGGAGGTTGATGACGTCTCAGGCTGGGATGTGGTGGAGGAAGGCCCGGTCAGGGCATGCATCAGGATCGAACGGAAGTATCTGGATTCCACCATTACCCAGTATATCTACATATATGCCGGATTGGACAGGATTGACATAAGGAACGTCATCAATTGGAAGGAACATCAGATATTCCTTAAGGATTGGTTCCCTGTCGATGTGCATGCACAGGAAGCAACCTTTGACATACAGTATGGGAACGTCAGACGGACAACCCACAGCAATACCTCATGGGACTTCGCCAAGTTCGAAGTCTGTGTCCACAAGTGGCTGGACATTAGCGAGGATGGATTCGGTGTCAGCTTCCTCAATGACTGCAAGTATGGATGCAGCGTCAAGGATGGCAAGGTCGGATTGTCGATGCTCAAGTCGGCAATCTACCCCAATCCGGAAGCTGACAAGGAACTGCATGAGTTCACCTATGCAATCTATCCCCATGTCGGGAACTGGAGGGATGCCGACACGGTCGGTCAGGCCTATGGGCTGAACAATCCCCTGGAAGTCAGGATGAAGCAGACAGTCGGTGGCAAGCTCCCCCTGTCATTGTCCTTCGTTTCAGTTGACTGTGAGAATGTCGTGATTGAAGTAGTCAAGGAAGCGGAAGATGGCAAGGGAATGATCATCCGGCTGTACGAATGCTACAACAGACGTTGTCCAGTCACATTGAATTTCGCTTGTCCGATTGCATCGATTGTAGAATGCAACATGATTGAACAAGGCTTTGAACCGGTTTCCCTTTTGTCGGAGACGAGCGCAAGCTTCACCATACTGCCTTATGAAATCAAGACATTCCGGGTACAGTTCACTTAGCATGCCGGCTGTGCCGATAGTCCAATTTGAAAGAGGAGGGGATCGGAATTGCCCCTCCTTTTTTTTCAGGCTGGCCGGAACCTTCGGGAAACAAACGATGTCCTCAAGGGCGATTGCTGTGGCTTCTATTGCATCTGCCTTGTTTATCCCATACAATTTGAAGAAGGAAGAGGGACCCACATCAATGGCAACGCTATACAAGATGATTTACAATGAATTGCTGCAGAAGATCAACTACAGCATATATAAGGTCGGAGACCGACTGCCTACGGAAAAGGAACTGTCAGCACAGTACCATGTCAGTCGCATTACCTCCAAACGGGCTTTGGAGGAATTGGAAAAACAAGGCTATGTCGAAAGGGTCAGGGGCAAGGGAACTTTCCTTCGGCAGGAAAGCACCCTCCATGTCACCGATGGGCTTACGAATGCCATAGCCTTGATTTATCCCTCTGATTCGGATTTCGGTGGTTTTGCTGCTTCTCTTGACGGAGCATCCTCGGTAATCGAAGAAAATGGCTTGGTAACTCATCTCTATACGCGGTTCGATACTACGGAAGCCGTCGAGGAACTGCTGGTTTCACTCAAAGAAGATGGAACGAAAGGAATCATCTACTATCCCCGTTCAGGGAGCTTCGATTATGAGATAGTCAATAGGTTCCTCTATGACGGGATTCCGTTTGCCACGTTCGATAAGTATCTCTTTGCACTAAATGTACCATATGTCTGCAGCGACAACCATTACGGGGGATACTTGGCTACCTCCTATCTTCTCGAGTTGGGTCACCGAAAGGTAGCTTTCATCTCGGATCTGCCTCTCGAGGATGCATCCTCGATCCGAGACCGTTACCTTGGATACTGCCAGGCACTCAAGAAATACAACTTGCCGTACTGCCCCCGATATGTCAGTTTCAAGAAGGGTGGAAGGGAAAGCATGCGGAGCTATGATGAAGCCTATTACAGTGGGTTGATCTCCAATCTTCATGAACAGGGGGTCTCGGCAATATTTGCAATCAATGATATCGTGGCCTCATTCATACTGCGGGCCTGTGGCTTGCTCGGTTATCACATCCCCGGAGACTTTTCCCTCATCGGTTTTGATGGTTTACCCTTTTCCCAGTATCAACGGGTCCCCATTACGTCCGTCGTACAGGATTTCTCTACGATGGGACGCTGTGCCGCACAGATAGTCATCAATCAGCTGCAGGGAAAGCCTATAGATAATAAGATTCTGCCTGTCAAGCTTGTGGAAAGGGCCTCCTGCCGGAAATTGGATTCTTGACAGAACGGTTTTTCGGATTGAGAACTATCAACAAGGATGGAGGATGCTGAAAAAAATATCCCTTATTCTTGTTGTTTTTCCATAGGCTACCGTGAATTTCTTCCTGAAAGCCTCAAGACTGGTGAAGAAAAGAGCATATGAACGACACCTTCCGCTTCGCTTACAATGGGAAAAATCGTCACTGAATGTACCTGGTATCGAACTGCCATCAAGCACGGCAAGCTAGGCAGGAACCTTTGCCTTCAGAGTGGCAACTCTAATTTTCATTCATAAGCAGAAGTCTTAGCATCAAAGAAAAAAATGACATAAAGCGACAGTGGCACCGGACTCTTCCGATGCCACTGCACATAGCAAAACAAACACCAATCAAATGGCAAAAGACGTTGTCATTCCTTGAAATCCGGCATGATTTCAGGTATCCCATACTTCTTGGCAGATCTCTTGTTGAACCAGATAGTACCAAAATACAAGGCTACGATGCCAAGCGGCAGGATGATAGCCCAATGTAGTCCGATGAGCATCAGGAAGTAGCCTATGATTGCAATAACTGCAGCAAACAAAGCATATGGAATCTGTGTGGTTACGTGGTCCATATGGTCAGAGCCTGCAAAGGTAGAGGATATGATCGTAGTATCCGATATCGGAGAACAATGGTCACCGAATATCGAACCGCTGAGTACAGAACCTACGGTCGCATAGACAATCCAGTTGAGCTGGTTGCCGGTAGCAGCGAGAGCAAGAGGAAGGGCAATAGGTGTGATGATTGCCATCGTTCCCCAAGAAGTACCCAGTCCGAAGGACAGGATCATGCAGACGATGAAGACGGCAACAGGAAGAATGGCAGGAAGATTATCCACCAAAGGCAGAATGGTCTTGATACAGAAGTCTGCAGTTCCTACGGCATCACAGGAAGCCTTCAGGGCCCATGCAAATACCATCAGCAGGAATGCGACGAACATTGTCTTGGCTCCGCTCATGAAGGTATCCATGATCTCCTTGAAGCTCATGATCTTCAGCACAAGCCCCATGATCATACTGACGATAACCATACCGAAGGCACCCCACAGCAGGGCGCAGGCAGTATCGGAGTCTCCCAGGGCAACAGAGAAGGAATCAGCCTTGGGACCGCCACCTGTCCACCACATACCGAAAAGTGCAAGAAAAACCAACACGACTATCGGCAGGATGAAAGTCCAAATTGAAAGATGGTCAGTTTTTATCTCGCCTACCTCAGCCTCGACATTTCCGGCAGGTTCGGCACCATCACGAAGCAACTGGCCTGTTGTCCTTGCACGGTACTCAGCCAGATGCATCGGACCGAAGTTCCTCTGGGTAAGCGCAATGATAAATACCAAGGCAATGGCAAACCAGCAATAGTACATATACGGAATGGAACGCAACCAGATGGCATACGCACTTGCTCCGATCGTACCAATACCAGCCAAAGAAACTGCAATGGTATTTGTCTGGAACCCAGCCCAGTCAGAAATCGGGGACAGTCCCGATACCGGAGCAGCAGTGGAATCAAGCAGGTAGGCAAATTTCTCACGGGACAGACGCTTTCCATCGGAAAGTGACTTGGTCGCCGTACCGACGATGGCAGTATTGGCATATTCGTTAAAAAATATGACTATGCCAAGGATAGCTATGAGGAATTCAGACCTTTTGCTGGTATTGATATGCTTCTCAAGTTTCTTGACCAGCGCATAGCCACCGCCAAGCTTGTACATGATGCCGATAGCGCCGCCGATGACAAACAAGAACAGAAAGTACTCTGCCTGCCACTTGTCCATCAACTGCTGGGAAGACCAATCCCAGCTCTGAGCTACCGCAGCAAAAATGTTCCCATGGCAGATCATCAGACCTCCCACAAGTACACCGCAGAACAATGATGCAATGACTTCCTTCGTCAAGAAGCAAAGCAACAGAGCTACAAGTGGCGGCAACAATGCAAACACGCCGTATGTTTCCATACGCACCTCCCGATATTGAATATTCTCTTAGCCTTACATATGGCCCATACCGATGTTCAGAAAACCGTTGCATTCCCTTACAAGGCAATTGTGATGAAGTACAGTATCCTTACTTCTTGTTGTCTATATTGCAAGCTGTAACAACACACAGTAAGTATGTGTAATCCTTCTTGACGCTATGAAAAAGTATCAACTGATACCTCGGAACTTGTTCAAAGAAAAACTCATTTTTGAAATATGGTAATCCCGAAAAAAAGGTCTCTGCAAAAGCAAAAAGATTCTTGCCATGTCTCCTGTCTGTAAGTATTGCCAAGTCAAGTTACAGAGGACTTTTCTTCAATAATAGTAAAGAAATAGATTGATATATAACACATAAATTATCGTATTTTCAATAATGTAAATCCGAACCTATAGTGAAAAAGATATATACTTCTGACATCTGATAGCAACAAATAAAAGCCATTTTTAGATATAAAAATAACATTACATATGTGTAGCAATGTCATTAATTTGTGACATGGTAAAAAGTTATTGCGTAAATAGAAATTCCATATTACAATAGTTTGCTATATAGCTTACTAGCTCAAAAAGGAACTATCATGCATCATCAAGAAAATGGCACCCTTTCCTATGCCAAGGCAATCGAAGAATTGTCTACTTTTGCATCCATGTCTCCCAGTAACCTTGCAGCCCTTGCAAAAATCGGACAGACGACGCTTCTCTACGCAGAAGACAATTGGAACCCAAAGTTCCTGACAATCCGCAAGCTCTGCCGAGCTGTCCAGATACTGCCACATGCATTCTTCGCACTGGCCGGCGGCAAGGCAGTAAATCTGGAACAGGAACGGTTACAGTATCTTGCCCAGAAAAATCCCGAAATACACAGGTTCGGAACCTTTGTCCGGCAACAAAGGAAAAAGAAAGGATTGTCCCAATCTGCCCTTGCTAAGAAAGCCTGTCTGAGCCCACAGACAATCTATCGCAACGAACAACGTGATTCCATAGATGAACTTCCCATGATCACCCTCATCCTATGGGTCACAGCCTTGGATACTTCCATTGAGGAATTCTGCTTGAAGTATGAATCGTACACATTGGGTACTTCGCTCACACTTGTTACAGCATAAGGGACAGTAACCTCCCGTTGCTTTTGTTCTGTTACTTCGGATTAGAAAACATCCGTACTATGAGTTTTTTTTTGCCTTATCAGTTACTTCGAGAAAAGGCGTTTTATCCAGCTGGGCATGAAAAAATAGCAAATAGAGTACTCTAATTGCCATTTTTCTACTTCGGCCAAAGTAGATGGATTTCTTCGCAAATCCAGTGCAAGCTGATAACAACAGAGGTAACTGATAATGAAACAAACAGAAGATGAAGGGTCAAATACCCCTTCAAAGAAGGAGTTCTGGACCCGTGGGCGGATAGCCATGTGCATACTGTTCCTTGCTGCTCTCACACTTCTCGTCTATGTCCTGTTCTGCAGTGTACGGAAGAGTCCGGTTCCGGAAATTGAAGAAGATGAAGCTACGACATTGTTGCTCTCTTTCTTAGGAAGCAGTTGGGAATATGACAGGATGGCAGGTGCTGAACTACCTGCTGAATTTGAAGGGATTGAGTTCCAGCGATTGGTATTCTCCGGCCTGCCAGACAAGCATGGAGAAGTCCAAGGCCTCAGGCTGTTTCCACTGTACTTTTATCTCATAGACGATACGCTTGCCTTGCCTTTTGCTGGATCTGCTACTTACGACAAGGAAACCAAGTGCCTTGTTGCCTACTTACCCAATGGCAACAAGATGAAGCTGCTTCATGCTGCAAGTAGGAACGGCCTGAGTGAAACATTGTCTCTCGTCGGAAAAGATAACCTCAGAGTGTTCTATATCCCGAAAAATCAAAGCAAGTGAACAATATAAGGAGGTCTACCATGAAGTTAAGACATGGTATCGGAGTGTGTGCAGTATTGCTGGCATGCTGTGTGTTGAATCAAGGATGTCTGGATGATCCAGAGATCAAACTACCGGATAACATTGATTCGCTGGTCGACCAAGAAGCAGAACAGGCCAGAGCTCAGAGCCTATATGTCGGGACTTGGTTGCAAACTGGTACACAGGATGGAGGTATCCTAGATGGTTTTGGAAGGATTGTGCTTACTTGTACCGATGACAGTTGGCTGATGTATGCATATAACGATGCCGGTGGAGTGATCTTGGACAGTACGTATGACCTGACTGTTGTTTCCGGTAGTCTGTACTACCAAGGAACCAGTGAAAGTGATGCTTCCTTTACCCTCGCCTACGATGAGGCAACCAACCACCTCAAAGCCACTGCTTTAGGGAGTCAAACCTTTACCCAGTTTGCCAAGTCAGCTGAAGAATAACGGCAGGAAGGTTATTTGATTGCATGAGAACAGCATGCTGAAAGAGAAAAAATTCTTTCGGCATGCTATTCGACCATAAAGGGAAAAGAGATAAAAGCACATCAGACAAAGAAGGAAACACCTATAGGCAAAGGTAGCAAATATGAAACTTGAACAATTACAGGTAACTCCTGTACCAAGACAGGAAAAGGCATCTGCCGGTAGTATGATCATTACAGTCCGACAGATTGACAAGGATTACACCAGCAGGATGATGAACGAAATCCATCGGCTGTTCAAAAACAAAGACTATCGTGATGTTACTCCCGAAGGGATTTACTCGACTCCTGAGTACTGCAGTTTGTTTCTCAAAGGGAAAAGCATCCTTTTACAAGAAAACAAAGAAAAACTTCTTCTAGTCATTACAGGCAAGGGTTACGCCCATGAAGATATTGTGCAAAGAAATATCGTATTCCTTGATATGACACTCAGAGAAAATCCAAAGACGCGTTGGGTCTGGATCAACGGAACAAACTGCATGGAACAGGACTTCATGGTCAAAGAAGAAGGTAAGCAAAGAGGAGTCCCTGTGATATCGCTCAAAGGGTTGGAAATAATACCGAAACCGATCAAGTCCTTTATGGATGATGAAGATGAAAAGAACAAGTGGATCAATGCTATCTGCGATAGATACACAGTAGAAGCTGTAGCAGCAATTATCAGGGAAAAATGCAGGAAGGATAGAACAAGTAGGAAAAATCAGATAAAAACACCAGAAACTGGATAGCCACATGAAGAGCCTAAGAGATAAGACACTTCATGTGGCTATCCAAGGAATATAGTACTTAAGAAATAAACAAGTTGTTAGAGCAGGTTCTTTGCTTTTCCCATACGGGTAGACCACCCCATATCCCTTGCCCAGCCTCGCAGGTCTTCGTCAGGGTCATCACTATAAGGTGTACCATGCAAAAAGACATTCTGCTGCAGAAGATCCAAGAAACCACCTATACCGCCAACATCATCGACAAGACGATAGCCGTCATAGGCTATGCAGACTGGAAGATGCTTGGTACGGACCGTATCTGTTGCTTCCTGTATGGCTTCTTCGGTAACTATACCTGCCTTGAGCAAATCACTGTAGTCATCAGGTCTGGTGATGGCTACATGCCAATCATCTCCGAAATCGTAGGCATAGTCCAATTTTCTGGTACATGGGCATACGATTGGATCCCCTTTCCTGTCATAGCGGCCCCGGCAGGCTTCTATGTCATGGAGCTTTTCTGTCGGAGAAGTCAGAAGAGCACATACTTCAAGGCGTTCCAGCAAGCCTTTGAAATCAGTATAGAATGCAATGCTTTTCCCAGCTTCTTTTATAGTCAGTTTTTTAAGTAGCGAAGTCTTTACGATCTTATCGGAACTCCAGGATTCCCTTACGTTGGCAGAGAGAAATTTGTCAAAAAGTTCCTGCAAAGCTTTTTGAACAGTATCGTATCGTTCTTCATCACAGTACCAAGTATATGGTCCCCGATACTTTCTTCTGAGCCATGTCTGGTAACTGGTCCTTTCATCGAAGATATCATCCCAGTATTGGTTCGGTCTATCGACATCAGCAAAGTATTGGAATAGAATTCCTGCGTATCTGGTAAAGCCTTCCATGGTTCCCTTGGTCAAGGAATCATACAGTTTATCGGGAAGAGAAAATTCCCGTAGATGAGAATTCTGCCAACCAAAGAGTTTCTGTATTATGAAATGTAAGGCATGCAGGGTGATATCAGAGGGGACTAGGATATCCCTGGAAATGGTTTTGCCATGTTTTACATTGCCATACTGGTGCAAGATGCCGATTTCATCGGCTGTCATCCTGTTTGAGAGTTCAAGATGTAATCGTACTGGTTCAAACTCACTATTATCAAATGTACTGGTAAGCTTGGTCACTTTTCTTCCTCCTTTCTTCTTTCCTATGCTTTGTTCCTTGGCCTGTTTGATCCTCTTCCTGTAGAGCTCACATTTACTTGCGTCCTTGCTTGCTGTGTTTCTATTATACGCAGTTCTTTCATATGGAATAAAGGCATTTACCTGCTTCATTGTCATAGAAAGTGCAAAAGCAATCTGAGAAGGTGGTATGCCTTCTTCATACAGTCGTAGTACGGCATCACAGGTGTCAGAATGGTATACACCTGCTGTAATGAGAATCTTCCTTACTTTTACATAGGATAGTCCCAATTGCCTTCCTGTTTCTGTAAGAGATGCTGTATTGCGGTATGATTTGCATACGGCAGAGAGCAAATCTTCATCTATCTTTTCATTCATGAAGGTATCATAGCAGAAATAGAAATAGTGTCAATCCTCATCATACTACAAATAAATGAAGCTTTTCGTCTGAAGGTTCATAAATCATCATCCATTACTATCTGTAGGAATTTATGCATAAAATCCTATTGACAACGGTGTCATTTTATAATAATATGCAAATTGTCAGATTGACAACGGTGTCATATGTGGATAAGGAGTCTTCCTATGAGTACAACCATGAGAGATGTCGCAAAAGAAGCCGGCGTCGCATTCAAGACAGTGTCCCGGGTAATCAATGACGAACCAAATGTTTCTGCAGGGACCCGTGAAAAAGTTGAAAAGGCAATCGAGAAACTTCACTTTACCCCTAATCTCATTGCACGTTCACTGAACAGCAAACGTATAATGAACCTTGGCATTGTGGTAGGATGGCCAATCGATTCATTCTACACATCCCAGCTGATAAACGAAACGTTCAAGGCTTGTACCATGCGTGGCTACAACCTGAATGTGTTCTCAACTGCTACTGACGCCACAGAAGCCCAGAACCGTATACTGACAGCTTGTGCCGGAGGCATCATCAATGGCTTGGTACTTGATACGATATCTGGCATAAACAGCAAATTTATCGAAAAACTTACAAAACATGAAACTCCATTTGTCATCGTACATCCTCACGATCTCACAGCCCATGCCAATCATGACTATGTTACTATTGATGATTTTCAAGGTGCAAAGACAGCTGTCTCATACCTTATATCGCTTGGACACAAAAAGATCGGATGTATCATCGGCAATACCTATCAGGAAGGTATAGATCGATTCAATGGTTATAAGACTGCCCTGCAGGAAGCAAATCTTGAAGTACAGTCTGGATTATTTTCCATGCAGGAAGGAGAAAGTGCCTTTTTTTCAGGATACAAGAACACAAAAGAAATCTTGAAGAAAAATAAAAAGCTTACCGCTTTTTTCTGTGAAAGTGATGAAACTGCCCTCGGCACCATCAATGCACTCCTGCAATTGGGATTCAGAGTACCTGATGATATTTCGGTTATCGGATTTGATGACAACCATGCCGCATCCATGATCATTCCTCCGCTGACGACAGTTCATCAGCCCATAGATGAAATAGCAACGAAAGCTGTTGAAATGCTGGTAAAACGTGTTGAAAACACAGCACTTGACCAACCCCACGTCATCTTACCCACAAGATTGGTTATAAGAGGAAGTTCAAAAGCTATATAAAGATTATCTTTATAAATACTTGCATCATGGAGGCTACGAAAGAAATGAAGGGATACAAGACAAAAATGGTTGCAATATGTGCCATGCTTGTTATGCTGAACTGTGGTATGGTCTTTGCCAATGGTACGACCGAAGATGCCACAGAGACAAAAACTCTCAAGATTCTCGGACCTTGGAGTGCCAGTGAGGAACAGGCATTTGAGAAAGTGCTTGACAAGTTCAGGACAACTACAGGTATTGAAGTTCTTTACGAAGGTGTTGCGGACCCGATGCCTATCCTTGGACCGAGGTTAGCTGCAGGAGATCCACCGAACATTGTCATTCTCGGAGGTGCAACTGGGTATACAGACCTAGTCAAGGAAGGTAATGCAGTAAGCCTTAATTCAATTGGAGACGAGCTTGAAACTGATTTTGGAACTGATTGGACAAGTCAGTTCAGTTCAAATGGCAATATTTATGCAGTTCCTGTCAGGACAAACGTACTCAATCTGCTCTGGTTCAATCCTAAAAAGGCACAAGAAAGTGACTTCTCTTCATGGGACTCTTTCATTTCCTATGCCGACAGCGAAGCTGCAAAGAAAAATTATATCGTAAGTGCGATAGGCAAAGCTTCATGGACCATTCCTCAACTTTTCACTTCTATCTATGCAGCAACCAACGGGCATGACAAGTATCTTGGTTTCCTTGCAAAGGATATTGCATGGAACGATCCTACGGTTGTGGACGCATTCCGGAAAGTTGCTGTTTTCTACGGTGACAACTATATTGCCGGCGGAAAAATGGCAGGTCTCGGAACCGATCTCGTCGACGGAATTGCCAACGTATTCGGAACAAATGCATCAGCAACTGTTATTTCAAGCGGCAGCTGGGTAGCAGGGATTGCAGAAAGCGCTGTAAATGACAGCCTTGTCGAGGGTAAGGATATAGACTACACCTTGTTCCCAGGTACCGATGCAGGAAAAGGTCTTGCCATTGCAAATGCCGATGTGGCACTCGCTTTGACAGATGATGCAGAAACACTGCAGCTGATTTCATTCCTAGCCAGTGAGGACGGGCAAGCTCAGTTTGCACCGTCAGGATATGTGGTACCGAACAGACATGTAAGCAGTGACCTGTACAGTGCTTTTCTGACAAAGAAAACCATGGACATGCTTGCTTCTTCAGCCATCATACCTGCTATTACTGCATCTATCGGCAATGAAGAAAATGCTGCTTTGGTAAGTGCCTTGCAGGCTGCAATTCTCAACCCGGAAGATATTCCTTCCCTGCTTGATGATATGCAGAAAAATTTCGGAAAAAATTGAAAGAAGGTATAAGCATGAAAAGCAGACAGATTCGGCATCATCACAGACAGAACGAAAGCATATCGGGCTTGCTCTTGCTGCTACCTGCTCTTCTGCTTATTTTTTTCTTTCTCCTCCTTCCCGCATGCATGACCATCATATTGAGTCTGAGTGACGGGAAGGGATTCAACATAGGCTCTTTTGTCGGACTTGCAAACTATAGCAGGCTTTTCCATGATAAAAACTTCTTCTCATGGAAAGGGTTTTCAAGTGAGGGAGCAATCATTACATCGTTACAATGGCTGCTACTTGGTGTTCCTGTAGTTATCTGCCTAGGATTCTGTGTAGCCCTCCTTACACAACAGTACAAGCACCGGAAGTTGTTTAGAGGCATTTTCTTTATTCCTCTTGTCATTTCAGGTACTTCTACTGCAATCATCTGGATGTTTGTGTTTACTCCGAACCCGAACGTAGGATTGCTTGCCGCCCTGTTGCACGCATCCGTTTCATGGTTGGGGAACCCCAAGACTGTCAATATCGCTTTGGTTTTCATCTGGATATGGAGCCAAATGGGCATGGCGCTCATTATTCTGGCAGCAGCGTTGGAACATGTCCCCACAGAACTTCTGGAAGCAGCAAGCATAGATGGTGCCAACAACAGACAGAGTTTCTGGCATATCACACTTCCTGCCATAAGGCCGCAGTTTTCATTTCTTGTCGTGACTGAACTGGTACAGGTCCTGAAGGTTTTTGATATCGTCTTCGTACTCACAGATGGAGGGCCGGCCAATAAAAGCCAGACACTGGCATTGCTTTTCTACAAACAGACGTTTATTTTCTCGTCTCCGCATTACGGAGCTGCAGTTGTTTCCATTATGGCTTTTTTCATCGTGATGATTTACTACATCAGCCGAGTCGCCACAAGAGAGGAAGCATAATGGATAAGAAATACTCTGTTTCTGCTATAGTTAAGGCAGTAGTCATTGTTTCGCTCATTCTGATCTGGGTACTTCCTCTCTGCGGAGTATTTGTGAATTCATTCCGTCCTTTCAGCAATGCAGCCAGTTCCGGTTGGTGGCATGCATTGTCAGAGCACAAATTCACCATGGATAACTATAGGGCAATGGTCAGCCAAAGAAAATTCCTGCAAGGTTTCAAGAACAGCGTTTTCATCACCTTCCCGACTGTTTTCTTTGTGCTCTTCTTTTCTTCCATTGCTGCATATGCACTGTTCTTCACTTCCGTACCACATAGGAAGAAACTATATGAATACATTGCTGCCCTGATCATCATACCTGCAGAGATTACGCTTGCACCGACGCTCATCATTCTGAAAAGCGTACATTTACAAAATACCTTTCCAGGGATATGGATGAGTCATACTGCAGCTACACTCCCGTTCGGAATTTTCCTGCTAGGTGCTTTCATGTCAAGCATTCCCAAGGAATTGATATATGCTGCAAAGATTGATGGAGCTGGTATATTCAAGACTTATCTGAGGATTGTACTTCCTCTGTCTGCCTCAAGTATGGTCTCGCTTGCAATATTCGATTTTCTTTGGGTCTGGAACGATCTGCTCAGAGCACTTATCGTCATCCCGGATTCACAATACCGTCCCCTTACGGCTGTTCTTGCAAATGCCGGAGGCGGCTATGGTGAGCATATCACGGTGCAGGCTGCAGGAGCAATGTTGCTGTTGCTGCCTCCGTTGATTTTTTTCTTATGCACTCAAAGAGCTTTTGAAAGCGGCGCCATTGCCGGTGCTGTCAAAGGCTGAAAAATAATACAGGAGTATAACATGGACTTTCCAAAAGGTTTTCTTTGGGGTGCTGCCACCTCTGCATATCAAGTAGAAGGAGGTAACCGTTTTTCTGACTGGTGGGAATTTGAACGTCGTTATGATAGCCCATGTGAAGATAAGTGTGGAGATTCCACTGATCATTATCATCGATATGCAGCAGATATTGCCATGCTCGCCTCTTTTGGGCTCAACACGTTCCGTTTCGGTATCGAATGGGCACGCATTGAACCGGAAGACGGGGAGATCAGCTATGCAGAACTACAGCATTACAGAAGGGTGCTTGAATGTTGCAAGGCCAACAATGTCACGCCGATCGTAACATTCTGCCATCATACGCTTCCTATCTGGGTAAGCCGTAAGGGTGGTTGGATTTGGAAAGATGCACCTAAGCGGTTCAGTCAGTATTGTGATCTGGTTACAGCAGAACTGGGTGATCTTATCCCATATGCCATGACGATCAACCAGCCGGATCTGGATACAAATCTTGGTTATCGTTATGGACGTACCTATCCTGGTTTCATGGCGATCAAGACAATGGAACCTGACAAAGTGGCAGCTATTGTCGAGCCCCACATGTCCCAGGCTCATATACTTGCAAGGGAAGCAATCAGAAAAAATATTCCGGACGTAAAGGTCGGACTTGGCCTCGCTGTCACTGACTGGGTATTTGATGGAACTGAAGAAGAACTATGCCAGCAACGTATCGTAAAGAATTGTGAAGGGCATTACTTTGCATTGACAAAGGGTGATGATTACGTAGGTGTACAGGCGTATACGACCAATTATATTCCTGCCGGACATAATCCTGATGCACCGGTCAGCAAGCATGATTTCCCTTGTCCTCCTGGCAAGAAGCTGACTGCTATGGGATATGAGTTTGCTCCGTTTGCTGTAGCAGATTGTGTAAGAAGAACCGTCAGCAAGACCGGACTTCCTGTCATTGTCACTGAGAATGGAGTCGGTACTTTTGATGACAGTGAACGGATAGAATTTATTGATGAAGTTGTCAGTGGGCTTGCTTCTTGCATCAAGGACGGCATTGACTTGAGGGGATATATCCACTGGAGTCTGATTGACAACTTTGAATGGAACAGTGGCTATCGTATGCGTTTTGGCCTTGTTGCCGTAAATAGGAAGACTTTTGTACGGACGCCGAAGAAAAGTGCTTACCATTTGGGTGAAATAGCAAAGCGTAATGCTTTCTGAGTAATAAACAAAACAGAGGGTTCTTGAATATTCCATGCAATGAGCCTCAGAAGTGTAGCTAGGAATAACTCTAATCAACGTCAGTGCTCATTGAGAAAACATAATAAGTAATGGCTAACTGAGAATAAACTCATATTGATATTACTGCAGTTAAAAATGGCATTGGTGTTTTCACTGAAAACACTGGTGTCATTCTGTACTAATTTTTAGTTGTAACTATTTTACTTTCTGATACACGCTTTTATTACATTCCCCTGTCTTTGATGGATAGCCGGTACGCTATAATTCTGGGAAGGTAGAGAAGGAAGGTATAAGGAATTCAGCCATCAAGCCACATTCTTGAAAAGCGCAAGTCATCGCTTTCTCCTCTGCTGGAGGGCAGTGTCCCTATTGGCATCTGCTCTTGCTACAATCAAAGGAAACAGCAGATGCTTTGTATTCTTAGATCTGAAATCTCTTGTGCCATAAAACTTGATATACTTCGTCAGAGTTTTGTTTCAAATTTTTGCCTCGAATATGTATTGGAGTATGTCTCTTCATACTTGATCAATCGAAAAAATCGCTCGATATGTTGTCCAATGCATGACTTCTGTTGTCCTCTGAAATTGTCTTTTCTTTTTTATACGATACTGTCCCTAGCCAGAATTGACGGCCAGAGATAGTATGCAGCAAATCAAATATTTGTATCTTATTTTCTTAAAATCACTTCTGATGTTCCGGCCTTTCCCGATGCACCATTATGAGGATTATTTGTTACAACAGGAGCACTTACCTTACCTTTCGTCCCACCAGCGCCACCAGTACCACCATTGCCAACTTTACCATTGTTACGGGTAATAGTACTACTGATTTTCTGTGTAATGTTCAAACCAGAATCAGCAAAATAGGTATCACCACCGTTACCGCCATCGCCTCCATTGCCGCCACTTGATCCCAAAGCAAAAGCAAAAGACCAAGAATTATCGCCACCAGCACCACCGGTACCGCCATTGCCGCCGGTACCGCCATCGCCTGATTTCAAAATCAAACTGGCATTGTCCAGATAAGTATTTTCAATGTTCACAGGACGGGCACCGGCTCCTCCGTCCCCTCCATCATGACCATGTTTTCCATCTGTCCTTGTGCCGTTATCCGGAGAAGAAACTCCCTTTTTCCCATTTGCTCCATTACCTCCATTGCCGCCATCGCCACCATATAGAGATATACTACCTTCCAAGGTCAGTGAGTCAGCAACAATTGAGATTTGACCATCTTGACCGTCGGAGTCTATAGAACCATCCAATCCATTCCCCCCTTGTAGGGTAAGAGAATCATTTTCTCCTGTTGCAATCAATACAACATCTTTTCCTTCGGCATTTATTCCCTTTCCAGGAAATTGAGAACTATTTCCATCTCCTCCTCCAAGATAAACTTCGCTATACGTATAGATATCTATGGGATCTGTACAATTTGTCAACTTTGAAAAATCAAATTCTGATTTCCCATCAGGAGCTGTAGCTGCGAAATCAGTTAAGATAATCTTGATACCAGAATCCCATTCTCCAGCAAATTGAATAGCCAAATCACTTAGTGTTGACTGATTTTCAGTCGTGTTGTTGCCAATTATTTCAATAGAATGACAATCCAGTCCCCAATAGTCAGGATTGATAGAAAGGACACCATCTTTAAATTCATTAGAATCAAGCTCATCCAAATCAGATCCTGTCTCTGATAAATCTACGACCAGAGCTCCCGTATCTTCATAGAAAACGATAATATCAGATCCGATTGATGTAGGATCAGAGTCTATCGGCTTCAGCGAGTCCAGTATGCTCAAATCAAATGATAGACTTGTATCTGTATCAAAATTGTCAGATATCAGAACATCAGTTTTATCACCTAAGAATTCCTGAGTATAGAAAGTGTCTTTAACAGCAGAGTAAGTTGATACATATTTTTCTTCAGTTTCATTATCCATGACAACGACTGCATATACATCTACATTTCCTCTAAAGCCCACAAGCCACCATCCTGTCGCCGATGAGTCAGTGAAGCCGTTTGTTTTAGATTGTGATTTTGTAACGGAGTATTCATAACTACTTGTAAATGATTCACTCCAAGACGTTACTTTTTCTACTCCTGTTTTCTGAGAATTCTCCCAACACAAATCAATTCCAATTTCAGCAACCTCCGGATACTTGATTTTTGTATCAAGTGAAACTGAATGTGAACTTTCATTTTCCCAGGACAATGTCTTTTGGATAGCTTGCTCGGTGGTTGTTTCAATGGCCTCTGAAGATGTAATGCTTGATATATCGGTCAGAGACTGTGAGCCTCCTCCGTGATAAAAAAATTGGGGATCATCAAGCAATAAGTTTTTTATGCTCCCAATCTTGAATATGTAGTATGAAAATCTGTTATCGCCACCAGATATCATGCTTTTTTTATAGTCTGTGTTCTCAACTGCTGTGGCATAAAGTAAATTTTCACTATCATATGACGTGGTATCGGTAATCAGAATATTAAATGAAGTAGACACTTTCATATCAGGCGTGTAAACCTTTATAGGTACGACTCCATCATCATATGAACTCAATGATGAATTATCAGCAGGACTGGTTATGAATGAGTCGGACACTTCCGTTGAATTATCTGAATAAGTAAGTAATACTGCCATTCCACTTGAGTCAAATTTTGGCTCATTCACTTTTTTTGGGGGATAAGCATACAGGGAATTGAAAAATGAGAGGAATTCCTTGTATTGTTCGGTTATCTACAACCACAAGAAAAGGAACCCTCTCATGAATGACTATATCAGAATACCTTCCGGACTGGAAGGGTTTTCCAATACCGGGACAAAAGCCGTCCAGACAGCCACAGGCCGCCCCATGTACCTCATCGAGGGGACCCTTGCCAGGGAGGAAAGCCCGGCATGCCCCCGATGCGGGGCACGGCTGCATGTCCACGATGCCTATGCCACGAGGCTCAGGCACCTTGCCTTCGGGCGGAGCCTTACCGCCCTCAGCTTCGTCCGCCGTCGCTATGTCTGTCCGGCATGCCATGCATACAGCATGCAGCAGGTCCCGTTCAAGTCGGAGCGGCACCGGATGACGAGGGCCCTGGAGCAGTATGCGCGGGACCTGCTTGCCCATGGCCTCACGAACACCGAGGTTGCCATGCTCACCGGGCTCGGGCGCAACACGGTCAAGGACATAGACCTGCAGCGCCTCAGGGACCGCTACACCCAAGGGGGAACCCGCCTCAGGAAGCCGGGAAGGCAGGCGCGGCATGTGGGGGTGGATGAGTTCCTCCTCCATGCGGGGCACCGGTATGCGGTCATCTTCATCGACCTGGACACGGGGCATGTGCTCTTCATCGCAAGGGGAAGGAAGAAGCAGACGGTGCATGACTTCATCGACTTCGTCGGGGAGGAGTGGATGGACGGCGTAGAGGCGGTGGCATGCGACATGAACTCCGACTTCCAGGAGGTGTTCGAGGAAAGATGCAGGCACATACAGGTCGTGTTCGACCATTTCCACATCCGCAGGAACCTTTCCGACAAGCTCATCTCGGCGGTCAGGAAGGACGAGCAGCGGAGGCTGCTTGCCGAAGGTGACAAGGAAGGCGCGAGGATGCTCAAGAAGACCAGATATATCCTTACCGCATCAAGGGCCACGCTGGAGAAGCGCGACAGGGAGGCCGCGGAAGGCAAGATGCGGGGCAAGGCAGGTACCTTGTTCGGCGGCACCGGGGTGAAGCTGGCGGGGGGCAGGCAGGAGAAATACAGGCAGCTGCTGGAAAGCAACGCGCTCCTGCTCACCGCCGACATCGTCAAGGAGAAGCTTGCCCATGCCTATACGCTTACGGACGAGGCCCTGATGGCAAGGGAGATGTGGGAAATCATGGACCTGTGCGATGCTACCGGCAACAGGCATTTCCGCTGGTTCTCGAGGCTGCTGTCGAACCACTTCGAGGGCATCATCGCCCATGCGACCTTCAGGATTTCGACAGGGAAGGTCGAAGGTACCAACAACCTGATCAAGACAGTAAGGAGGAAGGCCTACGGCTACAGGGATGACGAGTACTTCTTCCTCAAGATCATGGATGCGAGCAGGAAGGATACCAAACGCTATTCAAAATCCCCCAAACTTTATGCATGACCCCAAATTTTTCTGAAGATAAGTATTCAATTTTATCAGGAAGTTTTTTTATGCTAATTGATACTACTGATTTAGGACGAGTAGAATCAAAAAATAAGTCGCAACTCATAAAGACTGTCAAAGTGATAAGCAACAGCCCGATACCTACCAATTTCTTATTCATTTTGTTCCCCCTATAAAAAGTCAATAGTTTCTACGGAAACTATCAAACTCTGCTTGTTTTCCCTGCATAGGAGTACTCCACTTTCGGGTTCCTATGACCTCCTCCGTATCAGTGATCTTTCGACTTTCCTTACCATTAGGGATTCATCGAATGGGCGCCTGCTGTTCAAGATTGCAAAGATAACCGTCGTCAGCTTGCATGTCATAGCTATGATGGACTTATCCATTCTTTTCGTCGCTTTCATCTTCCGGTAAGCCACCATCAGCTAGGTAATCATCAACTATTTACTTTTTATTGCTCCCCCTTTTGTATTTGACTTTTTTTATTGACTGTTCAACCAGCAACTAAAAATCCCACTTGCTTTTTCCTATTTTTCCAGCTTTATTGGAAAAGTTTCTTTCGGGGAAAAAAAAGCTCACATAATATTGTATATAAATATAAAAAATATGGATACAAACAATTATTCTTCAGAAAATACGCATTTGTCAACCTAAAAACATGTTTATTCTTGATATTAAAGAGTTTTTTGCAAACCTCACGGCTGCCTGAATGAATATTCATAATTGATGCATAGTTGCAAGAGAAAGAAAAACGGTCGCATCATGCCACCTTTACGGTCTGTGCGCACATGGCTGAGGAACACCTGCTCAGATAAGGTGCTTTCCTTTGTTTCTTATACCCCTTCCTGTTTTTGCTACCTGTTATAAACAAACTCTTTGATAGACTTGTCTTTTTACAATAGATACAAATCAAAAGAGATATTCCTACTTGTCCTCTCCGTAGGCACTGTTACTTACGTAGTTTTCCAGATGCACTTTCTGATGTAGTCATCCAGTACAGCAGGCATTTTTGTCAAAGTCGGCAATGTAAGGGTGGTACCGTCATTAAGTAGGATTACGATTTCAGAATAACTGAGAACATACCGGTTATATGCTGTTTTGTGTTCATGTTCATAGTCTTTGACAAATTGCATTTTGAATGATATGGATCCTACATTCTTAGCATCCCATTTTCCGGTATCATCATTTTGTAATTTGCCAGCTAATTTATCATCAGTACGTAAGAGCAATTCATCAGAAAGAATTTCCAAGACTTCAGTTACATTGGTAGTGGGAAATTTCCCATTTACTTCAACAACAGCTCTCCCATTATCAGATGGGAAGAACTCCCATGTAGCTGAAGGATCAACTGAGTTGACCATGACAGATATCAAACCATTCTGATAGGTTGTATTCTTGGCATCAGTAATCTGTACGTCAACAGAGCTAGGAATTGACTCTACTACTTCCTGTTTCTTAGTTTCAACCTGCTCATACACCATGTATAAGATTAGTCCTATAAAAAGTAGAAATCCTAAGAAAATAATCACAGAAATATGATGAAGAGACTTCCTGATCAGTTTCAGTTCGTCAAGTGCTGGTGATTCCATTTTCTACTACCCTTGCAATCAAAATAGTAAGAATATATGTATTCAAATACAATTAAATAGCGTCAATCCTCGTGATATTAGACAAAAACCCATTATCGAATTAAAAGATAAGCTAACCATGTCATTCTATTGAAAATCTACTAACACTAAAAGCAGAAAGATATTTTTCTTTTGAAAAACAAAATCTATAGCAAAAATTCCAGTAGAAACAGTTAAAAAAGAAAACTCTCTGTTGAAATCAGTTTTAACTTGTTCTCAAAGCATCAAGTATTAGAAACTGTTCTTTGAAAAAAGTTTCATTTATAGGTTTCTATTCGGTATATATAAACACCAATTTATCTATTTTCACTATTTACAAGGATAATGATAATATTCCTTGTACCAAGCCACAAACTTTGCAAGACCTTCCTCAATGGTAGTACTCGGCTTGAAACCGAAATCCTTGATAAGGTCATCCACGTCTGCATAGGTCTTGTAGACATCCCCAGGCTGCATCGGCAGGAATTCGACTTTCATCTTCATTTCCAGGGAATCCTCCAGCACCTTGAAGTAATCCATGATCTTCTCAGGTTTGTTGTTGCCGATGTTATAGACCTTGTACCTGCCTCCGTTGCTGTTTGCAACAGGCGGATGCGGTAGGATGGACAGTATACCCTTCACGATGTCATCTATGTAGGTAAAGTCGCGCCACATGTCCCCATAGTTGTATATCTGTACAGGTTCACCTTTTACAATCCTGTTGGTGAACTTGAAGTAAGCCATGTCAGGCCTGCCCCATGGCCCATAGACAGTGAAGAACCTCAGGCCGGTAGTCGGAAAGTGATAGAGATGGGTATAGGCATGGGCAAGCAGTTCGTTCGATTTCTTTGTTGCAGCATATAAGGATACAGGCTGGTCGACTTTATCCTCGGTACTGAAAGGCACCTTGCTGTTGAGCCCATAGACAGAAGAGCTGGAGGCATAGACGAGATGCTCTACCGGCACTTCACCCTTCAGGGAATGCCTGCAGGCCTCCAGGATATTGTAAAATCCGATGATGTTCGACTGTATGTAGGCATCAGGATTCGTAATGGAATACCTGACACCTGCCTGGGCTGCCAGGTTCAATACGATCGAAGGCCTATAAGTCTTGAACGTCTCGTCAACCTTGTCCTTGTCAGCCAGGTCTGCACGTATGAAGGTAAAATTGGCATAAGGTGCCAATAATCTGAGACGGTCTTCCTTCAGGGACGGGTCATAATAATCATTTACGTTGTCATAACCGATGACAGCAATGTCCTTGTCTTGTTCCAGCAATGCTTTTGCAACATGGAATCCGATAAAACCGGCAGCGCCGGTGATAAGTATAGTCCTGTTCATTCTTCTTGTTCTCTTCTGGCAATCCGGCAGGCATGCCGATGCGTCTGCTTACGATACCATGCCAAGGCCTGGCTGGCAACAGCCAGCATTCAATCCCTCCTGAAGATATCCCTGCAGTAGACCTTGTCACTGCAGTCCTTCAGTTCGTCATCCCAGCGGTTGGCTACGATCACCGTACATGCCTGCTTGAAGGCTTCCAGCGTATGTCCGTCTTCCCCATCATACACTTCGCTTCCGAAAAACGGACCGTCATGCATGGTCGGCTCCCAGACGATTACCTTCACGCCCTTGGCCTTGATGCGCTTCATCACTCCCTGGATGGAGGAATGCCTGAAGTTGTCCGAATTGCTCTTCATTGTAAGCCGGTATATGCCGACCGTCACGGCATCTGCATCACCGTTCAGCACATCATGTCCGGAAAGCCTGCCGGCAAGCCTGAGTATCGAAGCACTGACAAAGTCCTTGCGCGTACGGTTGGCATCGACGATGGCCGTCATGATGTTCTGCGGCACATTGTCATAGTTCGCAAGCAGCTGCTTGCTGTCCTTGGGCAGACAGTAGCCGCCGTAGCCGAACGACGGGTTGTTGTAGTGCCCGCCGATCCTCGGGTCTAGGCAGACTCCGTCCAGGATCGACTTCGTATCCAGTCCCCTCACCTCCGCATAGGTATCCAGTTCGTTCATGAACGAGACACGCAGGGCAAGGTAGGTATTGGCAAACAGCTTCACGGCCTCGGCCTCAGTCGAATTCATCAGCAGGACAGCTGCATCTTCCTCTGGTTTTCCTGTCACAGGATCAATGAAGCCGGTTCCCCTCTTGTGCGAACCCTCTTTCAGCAACCGGGCAAACTCGGCAGCTTCTTCCCTCAGTCCTTCTGTCCCACCCACGATGATCCTGCTGGGATACAGGTCGTCATAGAGGGCCTTCGATTCCCTCAGGAATTCAGGGCTGAAGATGATCTTCCCATACCGGTACTTCTTCCGCAGTTCCTTGGTATAGCCTACAGGTACCGTAGACTTGATGACGACCACGGGAAGCCGGTCCGGTGCACAGGATGAAATGATCAGTTCCATCACGGCATCAATGGAACTGGTATCGAAATAGTTTCTCTCAGGATCATAGTTGGTCGGTGTTGATATCATGACAAAATCTGCCTTGGGATAGACAGAAGCACCGTCCGTGGTAGCACTCAGATCAAGCCGATGTTCCTTCTTGTGCTGCAGGTACTCGATGATCTCAGTATCGACCAGGGGGCTTTCTCCCCTGTTGATCATGTCCACCTTCTTCTGGACGATATCCACTGCAAAGACCTTGTTGTGCTGGCTGAGCAGTATGGCGTTGGCCAGTCCTACGTAGCCGATACCGGCTACTACGATCGTATATGTATCTTTTACGTTTGAAGATTCTGTCATCATATGTTCCTACAAATTCGCAAACTAATAAAATAGAAATCATTCATACATAACTATATCTATCAGACATTCTTCCTAATCATTCCAACTAAAAGTATAATGTACTGGGAAAATGAGACAGATTTCCAGTGAGAAATAAGTTATACTGAAACCATGGAAAGACGAAACAGGTACACTCCGGAATTCAAGGCCAAGATCGTGATGGAAGTGCTCAGGGAAACCGAGACCGTCAACCAGATTGCGGCCCGCTACCAGCTCAACCCGCAGATGGTGAGCCTGTGGAAGCGAGAGTTCGCCAGGCATGCCCCTGACCTCTTCGGCCGCCGCAAGGACGGCGAGGCAAAGCTGAGGAAGGAGCTGCAGGAAAAGGAAGACCGGTACCAGAAGATCATCGGAGGGCTCAACTACGAGCTGAACCCTCTGGGGGGAAAATCTGGCCTCGGGAAGCAACACTGAGGAACGGCTGGCCCTGTACGATCCGGATGAGAAAAGAATATCGGTTTCCAGGCAGGCACAACTACTGGAAGTGAACAGGACAAGCCTTTATCGGACAGGCAAGGCAAAGGAACCAGGCAGGCGTGAGTTGCGGGAGATAGAAGCCATGAACCGGATGGACGAAATCTACACGGCCCATCCGTACTATGGCTGCCGCAGGATACATGCCGTGCTGAAAGCGGAAGGCTTTGCCATAGGCAGGGAGCATGTGCTGCACCTGATGCACAGGATGGGCATACGTGCCGTCTGCCCGGGACGGAACCTGAGCAGGCTGTACCAGCGGCAATATACCCGGCCCTACCTGCTGAAGGGGCTTGCGGTGACCAGGCCAGACCAGGTATGGGCGGTGGACATCACCTACATCCGCATGAGCAGGGGCTACATGTACCTGTTCGTGATCATCGACGTCTACAGCAGGTATGTGGTCGGCTGGGAGCTCTCCAGCACGCTGGAGAAGGAATTCGTGCTGGCCTGCCTGGAACGGGCCTACGCGGTGAGGGTGCCAGAGATACAGAACAGCGACCAGGGTGCCCATTTCACCAATGCCGACTATACCGCGCTGCTGGAAGGCAACGGCATCAGGATCAGCATGGACGGCAGGCGCAGGGCGCTGGACAACATCTTCGTGGAACGGTTCTTCAGGACGCTGAAGTATGAGGAGATATACCTCAATGCCTATGCAGGTCCCAGGGACCTGAGGAAGGCACTGAGGAAGTACATCGCCTACTACAACGATGAGAGGCCGCACCAATCACTGGGCTACAAGAGCCCGAAGGCCTATTACCGGCCTGACAGGCTAGTGAAGATACAGATTGCATAAGGAGGCAAAAGCTTATTTCCCAAGAGAAAAGTGTCTTGACAATCCAGTCCACCTTACGTCGCCAGTCCAATAGACTATGACGGTTTCCCTGTCTGAGGCACTATATAGTGTTGAGATTTGGGAAACCATTAATTAATATAGTACAGTTATAAAATAAGAAAGGTTTATAAAATAAATTTCTCTAATGCAAAAGCAACACCATCTTCATCATTAGAACGAGTAACAGCATTCACATTCTCTTTTACCGTATCGCAAGCATTTCCCATAGCAATTGAAAAACCTGCATATTTTAACATAGGTAAATCATTTAAACCATCGCCGATTGCTATAAGATTTTCTCTTCTCAAGCCAAGATAAATTAATAACTTATGTAATGAATGAGCTTTTTCAACACCTAAAGGTACAATCTCAATGAAATAAGGCTCAGATAAAAACACATTTAAAACACCTGAAAAATGCTTTTTGATAGGATTCAGCGCTTTTTCTATTAATCTAGGGTTTCCAACAATCATAAATTTAGGAACTTCTTTTGAAATAGAATTTTCAAGACAATCTACTTTTTGAATAATTGTTCCATTGTTAAAAGCTTCTTTTTGAATATAAGGATCAACTAAGGACTCAGCAAGTACACCTTTTTCATTATAAGTTAAAGGCTGAATATTATAAGCTCTTGCCATAGAGCATATTTCAGAATAATATATTTGAGAAATTAATTGTTCTGATACTATTTTCCTTTTTTTACAATCGAGTACGTATCCACCATTATTAGCAAGAATAAAACCACCTAAACGATATAATTGTAATTGTTTCGCTATAGGATTAATTCCTAAAACAGGTCTACCAGAAGCAAGAACAATATTAACTCCCAATTGTAGAACTTTTGTAACGACCTCAAATGTTTTTGCAGTTATTTGCTTTTCTGAGTTCGTTAACGTTCCATCTAAGTCCAATGCTAATAATCTAAAGCTATTTATCATTGACATATCCCAACTTTTAAAATATCTGTTTTTTTAATTATGCCTATTACTCGTTCTTCATTAACAATAGGTATCGAAGTAAGGTCGTTTTCATTCATTATAGTTAAAGCATCTATCGCCATTGCCGAAACATCCATAAAAATAGGAAATTTCCTAATATAGCAACTTACTGTTTGTGAATAAATATCAATTCCTGAAATAAGAGCACTCTTGATTGTTTTTTCATCTATTATTCCAATTATTTTTTCTTTTTCATCGGAAATAGTTATTATTTCCATTCCGCTTTCTATCATTACCATCAAAGCATCAGAAAGGAACGAATCCATATGTAATATTTGTTGAGTAGGTACTGCATGCATTAAATCAACAGCACGAATTGTTAAACGTTTTCCTAAAGAACCAGCTGGGTGTAAAAGTCCAAAATCTTTTTTATCAAACCCCTTTAAAATAGAAACTGTCACAGCCAATGCATCACCATATACCATTGCTATTGTCGTACTTGTTGTCGGCGCAAGACCTAAATGGCAAGCTTCATGAACATCTTCAAATATTTGAACAACATCTACCTTTTGGGCAACAGTAGAATTTTTATTACTAGTAATACCAATTATTGTTGATCCAATCATTCGAATATTAGGTATAATACGTATTATTTCCTCGCTTTCGCCACTATAACTGATAAGAATGATTAAATCTTGCTTCTGAATCATCCCCAAATCGCCATGCATACATTCCCCTGGATGTAAACTAATAGCACAGCTTCCAAGACTTGACATCGTTGCTGCTATTTTTCGGGCTACATGCCCACTTTTTCCCATTCCAATGAGAATTATCTTTCCTTGACAGTTTAAAATTAAAGTGATAATAGCAAGAAAACTAGTACCTAAATTGTCTCTAATTTTCTTTAGCCCAGCTATTTCAGTAGAGAATACTTGTTTAGCTATAGTTAGTTCTTTTGAATCCATAATTTATTGGTCTTCTTCTCCAAAATAAAGCGAACAGTCCCAAACTTCAACACCACAATCTCGAAAATTATCTTTAATACGCTTCTCTATTTCCTTTTTAGTAATTTTATTTTTTAATATAACCATTAAAAACCCTCCACCACCAGCACCACAAATTGATTTTCCATCAATTAGGTCATCACATACAGCAAAAATATATTCAATACAAGTATTTGATGCTCCTTTGTCTAATTTTTTCACTAATTTAAATTGTTCTGTTAGGTAATGTGCAAATCTTGTTACATTTCCACGCTCAAGTTGCAATTTCATCAAAGCACAAATATCTTGTAATTTTTCTAAAATCTGTAATGATTTTTTGTCATTCCTAATTGTTTGATTCATTTCTTCTCTTAAAACGTTCCTTGCTAGACGTCGCTGCCCAGAAAAAATCAAAACAAGTCTCTCTTGTAAATCCTGAACTGTAGATTTCGGCAAAACCACCGGATTAATAAACAACTTCTGGTTTATACCAGGCAACGAGCGAATAAGTTTAATACCTGGAATTACACCGCCCGCTTGATCTTGCCAACCACCACCAGTCGCCATCAGTTGTTCAGCAGCAAAAACCTGCGCAAAAACAGAATCATTGCTATCATCTTGATTAAGTAACTGATGAACTGCTTTTATCCCCGCCGCTGCAAGAATACTGCTTGTTCCCAACCCTGAACCTTTTGGAAGATTTGCCGATGTAGATAAATATATTCCACCGCCATATTGCTCGTATAAGTCATTAATATCATTGAAATCCTTAGAAATAACACCACTTGAAATAAGCACAGCTTTATGCAAAGCAAATGGATCAGAAGGATCACCACAATTTCTTATTTCTTCAATATTAGTATAATCTTCCTCTAATCCAAGATCAAAGCTTTTGAATGTAATAGCTTTTTCATTAGTAATTCTAGCAACTGCCTTTATTGGCTTTTTCCCTTTTACAAGCATCGCACTATCAAGCATTGTTCCTCCATGTTCAAGGCAATATGGAGCCGCATCAGTTGGGCTACCACAAAAATTTAACCTAACAGGAAGTTCAATGGTTACTTTCTTTCTTAGTTTCTCTCTTTTGAAAATGAAGGGATAACGAGTAGTTATATCTTGTATAATAACCTTTTTAATACACTCATATGCTTTAGTTTCATAATCTTCCGTTGTAAAGTCATCATCGATGTAATTCAATTTCATTTTATCAAGTTCAGATATTGCCAAATAAAGACGCATATTCAATGGAAAAGGAGATATTTTTGCATGGTTTTTCAGAATAAGAATTTGCTCTTTTAATCTAACATCTTGACTTAAAAATTTAATACAATCTTTTTGTTGTTTACCCACCAAAATATCTTGGATACATTCTGTTGCACGAACATAATTTTCAACTTTCCGCCTCCATCCCAAAATAGCTGCAACATCAGCTTGAACAAAACTAGTTTTTAAAGAATATCTAGTCCTTTTTTTCCATACAGCAACTTCCTCAAATGTAGCAGTTCCCTTTGCCATATGATAAAGCAACAGTGATAATGAAAGAGCCTCTCTGGAGCTATCCGCTTCTGGATAAAGTAAAGCATTCCAAATAGAGGGAACAGCATCATTCCATATGTCTTGAGGTTGTAGAGCATATTGATGTATTATTGACTGCAACGATTGTCCAAGAAAAACTCCACTCATAGAACTTTTGGGATTATCCTCTCTACCATAAATTCGGCATACAAATTTTCCATTTTTTAATTTCAGACAATGCAACACTATATTACTTGGTATGTGTTGATTTTCCAATTTGAGGCATGAAATTATACTACCATTTTCGATTATACATTGTTTACCAATAACTGAATCCTCAATATATGAATTTGAGGATATGCAAGCAAGAGGATCAATATAACTATTATTTGCAGCACCGATAGCATTAGAATGCAAATTACAAATAACTTGTTTTTGCCAACCAAGAAACTTATATTGATTAATGTTATTCACAAACAAATCAAACATCTCTTGAGTTATGCCAAAATGAATATAACCTGCTGGATTTAATCGAATTAATTTTAAAAAGCATTTTTTATGCAAAATATTCCAAATTATAGTACGACATTTCTGCAATTCTTCGCAAAAGATTCCTTCTGGGGTTTCTTTGTAATATGCAGATAGAGTAGCCTTTTCCGCTAAAGGGTACAGGAAATCTGCATAATAACTTAATACAACTTTAGAATTCACAAAAGTAGAAAACAAATAATCATCAATTTTGTTGTTCTTAGTAATTAATGCTAAAAGAGCTCTCACCAAATTATTTCCCATCCAAATACAACCAGTATCTATATCAACTTGATTATATGTATCCACCGCACCTTCTGCCTTTAAAATTTCTTCTGACTGCTTATGCAGAAAACTGAATACATTGCCATTCTTGCCATTTACAAAAACACCATGCTCTGTTCCCTCAGCAACGCTGGCTTTCATTGAGAAAGCTGCTGCATCACAATCATGCAAATCAAGTTGGAGAGGATTAAAAAGCAAATCAGTGTCACCTGGTAATACTAAAACTCCTGAAATCATTCTAGAAGGGACACCTGATACGGCAATTAGTAATTCATCAAAAATTGTTGCACGCTTGTTATTAGGTAACTTTCGAGGAACCGGAGCAAACAATTTACCACATGCAGAATATTGGGGAATACGTTTACTATCTCCCCCAGAGTGAATAATTAAAATTTTTCCTTTTAATAAAGAATCGATATTATCGTGTTCAATAATATACTTAAACACATTTAATGTCGCACCACCAGAACCAATGCGCTCGCCATTAACATCGGGAACAATAGCCCATTTCACCGATTTTGGAAGACACCCTGTAGCTTCATTATAGTTCATTTGAATACGATACGATTCTGCTTGTCTATTATTAGCTGCTGTAATGATAATCCAATTCCAAGTTGGAAAAGTTTTTTTTTCGAGAGAAAACAAATAATCTGACCATGCATCACTATAGGTTTGGGCTAAAAAAGTTTCTTGACTATTTGGCATTTGCTTATCTCCTTTTATATATATAATTTTTTCTACTAATGGGAATTTTATTTTAAAAAATATAATGTTTACTATAACAACAAATTAGTAAGAGATTACTATCCATTCTTTTGGTAAAATATCAGTATTTCCAAATCCTTTATTAGGAGTAAAAATCTTACAATTTTCATTATTGTTTAAATATGCCCCCCACCAACTAAAAGTACTATTAGCTATTATCATAGTTTTGAACTGTGACATCAGATATAATTCATCTGTATCAGAAAATTTTTCATTAGATACAATCAAATAATCCAAATTTAATTTTGAAAATTTATCTTCACACCATTGAGGATCATCAGAAAAAATAAAAAACTTAGGCTGAGTACTTATTAAAACTTGTATACATTTCTCATAATAACTAAAATCTAAAACCCCTGATAACTTGGACATTAATCGGTGTTTGTAATTTATTACATAATCTGTTCTACGAATATGTATTGCTACTGCGTTAGTATGATCAATAAGACGCTTAAGTTTTATAACAGTTTCTGAATATGGTTGCTTCATCTGAAAAAGGTTCTTTATCTGATTCCGATAATTTGAAAAATATTTTGGACATTGCCAATAACCATCAAGATAACAATTGTGTGAATAAAAAGATTCAATTTTTGAACTATAAATACCTCTTGTTTCCTTTAAATAGTCAATCTTTCCAAGATGATATAAAGTAAATGATGGAATCCTTACTATCTTATTTACTATTTTCATATTCATCAATTTAAAGCGAAATGGTTGGCATTTATAATCTATTATAGAATAATACTCAATTTTATATTTAAGGATTTTCGGAATACGATATACATGATTCTTTTTATTTGGTTTTTTACAAAACCAAGATATATCAAGTATGATTGGCTCATGAGTTCGTTGGGCTAATTGATAGCCATATGCATATTGAAAGAATTGATTGCCTAATCCACCCCATAGTTTTATAATTATCATTTTTCTCTATATCCTATATTTATTAGAAAATATTGTTTTCAACCTGAAGTCCCAAAAATTTATATCTAGTCCATAAAGATGTTGAAATAACAGCCTGTCTTGCCTGTCCGAGTATTACCATGCAGAAGATATAGATATAAATTATATCTATAGAGAGTCAGATATGGCAACGAAGGGCAGTCAGATAATCAACGGCACAACATATGTGTATGAGGACAAGGTATTCTGGAATGCAGGGAAGAGCCGGGGCGAACACAAACAGAACTACATCGGTAAGATGGTGAACGATTCCATCTACTTCAATGCCTATGCAGGTCCCCGGGACCTGAAGAAAGCTTTGCGGAAGTACATCGCCTACTACGATAATGAGAAACCGCACCAATCATTGGGCTACAAGAGCCCGAAGGCCTATTATCGGTCTGACAGGCTAGTGAAGATACAGATTGCATAAGGAGACAAAGGCTTATTTCCTAAAAGAAAAGTGTCTTGACAATCCAGTCCACATTAGGGAATCATATCGACTTCTATGGATACATATTACAGTCAAGACATAATGCATAAAACTTAAAAAGGTAAGAAACTTTTTATTCTTTTTAACACACAAGCTAATGTTATATTTTTTTGAGAAAACTTACATTTAAAAAGAATACAACATCCGCTATATAAACAAATGATTAAAATCATTCCAAAAACCATTCCTAGCAAACTACCATATGAAAGAAAAAAGGAAACAAAAAATTTATTTATTACGAAGGTAATAAGGCCACAGAAAAAAAATTTTAAATAAGAAGATTTAAATAGTACAGAAATAAAAGTAAAATTAAAATAAGTTCTATTGAGAAAGATTAAATGTAACCATGCAACAATTATAATTGATAATGTGGTTCCCACTGCGAGACCAAACAAACCCAAACGCCTATAGAAAATAAAATTAAAAACAATATTTGCACAAACTCCAATCACACTATTTATAGTCACACGTTGGGTATCTTGTTTTGCATAAAAAACTAACATAAGTAATCGCTGAAGAGGTAAAAAAAGTATACCAAGGGCATAACCACTAACTAGCTTAGAAGTCAAATTTATAGAATTTGTGTCAAATGCCCCTCGGCCAAGTAATAAGCCAATAATTTGCTTAGAATAAAGCATATAAAAAATGGAAAGAGGTATAATTATACATGTCAATAGAGTAATTCGAAAACATAACTTTTTCTGCACCTGTTCTTCACCATCTAATTCTGCAAAACACTGAGAAAAGTCTGAAATAAACAAGGAGTCAAAAGAAGAAATAAAAACATTAAGGACTAAATCAAAACATACTACATGTGCATATTGAATTGCAGCAGGACCACCTACTGTAATTTGTCCAGCAAAGAGCTTGTCAATTAAATTATTTATACTATTTAGTGCATAGGAAAAAATTAAAGGCAGTGTATTCTTTATAGATTTCCGCACCTTTATAGAAATCTTTGGTTGAATAAACCTTAACAAATATCTATTATTTTTTAATCTGACTAAAATAAATATAAAATATGCACTCCAAGCAAATAATTCTCCGAAAATTATTGATAAAATTTCAAATTTCTTAAAAAATACTACAGTAAAAAATATTACAAATAAACTTACAAAAATTCCAGATAGCTTTTCTGTAGTAAAATCATTATTAATCTCTAATACTCCATACCCCATCCGTGCTAAGTAAGTTATCAAAAAACAACCAGAATAACACAATAGTGAATAAAACAAAAAATATCTTAATTGTTCAGATGAATCAAAATGCAGTTTTAAAAAAATTGCGATAAAAAAGAAAATACCAGACAACACAAAAGAAATAATCAATCCAACAGAATTAAAACAAGAAATATACTCTAAATCCTCATGCTTTTCTTTATTTTTATAAAAAACATAAGACGAAAGTAAAATCGTTGAAAATCCAATAGAATATGAATTAGAAATTAATGAATAAATATTTTCAAGTATTTGATAAATATCAGCTAAAAGGTTTGTTCCGAGATAATTCGCAAGTACAATTTGTTTAGCAAAACCTAACAGCTTACCACTTATAACAAGTAATGGTAAAATCAAAAACAACTTATTTGTTTTTTTTTGCATTTCTAAATTCAATTGTCTGGTTAGTCAAAACCAAATAAAAAAATAAAATTGGAATAAACACCAACCAAATTGTTCTAATCATTAATACACTTCCAGTACCCCTAGCAACAGCAAAGATATTATAGAGCAACAATCCGTTCATAAGCCGATTAACATCAGAATTCCTAAACTGAATGAAATAATTCCAAATCTTAAGTAATATAAAATAATAAAAACCGTTAAAAAAAACGCCAAATAAACCACAAAACACAAAGCCTTCATAATAAAGGGAAGTTCCAAAACTATGAATATTATCAATCACTGAAGTACTAAAAATTCCTTCTATAGGCGCATAAAGATAATGATATTTTGTAAATGGAAAACTTTTTATAAAATTACATTTAAGAAATTCCAAAGGTTTTATATAATTCAATTTTATCACTGCAATATTAATCAATTGGCCACTAGAAATAGCTTTTATCAAAGAAAACAATCCCATATCTTCCACATTTTTACGAGTTAATTTTGATATATATAATAATGCACCTATTGCAATTACTCCAACAATAACTATTTTGAAAATATTTCGATAAGAAAATTTTCTCTTATAAAATAAAATCCCAAAAACTCCTAATAATATATCAACAAAACCTGATCGGTCACCAGAAAGAAAAATAAAAATCAGTTCCAATACCAGCAAAACCAAGAACACAAATTTAATAAATACTCTTTTATTTTTTAAAGTTAATGCAAAAAAAAGTAAAAGAAAATTTTCACTGTATTTAAACAAGAATAAACATAATGCAATTGAAGAATTTTGTTGTAAAAAAGTAGCATTGTTCTTTGAATAGTAATTTATTTTATGAAAATTAATTACAAAAAGATATATATCAATAAATATTAATAGACCTAGAAAAAGGTAAAATAAAAAATGAAAAAATAATGAAGTAGGAGTAGTTTTCCTTACTATTATTATTTTATTCTCATATTTAAAACTTGCTATAAAATGCTTACAAAATAAGTAAAGAAAACAATGAGATAAAAAAATAAACAAGAAAAGTTTCATCCACAAAATATCATCATAGATAAAATATGAATATTTAATATATTTGTAAGTAAAGATTAAGTTTGGAAAAAATCCATAAAGAGGAATAATAGTAAAAGAAAAAATATATATAATAGCAAAGGCTAAGGGTATAAAATCATTAATTTTTCTAAGTTGTTTTATTTGATAAATAAAAATCAGTAAACTTAAAAAACAACATAATATTTTTAATATAAACATGTTTTACTTAAATTTTATTACGTAACCAACTAAAAGATATTTTTCTAAATCTCTTGAAAGACAGAAACAATAAAACCAAACAATTAATTCCAAAATGTCTATCCTAATTTATAAATATGTATTATTTGCATAGGAATGCAAATTGTCAGCAAACTCAGAGCCAATAATAACCTTCCTGTCTACCCTCCATCCGTTGTTGCACAGCTGGAGATGAATCCTTCTGTAGCTATACAGGCCGTTGTTCTCATGGTAGGCCTTTATCTCATTCTTGAGTACCCTGTCCCTGTCAGGCCTGTCCTGGCAGGCAAGGTCATAGTAGTAGGTGCTTGGACTCAGCCCGTAAGACGGAGAAGGTCTGCGAGCCTGTACAAAGGCCTCTGTTCCGTGACAATCTGCACCAGCCAGGGGGTAGGGTTACTTTTTCTCGGGGACTGAGGCGCTGAGTTTTTTTTAGCACGGCAAGCTCCGTCCTCAACAATTCGTTCTCCCTTTCCAGTTTTCTTAGCTTCCTCAGTTGCTTCATCTCGGCTGAATCCATGGAAACTGAGGCCTGCCTGGTACCTTCTTCATGCAGTTCCTGTCTCCATGTATACTCAAATTCCCAACACAATTATAACTAGGTCTGCTGTACACCGGGGGACATGTCCCATTCGGGCATATCAGACTCCTGTTCGTTGAAGCTCTTCCCCTTCCAGAAATACTCGATCCCGAGGAGGTCGAAGATCGTCCTCTGGGCCTTGGTGGGAACGGTCCACAGGTCTTTGTTGGTGCCGGTGAAATGGATCCTTGCATAGGTCGCCACCTTGTTGAGCATGTCCCGAAGGTTGTCTATGCTAAACTGATATGATGTGACCGTTTGTCAAGCACTATTGTAACAATCTTTACTCCTTTTTCATCGGTTGAGCCGTTTCTGCAGATGTCATGGACGTGGATAAGGAAAAGGCTACAGTCTTTTCGACACTTGGCCATTCTGATATACGTGGATTGGGTACCTACAGGTCAATGGTTCGTCGAAAGCCCTTTCAGTCTACAAGCGAGAGTCTGTTTCAGTCTCATAGTTTAGTCGAAGATGGCTGGATCATGTACTGCTCCTTTCCCTTGTCCCTGTCCATGGCAAATGCTCCTCCGTCCTTGCCCTGTCCAGGCCTGTGCTAGCCGATGTTGTCGGTCATCATGCCCCAGATGAAGCAGGCCAGCTCCCGTGCCCCAGCCACCGTCGCCACGTTGCAGTTCTTGCCCTTCTTCTCCAGCTGTGCGATCTTGCCTCTCACCCGCCTGGAACCCCTGTCCGCATAGGCTATGACCGACGGGCACTGCCCCTGCTGCCTTGCGAGTATCCGCTTCGACTTGCCGTACGGGCTGCTCCTCTTGATGCCCTTCGCCGCTTCCACCAGCAACAGCCGGAGCCTGGTGTTGCCGCATTTCGTTATCGTGTTGTACCTCACCTTCTGCCCGCTCGATTCCTGTCCCGGGCATATGCCCAGGAAGCTTGCGAACCGCCGTGCATCGGGGAAGCGGCTGAAGTCGCCGACCTCGCAGCAGAACGAGAGGGCCAGGTGCGTCTGTATGCCGGTGAAGCAGACGAGCCTGCCCACCTTTTCCCTGTAGCGCTCCGAATCCGCCAGCTCCTCTATCCTGGCGTCTATGAGCTCCAGCTTGGCCCTGAGGTCCTCCGTCTCCTGCAGGTACTGCTCGAACGCCAGCTGGAGCAGCCCGTTCCCGAACCGTATGGACTTCAGCCACTGCGTGAACTTCCCGGTCCAGTAGGAACCGGGGAACGGATAGGAGTAGCCGGCCCTCAGCAGGAAGGAGAGAAGGTTCTGCTTCGCCTTCTTCAGATGCCTTGCAAAGGTATTGCGCATCCTCGTGTATTCCTTCGCCGCCTCATCCTCGCTGTCGGGGAGGACCACCTTCCTGTAGGTGCCGTTGGCAAGCGTCACCGCAAGCAGCATCGCGTCGCGCCTGTCGGTCTTCACCTTCTGCCCCGATGCCCGCGCTATGGTGGTCGGCGCCATGATCACGCAGGTGCATCCCTGCACAGCCCGAATCCCGTGGGACCGGCCTCATAGCCGATGAGGAACCGTACTGACGGGGCAAGGGCGAAATCCTTGCGCGCCTTCCTCAGGAACTTCGTGAGGAACTGTGCCCCTGCTTCCATCCTTGCGGCTTCTCCCAGGTAGCGGTTGTGCTCCCTGTCGAACATGCAGACGCTGTTGGTAGCCTTGTGGACATCCACCCCTACATAAATTATACTTTCCATCGTGACCTCCAATTTGTATGTGCTCACGCTCCATACTGTAAAATTGATTTTTCCTAAGTATGCAGCAGAATTCACGTCTTTGCAAACTTAGGAGGTCACTTCATATTGTCTAAAACTCCAATTATCATTTGGAATTCCAAGAATTATCAAATGAGATAGGGACACTTGAAACAGGTCCCTACCAGACCTACCTTGGTTGAAAAACAGCGTAAGAAACTGAACAACAACAAGGAGGCATCAAGGAGATGTTAAAAGTGTCCCAAGCAGCAATAATAAAAGATATGGATGCCAAGGGAAAGAGCATCCCGGAAATCGCGAGGGCCCTGTCAATCGACTACAAGACGGCGAAGAAGTACGTGGAGAAGGAAGACTTCAGCATCCCGGCGGAACCCATATGCAGGGAAAGGCCGTCGGTACTCGACCCCTACAAGGAGGAAATCCGCAGGATGGTCGACCAATCCATGAAGTGGCCCAAGAAGCAGAGATACACCGCCAAGAGGATCCTCGTCATCCTCAGGGGGAAGCATGCAGCCTTCCCCTGTTCGTACAACACCGTGTGCCGGTTCGTCCGTTCCTACAAGGCCGAGGTCGCGGGGATGAAGCTCAGGGGCTTCGAGGAACTCGTCTGGCACAAGGGGGAAGCCCAGTGTGACTTCGGCGAGGCCGGTTTCTTCATCGATGGCCGGATCGTAATCCTCAAGTACCTCGTGCTCTCGTTCCCCTACAGCAACAAGCCCTTCGTGCAGCTGTTCAAGGGCGAGACGGCCGAATGCGTCTGCCAGGGACTGATGGACATCTTCGGCAGGATCGGCGGGGTCCCGGTGCTCATCGTGTTCGACAACGCCACAGGCATCGGCAGGAGGATCGGCGACGTGCTGCAGCTCTCGAAGCTGTTCACGAACTTCAGCCTGCACTTCAGGTTCCGCATGAGGTTCTGCAACCCGAGGTCCGGGAACGAGAAGGGGAACGTCGAGGCAAACGTCGGCTACATAAGGAGGAATGCCTTCGTACCTCCGCTTGAGATCCCCGGCGGGGACATCGCCGCCTTCAACAGGAGCCGGATGTTCTCCATCAGCTTCGACATCAGGAAAGGGGAGGACCGCTACAAGGCCGGGCTGCCGGTCGACGGCATGTTCGTGGAGGACAGGGAAGCCCTGCTCCCCCTCCCGCAGTCGGCGTTCTATGCAGCATCAAGGGATACCCATGAGGCTGACTCGTATGGGAACCTCAGCCTGGACAACGGGAAGCATACCTACAAGCTGGGGCCGAAATACAGGCACGCCACCGTCATCGTCGACAGGACCGCCTGGGAAATCAAGGTGTACACCGTGACCGGCAGGCCCATCCATGCGTTCCGGAGGGAATACGGCAGCCAGAGGACCTCCACCTACGACGCCCTCACCATGCTCCAGAGCCTCCAGTCCAAGCCGGGGGCATGGCCGAACAGCATACTCCGCGAACAGATGCCCAGCAACAGCGTACGTGGCTACATCGACGGCCTTGCATCGAGGAAGAAGGTCTCGGAAACCCTCAGGGCCCTCTGCACCACGGCCAGGCAGTTCTCGTATCCCGTCGCCCTCAGCGCCTTCGAGCAATGCCTCCTCAAGAATGCGGCCCCGTCCCCTGAGGACGTCAGGGTCGTCGCCAGGAGGATCAGCACGTTCGGCCTCGGGGAATCGGAGAATGCCACAGGGGTCGACCTGAGCAAATATGACATGCTCGTCAACGCAAAGGAGGCCAGATGATGCGTACCTCGCCCACGAACGGCACAAGCGACTTCCTCAGGAAGAAAGAACTGCGCACCAGCCTCTGCGAAGGCTGCAGGAAGATAATGCTCAGCAGGAGCACGATAGACTATGTGCTCGGGTCTGCAACCTACGGGCAGCTGTCATTCCTGGACGGCGTCATCTCCAGGGAGCTGGCAACCCGGGAGACATCGAGGAAGGCGCGCCTGATGAAGCATGCCGCCTTTCCCGTGGTGAAGACCTTCGAGGGCTATGACTTCACCGGGATCAAGTTCCCCGGCAACTTCACCAGGGAACAGATGCTCAGCCTGGACTTCATCGCCGAGAAGAAGACGCTCGTGTTCTATGGCGGGTGCGGCAGCGGGAAGACCCATGCCATGACGGCGCTGGGCATCCTCGCCTGCAACAGCGGCTACAGGACCCGCTTCACCACCGTGTCAAAGCTCCTGACCAGGCTTGCAGAGGCAAAGCTTGACGGAAGCCTGGAGAAGCTGTTCCGGGACATCGAGAGGGACGAGCTGCTCCTGCTGGATGAACTGTGCTATCTTCCCGTCGACCGGGAGAGTGCACAGCTCCTCTTCAGGGTCATCTCGGAGAGCTATGAACGCAAGGCGGTCATCATCACCACGAACCTGCCGTTCAGCCAATGGGGCCGCCTGTTCACCGACGAGCAGCTGGCGGCCGCCATCATCGACAGGATCGTCCACCACGGCCACCTGATCGTCACGGGGGACAGGGACTGGCGTCTCGAGCATTCCCTCATGAAGGACAACACGCTGTTCGTGGAGAAGGATGGTGCCCGATGAACCGGGTTGCCGTAATGCGTTGCATGGCCGCCGTTCCCGTCCATCGGAAAGGAGGCTGCTAGAGAATATCAACAGAAATTCCAAGAATAACCATGATGATTTCCAATGATCATCAAGTTGTTTTCCAAGAATTCTCAGGATGAAATCCGAGAATCATCAAATTGGAAATTCTTGGAATTCCACGTGAGAATTGGATAAGTTGTTGACAAAATACAGAAGGTCCCAGTAATTCCGCTCCTTCGGCTTGATTGCCGAAACCCGGCTCCGCAACTCGTTCAGGATGATCAGGGCGATGAAGTCGACGAAGAGCCTTCCCTTCATGGTCTTCTGCCCATGTACGTTGAGGCGGTTGCAGTCCAGCAGGTTCTTCATGTCGTCGAAGTGGAGCTCTATGTCGCATCTGCGGCTGTAGTGGCAGAAAGCCTTGGATGCATCCTTCTCCGCATTGGTGAGGATGACCCAGAAGCCGCTGTAGCAGTTGATGTATGCATCCCTTCGTCAAGGATGACCTTCCTGCCCCGCTTGGGTGTCTCCCGTACCGTGAAATAGGTATCGTAGAGCCGCCGGTGCCGCTCGTCCGGCTTCCCGTCGGACAGTTCTTCCTCGCAGGTGCGCAGCGTGAGTATCAGCGACGCGATGTCTCGCTCCCTCTGTGAATGTCAAGAAGATTTTTCAGAGAGAAAAAATTCCTTACCGATAAAAACATCATACCGCGCACACTCCCTCTTGGCCGGATCGAAATAGACATCCCTCCAGGTTCGCCCGTAGGGCCCCATCCGGTAGTCGGTGAGTCCGTAGATGTAGGACTTGTCGTCATCGGGATTGCGGATGATGTTCCCCGGCCGGCGGATGGAGAACCTCGCTTTGTCGATCAGTTCTTTCTGCCATCTGATGCCGGAAGGGACCGGAACGGTGAACTTCTGTCCCTTGGCCACGATATGCATGAGGTTGGCTCGCTGTAGAAGCCACGGTCGCCGACCAGGTTGATGTCGGAGACCCCCAGTTTTCCCAGACTGTCCAGCACATGATCCAGGACAACGGAGTCGGCCATGCTCCCCGGCAGATCCGCATACCATAGGGGGATGTTCGACGAATGGGTGGTCAACAGCCCGAGGTTTATCTGGGGCAGCTTCCCATGGTCCCGGTTGTAGCCCCGTTCCACATAGGGGTTGTGCTTCGCATAGCTGGATGTGCTGGTTATGTCGAACAGCAGCGCCTTCTTCCCGGTTTGCCTGGCAAGCCAGAGCCTGAAGAAGGCATTGCGACGGTCGTCCGAAAGGGAGGCCAGCAGGTCGCTGATCCTCTGGGAACCAAGCGAGGCACCGTCGTATCCCCTGTCGTCGAGCCAATCGCAAGCACGGCTGAGGGCCTTGCCCTCGCAGATGCTGTACATGGCGAGCTGGAGGACCTTCGCAGCGTCATCGGCCCCCAGGGCCTTGTCCAGTACGGCCTTGATGCCGACATTCCCGATCATCTTATTGAGGATGAGGTCCTGGCCCATCAGGGTCGTCTTGGAAACGGACGGAGATACGGCTTCCCGTCGTCTGGCACGGTAATACTCGTTGTAGTGCACCGTGCCGTCGTCCCCGATGTGTCCGATGCATCTCCTCTTGTGCTCCCCGCGCTTTTTCTCCTTGTTCCAGAAGGCATAATCCTCATAGAGGTAGGTGACGCCGTTCTTCTTGTTGGTGACACGGATGACCTTCGGTTTCTTGTGACCTGTATCTTTCATAGATACAATTATATCTAGTTATATTGGCTTTGTTACCTCATAAACACGGATATTTGTAACTATTTTATAGAGTTGTTCGATTCATAGATATAAACGCACCGGGAATTTGAGATGTATACAGCATGGGCTTGCTGATGCCAAGCTGGCGGGCCGTACCGTTGATGGTATGCTTACCATCCCATGCCTGGCGTACGGCATCGGTCTTGAACTGCCTGTCATGGGCGCCTTCCCTAAGTTTAGGCTTCAGTCCTCCGGCTCCATGCTCCTCATATTGCCTCAGCCAAAGCTTGATGGACCGTGTACAGCAGCCTTCCGAAAAGGCTACCATGGCAGGGGTCCTCATGCTTGTCCAATACCCGTCTGATGCACCTGAGCCTGAATTCTGTGGATTTCATCTGTTACCTCCATAAACTCTATTTTACTCCAAGTTCCGGGGATCAGGGCAACCGATAAAAAATCATACCGCGCACAATTCTCTTTTCATCCGGATCATACAGGGCCAGCCGTTTCTCAGTGTTGCTTCCCGAAGTCAGATTTTTCCCCCAGAGGGTTCAGCTCGTAGTTGAGTTGGCCGATGATCTTCTGGTACCGGTCTTCCTTCTCCTGCAGCTCTTTCCTCAGCTTCGCTTCACCGTCCTTGCGGCGGCCGAAGAGGTCAGGGGCATGACTGACGAACTCTCGCTTCCACAGGCTCACCATCTGCGGGTTGAGCTGGTAGCGGGCCGCAATCTGGTTGACGGTCTCGGCTTCCCTGAACACTTCCATCACGACCTTGGCCCTGAATTCCGAAGTGTACCTGTTTCGTTTTTCCATGGTTCCAGTATAGCTTATTTCTCACAGGGAATCTGTCTCATTTTTCCAATACATTATAAATAACCTTGCTTCTTTTACTCATTTCAAAAATTACAGGTTAAATTAGCATTATTTCATCTTGTAACTTTACAATCTCTTTTTCAAAAGAATATTTGCGATATTGCTGTAAACAATTCTCACGATAAGTATTTATTAGATGATAATTTTCTACTGCATAGCAAATTTTAGAATAAAATTCATCAAAGTCATTAATCTTAAAGGATAAACCAGTATAATTATCAATTAATATATCTTGATAGTATTTAAAATTTGATGACAGAACAGGAAGTCCAGCTGCTAATGAATCTAAAATAGCACCAGGAAAACCTTCACCATCGAATTTTGTTGGAAAAAGAAGCATAAAATATTTTGTAATTACTTTAGGAACATCTTTGTAAGGAATTATTCCACAATACCTAATAAAATCCTTCGTTTCAAGCAAAATATTAAATTCATTAGAGTAAATTGGATCAATTATTCCAAAAATATCTAGTTCAATTTTATTTAAGTCATTCTTATAATTGTACTTTTCAACTATCTCTATTGCATCAAAAATTCCTTTTGTTTCAGTTACTCGTGACAAAAAACAAAATCGAAAAAGATTTGCATTCAGAGGAAAATATTCATGGTGAAAAACAAAATTTGAGTAAATTTTAAAATTGTGCATTACTATTATTTTTGATTTAATATTGTTACATATTAAATCGGCTTTTAAAGACTCAGTTTGAACAAATAAAACATTTATGCAATTATTTATTTTTTGAATTTCTTTATTAGTTAAATCATTACAGCAAATATTTCCAATGGGAATAAATAAAATATTTTTAGAAAATAGCATCGGTAAGTTAAATAATTTTTTTAGAGCGCTATAACTAATTACTAAAATAAAATTTTTATAAAAAAGAACTCCCAATAAAAGCCTGAAAAAAATTAAAATTTTATGTCGCCGCCATTGAAAAACATCCAAATATCGAAGTCTTCTTCGAGTTGTGACATTAAATAGAAGCGCATTATAAATTTCATTTGTTTTTACGGTACCACCAATTGCAATAATACTCTTTTTCGCAAATGGCCCTATATATAAAATTTTTCTTTTTAAACTATTTTTTTTCATTTCTTTACTAATAATAATATAAATAAACCAATCCAAAAATTTATTAAGCATTTTACCAGCCCAAGGAGGTAAAACAAATACAATAAATCTAGCTATCACTACAAATCAGAGTTTTGCAATGCAGGTTTAGTACAAATCCCCTAAGCCTTCTTTTTGCCACCGTTTTTCGGCTTCTTCCTGGAACCAGGCCTTGAACCCTTGGGAATCTCCAGCCCGAACTCGTCGAAGATGTCCACCTGCTTCCCGACGAACTCCGAGACCTTCGGGGACCTGCCCCTGAGCTGGACAAACCTGACCGACCGCATCTCGTCAAGTACGTCCCACGGAGTCGCGAATCGCTTCCTGAAACCATCGCCCGTGGAGAAATAGCGGGCATGGAGGTAACAGTTGAGGATGAGTGCGACGAACTGGAAGAAGACCCTTCCGTCGGTACTGGGCTCCGTCCAGGTCCGGAGCCTCCTTCCTCCCTGCCAGCCCTTCAGATACATGAAGGCCTTTTCCTAGGAATCCCGCATCCGGTATTTGGAGAGGATCCAGTCAAGCGGATACTCCCGTGCATCCATGTTCGTGCAGACGATTGCGAAGAACCCGCAGCGTTTCCTGCATCCCGCAATCTTCTCCTCGTCCCTCGAGCAGGAGATGACCGTCCCGTCACCATCGGTCTCGACGGCAAAGTGCCTGCGGAATTTCTTCAGGAGCCTTTCATCCGGCGCCCCGCCGCCCTTCAGGTGACCGAGGAGGCTCTCCTCCTCGTCAAGCAGCTCCACGGTGAGCGCCTTGTCCTCTGCGCCTCTGGCCTCGGGATCGAAGAAGAGGCAGAGCCTCTGCGGAACCGATGTCCCATGGCCCTTCCCTTCGGTTTCCCTGTAGCAATAGGGGTACTCGTAATCCTTGGCATAGCAGTCGTGGTCCCTGAGGAACACCCCCCTGGCCGTGATGCTCCCGCTTTCGGAAAGGGCCTCTCCGATGCATTTCATGACCTTGGCGTCACCGGTTTTCGCCATGAATATGGCCCTGATCCCCTCCGGCACGAGGAGATCCAGGTTTTCCTTGCTGAGATACGCCCTGTCCAGGATGAGGCCGTAGTCACTGAATCCCGCACTCTTGAGTTCCTCCAGCAATAGCCTCAGCGTCCTGGAGTCGGGGATGTTTCCGGGAAGCTTGTGCGCAGTATGATGTTTTTATCGGTTCATAGTAAGGAGTTTTTTCAGTAACACGGCTGGAAGGCAACGGCATTAGGATCAGCATGGGCGGCAGGCGCAGGACGCTGGACAACATCTTCGTGGAACGTTTCTTCAGGATGCTAAAGTATGAGGAGATTTACTTCAATGCCTATGCAAGTCCCCTGGACTTGAGAAAGGCTCTGCGGAAGTATATCGCCTACTACAATGATGAGAGGCCGCACCAATCATTGGGCTACAAGAGCCCGAAGGCCTATTACTGGCCTGACAGGCCAGTGAAGATACAGATTGCATAAGGAGGCAAAAGCTTATTCCCCAAGAGAAAAGTGTCTTGACAATCTAGTCCATCTTAGTTTCCGGTTCTAGGATGGTGCTTGTTTTTTTCTATGTCCCCCCTCTTTCTGGATATCAACACTAATAGGATTAGAAAATAACATTATATCAACTCCTATGGGTGAGCACATACCAATTTTATTTTAAATTAGTTATTTAAAATAATATTTTAGAATTGCATGCCATATGTAAAATAGACAGTTAATCAATGCAAAAAAAGGATTAATATGTTCATTATTAACTTGAATATTATAAACTTTTTTCCAATTGCTAGCCTTTTTAGAAGAAAGAGAACCCCTAGTTTTTCTATATTTTACAACAGTTTCTTGTACACCATAAGCTACTTTATTTCCGTGTAAAAGCATTAACCATGTTGCATAATCTTCGCCTGATCGAATTAAAGGCATTCGGAAATCACCAATTCTGTCTCTATCAATTAAAACAGTTGATGTTGCAATTGCTGTATTTCTAAGTAACTCATTATAGTTAATATGTTTTGGAACATGTCGACAATTTTTTATCATTTTTCCTTTTTCATCAATTATCTCAATCGCTCCATAAATAAAAAAACTATCTGTTTTCTTTAACAAATCTAGTTGAAATTGAAGCTTATTAGAAACCCATAAATCATCGCTATCTAAAAAAGCAATGTACCTACCTCTTGCCTCATTTAAAGCTTTATTACGTGAAATTGCAGCACCAAGATTTTTGGAATTTCTAATAAAACAAATTCTATCATCACATTGTCTCATTTCAGATATAATTTCAAATGATTGATCTGGAGAACAATCATCAATTAAAATAATTTCAAAATATTGATAAGACTGCAATTGTACAGATTGAATAGTTTGTTTAAGAAATTTTTCACTTTTATAAACTGGAATTATGACAGATACTAATCCATCAACATAATTTTTTTTATTCATAAAAAACTCAATTTATTTAAAAGATTTTTAATCTAAAATAACACTTTTAATTTTAGTAATAATATTGTATTTACTTATACCATATTGTTCTTGTAAGTACTTTTGAGTCCCTACCTGGTAACAATATTCATCATCTAGGCCAATTCTCATTAATCTTATCTTATCTTTAATCGGTGCAAGAACTTCTAGAACAGCAGATCCAAAACCCCCAACAATATTATGATCCTCAATTGTAACAATATATTTACAACTTTGTGCACATTTATTGATAACGTCTTTGTCAATCGGCTTTACTGTAGGAAAACTATACTGCATAAGCGATATACCTTGTTTTTCAAGTTCATCACAAGCATCTGTTGCCTCAGCAAGAATTGCTCCTGTTGAAAAAACTGCAATTTTTCCCTTTCCAAACATTGATTCTCTTATTAAAATTGCCTTATTATCCTTAGTTTTTAAATTATCTGGATGTATCTGCCTTTCACCTCCTCGTCCTAGTCGCAAATAGCAAGTGCCAGAATGTTTATAAATTGCTTTTGTTGCTTCTCTCGCTTCAACTAAATCACCAGGACAAAACACAGAAACATTCGGCAATGCTCTCATAATAGCAATATCTTCCGTAGCATGATGACTCATTCCAAGCGACCCATATGCAAAACCACCACCAACACAAATGATTTTCACATTTGCATTATGGTATGCACAATCATTTCTTATTTGTTCAAGACAACGAAGTGTTGGAAAATTCCCAATTGAATAAGTGAAAACAATTTTTCCTTCAAGTGCCAAACCAGCCGCCATGCTAGTCATGTTCTGCTCAGCAATACCAGCATTTATAAATTGATCTGGTAGTTGTTCCCAAAAGGGTTTTAAAACACCAAAACCTAAATCACCAGTAATTAATATAACATTTTTATCTTTCTTTGCAATCTCAATTAAAGTTTTAACAAAAGTGTCACGCATAGACTATTTCTCCAATTCCTCCACATTATTTACCCAAGTCGGATGCCAACCGTTACTTGTAACATGATTGTTACCAAACTCAGCAGTTTCATCTGGTTGTTGAGGATTAGCAATTCCATTGGGGGTATAAGGATCAATTACTCCTTCAGGTTTTATTAAATGTAATTCATTTACTGCCTGGTCATATTCCCATCCCTCATGAGGAAACCTATAATGCCAAAGAATATCATTTTCCATAAAGGAAATACCTTTACCTTTCACCGTATTTGCAATAATCATTGAAGGCTTTCCAGTATCAAAGCGCTCTATTTCAGAAAATGCCATATGCAACTGGTCATGGTCATGACCATCTATTGATAAAACATTCCAACCAAACGAACTCCATTTTGCTTCCAAAGATTCCAAAGATAAAGTATTTTCACAAAAATCAAGACTCTGCATTCGATTATGGTCAATGATTCCGATCAAGCCACTGAGTTTATATTGATTGGCTACAAGTGCAGCTTCCCAAATCGCACCTTCATCACATTCTCCATCACCACAGATAACATACACTTTATGCTTCTTATGATCCATTTTTGCTGCCATAGCCATACCCACACCAACAGATAGTCCATGTCCAAGAGACCCTGTCGATAATTCTACCCCAGGAACAGCACTAGAGACATGTCCAGAAAGGCGACTACCATTTGCATAATGAGTTTTTAGTTCTTCAACAGGGAAAAAACCACATTCAGCTAAGGCAGCATAAATCGCCGCACCGGCATGCCCTTTCCCCAAGATAATACGGTCACGTTCTGGCCATTTTGGATTTTTGGCATCAACATGTGCGACATCGGCATATAATACTGCAATAATATCAGCTACTGAAAGTATTGCACCGATATGAGATCCTCTAGAAAGATGCGTCATTTCAATGCCATGACGCCTAATAAGCCATGCTAAGTCTTTACTATTCATTATTCTTTCCTTGTGCCACAGAATCAACTAAATTGATAATCCGTTTTGGACATTTATGTGAATGTGAAATAATATTCCATACAGTTAAAATAAGAATTTCCAAATCTTCATACAAGGAATGATGATCCACATAATAAAGTTGAAGCTTAAGTTTTATTGGACGAATATAATTTAAGTAATATTTATCTGGATCATTAACTTCAGTAAATGCCTTATATTGTGAAATATTTACAAGAGAAGCCCAATCAGTAATACCAGGACGTCTACATAAAATTCGTTTTTCTTTTTCAGTGTACATATCAACATAGTATTGCAATTCTGGCCTTGGCCCGACTAAACTCATATCACCGATAAAAACATTTATAAGTTGAGGAAGTTCATCTAATTTTGATTTTCGAAGAAAATGACCAATTTTTGTTATTCGAGGATCCTTATCCCCAACATTCCATCTTCCTTTTCCTTCACAATCAGGTATCATAGAACGAAATTTAAAAATTCGAAACAATCTGCCATTCTTTCCAACTCTAACTCCTCGAAAAAAAACACCACCAGGGGAAGTTATAGTTATAATGCAGGCAATAACTAACAAGAAAGGAGAAAGTATAATAAGGCCTATTCCACTCAAAATAATATCAAATAATCTTTTTACCATAGGGCACTACATATTTGCGCCATCAACAGGAACTATAGCGCCAGGCATAAATGAACTTTGTGCAGATGACATAAATAAAACAACATCAGCAATTTCACTACATGTACCAAAACGATTTATAGCTTGATGATGACGAAGGAAATCATTACATTTTGGGTCATTTTGTTTCATTGCCTTATCCCAATAACTATCAGGAAAAGAAATAGCCCCCGGTTCGACGGCAGAAAGCACAACTCCAGAAGATGCTAAAAACCTTCCTGTTGTTATTACATATGAATTTAGAAAGGATTTAGCTGATGCATACAAGGGATTTCCTCTCAACATTTTTGCAGAAATTGATGAAACATGGATTATTCTACCCCAGTTTTTATTAACCATCAGTGGAATAAAAACACTATTTAAATCTATGGCAATTCCAGCATTTAATCTAAGTGCAAAATTCCAATCAGAAAAAGGAGATAATGGATTTCGAGTTGGTGTTAATGATGATCCAATATTTTGGATTATGATATCAAAAACGCCGTAGTCATCAATTAGTTTAGAAGCAATCTTGATAGAATCTTCTTTCATTAAGTCAACAGCAAAAAAAGAAGCATCCTGATGAAATTCAGAACATTCAGTTACTAATGTCTTTAATAAGTTTTCTGTCCGAGCCAATACCACAAGCTTTTTACATCCTTCTTTTGCAAAAGCAAGTGCAATTTCCCTACCAATCCCTTTACTTGCTCCAACAATTAGTACTGACTTATTAACAATTCCTAAATTCAATTTTTTCCTCTAAATTATTTAATTTTTATTCATACAAATCTTCTAACACTATATATAAAATCCTTTTAATGGCATAACTTGCTATCAAAAAAACAGAAAAATATTTTGTCACTAATATATACATATATATATTAAAATTAAAAACTAATCAGAATTATTCTAACCCTAACTTGGATCAACCTTATCCTTCCCTAAACTCCGGCACTGTTTCTTTCACCCAAGTCTTAAGAGTTTCTGAATCTGTGGTTTCTATTTTATGGAGTCTGTCCATAAAGGTTTCTTTGCTCAGGCTACCACTTACTTTTGCTTTGAATATAAGTTTGTTCTGGGTTGGAATAGTATTGTCTTTATTTGCCAGAAGTTCCTCATACATCTTTTCTCCAGGCCTGAGGCCTGTAATGACTATCTTGTCTTCCTGTGGATTACCATACATCGCAATCAGACGCTTGGCAAATTCATAGATGTTGACAGGCTGCCCCATATCCAAGACCATGACCTCTCCACCTTTACCTAAAGAGCCAGCAAGGAACACAAGACTTACAGCTTCAGGAATGGCCATGAAGTATCTGATAATCTTCTTATCTGTTACGGTAATGGGCACTCCAGCACGAATCTCCTCAAGGAAAAGAGGCAACATGCTACCTCGGCTTCCAATGACATTGCCAAATCTTACACAGACCATCTCTGTCTCAGGAGAACTCAGCATGGCAGCCTCAAGCTCAACCACCCTTTTGGTAGCTCCCATGACATTCGTAGGATTGACAGCCTTGTCCGTACTGATCACTACGACCTTCTTGACCCTGTTGTCCTTGGCAGCCTTCAGCACATTGTAGGAACCTCCGATGTTTGTTCTGATACCCTCCTCAGGGTAGAGCTGTACCATCGGTACATGCTTGTAAGCTGCAGCATGGAATACAATATCAGGATGGTACTTGGCCATGATAGCCTGTACCTTCGCCCCGTTCTTGATATCACACAGGATCGGAAACACTTCATCAGACCATTCATGCTTGTAATCCAAAAGTCTCAATACACTGTCATGAAGTCCAGACTCATCAATATCAAGCAATAGCAGTTGCTTGGGACCATAGCTCTTCACCTGACGGCAGATCTCGGAACCAATGGAACCACAGGCACCGGTTACCAGAACCACCTTGCCTTCGATCATCTCCCTGATCGGCTTCCTATCAATCTCAATCAGCTTCCTGCCCAACAGATCCTGGTAGTTGATCGTCCTGAGATCAACACTTTTTTGTTTCTGGTTGTTTTCCAGCTCGAAGAGACTTGGTACAATCTTGACCTCAGCCCCTGTCGCATTTGCAGCAGCTACAGCCTGCTGCAGATGCTCTGCAGAAAGCTCAGTAATAGCTATGATCAGGGTATCTATCTTACGTCTGACCAAGATGTCTTCAATCTGGTCAACTGTACCAAGTACAGGACGATTGAGAATCAATGTACGGCTTTTGACCTCATCATCGTCAATGAATCCGACAATATTATAATTAAGCTTGCCCTTTGTAGCTTGGGAAGCAAGCATCTTACCAATTTCACCAGCACCATAGACAAGCGCAACACGCCTTCGATGGTCACCTTCTTCATCACCAAATCCAGAACCTTCACAGTTTCTCTGGCGAACACGATACACCAAGTAGCGATATAACACCCTGTAACCAAGCGTACCGCTATAAGAAAGTATGGTATAACAAGCGAACAAACGGAAATTCGCCAGTTCAAACAGTTGACCCCAAAATGCAATGATAAAGCCAATACAAGAAGCTAGCATAAGCCCAAGAGCCCGTACAGCAAGTTCCAGTGAACTGTCAATAAGCCGTACCCGATACAGGCCGAATATCACTTGTGCAAGCATCTGCAGTACAATAACCAAGCAACAACCTGCAGTAATCTTACCCAAATTCCCATATACCAGAAACTGTGATGCTATCCAGACAAACAGGAACACCGCAATATCCAACAGCATCAAAATGACAATACGCCCTCTTCGGGACTGGTGTCTATGTACTACTTTGTCAGCACAATCCTTGTTTGACTGTGATTGCTTCATGTACGGTGCACTCCATATTAAGAATCACTGACATAATATATCCTCGCCTTTGCAGACGAGGATATACTATCAGCTAAAATAGATATAAAAATATCATTATATACGTAAGGCTATAATGGACAAAACATTAAATATGTCATATTTCCCAGCATTGAAAAAGAGTACAGGATAACAGACCATTTCAAGCACCTGCTTGAATTACAGCTATCTACCTGTCTCCCATCCATACCCAGCCGCGACGAATCAACGTACTGTCTGTCCGGGGTCCTGTCAGGCCATCGAAGGCCACTTACCGCAAACAGACACTGTCTGATGCATCATGAAATCACCTGTACTGGAAATGGAGTAAAGCAGAAAAAAGAAAAATATATCCCTTGATGATACTATCAACGTATACTTCCTCCCCCATGCATAAACAGACCTTCATGGCAAAACAATAGGTATAGTCTGTTTTTCCCCAAATACTTTACACATTCCATACTATCACTTTCATATGTATAATAACACATTACAGCTCTAGTTTTTTGTCTAAGTGGGAGTATACCAGCCAACAGACAAAAAGTAAAGTTGAAACAGCCAACATATTTGACATACAGACGCATCTTTTTGCATACTTATCGGTGTCCGATATGCACCTCATTAGCAGTATAACAAGAAACCAACAAAAAGGTAACAGAATAATACTTCTTGCCTGTATTCCAAAGGTATACTATCATATTCCCATCAACAGGAGAAAACAGAATGTTAAACCAAACCGTACTTGCTGGACTTTTCATACCGTTCTTGGGAACTACCTTAGGAGCAGCCATGGTACTGCTGGTAAAAGATACCATTCCCACCCGCCTTACAAAAGCCCTGCTGGGCTTTGCCTCCGGCGTTATGATCGCAGCCTCCATCTGGTCATTGCTTGAACCAGCCCTCTCCATGGCAGAAAACCAAGGCTATTCCATGACATGGTTACCAGCAGCCATCGGCTTTCTCCTTGGAACAGGGTTCCTGCTTCTGCTTGACCACATCATCCCACACCTACATCCAGACAAAGAAAGCCCTGAAGGCCCACATACCAAACTGAAACATACTACGATGCTGGTACTGGCCGTCACCTTGCATAATATCCCTGAAGGAATGGCCGTAGGCGTCGTCTATGCAGGATTGATGCTCCAGAACCCATTGGTCACCGCAAGTGCTGCCATGGTACTTTCCCTCGGTATTGCCATTCAGAACTTCCCAGAAGGTGCCATCATCTCCATGCCACTGAGAGGCGAAGGCGCCTCTCGGGGTAAGGCATTCCTTTATGGCACGCTCTCAGGCATTGTCGAGCCCATTGCAGGACTGATTACCATTGCCTTGACAAACCTCATCTCAGGTCTGCTACCCTACCTGCTTGCCTTTGCAGCAGGAGCCATGATCTACGTCGTTTCAGAAGAACTTATACCTGAAGCACAGACTGATGATAACAGCGATGTAGGCACCATAGGACTTGCCATAGGCTTTACGCTGATGATGGTCTTGGACGTAGCCTTAGGTTAAAACAGGTAATTGTGTTGCCCCGTCAGTCCATTGACGTATAGGCAAGAAATGACCTTAAAACATTGTGCAATGCATAAGAATCATAGGAAACGATGCAACAAACAGGCATTTCCGACTTCTCTTGTCCCTAGACATGTAGTAATCGATTCCTCACTGCTCATGTGTTCTTTTCCATACATTCTCATTACTTGCCAATTATGATTACCGTTTTTTCTCTAAGGCTTGTCATACTTGCAGTTCAATGTCACACTACATACAGAAAGGAAGAAATAGTAAGATCCAATGCTCTCTGAAGATGAAAAACAGAAATTGCATAGGTTACTCAAGCCAATTCAAGACAAAAGGCTCATCGAATTCATTGAAAATGAACTCTTCAGCAATGAGCAATATCATAGTAAGCTTAGAGCCATCATACAGCCTCAAATATCCAAAGTGTCACTCAATAATATACAGTTTCATGAGAAAGGAAAAGTATCTGAAAAGGCCGTGTGCCATTCCAGTTCCACAGCAAGTAAGATAGCCTTATATAAGTCCCTATTCCGTGGTAGGAATGACGTATTTGCCCTCAAATGGAAAAATGACAAGTCTGGAAAAAGCGGTTACTCACCTGTCTGCAAGAACAAATGGGCCTTTGGCCTATGCGATATGAAGCATGTTCCATGCTCAAAATGTCTTCACCATGAGCCTGTACCATTGGATAATCTTTCCATCTATCATCATCTACGAGGAGATGATCCTCTCTGCCGTGATGTCGTCGGTCTCTATCCACTTCTTCCTGATGCTTCCTGTTGGTTCCTTGCACTGGACTTTGATGAAAAAGACTGGAAAGATACGTGTACCATACTAAGAAACATCTGTAAAGATCTGCATATTCCTGCAGGTTTTGAAATCTCACGTTCCGGAAACGGTGTCCACATCTGGTTCTTCTTTGATAAACCAATTCCTGCTGAAAAAGCAAGGAGCTTTGGCTCGGCATTGCTTCGCTATGCCATGAGCCAGCATCATTCCATCTCCTTTGCTTCCTTTGACCGCATGTTCCCGAACCAAAACACTGTTCCCAAAGGCGGGTATGGCAATCTGATTGCCCTACCTCTGCAAGGACAGGCAGTCAAGCAAGGGCATTCCGTATTCGTAGATGCATCGTTCACTCCTTATCCAGACCAATGGGTCTTCCTTTCATCTTTACAGAGATCAACAGCTGAAAAAATCGAACAAGCAACACAGACCTGCATCGAAAAAACCGATCCCATGCCAAAGAAGCTCCAAACTTCTACTCCAAAGGCCTCAGGACAATATACTTGTCCTGTTTCCGATTTTCCTTCATCAGTCACTTTGATATTTTCAAACGTAATCCATATTCCGAAGTCCGGCATCAGTGAAAGGGCCTTGAGCATGCTGAGACGTACGGCAGTGTTCTCCAACCCGGAATTCTATCGAGCAGAAAGGATGAGAATGTCGGTACGGAACAAACCACGTTTCATTGATTGCTCTGAAGAAACAGATGATGAGCTCCTGCTTCCCAGGGGATGCATGGGAAAGGTTACCGACTATCTTACAGAGAAAGAAGTTCCTTATCACATTGATGACAAGCGTCAAGTTGGACATACGGTCAATGTCCACTTCACAGGAAATCTACATCCAGAACAGAAAGAGGCCTTAGAAGCCCTTCTTCCATTCGAAAACGGGATACTATCTGCTGGTACAGGCTTTGGGAAAACAGTAACAGCTACAGCTCTCATTGCAAAACGAAAAGTCAACACGCTTATCATCGTACCTACCATGGCCTTGCTTCTGCAATGGGAAAAAGCAATACAACGTTTTCTTAACCTGAAACCAGGAATGATTGGAGGTGGCAAAGACACTTCCAAAGGACTCATCGATATCGCTATCAGGCAGTCTTTGCTCGAAAAGGATGCTGAAGATGTAGTAATAGCGAAAAATCTAGTCAGAAAGTATGGCATGGTACTGGTAGATGAATGCCACCATGTATCAGCCTTCAGCTTTGAGCTCCTGATCAAGGCCCTTCCTGCCCGCTATATCTACGGTCTTACGGCAACTCCTATTCGTAGGGATGGACACCAACCCATCCTGTTCATGGAATGTGGCCCGCTACGGTACCAGTTTGACGCAAAGAAACTTGCAGATATGCAAGGCCTGACCCGGTATCTTGTACCTCGGTTTACGTCGTTCAATGTCTTGGAAGAGCATCCTGACCATCAGCCAAGCATTACTGAATATTATCAAAAGCTGGCGGTACATACCTACCGCAATGATTTGATCCTGAAGGATGTCAGGCTTGCGGTTTCCCAGGGAAGGACCCCGCTGGTCCTGTCAGAACGGGTTGCCCATATCTCATGGCTTGCTGAACAGCTTAAGGATGATGCTGATGCTGTCATCAGCATCACAGGAAAAGGATCGGCAAAAGAAAAGCGTATGGCTTTGGAACGTCTTGAATCAGTTCCACCTAGCCATTCGCTTATCGTCCTTGCTACAGGAAGATACATCGGAGAAGGCTTTGATGGTCCTCGGCTCGATACCTTGTTCCTTACGATGCCGATTTCATGGAAGGGGGTACTGTTCCAGTACTGCGGACGTCTGCATCGTACTTCTGAACATAAAAAGGAAGTCAGCATCTATGATTACGTAGACTTCCATGTTCCACTACTGGAGAGGATGTATCAAAGGCGTCTGAAGGGTTACGTCCAAATGGGATATTCCATTTCATCTTCACATGACAGTACTACTTCAGAAAGTACTTCTGATACCAGGTGGTTCATGGGTAACCAGTATGTCAAAAACTTTGAAGAAGACCTGGAAACGGTAAAGAACCAGCTTATCATTTCAAGTCCAAAGTTAGACACTACAGCTGTAACACGTTTCATAACATCAGCTATGCCTTTGATGGAAAAAGGCATCAGGATATTCGTCCTTACCTACGGTTATCCGGACAAACTCCAGATACCCGCTCATAAGAAAGCTCTCGTTGACAGACTTAGCTCAACAGGAATAGTAGTACGACAAATCGTGGGTCTTTCCCAACGGTGTGCCGTCATAGATACTCACATCGTCTGGTATGGCAGCACGAATATCCTAGGTCCTTGGACTGAAGACGATTGCTGCATGAGATTTGAAAACAATGCCATTGCCTCAGAGATGGAAAGCCTTTGGAATACCGCCAAAGATACTTCGTCCGACTGACAGTTTCTTTTGACTGCCCTCCTTCCTTCTGGATGCAGATGATGCTATGTCTTGTTACCGATGGTTCCTAAGATTTGTAACACAAAGCATACGCACGTCTTTTGGATCAAATCCATACACGCCAATAGTCCCTGGATGCAGGCCAAGAGACTCAATGCTGTCATCATGGAACGGGACGAGCAAGTTATCAAGAAACGCAGTCCCAAGTACACAAAATGCTGGATTCTCTCCTTCCTTTCTGCCTGATTCATACCTAGGTTTTTAATTGACATAGCCCTTATGCTAATATATAATTAGCTATGTAATTAATCACCATTGTACCTACGTGTATCATATGTACGCTGATACACGTGCTATTCCGTCAGTCATAGGGTAGAACGTTGCCCTACATCAGTCCTGCACACCATGGAAACCATGACGTACCGCCACCGATGCAACATCCAACCTATATCAGTCATGGGTAACGGCGAAGGTTTCAGGGCAACCAGCACCGAAAACGGGAGAAAACATCATGGACTACATCACCGACATCAAGATAATCGAAGGAAGGCATGCAAACGTCCCCGTACCGCAGGGATATGTCAAGCTCCCCCTTGACGTGAACAAAGGGGCAGGTGGAAGGTATATCTACATCTGCTATAAAAAAGGACCTGGACCAAGAAGGATCGTCGACCTGAAGATTGCAACCGCTTCCACCATCTTTACCAAGGATTTTGCAACAGAATTCGGTTATACAAAAATCAACGTAGACTTGAATACCGGAGCCGGTGGAGATTATATCTATCTCTTTTACAAAAAAGATACGAAATGGGAATATGATACCGATGGTATAACCGATATCACACTCGTAACCGGACAGAACGCCTTTGCCCCTGCAGGATACGACAGGCTGTCGGTGGATCTGAACCGCGGCGCCGGTGGTGAGTACATCTACCTTTGCTACAAGTATTATCAGAAGCTTCCGCCTACCGACCTGAGGGATTGGATGGGACAGATCAGCGACAACAGGCCCATCGCTGATATCAGCATCCCAGGCACACACGATTCGGCTATGTGGCTCACAAACATGGAAACTACCTTCAACGACGCTGACAGTACTGCACAGACACAGTACCTGAACCTGGAAAATCAGTTTGACGCCGGAGTCCGTAGCTTCGATCTTCGGGTATACTGGTCAAATTCACTGGATGCCACGGCACTGGCCCACAGCACGAAGGTAGGAGCTTCATATATTGGGGCCTACAGCAACATCTTGTTCAAAGACGCCTTCAACCGTCTGGTACTCAAGCTGAAGCAACATCCTACCGAATTCATCATCATGATCCTCTCCGTCGAACAGGACCTGGACAAATCCCAAACTTCCAAGTACAGAAAGGAAATCGACAGTATGTTGAAGGAATACCGCGATTACATCTATATCGACAGGGGTGAGGAAAACATGGATCGAGGCAATAGGAACCTTCTCCCTACTCTTGGAGAGATAAGAGGAAAGATATTCATCGTTTCTGATCCTATTGACAAGGGCAACCTCAGCGGTGGTTATGGGAATGACCCATGGCGTATCCGCTACAGGAGTGATGGTTCTAAAATAACCTATAAAGCTGAGAAAGGACTTACTATGGCGCAGACATTCCAAGAACCTTATGGAGCCACCGGAAGCGACAGGTTTGATCAGTTCGTATCAGCAGTACAGGCACGGAATACATACAAAGAAGGGCTATTGGGACGCTTCGGAGTCAATAAACCTTGGAATCTTTTTAAGAAAACTCCCCGACAATGGTCCCTGGCCATCAACCCAAAAGTCCTTGACTACCTGCGGCAACATACCGAACTGACACGTGCAGGTGTCGTAGCCTTCGATTTCATCGGGTTCAAGGAATCGCAGGACATTCCTTTGGAAGTGATCAAAGTCAATCCGGAACTTAGGCACTACAATTTTCATAGACTATAGCTCCTAACCAACTATTTTCTCTTCAGGGGCCAGCATCGCCAACCGATACTGGCCCTCATAAAAACATCAAGAACCAAGATGCACATGGCATAACAACTGACAAATATCATAGATCAGACCTTTATCCTTACATGAATATAAACACCAATCATCATTCTTTATTTATCAAATCCTGCCTATGCATGACAACAATTCTATGTGCACAGATAATCAAAGTTTAACCACGAAAGAGCGTTGATTTCATTAAAGGAAATATCAAGGTCTGAACGATAACGGCAAAGTACTTCTATATCAGTTGTATTTGAACTGCTGTTTTTCTCTTCAATTTTTTTTATTTTTTCTTCAATCCTTGCTTCGGCCTTAAAGATGGCTGAATTTCCAATGAAATACAAAGTAAGGGTACGTTTCTCCCCTTCTGGTCCATCAATATCAAACCAGATGCCAATCAATTCCTGTTTGAGCGATTTGATATATCTCTGTAACTTCAACGTATCTTTGAGTAAGGAATTAATGTCATCAGGAATTGCCTGCCTCCGATATCTCGCAGACAACCAATCTTGTAATATCCGAATAGGTTCTTTCATTGTCAAGTCATCACGTGTAGTATATGAAGCCTTGATTTCTTCCTTTGCTATCTGTTTTTTTTCAACAGCTTTCAACGAAAAATTCATGCATTGCGGTTCACTATCTTGTATCACGCTGATATGCAATTCCCTTGGGTTTCTACCAAAGCACATGTTACCGTTCAGTTCTGATATTTGCTCACAAGGTATCACTTCATAAAGGGTTCAAGTTCCTTTCGCCTTGCTACATCACATGAATGTGAAATAACAAGGTACAGCACATCATCTTTTTCCAAGAAGTCACCCTGTTCCATTATTCGCCCTTATCTTCATCCAAATATACCGGCACACTGTAGAAGGCATTGCTCATTTGTCTTTGCTTGTGCGAAACAGTAATCTTTGACTTCTGCAATTCCATATCACAAAGTCTATTTGCAAACTCCGTGATTTCCCTGTTTTCAGAAAGATAATCAATCAGGGTCTTCCCTTGGGAATCAAATTTCCTTGTAAGTGCAAAATAAGTAGATCTTGTCCCCAAATGATTAGTAAAAATAGTAAGCACTTCCTGTATTTTCTTTATTTTATCCTCGACAGCAGTATTTGCAGGATACCCCCCTTCCAAGTAACTATAGACTGTCGGACGTGTTACTTTCAAAATTGCAGATAATGTCGTAACAGAAAATTCCAAGTACTTCCTTGCATCCTGCAGAATCTGAGCACAAGAGCGTATAGCAGGTACCTCGGAATCCAATGGAATATCAAGAATTTCATCTTCATGATCAGTATGCAACGTAAACATCATTTCTTGGTATTCCATACTATCTTCAAATTGCATGCCAGTATCTGCATCATTGAAAAGAGAAGAAACTTTTGAGAAAAATATAGACAAGTCTTTCCTAAAAGTCTGTGAGGAAAAAGATGGTATACTTAATGTCGCACTTGCATTCATTTCCATTCCTCCAATGCTTTTTCAGTCAATGCATCAAAAAAAATCTTGCTTGACACATCATTCAGCTTCTTTCCATATGCCCCCAGTTCTTCCGGTTTGACGGACATTGAATTGTTGAATTGAACAATATGATCAATATCAAGAAAGGTAACCAGTCCTTTTCCACAAGACTGCTGAGGGACAGGATAAGAAACATCCAATGGAACCGTTTTGCCCTTGTTATTCTGATATACTCGTATAGTAATCAATCCTGTGTTTCCGAAATCATCTATTCTTGTGACTCCCTGGGCCGTAGAACCGATCATCCAAGGTTTATCAAGATATCGATATGAATCGGAAATGGAAACTCCATGATAGGGAGATTTCAAATAGTCTTTCCATCCCTCTCCTTTCAGTACGTTGATATAGCGTAAACCTAATCTTTGCATAACCAGTGAGGATGCATCAACTATCGGGAAAAAAATACTTAGAAGAGTCTGGTATTTTGTAATGAACGCCTCAAAGGTCGTATAAGCATTAGTTTGAAATGAAAATTGTGTCTTGTTAATTATCACCATATCTTTATTATCTAAAGAAATGAAAAACCAGTTGTCATCCTCTTCGATAACAGGATCATCAATTGATTTGTTAAAAGTTACTGTTTTGTTTTTCCCAGTTTTTAATTGAGGAAAACCGTTCCTCCTCAATGATTCCTGAATTTCTGGAATAAAACTCTTTATGTTCAACAGTGGAGAAAAAATAGCTTGTATGAGACAGGTTTTTAATGGCGCTGATTTCAATTGGTCGCTTTTCATAGGTACTCCTCTTGTTAATTTTACACTTTTCTTTACAAAATGCAATCAAATAAACAGCGCTTTTTGGTTTCTTCATTAAACTACAGGAAACATTGCACAAACCCAAACTTCTTGCATGAATTTTATCTAAATTACTCATAGTGTTGAAAATAAATAGCAGAAATAAGATAACTTATTGGCATATTACTTCTGATTAGCCCAAAACATATCTACAGATACTACCTTAACAAGCAACCTAAGCCTCCGTAGTTATCATAATCAATGCTATGGTAATAGGAAATCCTCAACATTGTCAGGTGTTATGACGGCAAAAGCAACATCAGGATACGCATTCGAAAACGAAGTCGGTTGCCTGGCCCTTTTGTGTGTTGACCATTTGAACTCGTAGGAACGTAACGTCCCCTCTTCCTCTTCTACAAGATCTATTCCTTGCCGTGTCTTGGTCCTCCAAAACCAGCTATGCACCCATCTGTCCGTATAACCAAGATATTTCATCCGCTCGGAAACCAGATAGTTCTCCCACAAGGCACCTATGTCAGTACGTAACTCAACAGAAGAAAAATTTGCAATTATAGCATTACGAACTCCATTGTCGTAGAAATAGACCTTCCTGCTGTTTTTCAATTCATTGCGAGCATTACGGCTGAAAGACGAAAGACGGAAAATAATATAGGCTTGTTCCAAAACTGTAATATATCTTTCAACAGTCTTGGGATCCATCGAACAAAGCTGTGCAAGTTCATTAAAAGACACTTGTGCCCCGACTTGCAGTGCAAGTGCTTGCAACAGCTTGGTCAGTTTTTCCGGTTTTTGGATACCATCAAGAGAAAGTATGTCCTTGTACAGATAACTGTCTGTAAGTTCACGAAGTATAGTCTTCTCCTGACCAGGAGAAGTTACGACTTCCGGATACGATCCGAATACCAGTCTTTCTGGAATCATCCGTTTTTCCTCAAGCAAACCATGGTCATTGACCAACTCTTCGAACGAAAGCGGAAACAACTGGTAGGTCTGTTTCCTTCCGGTAAGAGGTTCATTGACTTTATTTGCCAAATCAAAAGAAGATGATCCCGTGGCAATCAACTGAATGTCTTTCATATTGTCCGTAATGAGTTTCAGACGTAGACCTACATCACGAATACGCTGAGCTTCATCAATGATCAATATATCTTTTTTGCCTAGGTATCTACGTAAGCGATCAGCAGTGATATCTTCAAAAAGACGCTGCACATCCAATTCATCACCGTTAAGCCACAAGACACGTGCATCGTTCTCAGGATATTTCATGTGTAGTAAAGATGTCTTTCCTGTCTGACGTGCTCCGACAATAATAATGGCTTTTCTGTGATTACCTTCTCTTCCTGGTACGAATGAAGCAATACGGTCTGTTATTTTGCCTTCCAAAATTCGCTGTATCATGGTCCAATCCTTCTATGCTCAAAGAAATATTCTTTATAGTTGTTTACGATCATTTCATAAGGATTATATCATCTCTATTACAAAATATCCATATTAGTATTGACTTTTTAGGATTAAAATCCATAAAAGTCAGTACTTTTTAGGATTTTTAACCTTGGATGCAAATATTGTTACTATGAAATATCAAGCAAAGGACAAGCAATAGGCTTGTTACGAAGCCTCCAGATCACATCTCTGGCCTATGCCCCTTCATCAGCTTATGCTTACACACTTGGTATCAGGTCATCCGACTTCAATACCATGATCACCGGCAGGACAATATCCTGACAATCATAGATTCAACAAGATAGTATGATTGGCTACAGATGACACACTGACAGGAATACAGATATATTCCTATTACTTTACCTTTTTAAGATAACCTTGAAATTATCCTCAGAAACCTCATAGATAGGTTCAGTATTATTGAATTTCTTCATAGACGGTATGACCTTTGCCCTGACACCCATGCCACGTGCATCTACATAGTTGTAATCACGCATAATGTCAACAATCAAATTGTTGCGAGGGGACCTTTGTCCAGCAATCATCTTTTCTACAGTCATGGAATTTTGCATCCTTCCAGGACTAGTAATCTCTATTCTGTCATTGTAATTTTCTACCAAGACTTCAAGACTTGCCGTCCAGTCACGGTGTACCAGTGCATTGATCAAAGATTCTCGAATGGCTTCCTTTGGATAGTAATAGGTAGTAGTTTTCCGCATGTTTTCATCCAATGAGTCTGATTCCTTTGAAATAAAAGGTTTTACAACAAGAAGGAAATCTTCAATCAAACCCCTTGATGATAGATAAGAGCCTGTATCACTGCTTACGAAATCTCCAACCAAGGCATTGTCAAGCAACGTATCAATCTGAGCATGGTATTTCTGTTGAAATGAATCATAGGATATGAACCGGATACCCGCAGCGGGAAGAAAACGATGTGGTGTCTTGCAGAAACATACAAGACCTACAATGGTACAGACATAATCGCCAACACTGTTTTTCGTCAAAAATCCTAACCCTGAAAGGCGTTTTATCCAATCTAGTTCTGAATAAATCGAAATATCTTCACCCAGTACAGTATTTAGATAATAAGAAAGACGTGTCTTATCCAAATTATCTATCGAAGTTCCTGAAACAGGAGAAACTTCCATATGTAACATCCCACCAACTGCAAACAATCTTGCCATCTGCTCACGAGTTGCAATTTCACAGCGGTTTCCCATTCGGATGTAAATTTCTTCACGTCCATTGAACTTTCGTAAATAAGGTTTGTTGATTCCCTGAGAAATTGTAATTACTGCTTCCCGCTTGCCATCATCCATAGGCACTTCTTCATACAAAGGTATAATGCTCGGGACAACAAAATCCCTGCAGATATTCAGAATTTTCTCTTGTAGTTGTTTGTCTACAACTCCTTTGATGTCTCCATTATCAGCAACACCAATAAGAATCCGCCCTCCAGAGCTATTGGCAAAGGCAACTATTTCTTTTGCAATGGTTTCGTTACAAACAGCCTCTTCCATAAACTCAACCAAGGAGTTTTCTCCACCAAGACTCATCAGTTCCAAATCATTTCTTCCAATCATATATATTTCCTATCACAGTATATTTTTATCTTCACATATGACCTTTTCAATTTCTACTATTTTTTTTGCAGGTACCTGCAAAAAAATTTTAAATCTCTATCAAGCCGGACTATATGGATAAACATTCAGCTGAAAAGTATTCTTGCGAAATCTTGCAATAATAAGTACCTTTTGACTTCTTTCTCTCAAAAATACTTTTTATGTATTCTGAATCATTATGTTACAAAGTCTCTCAATTTTCTCAGCAACACACCTTGTTGTACAAGGTAATTTGACAGACACATAAAGCTATTCTGTCATCATTGTCTCACGTTTATTACTCATCGCAAGTCGAGAAATTTTCACTTTGTATGCAATAGTAATTTCAGTCTTTCACCATTGCCATTTATACTGACAGTTGTTAACAAACATGTTACCATCAGACCATGCAATCAAAAAGGAAAATGCCCGTCGGCATACAGAGTTTTGAAGATCTAATTAAAAACGGTTACGTCTATGTGGACAAGACCTCCTACATATGGAAACTTATCCAAGATGACAACCCATATTTTCTTTCCCGGCCCAGAAGGTTCGGCAAGAGCCTGCTGCTCTCCACGCTTGAGGCATACTTCCTAGGTAAGAGGGAACTGTTCGACGGCCTTTCCATTGCGACCCAGGAAAAGGACTGGATTACCTACCCAGTACTGCATCTGGACTTCAATGCAGAAAACTACAAAACAGAAAATTCCCTTGAACAGATATTGAGTCTGCATCTGAGCCGATGGGAAAAACTCTACAGCATCAGCCAAGATTTTGAAGCGCCAGAACTGCGTTTCATCAAAGTCATCAGAGAAGCCCACAGGCAAAGCGGCAAACAGGTGGTGGTGCTGGTGGACGAGTACGACAAGCCACTGCTGGAGACCATAGAAAACAGAAGACTGCAGGAAGCCTACAGGGCTACCATGAAGGCATTCTACGGCGTGCTCAAGAGCGAGGATGCCAACCTGAAGTTCGTATTCCTCACCGGCGTGACGAAATCCAGCCCAATGAGCATCTTCAGCGACCTCAACCAGCTGCGTGACATCAGCATGGAACGTGCCTATGCCGGCATCTGCGGCATCACCGAGGAAGAACTTACCACAATGTTCGTCCCCGAGATAGAAGACCTGGCCCATGCACAGCACATGGACAGGGACTGTTGCATGGCAGAGCTGAAGAAACGTTACGACGGTTACCACTTTCATCCTGAGGGAGAAGGCATGTACAACCCCTTCAGCCTGCTGAGCACCTTCGCAAAAGGAGAATTCAGCTTCTACTGGTTCCAGACAGGTACCCCCACCTTCCTCGTGGGGTTGATCGAACGGTCAGGCTTTGACCTGCGGACGATGGAGGAAGGTGTCGAAGCCGGGGAAAATGCCTTCTGCGAATACCGCTTCGAAAGGCTCTCGCCCATACCGCTGCTCTACCAGGGCGGCTACCTGACGATCAAGGGCTATGACAGGGAATTCGGCATCTACACGCTGAAGTTTCCAAACCAGGAAGTGAAGTACGGGTTCCTCAGCTTCTTCCTGCCCCAGGAAACCTCGCTGGGTGAGGAAGAAGGAAGCTTCTACATAGGCCAGTTCGTCAAGGATATCCGTGGCGGCAACCTGGACGCCTTCATGGAGAGGCTCGGCTCGATACTCTCGAGCGTACCCTACCCGGTATACGGAGAGGCAAGGCAAGCCAACGAGCAGACGTTCCAGATGGGTTGCTTCCTCATCTTCGAGCTGATGGGACAGTTTGCCCAGACGGAAGTACACAGTGCACTGGGCAGGAGTGACTGCGTGGTATGGACGAAGGACATCATCTACGTGTTCGAGTTCAAGGCTGACGGCAGTGCGGAGGATGCCCTGAGGCAGCTGGAGGAACGGGACTATGCTGCCCCGTACCGCAGCGACGGAAGAAAGATCGTGCAGGTCGGCGTGGGCTTCGACAAAAAGAAACGGACCATAGACAAATGGCTGGTAAAGGAAGACTGATAGTACAGCCGCACTTGATGTATCTTTCAATAGGTATGCTCAAACCTGCCTTTGATCGTGCTTTGAAACCCAAAAACCATGGAATATGCTTCCCATAGTATTTTGTAACTCATACAAAACTGTAAAAATGGTCTCAATAAGGTAAAAATACGTATACCCTAAGACAAAACACGGCTAAAGCAAATTGGGTTCAAACCTCAGAATTCATAGGAAAACCTTTGACACTAATTATTGCTATGTAACATTTAACCGGTTCACTACTAAAAAAACTCAGTTTTTCTATTACTGAGTTTTTTTTGCCATTTAGAACATTGTCCAGAGAACTAGAAAACCAAACTCTTCCGCTTTGACTTGATATCAAGGTTTGCAGCAACCTTATCCAGCAAACGCTTGAGATCAGCCAACTCAGTCTCAGTAAAGCCATTCGTCAGACGGTCATTTTCCTTGTCAAAGAAATCCAACAGACTGTTCTTCAGCATCTTACTGGTCCCTGTCGGTGTGATAAGCTTGACCCTGGCATCGGAAGTGCACTCTGTCCTGTTGATGTAGTGCTTGTCTTCCAGACGGGTCAGGATACCGGATACCGTCGGGTTTGAGAGATTGAGTGCATTCTCAATTGTCCTCTGATTGACAGTCTTTCCTTCCTCATCACAACGCAACACAAACCCGAGAACCCGGATCTGAGAATGCGATAAGTTGAATCTAGCTAAGCCACTGTCAATATACTTGTCGTGTTCCACGACAATCTTTTTCATCTGTAGTCCGATAGCCAATGCATCATCTTCGTTCATACTGCGCCTCCGATCTTACTAACCACATAATCAAGCACATATAGCTGACATGTCCATAAGCCTCCATATGGAATGAACCTGCCCATGTGCCTGTTACCTTCTCCTGTTTTCCCCCAGGAAAATGTGTAAGAAAAAAAATATATCTGTACTCAGAACGTATCACGTTACTTTACGAAAGTACAGCAACTTATATGTATTTTATGTGTTACCCAATACAAGTAAGTACTACTTTATTATATTATGTAATTTCTGACAAGTCAAAGAAAAATACACAATATATACAAACTATATACACATTTTCATGGTGTACCGGTTTGCTTTGCAGACAGTCATGAGGTTTCTCCTTTTCCCTTGATGTGATACCATGCCCATAAAAGGGATTTACTATGGAATTGCACCAGCGGATACATACACTCATTTCATATTTGGACGAAGGCTTGGTAGAAAGAAAAGAAGCTGTGACACTTTCCTTGCTTTGTGCCATAGCAGGAGAAAGTCTATTCTTCTACGGCCCCCCTGGAACAGCAAAAAGCATGATCAGCAGAAGACTCAGTACCATCTTTACAGACCATACGGCTTACTTCGAATATCTGATGAACCAATTCAGTACCCCAGAGGATCTCTTCGGCCCTATTTCACTCAAAGGCCTCGAAAGAGATGAGTACAAGAGACTTACCGACGGCTATCTACCCACAGCTACCGTAGCCTTCCTTGATGAAATCTGGAAGGCAGGGCCTGCCATCCAGAATACACTGCTCTCCATCATCAACGAAAAAAAGTACAACAACGGCAATCAAGTTGAGCAGGTTCCACTTCTCTTCATTGTTGCTGCCTCCAACGAACTTCCTGCAGAAGGAAAAGGACTGGAAGCACTCTGGGACAGGTTCCTCGTCAGACTCCAAGTCAAGCCGATAGAAGACGAGACAGGGTTCTTTGCACTGGTTACCCAGACAGGTGACCAGATGATCCCTGATACCTGCATCATCACACAAGCAAGACTCAGTGTCGAAGAACTTGAAGCCTGGCACAAAGAAGCTGACAGCATCATCTTGCCGCAACCGGTACGCAATACTATTACAGCTATCAGGAAACAGTTGATCATCCAAAGCGAAAAAGACAGCGAAGCTGCAGATTACTATGTCTCTGACCGCAGATGGAAGAAGATCATCCATCTGCTACGTACCAGTGCCTTCCTCAACGGAAGGAAAGAAGTTGACCTCTTGGATTGTTTCCTGATCCAGTACTGCATCTGGTCAACCAGAAAACAACTGGAACAGTCCTTCAGCTTGGTAGCCTCCTGCATCAAAGAAACCTTGCTCGGCACCAGACAGTTTGCAGAAGAACTTGAAACTTATCAGACAAAGGTAAAGAAAACTTGCATGGGGGATACAAGAAAAGATCCAATCCTGGTCCGCATAGGAAATGAAGACTGCTACAGGATCATCGGCAATACGACAGATCATCGTCTGCTTAAGAAAGCCAGCTTCCTTTCATCTACAGGCACATATGACCACAAGAAACGAAAGCTCAGCTCAGTGACCTACGGTATCAGGACCTACATGGACGTAAAACAGCTTAGGTATGATGATATAGGTGGAAACGTCAAAGCTGTTTTTTCTGACGGGACAACAGCTATGTTTACCGTTGCAACCAAGGAAAAACTACATCAGGATGCAAAGAAGCGAAGTCTCTTTGCAGACAAAGCAGAGTTACAGCAATTGACAGAAAGACTTGATACCAGCTTCTACCGACCGCTGCAGGCTGCATTGAATGAAGCCCAGCAGCAATGTCGCAAACTCAAACTGGAACCGAACTTCTTTACCAGCAAAGAATCCTATGCTTACCTTACTTCTGCCATCGAAGCAGAAGACAAAAAGCTTGAAGGCTGCAAGCTTCAGCTGGAACAGATCAGGTCAGGTTATGCAAGCTGAACGAAGAAAACTGCTTGAAGCATATTTAAAGCTTCCAGATACTCCACCAGCACAACTATGCGAACAGTTAGATCTTGATCCTCCCCTGGCTGCAGCAACCAGCCAAATCAAGGACTATATTGCCGAGCAGCTGAAGCAGCACATCTCAGACAATGTACTGGCAAGAAAATTTGAACTCCAAGGAGCCCAGCCAGACCTCTGCAGCCGTTTCCAGCTTATCACGGCACTGGAAGATCTGTTTACCGATACATCACAGCCCATGCCCTTCCCTTCTGACAGCCTCAGCCAGAGCTGCCATTACCTTGCAGGCAAATTGAAGCCTGCAGTCACTACGGCAGACAAACTGGTAGAAACTGTATTGAAATGGCTGCAAGCAGCAACTAAAACTGACCTGTTCAAACAAGAAGAACTCTTTATCGCTTCTCTTGAGCTCCAGGACAGCACAGCCGTGCTGTCCTTCCTCCCTGAGAAACAAACCTACTACCAAACCCTGCCATCAACGACGTCATCCCTTGTTTCCAAAAGTACTGTTGACTTTGATTTTTACCGGCGTATGGTTGCGGCCGGACAAATTGACAAGGAAGTACTCACAAGACGGCTCAAGGAAGATCTAAGGGAAAATTTCCAAAGAAGAAAGCAAACCTACCTTGAAAGACAGCTTGCAACAAGTCAAGATCATTTCCTTACCAATACACTCAAGGAAATGAAAAAGACAAGAAAGGAACAAGGTAGAAAGCAACTTTTCAAGGGGTTATGGGATCATCGCAGGGCAGCAAAAAAGACATCGGATTTCAAGGTCATTGCATACTATCAAAAGCTTCTTGAGCATGATGCTTCCATCAGACAGTTGCTTGACCTGCTAGGCAGGACAAGCAAGGAAGATATCAGCTTGGTCAAAGAAATCCAGCACAGAACGGTTACGGACCTTATTCCTTATGAAAAACCAACCAGCAAAGGCCAGATCAGCGGCATAGGACAATCAAACGACCTGTCTTCATTGATTCCTACAGAACTGCTCTATCGATGCAGCCCTGCCACAAAGAAACTGTTTGACAAGAGATTGCTTGAAAAGCAACTGCTCTCCTTCCGCTACCAGAACACACTCTTCATTGAACGGAAGCATACCATTACAGAAGAAGTCACTGTTGCAAAAGCCAAGAAACGGGGACCTATCATGCTGCTGGTAGATACCAGCGGCTCCATGGTAGGCACAGCTGAAACCATTTCCAAAATGATTACCTTAGCGTTGGCAAAACTGGCATTGCAGGCACAGCGAAGCTGTTATCTGATCTTCTATTCCGTCGATATCACACAATTGGAACTCGACCATTATGATCCGATACGGCTAGCTGCCTTCCTCAGACAGACCTTTGAAGGAGGCACAGATCTCAACCCCGCCCTCGAAGAGGTCATGGATAAGCTTGAAGAAGAAAAATGGTCTTCAGCAGATGTGCTTGTCATCTCCGATTTCCTGATGGATGATCTTGTTTCCAGACTCAAAGCAAAAATGGCAGCACAAAAAGAAAAAGGCACTCGGTTCTATTCCCTGTGCATAGGAGAAAAATGGAATCCTGAAGTACTCTCCAGCTTCGATGCCCATTGGTATTATGATCCTACATTGCAGAAAGTCGTTGCACAGCAAGGCAAAAGGGAACAAGCACAGGCTACCATCGAAAAAGTCTCCGATGCCTGGGCTCATGTAAAACTATAATTGCCCATACAAGTAGCTTACGTAAACAAATATGGCCTCTGCTGACTTCTTCGGGTCCGTTTGTCTACATCAAACGGCATCATTGCAGCCTAGGTCGCCCCGAAGACCTCCCCGGTTAAGAATGTTTGTTGCCTTTCTTCCCATGCAGCCACTTCATCTGCACTCCTGCCTCGCGATCGGACTTCGTCTTGTTTGGCAGATTTATCCGGCAGGCTTGCCTTGTATGAAATTTCTGTCCGTTGGCTCGGGACTTTGCCTCGGGCTGCCTTCAGACCCACCGTCGCTGGTACGCCCTTGCCTCCGGCTAGCAGTTCAGGTTTGTTTCCTTCCTCCTGCATCGCAACCTGCAACGGACTTTCACTGTCTGTACAACACCCATGCCGGGCAAACCAAATGGAATCCTTGACACAAATTATACCAAGGATTCCGACTACACATTATTGATTTTATCTCAAGATATTTTGGATTACACAGCCCTAAGGTGGTTTATTTTCTTTAAAAGGCAATCCTTGCGGCGATTTCTCCAAATGTATTGAACAAAGAAGAATTCAGCTTCGCCTTATGGTAATCATCAACTTCAACAGAAGAAGAAGCCAGCCAATGTATTTCACCGCCGATACTTCCTGACAAAATCAAGTTATCATACTCAGGAAGCATTAAATCAGCACCAAGCACTATAATCTTGATATTCAGCAAAGGAAATGAAACATCAGCATCAGTGCCATCATATATATCGGAACCAAAAAGATAGCTGACACCACTATAAGCCTTCATATTAGTCTGCTCAAGCCAATTATAATACACGCCAGCTTCAAAAGAAAGACAATTCAGATTTCCTGTCAGGTCTACTGTCTGTTCCGCAGAATCCATAGAAATCTCTGGTTTTGAAATAATAAAAGCAGCGAAACCTGGTGTTAGACCAACTGAAAACTTACCAAAATCCTTACGTACATCAATCGAAAAAAGAGACTGGGTACCACGGTAAGTCAGCATACCACCGACTTGTATGTTTTCGGCTACCAGTGAAAAGGCCACCAAACCTAACAACTCTCATTTCTGAAAGCATATCCATACATACCTCGTAGCACAACTTAACCAAGCAATATAATTAGTACCTGTAGCTCAATATCATCCATGAAAAAATAGATATATCCTGTCATTCAAGGCAAAGAACACAGATTCTAGGCAAACTGACAAATATCAAGCAAGTAATCAATCTCATCAATATCCAGTCAGTCTCCAGATTCAATGAAATACAAATAATTAAGTATTACATATATAAAAACAAATTAATGAGTATAGATTCTAATAAATTGGCCAATTATATGGCAACAATAATCAGCTGGACCAAACAAAATAAGAACAAACTAATAACTAGCTATATAATTAATTTATATAATAATTATTTTTATCAGTATAATAAATAATAAAATGAGTAAAATTGTCAAAAAAAAAGCACAGAATGCAACAATATTGATGCTAACATAAAAAGTATTTGTGGTATAACAAAAAAAATGTATCATAATAAATAGTACCATTATATAATCCAAAATATGTATGCTGATATACACACACACCTGCTCCCCAACATCGATGATGGATTGCGGAACAAAAAATCTTTGTTTCAGATTTTTTCTGAATATGCAACATGTGGCATTTCTTCTATAGTGTTCACTCCTCACCTTTTCAACCCATATATTTATACGGACATACCTAACATCTTCAGTACATATGCGTTTTGCAGGGAACTTGCCGAAACTTTTGGGATCCGCTGTTATTTGGGATCTGAAATATTTATCAAGGATACAGAATTTGTCATTGAAGGAATCCCGATTGATGGCCGCTTCTATCTCATTGAATTTCCAGCTATGACACCGCCAAGTAATAGTTTCCTGAAAAAGATTGAAAGGGCTCAACAAATGGGCTATGACATCATAATAGCTCACATTGAACGTTATGCTTGGCTAAGTTGGGATTCAAGAATCTTCCAGGAATTGCAGAATCGCAGTGTGATTTTCCAATGTGATGCAGATAATATTACTTTACAAAAGGCCAAGGCCTATCTGGAAAGAGATTTAATTGATATCTTTGCTACCAACAACCATGGAAAAACCATCGATGCACCAGACAAATTGGTACTAGCATATAACCGTTACCCATCTGTAGCAGAAAAAGCAGAAAAGCTTTTTATCTGAAAATTTGCACATACACATCATAACAAAAGCTAGCACCCTTCCTTATACAAACTAGCGTAGATTTTTGTGCCATAATACACACTGTATAGGTGACCTGTCTACATTAATCCTTCCGATATTACACCCAACATGATACCAAAGAGTTTCTGTGATAAAGTCGGGTCAATTGATTCCAACTGTCAACTTATATTCTAATAGCAGTGATTATGAATACAGGATTTATCTATCACCCAACACAGTACTAGAAACAGGCTATGATAAGCAAGCTATACCTTATTCATCGATACATACAGTTTTCGATAACCCTGATATTCTCTATATTATTTCTGAGCATTGCCCTAATATTATTTACAGTTCCCGATTATAACAATCAACACTGGACTTATATTTTCTTTTTACAATATTAATTTCTTATAGTGATTGATTTTAAATACTGTACAATAATAATCTATATGCAGGATGTCTTATTCATGGACAAACGACAAAAAGGAAGTTGATATCTCTGCCAATAGTACTAATATCATACCAACACTTATCATACGTTAAACATAGCTTCATATATTTTTTAAACCTATCTGTACAGATTTACTACAAGAAACATAAAAACTTCGAAAATAGTATTTATGTTATTGGTATTCCCCGATTTCATTGTAAATTCACATTATTACCATCAATGTAAAAGTGCAAAATAAATTATCTATACTCTTTAAATAAGTTATTAAAAAACAACATTCAATATTAAATATTATATAATTGTAACTTTTATTATATCTATTTTATTTTGTATAACTCATTAAATTATAGTGATATTATCTGTAAAATAAAGAGAAATAAGAAAGCTAAGATTATTTATAAGAAAACATATTTATATATAATAATGTTGATGCATGCACAAAAAATATATGGTTTTTTTCCAAATAAAAATCTTTCTACAAATCAATATTGTTATATAATAAGATTATGTACATAGATATACACACCCATCTGTTGCCCGAAATTGATAACGGGTTGCAGAACAAAGAACGCTTATTTCAGATTTTTTCTGAATATGCAGCATGCAACGTTTCCTCGGTAGTATTCACTCCCCACTTGTTCAATCCAGACATCCATACTAATTTGACCAACATCTATAGTATGTATATGTCTTGTAAAGAACTTGCAGAATCTTTTGGAATCCAGTGCTATTTGGGCTCCGAAATATTCATCAGGGACACTGAAGCTGATATCGAAGGAATCCCCATTTACGGTCGCTATTACCTCATCGAATTTCCGGTTGTAGCACCACCAGGTAGTAATTTTTTCCCAAAAATTAACAAGGTACTGAACATGGGTTATGGAATTATCATATCCCATGTTGAACGCTATCCTTGGTTGACCTGGGACTCAAAACTCTTCAAAGATTTACAGGCACGTGGAGTTCTTTTTCAGTGTGATGCAGCAAATATCACATTGCCAAAAGCCCGTACGTATCTTGAAAGAGACCTGATTGATATCTTTGCCACCAACCATCATGGGAAACCCACTGACAACCCTGACAAACTGATATCAGCTTATGCACAGTATCCTTCTGTAGCACAGAAGGCAGCCAATCTATTTTTTTAATCTTTATTATATTTGGAGGTAAATTATGACTTCCTGTCTGCTGCATGGCACCAGTCTATGACTTATTCCATAATGTTTTCAGGAAGTCTGAATTTTAATTCCTTCCTCCGTGAACTCTTCAATTTATAATCATAGCCATGGACAGAAAAACGGAAACAACAAGAAGGCCCTCAAGTTTCATCAGTAATACATGATCTGTTCACCCGATGGTCGATGCTTCTCTGCAATTTCTTTTATCTTATTCTATATTTATAGAAATTCATTCAGTAACACGAAGATAAAATGGGCCCTGGTTCCTTCAATAATCAGATTATTTGCTTCCTTATGAGAGAATATGCGCTTGGACGGACGGGTACTTATCGAGGCATCATAGACATCTATAGAAGCCATCATCCGGCCAGCTAAAGGTCTTTATTCTCTTTTCAACCTACTCTCCCAAAACACCTAACGATAATCAGGTATCGAATTCGACATATTTCCTTTTCTTGATGCATATTACTTGTCAATTCCTATTATCTTGGACATCGTTATGTGCTACAATACATAATGCAGAAAGCAGATATGGAAATTGCCCATCAGAAGAATAAAAGGTCAGGAATAACCTATGCGTATTAATCCAAGTCGTACTGGGTCAAGGAATTCAAACAGTCCAAGAACAGACGGGGAGAGGGGGAGGTATCAAACTTGTCAACGATGTTACCAGTGAAATCCTCCCGACCGATGGCAGGTACAGAAACAAGTCAGTTGTTGAACCGACTGCTGAGGTATTTCCCAAAATATCTTTCTACGGTACCACGTACCTGTTTGACTGTATCGACAAGGAACTGGACATTACTTCAGGCCTGAAAATCATCTTCACCTCATCGATGCCGATATCGTAGTCCGTCCTGTCCTGGTACTTGTAGACGGTCCCTCTGTTGATGTCCAGGCTCCGTGCAATCTCCGTCGGCGTATAGCCATCCATTTTCAATTTCCGTATACTCTCAATTATGGGCATCTTGAGCAACTCCTCGTTCCTCCTTGCTTGGATTTTGGTTTGCAAAGAGTAGAACCTCAGGGGATCCCGCATCAAGATGCTCCTTTTTCACCTCGATGAAAGTGTCGATTTCCACATGAGTATCCGTTGGTTAAGAGGTCATGGAGGAACAGAAGGACATCTACTTCAAGCTTGAATTCGACCCTTCGTCCTCTTTATGAGTTGTAAGAATCTAAGATCACGGGCAAACTATTGATGTTTTGAAAAAGTTAGTATTGGCCTATAGCCAATATCCTTCAGTAATTCAAAAGATCAGGAAGAATTTTCCCCTAAAACATTTTTCCATGCAAGTTATAGCAGAATTTTCTCAAAAGGATTTCATTTTGCCATTCTGAAATGTTGTTTTATTATTTTCGCAAATCAATTTTATTATACAAGACCATAAGTCATATTTCCCCCTAATGATATTTTCAAATATCATGACACTGTTCATCATATTAAATATGACTGTAACTCATATAATATATATTCAATCAATATATAGATTAGCAATACAGATTCCTTATCTATATCACATAAGGAATAAGGCACCTAAGATATTTATAATCATAAAAAATTAAAAGCTATAATAATTTTGATTAAAATATAGAAAATGTTTGTGGTAATACAAAATTTTAGTATCATTAATAAATATTAATGCCATATAATCAAATCATGTACACAGATATACACACACACCTGCTACCCGGCATTGATGACGGACTGCAGAATAAGAAACGCCTATTACAGATTCTTTCTGAATACGCAGCATGCAACGTTTCCTCGGTAGTATTCACTCCCCACCTGTTCAATCCGTATGTCCATACGCAGATACCTAGTATCTATGATACCTATACGTCTTGCAGGCAACTTGCAGAAACTTTTGGAATCCATTGCTATTTGGGCTCCGAAATATTCCTCAGGGACAGTGAACTTGATATCGAAGGAATTCCAATTGATGGTCGTTACTATCTCATCGAACTTCCAGCCATGGCACCACCAAGCAATGATTTTCTCCAAAAATTTGACAAGGCACTGGGAATGGGATACGAAATCATCATAGCCCACATTGAACGTTATTCATGGATAACTTGGGATTCGAAAATCTTCAAAGAACTACAAGCCCGTGGCATTCTTTTCCAATGTGACGCAGCAAACATCACATTGCAAAAAGCACGCACGTATCTTGACAGAGATTTGATCGATGTCTTTGCTACCAATCACCATGGAAAAACCGCCGATGCTCCAGACAAATTGATACTGGCTTATGCCAGGTATCCTTCCGTAGCGAAAAAAGCAGCAGCCATCTTCCTTTAATACATAGTATCTGACAACAAGGATATTTTCTTTTTCAGCTAAATATCCTTGTCTTGACAAACTGAACCCTTGCCATGAATATACATGATAATCTTGAACTTTTTCACCTCATCATATCGATAGCTACAACAAGGTTCAAATTTATATATTTGACTCAATAACATAATATAATCGTATTCATACTTATAAATAAATATTATTTTAATATCTTCTATAACGCATAATAGTAGCATTTAAACATATTATATCTGAATCAAATATTAAATATCTTTAGCTCTAACCAATTATTTCACGGACAACTCTTTTAAATCGCAAAAAAATAAGTTACTACATAATCATGTACGCGGATATTCATACACATTTATTACCTAATATTGACGGAGGATTACGTACTTACAGGAAATTGCCTCAGATATTCTCAAGGTACGCCCAATGCCATATTTCGACACTAGTCGTTACGCCGCATCTGTTCAACCCATACATACACACTGACGTAACGAACATACGGGAGACGTATGACCAGTGCAGGCAACTTGCAAGAAGCTTCGGCTTAACCTGCTTACTGGGTTCAGAAATCTTCCTCAAGGACACGGAAAAGGAAATCACAGGTATTCCGATCTTAGGTCATTATTACCTCGTGGAATTCCCTATACTGGCAGTCCCTGCCAACCTGATTACAAAAATTGAAGCAGTCATCAAGAAAGGATATGGAGTCATCATCGCACATATCGAGCAATACCCTTGGCTTACATGGGACAGTGCGCTGACAAAGAAACTCAAAGCCATGGGAGTACTCTTCCAATGCGATGCTGATGCCATCACACGGCAAAAAGCCCTTACCTATCTGGACAATGATTTGATTGACCTGTTTGCCACGGACAACCATGGAAGCACGACCGACCCCGTCCATCTGCTGGTAGCATATGCCCGTTATCCTTCGGTTGCAAAAAACTCTTCTGTGATTTTCAAGTAGCAGCAACTTGTCATCAGGTAAAACAATCGAGTAGGTCGGGTTCTCCGGATAACCGGAGAACCTTTCCTCTCACACCACCGTACGTACCGGTCTGGTATACGGCGGTTCAATCAGATCCGAATCCCAGCGTTAGCTGGCGACTTTCACGTACACGTCTGTCTGTCTCCATTCTCCTGGCATACGCTTGGCTTGCCTGTAATAGGCTTCGATGTCAAGCAATCCGTACTCTTGGATTATCGCCGATTTCGGAATGAATGCATTGAGCACTGCCTTGCTGAAATACCAGTGCCTGTTGCTGGAATAGGCATGGAAGTCGTTCAGCTTCCACCTGTCCTGAGGCAGACAGGGCTTCTTCAGCATCTCCTCCCTCCTCCCAGGCTTCTTCCATTGCTTCCATAGGCATTGGCGGATTTCCTTCCCTCATGGTATTCCTCCCCCATGCCGTGGCTAAGCCCCTCTCAAGGTGTCTGTCTTCTGCATGATGGCCTTTCCTCCTTCGGAAAGATCTGATTGTTCGGCCCTTCGTGCACTCTCCCTGCACTACTATGGCCTCTGCCGACTTCTTCGGGTTCGTTTGTCTGCGACCGTCAAACGGCATCATTGCAGCCTGGGTCGCCCCGAAGACCTCCCCGGTTAAGAATGTTGTCTTTCATCCCATGCAGCCACTTCATTTACACTCCTGCCTCGGGCTTCCTTCAGACCCACCATCGCTGGTACGCCCTTGCCTCTGGCTAGCAGTTCAGGTCTGTTTTCTTCCTCCTGCATCGCAACCTGCAACGGACTTTCACCGTCTAGATAACACCCATGCCGGGCAAACGGAAAAACAAGCCGGATTCTTCATCTGGCGTTCCTATTGTTTGATTTTCCTGGTTATTTGCTGAATTTCAACTTCTGAAGTCTGGTGGCTGTCTGGACGGCTTTGGTCCCGGCATTGGAAAACCCTTCCAATCCAGAAGGTATTCTGATATAGTCATTCATGAGAGGGTTCCTTTTCTTGTGGTTGTAGATAACCGAACAATACAAGGAATTCCTCTCATTTTTCAATTCCCTGTATGCTTACCCTCCCCCAAAAAAGTAAATGAGCCAAAAACATTATTTAAAAGACCAAATTTTAGTACTAATATCAGGTAACTCCCTAACAGTATTTTGATGTTGCTGTTCCGTATTGTCATGAAACTGTTTATTTAGTACCTTCCATTACTTTCTCAAGCACAGATGACACCAACGGGTATATCTGTTCTCCCAATTGATACACTTCTGTAGAACCGTAACATACCTCTCCTGTATCTGTTTTTATAAAGTTTTGCTTTGCATGATCAATGGCATCTGCTAAGAGAAGAGGATGTTTTCGGCTGTCAAAACCGCCAGGGACCTTTGCATCGACAACATGTTTCCATCCTGTACTGTCTTGCATAATATCTTTTGCTGGCTCCGAAGAAAAGTGATAATACAACCATACTTCAAAACAGGAATTGCTTTGCGCTACATACCAGTTTTTGTAAGGTGCACACGCCTTTCTTAATTTCGCGATGGATTCTCCCCAGGTATCCGTATCAATGACAAACCATACGCAGTCATCATCGCTTACATCATACTTCAAAGGTCGTTGGGTACCATCTAAAATATCAAGGAATGCTTGTTGGTATAAACCAAGAGGTGAGTTATTACCTTGGGAATCAGCGGGAACAATCTCAAGGTTAATTCTTGAACTGAACCCTTTGAAAAAAGTAAAATACTGGGGTTCTCTTTTGCTTCCCTCACAATAGATAATGACAAGTGTAGCATCTCTATCTGGTGGTTTCCTTTGGTATAATCTATTTCTGAAAATCATATTTGTCCCAGTTGAGATCTCTCAGATTCGCAAGAAACGGAATAGCTCCATATCGTCCTTCAAGGTAGCCCTTTCTGATGTCTTTGGTATTGTGTTCCTTAAAATCACAAAGAGAATATAAATCGCTGTCCCCAAAAGAATCCTTTTCCACAAACCAGATTTCATCTTGCCGCAAGATTTCTTGGTCAAGAAGATTTGACTCATGGGTGGTGAATACCAATTGACCTTTTGTCGTATCATCAAATGAAAATTTCTTAATGATTTCTTTTATCAGAAGAGGATGAATGCTCCTCTCAATTTCATCAATGATGCATGTTGTATCCGAAGCTATCACATCTGTAAATGCAGGAAGAAAATCAAGCAGCCTCCTCGATCCTTCGGATTCTTCTCCAAGATCGAATAAAACAGCTTGCCCATTTTCTCTGGTATGCATAGTTTTCAATTGTTTGACGACAACGGCGCCGTTTTCACGGACAACATCAAAAGTTTCTCCCTCTGGATTCCTGAACTCAAAAGCTGAATTTTGGTTCTCATCCATTTTATTAAGAACACTCTCCATTGAAGCAGGATTGTCATCCCCAAAAAAATCCTTAATATTTTTCTTTTCAGTTTTTAACTTTTTTATTCCAACTCCATAGGAACAAATAATACCTTCTGCAAAAGTACGAAATTCCTTATCTATATCAAGTTTTTGCACAAGGAGCGAAGGGACACTTGAAGGAGTAAGAATTACAAGTTTCTTTCTGAACCAATCATATGCTTGGTTAGTTTCTTTTTTGGATGGGTTTTCCAATTCTGCCAATACCTTCAATGCTATTATATTTTGTTTTAGCAGATTCTGTTCTATGATTTTCTGAAGCATCTTATTTTCTTTAAGTTTCCATTTTGAATCAGCAAATTTCAAGGTTGCTGTTCCATCTTGATTCGTCGTACGCTCAAATATAAGTTTATCTTCTTTTTCATTCAGTCCCGAAACATAGAATTCTTCTTTTAGAATATTTTGTTCACCAATTTCCAATGCGTAAAGATAAGGTATACCTTCTGTAACAAATTCAACACCAAGCAAAGTAGGAGTAGTGGACTCATGGAAAAACCTGAGGCGTCGAAGGGCAAGAGAACTAGGAAGTTTGCCTGTCACCACGATTGACTTAAAAAAATCAAGTGCTTTTACAAGATTGGATTTACCTGCACCATTTGCTCCGTAAAATGCAGAGAGCTTTAGTATTTCGAGGCTTCCAGCATGATATTTGTGCTTATTCAGTCTTGAAAACCTCGGTGCAGATATCATAGCAAATTCTTTCTCTTTTCCGAAGGAATATATGTTGTTTAATCTAAAACGTATTAACATATACGTGATAGTATCACGCATACTTTTAAATTTCAAGTCAATATACCCCAACATATCGACTATATAAGCAATACAATCACGTATACAGACTCATAGTACAAAATCCATAAAACAAACATTAACCTTTCTATTATTCTGAGATTTGATATTTCACTTTCAAAATACCAGAATTAAACTAATCTAAAATAGTTACAATTGCTATCCCTTCCGATTTTTCTGATGCAACATATATGTTCTTCCAGTTGCCCCATAGATATGTCATTATTAACCACCTCCAGATCAAAATTCTCCAAACTATCTGATAGTGCAAGCGCTCTCCTATATCCATAAAATCTCAGAAGACAATACAGTATCTGTGTGCAGTCACTTCTAAATATGCAGACATATTTTTGTATAGATATGCACCGGCCTTGGATATTTGTCCAAGCAATTCTACGCTTTGCAAAAACCCCAACAAAGTAATCAAATCTTTATCATTAACCATTTAATGACATTTACTAACATACTGATTATCGATATATCCAAATTTTTATTTTAGAATTTTGCTACAAAAGCAACAAAACTCATTTTTTACTACAATCAATATTTTTCTTGACAAAAAACGAAACTGATATACAATTTAGTAAATAAATACCTAAGTTAATAATTTACGGTAAAAAAATAACTACGTGAAAGAGAATATTATGTTAGTATCATTGTCAGATGTTTTGTCGGATGCTGTAAAAAAGACCTATGCAATAGGTGCTTTCAATGTTTACAATTATGAAACAATAAAAGGTTGTTTTTTAGCAGCCAACGAACAAGCTTCTCCAATTATCATTGCCTTTGGAAGCAACATTCCTTACATGGACATCGATGATCTGTACATATTGGTTTCAGAAATGGCAACGACCGTTCCCTTTCCTGTGGCATTGCATTTGGACCACTGTAAAAATAAAGAAACTATTGAAAAAGCCATCAATACTGGATTTTCTTCTGTTATGTATGATGGTTCATTATTACCATTTGAAGAAAATATAGCGAATACAAAAGAAATTGTTGCACTTGCCCATGCAAAAGGTGTTCAAGTAGAAGCCGAACTTGGTTCTTTAGCAACAGGTATGGGTACAAATGAACGGGAATTATCAAACAAAGAACTCTATACAGACCCTGGACAGGCACAAGCATTTGTCGAGAGGACAAATGTTGACGCCTTGGCTGTTTCCATCGGCACAGTGCATGGGCTACATAGAGGAAAACAAAATATTCGTTTTGATATACTTAGTGACATACATACACAGCTGTCTGATTTCCCTTTGGTCCTACATGGCGGTTCTGGAGTATCCGCTGCAGAAATATCACATTGTATCCAATCAGGAATTTCCAAAATCAACGTCAACACAGAAATTTCAAGATCCGTTACAAAGCAAATAAAAGACATGCTTGAAAAGGATCCGGATATACATTATTCATCCCTGTCTGCTACAGCAATCAAAGTAGTTGCTGATGTTGTGGGTTCATACATCCGCATATTTCAAAATGCATAAGAGATTTATTTCGTCCATGGAGAAACCCGTATAGGACTTTGGTCTTCAAAAACTGAATTGGAAAAGTCGTAGCAAACAAGCCAACCAATTCCAATAAAAATACAAAGGAGTCAAGTGTTTATGAAAGTAGAGGTCAATGAAGCACAACGTCTACAGAAATTGAAAAAACCAAAAGGAAAAGTTGATGTGGTACTTGATACTGATACATATAACGAAATTGATGATCAGTATGCATTGTCTTTTTTAGTGAAGTCCAGTGACAAATTGAATCTCAAAGCCTTGTATGCTGCTCCTTTTTCCAATAAAAAAGCAGCTACACCAGCTGAAGGGATGCAGAAAAGCTTTGATGAGATTTTCAATATCCTTACTTTGCTGGAACGAGACGATTTAAAAAAGATCACGTTCAAAGGTTCTGAAAACTACCTTTCCAATGAAAATACCCCAATATATTCTCCTGCGGCTGAAGATCTTGCAAGGCGAGCCATGGATTACTCTGAAGAAAATCCATTATATGTCATTGCAATCGCAGCAATAACAAATGTTGCTTCTGCAATTCTAATCAACCCAGAAATCATCAACCACATCGTTGTAGTTTGGTTAGGCGGCAATGCACTCCACTGGCCCACTAACAGAGAATTCAATTTGTTCCAAGATATAGCTGGTGCAAGGATTATTTTCGGCTGTGGAGTACCTTTGATAATGCTCCCATGCCTTGGCGTAGTTTCTTCTTTCAGGACGACAGGTCCAGAATTGAACTACCACCTGAAAGGGAAAAATAAACTTTGTGATTATCTTGTTGATGTCACTGAAAAAGAAGCCCTACTTACCTATGGGAGACCAACATGGTCCAGAGCAATTTGGGATGTCACTGCGGTCGCATGGCTACTGGACGGAGATTATATGGATGACTGTCTTATTACCAGTCCTATTCCTGAATATGACGACAAATGGGGATTTGATTGTACGCGTCATCAAATCCGTTACGTGTTCAATATCAAGCGAGACAACTTATTTGAAGAATTGTTTAGAAAATTAGCAAACTAAATAAAATCAAACGGAGGAAAATTTTATGAAAAAGCTATTGGTAACATTAATGGTTATTGCTATTACTTTCGGAAGTCTGTTTGCAAATGGTACACATGAAGCAAGTTCTTCTGCTGCAACAGAATCAAATTCAAATGACAACATTACCATCAAATGGATTTCCCAAGGGACTGGTGCTAGTGGATGGGAAGGAAAAACAAAACCGATTTTGGAGAAATTCGAAGAAGAAACAGGCTATAAAGTCGATTCTGAATTCTATTCCTTCAATGACCTGTTCGATGTACTTGAAACCAAATGTGCGGCAAAGGCTTCGGATTTTGATGTCATGAGCGTTGACGTCACGTATGTTGCAAAATATGGTTCCAGTGGTTATCTCGAACCTCTTGACAAGTATTTCTCTGCAGATGAAAAGGCCAAGTGGGATTCCGCATCCTACGCTGCAAGCGTTTGGAACGGCACAATGTATGCAGCTCCAGAAAATACTTCTTCCCAACTGCTTTGGTATAACAAGGACCTTCTTGATGAAGCAGGAATCACAATCCCTGAGAATGGACCTGATAACCGCCTGACATATGAGCAAATTGCTGAGATGGCGAAAAAAGCCCTTGCAAAGCTTGACCCAACTGGTTCCAAGGGAATAATTGGTTTTGATTTCCAACAAGTAAGCCGTGTTTATCAAATGAATATGCTTCCGAACTCAATGGGCGGAAAAAACATCAGTGACAATGGCCTTACGCTCGATGGAGTTGTGAACACGAAACCTTGGATTGATGCAATGACTTGGTATCAGAATCTTGTAAAAGACGGTATTGCTTCCCGCGGTTATGATGCAGATCAACTTACCCAGCAATTCTATGCTGGTAAGATGATTTTCATGATCGGCGGCACATGGACTCAGAAAAACACTTCAAAAGATGTACATATCGGTTGCACCTATGCTCCTTGTTTCAAAGGGTATGAAGACAAAGCCGCTACGTCCACTGGCAGTTGGTACTTTGGCGTCAACAGCCAATCAAAGAATAAGGATGCTGCTGCCAAATTCGTAAAGTTCTTCACATTGGGAGAAGGAAACGACATGTGGTTGAAGATCAATGGAGATGTTCCAAGCAGATTGGACAAACAGCAGGAAATGATGAATGGCAATGTACCGTACTTGACGATTGCAGCCTATGAAGCAGCCCACACAGCTGTTGCACGCGCTGTTACCCCCATGTTTGGAGAATATTCCAATATCCTGAACCAAGCGTGGGAAGATGTAAGGAACGGAGCTGATGTAAAATCCACACTGCAGGATGCCGTAGAACAATTCAATCTTTCTGTTGCTTCTTATAAGTAAGGGCTATCAGATCTTACAAAGACGATAACAGCTGTTATCGTCTTTGTGCAAATAAAGGACAATTTATGCAAAGAATTAACATCAAGAACTCTTGGCTACCATATATTATGGTCCTTCCCGTTTTCCTTCTGATTTGTATTTTTAAAATCGCCCCGATTGCAAATTGTCTTGTCCAAAGTTTTCTGAGAAGGCAAGGTAGTGGCTTTACTTTGGAAAACTATCAGCTTCTCTTTGTAGACAAGACATTCTGGAATTCTTTATGGGTAACTTTAAAATTCAATCTCATTACCATTCCACTGCAGATTATCATTGCATTCGTCATGGCTCTGCTTGTAAATTCCAGAGTACGAGGAATTGAAATATTCCGTACCATGCTCTATCTGCCGTTTTGTGTCTCCATAACCATATCGACCGTGCTATGGGAAACAATGCTGAATTTTAACAACGGTATCATAAATAGTCTCCTTGGTATATTTGGAATCGGACGAATTGGATTCCTCATCGATAAAAGATGGGCGTTGCTTTCTATTATCTTAATTTGTTCTTGGCGTGGATGTGCTTACTGGATGATGTTTTTTCTTGCCGGTCTAAAAGGAATCAATTCAGAAATCAAAGAAGCCGCAGCCATAGACGGAGCAGGTTATTTCAGAACATTGTTTACAATTATAATCCCTTTGCTAAAAAACACATTTTTCTTTGTAATCATTGCAAATACAACAGCAAATTTCCTGTTATTCGCACCTGTGCAGATTGCAACAGGAGGGGGACCGCAAGGAAGCACTGATTTGCTTATGTATGAAGCATATAAATCTGCATTCAAATATTCAAATCAACAGAGGGAATCCTGTATTGTCACGATTCTCCTATTAATTATCATTGTATTGTATTTCATCCAACAAACTGCAGTGAAAGAAAAGGAAGCCTAAGATATGATCAGTAAAAAAATAAAGAAAAGAACCCAAAAGTCCTTCCTATATATAGTTCTTGTGCTGATGGCTATTTTTGCTCTCTTTCCTCTTTTGTTTTGCCTTTCAGCCTCATTGAGAACACAGAATGATTTATTCCAGCACATGTTCCCTTTCACTATGAAATCTCTGATTCCCTCGAAGATTGTATCGGAAAATTTCATAAATATTTTCAGTGAATACCATTTCTACCGACCTATCCTCAATACAGTGATAGTCACAGTAGCCTCTATATTGCTTGGTTGTCTTTTATGTTCACTTGCAGGCTTTGCATATACATGTTTTGATTTTAAAGGACGTAATTTATTCTATTTGATAATAATGGTTTCCTTCATGGTTCCTTTTGAAGCAATTGCAATTCCTCTATATGCAATTGCAAATAAAATGAATCTTATAGACACATACTCCGGTATGATTCTTCCTGCGGTAGCAGACGGACTGGTCACCTTCTTGTTTATTCAGTTCTTCAAGGATTTGCCTGTAAGCCTAGTGGAAGCGGCAATGGTCGATGGTGCAAAATGGCCCACGATTTTTTTCAAAATCATCATTCCAATTTCAATTCCAATCTTTGTTACTTCAGGTTTGATGATTTTCATGACACAATGGAATTCTTATCTGTGGCCTTTATTGGTCGCCAGAAGTAAAGAAATAAGAACAATTCAAATTGCTATCAGTGAGTTTGTCGGTGAATACTCTGTCCAGTGGACATATATCTATGCAGCGACAATTATTTCTGCAGGTATTCCCATTGCACTGTTTTTACCATTGCAAAAGTATTACATCGAAGGTGTTACTGCCGGTAGCATAAAAGGATAAGGAATAAAAAATGGAAGAAAAAAAGTTTACAAAAGTCGGTTTCATTGGTTTAGGAATCATGGGAAAACCCATGGCAAAAAATCTGCTTAAGGCAGGAATCTCCTTGCTAGTATCTGATCTGAATACTGCAGCAGTGGCTGAATTGACATCTTTAGGAGCAGAATCCGGAAGTTATGTCCAGATAGGACAAGAATGTGATGTTGTTATTACAATTCTCCCAAATGGAGGAATTGTACAGGATGTCTTGTTTGCTCCTGACGGGGTTGCATCATCCCTGCAAGCCGGGAAACTTGTCTGTGACATGTCCAGTGTCACACCGAACGAAAGTAAATCCTGTTATGAAAAGTTAAAAAAGAAAGGAGTCGGATTTGTAGATGCTCCAGTAAGCGGAGGTGAACCTGGTGCAATAGCGGGTTCGCTTGCAATTATGTGTGGAGGAGATGAATCTGATTATGCAAAAATGGTTCCATATTTCTCTATTATGGGAAAAAGTAACGTGCTTATCGGTCCAAGCGGCAGCGGCAGTACCACCAAATTGGCAAACCAGATCATTGTCAATCTAGGTATCGCAGCCGTTTCGGAAGCAATGACCATGGCTGTCAAAGCTGGGGCAGATCCTATGAAGGTGTATCATGCCATCAGAGGAGGATTGGCAGGAAGTGCAGTATTGGATGCAAAAGCCCCAATGATGTGCAAAAGGAATTTCGCTCCTGGGGGGAAAATCAGCATCAACCATAAAGACATCAAGAACGCTGTCAATACGGCCCATGCTATTGATGTTCCTATCCCATTGACTGCCCAATTGTTTGAGATCATGCAAGCCCTGAAGGTCAGCGGACATATGAATGACGATCATGCCGGAATCGTACAGTATTTCGAGAACCTTGCCGGTGTCGTCGTGAAATCTGATATTGATTGAAAATAAGGGAAATCAAGATGAGCACCATTCAATATGATAAGATTTTGAAAAAGTATCCTCCTCTCTCTGATGAAAGGTCCTTAGACCAGATCCTAGCTGATGAAAGAGCAAAAAGTAAGATGAAATTCATTGTGCTGGATGATGATCCTACAGGAGTGCAGACAGTCCATGATGTCAACGTATATACCGATTGGTCTTTTGAATCTCTTTGCAAAGGTTTGAACGAAAAAAGCAATGTGTTTTATGTGCTTACCAATAGTCGTGGTATGACTGCTGAAGAAACAGAAAAAATACATAAGGAAATAGTTTCTTCAGCTATCGCAGCATCCAAGGAAACCGGATATAATTTTACTTTTATTTCCCGAAGTGATTCCACGCTCAGAGGACATTATCCTTTGGAGACAGAAATTCTGAAAAAAGGTTTGGAAGAACAACTTGGTATTCATGTTGATGGCGAAGTACTCTGCCCATTCTTCAAGGAAGGTGGTAGATATACCATTGACGACATTCATTATGTAAAACAAGGGCCGATGCTCATTCCTGCAGCAGATACTGAATTTGCAAAAGACAAGACTTTTGGGTATTTGCACTCCAGTATTCCAGAGTATGTAGAAGAAAAAACAAAAGGGAAATATAAGGCCAAGGATGTAACATGCATATCATTAGAATCATTAAGAAAGCGTCAATTTGATGGAATCAAAGAACAATTGCTGCAAGTAACTGATTTTAATAAGATCTGTGTGAATGCATTCGATTATTGTGATGTCAAGGTATTTTGTATTGCACTCTATCGTGCAATGCAGGCAGGTAGACATTATATGTTCAGGACAGCTGCAGGATTTGTCGCCGCTATTGCAGGGATATCCCAGATGCCTCTGCTTGAAAGAAAGCAACTAGTAAACCCAGATCTAAGAAATGGCGGCCTGATTGTAGTTGGAAGCCATACGAAAAAATCAACCGATCAATTGAATTTGCTTCTAACTGCAAAAAATGTAGTACCAATTAAGTTTGAATCCAGCCTTGTTTTAGAAGGTAAAATTGCTTTTATGAAAGAAATCGAACGCTGTGTCAAACTAGAAGAAAAAACTATCCGTTCTGGCAAGACCGCAGTTTGTTTTACAGAGAGAACTTTGTTATCTTTGCCAGATGACTCAAAAGAATCGGCATTGATCCGGTCTGTCAAAATCAGCGATGGTGTACAATCGCTTGTGCAGCTTTTGACTGTCACGCCTTCGTTCATTATTGCAAAAGGAGGAATCACTTCAAGTGACATAGGAATAAAGGCTTTGCATGTAAAACGTGCAAAAGTTCTTGGCCAAATCTGTCCGGGCATTCCTGTTTGGCAATTGGGACAAGAAAGCAAATTCCCATCCATTCCCTATGTAATCTTTCCTGGTAATGTAGGAGAGGCCGCAACGCTGAAAGAGTGCTATGAAAAATTGATTTATACATCATGATCCATTGCATATAGTCAAGTTCTCTGGAACTGAAAGCAATATCGAAAAGCAGTTCTCATTTCCTAAACTGCTGTATTATTGTTGTTGCTTTATATACACAACCAGAATTACGGGAATGTTGCTTCTTGCGGAACTTTTGTCTTATTCAGGAACTTTCAGATTTCTATGTTATATTTGAGTAGCATACAAATAAATCAAAGCTTTGCAAAATTTTCTTTATGCTTTGCTACTGTATTATGTCAGAAAATTTTCATCGGTATCAAGATTTTTCTTCATACAGACTGAATAATAGATACCGGTGGGATATTAAGAAGGTAAGTAGGTTTTTCACAATGTATCATTGATGAATTGAAAATGAATCAGATATGATTCTCATTCTGGCTTTGAGTCTATAATGGTAATCTTGATGGGAGGTACCTTATGATATATAATTATTTTACTGCGAAAAGAAATAATTACCAAGCAGAAGCAAATCCCACAAAAAGAAGGATTGCCTGTAACATTGAAAAAACCTTACTGATTCTTTTATTGCCAAGTATCATTATGGGAGGTACTTAAGTAAAACATTTTCTATAATCAAATCTGGTATAGCAATTATCCTATATAGTGTCATCCTCCATTGCTTCAAACGTCATGAGCTTGATTCCATTATCAGTATTCTTTATGTGGATTTACCTTGTCAGATTTGGAATAACATCAACAATAAGACCAAGTAGTATGGATTTTGACTACCATGTTAGGATAAATCTTTGCTTCGTATTGAATAACATTGCATATTGATTTGATTAAGATAAGTGAACAGCAACTTTTGGTTCTCTTGTTTTACTTATTCTTTTGATAATGTTTCTCATCCTTGGCACGTCTGATGAAATGATATGAACGATATATATTGGAAGAGGAGTAATATATGGAAATGGGACCGTTTGAAAAAATGAAATATCGATACAGCATACTTTCCGTCCAACAGAAACGTATTGCAGATTTCTTTCTTGCTAACAAAGAAAGTGCGATGAGATTATCGATAAGTGAAGTTGCTCATGAATGTAATCTAAGTGAGACAACTGTCATTCGATTCATCAACAAGCTGGATTATTCATCTTATCAGACATTTCGATTGGAACTGGTACAAGAAGCTTCAGAAAAGACCTCAGAAAATGAAAATAACATACTGTTGAAAGATGGTTATGGTAACATCACGCCTAATGATTCCATTGCGTTGATTCGCAAGAAAGTAATTCATTCTGCTACTTCAGCTATCTGTGATATAGAAAAATTTGTTGCACCCGAAGATTTGGAAAAAGCAGCTGATAAAATTTTACATGCCAATCAAATCTTGTTCTATGGATCTGGTGGTTCAAGTGCCATTGCAATGGATGGTCATCATAAATTCATGCGACTGGGATTGCATTCAAGTTATGAAAGCAATTCCCATTTTGCCATCATCCGTTCTTCTCACTTGGGTAAAAAAGATGTCTTGATCTTGATTTCTCATACGGGAGCAAGCATGGAAGTAGTTGAATGTGCAAAAAATGCAAAGGAAAACGGCTGTACGGTCATTGCCATTACAAGCTATCTACATTCCAAGCTAGTTCAAATTGCAGATATTGCCCTATTCAGTGTCAAAAACGATATGCCCTATTATACTGATGCCTTGGTTTCAAGGTTAGTGCAACTTGTTATTCTTGATATATTGTTTGTAAAAACATGTCTGTCAATGGGAGAAAAAGGAGAAAAAGAAATTGAAATGTCCCGGCAGGCAATAAACCCGATGAAAGGCAATTCATTGGTAAAAAAGGTTTGAAATAGTATAATTGTTGCTTTTCTCAAAATCCCAATCTTTTCATGATCATTGATCCTGTCAGTGACTGTTTGTTTTTAAGTTGTAGTGCGAATACCGCTTTAAAGTTCAGCAGAAACTTCTTATCAAAGAAAAAACCGGTGATAAGCAACGTCACTATAGCCAAGTTCCGGAAATTATTCTGGACAGTCACAATGAGCTTATGAAAGACTTAAGGGACATATCCATCATATTTCCCAGATAGCCATGAGATAATTCTTAGATGAATGATTTTGTAGTACTACATTCCAAATAGTTTGAATATTTTCTTTTGAATTATTGATGTAAGTTGTCATGCGCTGTATATCATGTAGTGATATAAGGGACTACTTAAGAGACGGACATGGCTTTTATCAAAACTCAGAAGACTTGTTGCGATGCCGCAGGCAATTTCATATCCGGTTCGGCTTCGATCAAGGACGTCGCATACGTCCGCAAAGCAAAATATCATTCCAGGCAGATTTCAATGGAAGTGCTGAGGAAGATAATATTCCTTGATGCTGCAACCACGGGGTACATGGGAGCGCCTGCATGATGGGGCTTGTCCTGGTACTGGACACACGGCTCCCTTCCCTTCCGGTATGGTTCGACATCATCCCGGGAAACCTGCTTGACGTGAGCACGGTGATGGGCATCGTGGAAGACGTGGAGTCAAGCCTGTGCATCAGCGTCGGTTCCCTCACCCTTGATGCCGGATATGCATCAAAGAAAATCATAAGGGCGTTTTCTGACTGTGGGGACAAGTTCCTGATACTGAGGATGCCAGCAAGGAAGCGTTGGAATTAAAAATATAATGCTACAATTTCAGGCATCTTGGGCTTGATACAAACAAAAAACAGTACAAAGAAAGTATACAAAATCAATTAATTATAATTTACTTATAATAAATTTTGGTATATATTATAACAAAAATCGGGATAAAAACATGATTACCTATATTAGATTAACAAATTTCAAGTCATTTTCAAGTATATCGATCGATCTGCGTGGTTCCCATGGAATCCCAAAGAAACTGGCCTTGATCTATGGTGAGAATGGCGCGGGAAAATCAAATCTTATCCTTAGCATCTTGTTTCTGATGCAAACCATGGACACCTTGACGAACCAAATGCATAAAAATTTTTCGGTAAATCAAATTACATCATTGCAAGACGATGAAATCAAACAGAAACTTTTGGATTTAGCCATTCAAGAACGTAATTCATCCCTTTCCGACATCATTCATAACTATTGGTCCATTGGCAATGAAAAACCAATGGAAATTGAACTTGGATTCAGACTGAACAATCATGATGGGCATTACTTTGCGAGTTTTTCAAAGCAGGGAATAATAAAAGAGGAGCTCTATGGAACATTGAAGGAAAAAGCCGGAATCCTTTTCAGTATTTCGCAAGATAAAAGCTTTCTCAGTCCTTCATGCTTCGTGACAACGAAATACAAGAAGGAATTGGAAGAGGAAATAGACAAATATTGGGGTAAGCATACCCTCATGTCCATTCTGACGTATGAACAGACCAGAACGAATATCCCTTATATCAAGAATGCATTGTCTCCAGTCCTGCTTTCCATAAAAAAAGCACTTCAGGGAATCAATATCCTCTGCAAAGTCCATTATGGTGAAACCGGTAGGAGTATCGTACTGTTTCAGTTCCTCAACAATCTGGAAGAAGGTTTTACCAAGGCAAAAGACAACAGGGAGCTCCTTGCCTGTGAGGACATGCTAAACCAATATTTCACAAAGCTCTATGCTGACATCAAAGCCGTCCATTACCATTTTTCAAAGGCAAAAGAAGGATTCCATTACACCTTGTATTTCGACAAACTGATTTCCGGAAAAATCTGTTCCGTTCCTGTGACCATGGAATCGACAGGAACAAAAAAAATACTGGAAATATTTCCTTTGCTTTTTTCCTATGCTGCAGGTCAGACGGTATTGGTCGATGAAATTGATTCAGGTATCCACGATCTGCTGATGGTACAAATCATGCAAATGTTATTGGATCTGCCAGCTGAAAACAGAGGTCAGTTGATAGTCTCAACCCACAACACCTTGCTGCTGGACGCTGTTCCACCTGAAAATGTATATGTAATACGTGCAGATGCAAACGGGAATAAGAAAATTACATGTATAACGGAATATAAGTTCAGAACCCAGAAAAACAACAGTATGAGAGTAAAATACCTCCATGGATTTTATGAAGGTGTACCGGAATCAGGAGATTTGGATTTTGAAGAGTTGGTAACAGATACATACAAAAGGATAGCACAAGGGGAAAAGGGAAAAGTCCTGCATACGGAAAAAGGACATAACAATGAGTAAGATAAAACCATCTTACCAACATCTCATGACTATCGTCCATGGACAATCAGAATACGCCTTATGCAGATGCATAAAATCAAATCTGCATCTTCCCATGGAAATTGTTTCACGAGATAAAGGAAAAAGCAGCATACAGATCAACAGCGTAATGGATGTACTCAAACAAAAAGACCTAAAGACATTCAGTTCATTTCACCGGACATATGATAAAATCGAAACAATAAAAAAACTTTGGTTGATTTCTAAACATTATATCAAGACAAATACCAAGAATCATACGTATATCAACTTCTATCACACCAATAATCCTATACCTTTCCTAGATGTCGGCAAGGTTGTTAAAAATACAGCCTCAATAGGAATTAAAGGAGTATCATCTCAAAGAAGATAATGATGTTGGTTCCCGTCGATATGACTTTCTAAAACAATACAGGTCCATGCAAGCAAGAGAATTTTCTTAGCCACTATAAAACAACAGACATGAAGTTTCATATCTGTTGTAATCAATAGTATTCTCTTACACTTAGAACGAATTATATACACCCCAGTTGCATACTATCTGTAAGACAATTTATTTTCTAATTGTACTTATAGAAAGGACAACCTATCCCCCGAAGATAATCCTCATATTCAATATTGACAATCAAAGAAGGAAACAAGCTGCCATATGACCAGGAGACACTTCCTTCAACGGCGGTACTTCCTCCTTGCAACGGATCATTGCATAGGGACATCTGGAAGCAAACTTGCAACCCTTGGGCATATTGAGAGGGCTCGGTATCTCTCCTTCAAGCAAATGAGTCTTCTTCTCCTTGCCAGCTTTAGGATCAAGCAAAGGAATTGCTGAAAGCAATCCTTGGGTATAAGGATGGAGCGGATGCTTATAAAGCTCTTCCGTCTCTCCTGTTTCTACCAATGATCCCAAATACATAACACCGACATGCTGGGAAATATGCCGTACCATTGAAAGATCATGTGCAATGAAAAGATAAGTAAGTCCTATCTGCTGCTGCAAGTCCTCAAGCATATTGACCACCTGTGCCTGCACGGATACATCCAAGGCAGAGATAGGTTCATCACAGACTATGAACTGAGGATTTACAGCCAGGGCACGGGCAATGCCTACACGTTGTCGCTGGCCACCGGAAAATTCATGAGGATACCTGTTGGCATGCTCCTTGCCCAACCCGACGGTCTGCAGCAGGACATTGATACGGTCCTGACGGTCCTTGGCATTTTCATAAAGATGATAAATGTCCAATGGTTCTCCGATGATATCGGAAACAGTCATCCTGGGATCAAGTGAAGCATACGGATCCTGAAAAATCATCTGGATCTTCTTACGGAACATCCACATTTCCTTGCTTGGCAAAGAAGCAATATCCGTCCCATCATATATGATCCTTCCCCCGGTAGGGTCATAGAGACGGACCATGCAGTAGCCTGTAGTGGACTTTCCGCATCCGGATTCTCCTACCAGTCCCAGGGTCTCACCTTTTTTGATCGTAAAGGAAATATCATCGACAGCCTTTACACACTTTTCCTGTTGCTTTATCAGACCCGTCTTCCGCGTAAAATGCATCTTCAGATGCTGTACATCGACCAATACCGTCTCATCCATGGAATACTCCCTTCTGCTGCTGTTCATACGCTTCGACCTTCGGAGCCTGTGCATGGCAGAGCCAGCAGCAGGCTTTGTGCGTAGGACTGAACTCAAATGCCGGAACTTCTTCACTCCGGCATATTTCCATGGCAAAATCACAGCGCGGATAGAACGGACAGCCCTTGGGTGGGCGCAGCAAATCCGGAGGAGTCCCTAGGATAGGAACAAGCCGTTTCTTCGTCTGCGTATCTGAAACAGTCGGGACTGACCGCAGCAGTCCCATCGTATACGGATGACGCAGTGCATAGAAAATTTCTTCGGTCGTCCCTTCTTCCATGATCTTTCCGCCATACATGACCAATACCCGGGAACAGGTCGTAGCAACACAGCCCAAGTTGTGCGTGATCAGGATAACCGAAGTATGCAGTTCCTGGTTTAGGTTCTTCAAGAGTTCAAGCACCTGGGCCTGAATCGTGACATCCAAAGCCGTTGTCGGCTCGTCAGCAATCAGCAACTGAGGCTGGCAACAGAGAGCCATGGCAATCATGACACGCTGGCGCATACCTCCTGAAAATTCATGTGGATAACAGTTGAAACGTTCTTCAGGCGAAGGAATCCTCACCAGCGAAAGCATTTCAATTGCCTTTTCCTTGCTTTTCTGGGGAGAAAGATGCTGATGTTCGTTGATGGCTTCGACAATCTGGTTCCCGACAGTATAGAGGGGATTCAAGGAAGTCATCGGATCCTGGAAGATCATGGAAATCCTGTTCCCCCTGATCTTCCTCATCTGATGCTGGCTCTTCGTCGTCAGCTCTTCGCCTTGGAAAGCAATGCTTCCACCGACGATTTTCCCAGGATAAGTCAAAAGCTTCATGATAGAGAGCGAAGTGACACTTTTTCCGCTCCCCGATTCACCGACGATGCCGATGATCTCCCGCTCGTCAACATGGAAACTCACACCACGTATGGCCTTGACTTCACCGAACTGGGTAAAGAATGATGTATGAAGGTTATCTACCGTAAGCAATGCCTTGGACATGGTGTACTCCTTACTTGGTTACTTTTGGATCGAAGGCATCTCTCAACCCATCGCTGAACAGGTTGAAAGTCAGTATGGTAACTGAAATGGCAATGGCAGGAAATGCCATCTGGTAAGGATACACGTAAATACCGGCCAAGGCATCATTGCAAAGCGTACCCCAGGAAGCCATCGGCGCAGAAATCCCAAGCCCGATGAAGCTCAGGAAAGCTTCATTGAATATCGCGCTGGGAACCTGCATGGCAATGTTGACCATGATGGGACCTACCATGTTCGGGATCAGATGCCGTACCATGATCCTCTTGGTATCGGCTCCCATTACGACGGCGGCCTTTATGAACTCCTGTTTTTTCAGGCTAAGGACCTGTCCCCTTACGATACGGGCCATCTTTACCCAGAACGTCAGCCCCAAGGCAAGGATGATCGAAGTCAGGCCGGAACCGATGATCACCATGATAAGAATGACATAGAGCGTCATCGGAATGGAATCGATGACATCTACGATCCTCATCATGACATTGTCGACATTTCCACCGATATAACCAGCCAAACCTCCATAGAGCACCCCGACGATGAAATTGATCAGTGCCGCGATGATACCGACGGTAAGGGAAATACGCGCACCATACACAATACGGATGAACAAATCCCTTCCCAGCCCGTCAGTTCCCAGTATGTAGGTCCTGTTATGCAGCGTCTTCGTATCGGTAAGGGTCTTTCCATCACTGGTCACAGTGACACGGACCAACTTGTTCTCAAGGATGGTCTTCGCCTTCCGCAAGGAAATCCTGTCAGGAGCCGAAGCCCCATAGTAAGACTGCAAGGTACGAGGCACCACTGACAGGAACGTATTTGTCACCTGTCTTCTGAAGTTTCTTGTATTCCTTCACAGCTTCCATGTAACTGCCATAGCCAATCACTACGGAATGCCCGTTCACCTTGTAGTAATTCTTCTTGTGGATCATGTCCTTTCGCACGAGTTCTGCATCATTTTTCAGATTGCCGTGCCCATCCATCGCAACAAGCGTGTATTGCGGCGTGACATAGACATAGTCATTATCATCAACAGCAAAGGTCTTCATATGTGCAGGTAAGTTTGCATAATTCAGATCCTGCTCATAATAGTTATAATGCCAGAAAAACGGAATGAAGATTGCACCGATGGCAATGACGGCAATACATACCAGGCTTACCATTGCAATGGTATTTGCCTTGAGCTTTCTCCATCCATCCTGCATGAACGTAAGGTTCGGCCGTTCTATCTTTTCAGCATCTTTCTTTTCCTTGGGAAGGGATGCCCACATCGCCGAAGGTATGGTTTTTGTATCAAGCATGGTTCCAGCTCCTTTTAATCTAACGTAATGCGAGGATCAATCAAGACATACGTGATATCAACGACCAACACACACAGCACAAGTAACACAGCGAAAAAGACGGTAATCCCCATAATGAGCGTATAGTCCCTGTCGAGGACGCTATTGGTAAAAAGATTGCCGATACCAGGAATTCCGAAAACCTTCTCAACGACAAAGGATCCGGTAATCAAGGCCGCAAACAAAGGTCCGATATAGGTAACGACAGGAAGTATGGCATTGCGCATCGCATGCTTGCCAAGTACCTTCCATTCTGACAGACCCTTTGCCCGTGCCGTGCGGATATAGTCCTGGCTGAGGATATCCAACATCGACGTTCTCATAAGCCGTGTCACGAAAGCAAGCGGAAACAAAGCTATGACAACGACAGGACCGATATAGCCCTGCCAACTGTTTGTCCCATAGGCAGGGACCAGCCCCAGCATCTTGCTGAAAAGGAACAAGAAGCCGGTAGCAAAGACAAAGCTGGGAATCGTCGCCCCCAATGTCGACAGGATCATCAGCAGCCGGTCAACGAATTTGTTTTGGCGCAAAGCAGCAATTATGCCGGAAAAGACACCTAAGAACAGTACCAACAACGTTGCACTGAGACCGATCCGCATCGATGTAGGGAATCCGGCTGCAATAATCTGGTTGGTCGTCAGACCTTTCTTCGTATAGGAAATGCCGAAAGTCACCATGAAGGTAACCTTCGAGATACCGCACGTATCTGACCGGAAGCGGTTTATCAAGACCATATTTTGCCTTCATGTTTGCAATGATAACGGGATCGGCCATCTTCTCACTTGAAAAGGGATCCCCAGGTATGGCATTCATGAGAAAAAACGTCAGTGTCATTATAAACCATATAGTAATAAGTGCCGAGATTATCCGTTTTATAATATAGCGAAGCATACGTTTGTTCTCCCAGGTATATACAATGAACCATACTGTGCAGGCAAACCTGCACAGTATGCATAGCTATAACCAAGCAAAGTCAATCAACTATTTGATGATCTGTGCATGCTTGAACATAAAACTGTTCGTGGAGGTCAGCTCGACATCTTCTACCTTGTCTTTGTTGACCACTGCAATGAACGACGGGTAGAACAAAGGAGTGATAGGCATGTCAGTCATCAATGCAACTTCAGCTTCATGCCAAGCCTCGTCACGGGCACTGCCCTGGGAAGCCATTGCCTTGTCAAATGACTCGTCAAACGGCTTGTTGCCAGGATTCAAGACAGTATCCCAAGGAGCTCCCTTGTAATTTTTCCAGCGCCATTGCGGTGTGTTGTTACCATTCTGGGAATAGAACAGCTTGACCAGGCCGCTTGCATCATACGGTGCATTCGTCCAGCCGCCGGGAGCCATATCATACTTGCCCTTCGTCTTCGTATCAATGAACACGCTGGATTCTTCTGCCCTGAGCGTCACGTTGATGTTCAGGTTAGCTTTCAGCATCTGCTGGATTGCTTCAGAAATCTTCTTGTACTTGGCATTGTTCTTATAGACAAGCTCCACGGTCGGGAAACCCTTGCCGTCAGGATAGCCGGCTTTTGCCAACTCTTCCTTTGCTGCCTGTACATCTGCTTTACGGGGATCAATACCATATTCAGCAGCAGGATAGCCATCGTCTTCCATCGTACGGAACGAACCTCCGTCCGTCTTCATGCAGGTAGGAGCAAGGAAACCGCTGGCAGGTACGGAACCATCCTTCAATACCTGTTCGGTCAACTGCTTGCGGTCAATTGCATAGGCAACTGCCCTACGGGCATCCACATTGTTGAACGGTGCCTTGTCACAGTTGAAGTTCAGGAACTGGGCACCTGTGTCTGCAGTAATGACCACATTCGGGTCTTCTGCAACCAACTGAGGAATCTGCTCAGCAGGAAGGGTACTGGTCACATCGATCTGACCGGCCTGGTAGCCTTGCAATGACGTATTGGCATCAGTAATGATGACTGCCTTGATACCCTTGAGCTTCACGGCATCCGCATTCCAATAGTACGGGTTCTTTTCGAAGATGAAATGGGAACCGATCTTGTACTCCGTCAATTTGAACGGACCATCAGAAATACAGGTAGCAGGATTCTTTTCCCAAGCATCGCTATTTGCTTCGACAACATCCTTTTTCACCGGCAGATAGACATCATTTGCTACCAGTTGCGGGAAATAAGGTGTCACGTTCTTGAGTACTACCTGGAAAGTATAGTCATCAAGTGCAGTTGCCTTGATATCATCATAGGGACCTGTACCGTCAAAGTACTCCTGGGCTCCTACGATATAGTCAGTAACAGCCTGAAGTGCATCGGAAGCAACGGCAGGGTCACAGATCCTCCGCCATGAATATTGGAAATCATAGGCAGTAACGGGAGAACCGTCAGACCATTTTGCATTCTTCCGCAAGTGGAAAGTGTATGTCTTTCCATCTTCAGAAACATCCCAGGACGTAGCAATGCCAGGGATAATACCTGTAGCTGTGCTTACGGTCAGACCTTCGAACAACTGCTTGCACATCGTATCAGAGATACTTTCGCTGTTTGTGGTAGGATCCCAGCTTTTCGGTTCCTTTCCTAAGTTCCAGACCAGGTAGCGGGAATCATCCCCACTGGCAACCGGCTTGGTTTCCTGAGTCTGAGAAGTTTTTTCTGTCGTCGCTGTAGGGGTTTTGTCCGCAGCAGATGATGTAGCTGTAGCAGTTTTCTCCGTGGTAGTTGCTGCAGCAGTGGCTTTTTCCGTGGTAGCCGATGCTGAAGAACTTTTCTCTTTGGCACCACAGCTGCTCAACAAGCAGACTGCAGCGATTCCAAGTACCAGGGAAACTGTAATCATCCCTTTCCTCTTCATTTTTCATTCCTCCAAAATTCAAATTCCAATCTGTCACATAAGGACAGTATATGGCAACTAATATATTTTCCCTTTTAGTAAAAAACCTCTCAAAATTTAACTCTCAGAAATATTTTCAGCTTAGTATTGCATCTAAATCCACTTTTTTGTACAATATTTTACCGTAAGTTATTTTTTGTCAATACATTTTTCGTATATTTATTCAAAAAATTTTCATAACTTAGGAGATTGTTTCTATGAAGATTTTCATTTCCGTTGACATGGAAGGGTTGGCTGGAATTACCAACTGGAAACAGGAAACTGAAGAGCAGGAACGTTTTCGTCAATCAATGCATATGCAGATAAGATGGATCATCGACGGCATCCATAACAGCACACTACAGAACAAAATTGAAGAAATCCTTATTGCTGATTCCCATGGGTCCGGTACCAATCTTTCATATGCCCAATTGAGTGAGTTTGATGACCGCATCAGTCTGATAAGCGGTTCCCCGCGCCCCTACTATATGATGTCAGGACTTGACGCAACATGTTCCATGGTCTTCTTCGTCGGTTATCATGCCGGTGTAGGCGAAACAGAGGCAAATATGGACCACAGCTTTTCCAGCAGGTTGATCCATAACCTTACGATCAACGGCAAGCGCATGAATGAATCAACCACAAATGCTGCCTATGCCGGCTACCTTGGTATTCCGGTAGCCCTCGTCGTCGGAGACTCAGGACTCCGCAAGGAACTGATTGACCAGCAGATGATGCCATGGGTCAACTTTGTCTGCACCAAGGATTCACTGGGCCGGACTGCCGCAAAGTTCCATTGCAGGAAACAACTTTATGAAGACACCGTCACCTCTGTAGTCTCTGCCTTGGACAGGAATCCCGCAGACATTCCTCTGTATACGTTCGATGCTCCCTATGTATTGGAAATAGAGTTTACTGACTCAGCCATGGCTGCAAGCGTTGCAAGGCTTCCGAACGTACAGCTGAAAGATGCACGCACCATTTCCTGCCAATACGAAAACTTCCCGAATCTGTATGAAATGATCATGTACGCATGTACATTGGCAAAATAAAATTAAGATAGCGTAAGGAAAAACACATATGAATTATGATTTTGATACGGTCATTGACCGACATAACACGGATTGTCTCAAATGGGACCACAACAAAATAACATACGGAACTGATGATATCCTCCCCTTGTGGGTTGCAGATATGGACTTCAAGGTTCCAGATGCAGTTCTGGATGCCATGCAGAAACGCTTGGAACACGGTGTATTCGGCTATACCTATAGGAGCGGAAGATACAACCATATCATCAGTGAATGGGTAGAAAGGCAATATGGCTGGCACATCCATGACGACTGGATTACCTTCAGCCCCGGTGTCGTTCCTGCAATGGCCCTTTCCCTGCTGGCTGTCACAAGGCCTGGAGATGCCGTAATGATTCTCAGTCCCGTGTATGGTCCTTTTTCCCATGTAGTGACCAACAACGGAAGGAAGTTGATCGACTGCCTGATGGACAAAGACGAAAACGGCCGATACGCATTCGACATCGACAAGATGGAATCCTTGGTAGACAAACGCCTCAAAGTCCTGATGATCTGCAATCCTCATAATCCTGTAGGAAGAGTCTGGTCCAAGGAAGAACTGTTGCAGCTTGAGCAGTTTGCACAACGGCATGACCTGTTGGTAATCTCTGATGAAATCCATGCAGATTTCACCTTCAAGGGACATAAGCATATTCCATTTGCTTCCCTCACCCCCTATGCCGAAAGCCATACCATTGCCTGCTACGCCCCAAGCAAGACATTCGGTCTTGCAGGGCTCTCCACTTCCTACATAGTCATTCCTGATCCGAAAATCAGGCAAGCCTTTGATGATATCCTCTACAGCCTTGAAGTGGACAATGGCAATATCTTTGGATTCGTGGCCCTTGAAGCGGCATTTACCAAGTGTGATGACTGGCTGGAACAGCTGCTGGACTATCTTGAGGCAAACAGGGACTATGCCTGCGACTTCTTCAAAGAAAGGATTCCCCAGATCCAGGTATGGAAACCGGAAGCAACCTATCTCCTTTGGCTGAACTGTGAGCGTCTTGGTTTCAAAGACAACAAGGAACTCGATGCATTCTTCATCAACAACGCCAAGATCGGCTGCAACAGAGGTGTTCGGTTCAGCCCTTCCAGCGAACAGTACATGCGTCTGAATTTCGGTTGTCCCAGGTCATTGCTGACGCAAGGCCTTGAACAATTGGAACAAGCGGTAAAAGCATTGGGAGCTGAACAGAAATGAACAAACAGCAACTCTTGGACATACTGGCAGAAGAAATCAAACCATCCTTGGGTGTCACGGAGCCCGGTGCTGTAGCCATGTGCTGCAGTGCCGCCTCTGACCTGAACTCCATCGGCACACAGCACATCGACATCATCGTCAGTCCCGATATCTATAAGAATTGCATGGCCGTCGGCATCCCCGGTTTCCCCGAGAAAGGAATCAAAGCTGCCGCTGCCCTCGGTGCAATCGGAGGAGATTACCGTCTGAAGCTTGAAGCACTGAAGACAGTGACTGATGTCCAGGCAAAAGCCTGCACATCCCTTTTGGCTTCTGATGGCGTATCTGTTTCGGTCTCTGACAATGGCAAGATGCTCTATATTGAAGCATCCTGCAAAGGTTCAAAAGGAAACGGCAGATGCATCATCCAGGATTACCACGATTCCATCGTATACCGCGAGAAAAACGGCAAGGTCCTTTTAGACGGCAGGAGGCCATCAGATGAAGAAAAAATGTGTACAGATGGCCTTACGGATGTTACAATCAAAGAATTGGTTGCATTGGTAGAAACCTGTAGTTCTGATGAACTTGAACTGCTTGCCCTCGGTGCCGATATGAACATGGAAGCATCAAAGTGGGGACTTGCGCACAGACCTGGCAGTGCAATCGGTGCACATCTGAAGGATCTGGCTGACGGAAAACGATGGGTCGCAGACGATTTGACTACAGAATTGCAGATTGCTACCTGTGCAGCGTCAGACGTCCGGGTATCGGGCAGTCCGATATCCATAATGACCTGTGCAGGCAGCGGGAACCATGGAATTACGGCAATGGTACCCATAGCCCGTGCTGCACAGTATCTGCATATTCCAAGGATGAAAATGCTGAAGGCATTGGCTCTGTCCTGCCTGGTCACCGTCTATGTCAAACGGTTCTCAGGGAAACTGTCGGGCATGTGTGGCTGCGGTGTCGCGTCAGGAACAGGAGTAGCCTGTGCTTTGACATATATGCTGGATGGGTCGATGATACAGATGGAGAACAGTATCAAGAACATGGCAGGAGGGATCACTGGTATGATTTGTGATGGCGCAAAAGAGGGTTGTTCCCTAAAATTGGCAAATGCAGTTGCCAGTGCCGTCCAATCAGCAATTCTGGCTTTGTCCGATGTGGTCATTCCCAATGACAATGGCATCGTTGGTACAACAGCAGAACAAACGTTGAGAAATATGGGAACCGTCAGCTTCCCGGGTATGTCTTCGACAGATGCAACTATTCTTGAAGTAATGCAACATTGGAAATGAATAAATGACAGAGGGATTCGAAATGGAGAAAAACAGGATAAGGGAAGCAAGGAAACGCAAGGGCTACACCTTGGCACAAGTAGCAGAGCAAACGGGATACACAGTAGGATTTCTCTCCCAACTGGAACGTAATCTCAAACAGCCGTCGCTCAATACACTGCGTAAGATTGCTGCATGTCTGGAATGTTCCGAAGTCTGGCTTATCACGGGAGAAACTGAGGAAAAGAATACTTGGAGCGGGAAAATAATCAAGAAGGAACAGGAAGGCACCTACTGTCTGGCTCCTACAGCCCGATTGCAGATGCACATGCCCGAACTTTCTACAAAGTATGAAATTCTCACTCCTTCCAACCTGCCTGGCGATAAGAAAGCGAAAATGACCGGCCTGTATGTACAGCTTGACGTAGGATGCTGGGCTTCTGAAAAAATGATTTCCCATTGCAAGATGGATGAAAGCCTTTTTATCCTGCAAGGAAAAATAGACATGCACATCGATGACGAAGTGTTTCCCATGGGAGTCGGAGACTGTGCCTATGTGCCTGAAAACACACTGCACAACTATCAGAACACCGGTGATGTCGTCATGATAGGTATCATTTATTTTTCTTCATTGATTTACTGAGACAAATAAGAAAGACATGAAAGAATGCCCGTTGACGGACATGCAATCATACAGAAGAATGGACATGGATCGTGCATCAGCAAGTTCCATGTCCCTGTCTATTGACAGACAGCAGACTTACAGGAGAAGCAACAGTTATGGATACTGAAAAAAACATTGACAAGTTGTTTGCTAGGTGGCAGTCAGGAAATTGTCCAGGTGGCCAGGTACTTGTCAGGAAAGCAGGGAAGACAATATATAGGAAATGGTTCGGGATGGCCAATCTGGAATACCAGGTGCCTATCAATTCACAGACACTTTTCCATCTTGCATCGGTTTCCAAGCAGTTTACCGTCATGGCAATCCTGTTGCTTCAGGAAGCACACAAGCTACAGGTGGATGATGATATCCGGAAATATGTAGGAGATATCATACATATCCCGGTTGCCATTACCATTCGCAACCTCATGAACAATACCAGCGGGATACGTGACCAATGGGAACTCCTGATGCTCCGTGGGGTCAGGATTGATGATGTCATTACCATGCAGGATGTCCTAGCTACCCTTTCAGATCAAAGGAATCTGAATTTTACTCCCGGTTCAAGGTATCTGTATAGCAATTCTAATTTTACCCTGCTTGCAGAAATCGTAAACCGGGTATCAGGCATGCCTTTTCCTGAGTTCCTCAGGCAAAAGGTTTTCATTCCCCTTGGGATGAACCAGACCTGTGTACGGAATGAGGTCACACAGGTCCTGAAAAATGTTGCATATTCCTACATTGACAGAGGAAACGGCAAGTTTGCTTATCAACCTTTGAATTTCTGTCTTTATGGTCCGACAAGCGTCAACAGTACCGTCGATGATTTCGTGTCAGTCTTGGATTACTATGAAGGGCAACTATCTTCGTTTGGTTCCCAAGCCTCAAGAAACTTCATGTTTACCCGTCCGATCCTGTCAAATGGCCTTCCGAGTGAATACGGTGCCGGATTGGAATTCGGCAGCCATAAAGGACTGGAATTCTTCGGACATGGAGGTGTAGATGCAGGTTTTCGCTCCCAGATACTCATCTTCCCCAAGGAACATCTGGATATCTGTATCTTCAGCAATACGACGAATATTGCTCCGAAGCAAGCTGCCCTTCGTATCGCTGACATACTCCTGGAACTTCCGCAGGAACAGTCCATTGAAAGTGGAAAAGATTTGAAGGAAGCAATGGTCGGTACTTATGTGAACAATGACAAGGACAGGCCCTGTCAGCTTACAATCAGTGAAAATGGAAAGGAAAACTTTGTAGAGAAAAACGGTTACCGAATTGCGTTGCACCGTCTTCCTGATGGCAGTTATCAACTAGGCACATTGGATGCATATATATCATTCTGTGATTCCAAGGCACTCTACAAGGCAGCAGGCAGGACATATGATCTGGACAAAGTGCTCCCGGCAAAGGAGCTTGACGGTTTGGAAGGAACATATACCGATACTGAAAACAGCGCAGTACTTCAAATCAGCCAGCAAGGGCAGGAATACATCATTTCCCGTTTCAGATGGCCTGCTGCAAAACTCTACCAAAGGAGTCAGGATGTCCTCTGCTTTGATGTCTTCGATGACCTTCCATCATCCTTGACTTTGATACGGAAGGAACATGCCATTACAGGTTTTTCCCTTGATTGCGGCAGATCATTGCATATGATATTCCAAAAGCAATAGGCATAATCAGTACAAACAAGCTTCACAATTGTTTTCAGTCTCTGTTGCAATGATATATATCTGTCACTGCAACAGAGTTTCCTTGAGATTTGTACATCAAGTATCAGGCAGACCCAATAAAACCAGCAAAGGAAGCAACAACTTATCTCCAATAGAAAGTTAGCAAAATCAAAATATCCCTCTCTTTCAACTTCTGCAAAAGGTTGTTGTGCGCATCTCTTGATAGGATATTTATTCAAACACACGAATATTTTTCATCCAAGTCTCTTGGGATAAAATACCCTTTGATGCAATTAGGATTACGTATGCAGAGTTGAATATGATTCCTTGACCTGAATCCGGCGTTTTCATATATAGGTTCTCCTTCAAAAAAAACCCCTCTTACGCTGTCATAGACAACTTCTTTCTCTTTTTTCAAAGAAATCAACATTTCAATAACAGCGCAATCTAAATTTCTAATCAGGCCATTACCTCTATTCTTAGGAATCGGTTTCCCTGTTTCTTCCGTCTGATGGCAAAGAAAATCATAAGCTGGTTTCAATAATTCCAAATTTTCTGCATCAAGAAAATCCAAACAGCTACCAAGACAAAGTACTGCGCCCACTACAGATGGTTTTTTTATAGATTGGTTTTTATTTTGTGGATGTTTCATGGTGTAGTCGGCCCACTCATATGCACGATGGACATTATTCTCCCAAAAATACATACCAGGCCCTAACCAATCATAAGAATTATTACTAGGAGACAATTCTATCTGACGATTTACCAATTGGTTTCGTACATCTTCATCACATCCATGGAATCCAAAGATCAATCCATCCCGATGTCGGTACATTGTTATTTTGTTCGATTATAATGAGAAGAGAGTTGACCGTTTTTTGTATAAATCCCGGTCCTTTCAAGAACTTTTGCCGCTCGCACCGAGTCTTTTTCGATTTCTGCACATAGTTTGATAAAATCACGTGTTTCTTTGCTTTGATTGGTATTCAATGCTTTCATTTTTTCGAAACTCCCCTTTATAAGACCACAAGTAGAATCTATCTCTTTTCTGAAAAATAACATATAGATGAATCGTCAACATCAACAGATTCTTCTATATAAATAACAAATATACTGCCAAAACCAGTTGACTTTATATAAATTTCTCTATTTCAAAATAAAGTAATTATATTCAAATGTCAACAAAACCAACTTATAGCAGATATCAAGAATCAATAGCTAAAGTTTTTTCAAAACTATAGCTATTAACCGAATCCCTATGTTCACTTTCATCTAACTACAAAAAATACATCAAATAATGATGAAACCAGGAAGGACCTATATTTCCCCCCTTCTGATAAAAAAGTTCTACCCTCAGGACGCTTTTCAAGATTATTTATAATAGGTTGTCTGAAATTTTAGACCAATAAAATACTTGATGTTCAATATAGAACCTGACCGTTGTCATACTTTGGATACAACAGGACCAATATCTGTTTTTTTTCTTCTTGCTATAAGAATTTTTACAATCAGTGAGGTAAAAACCATTGCAAGGAAATAATATATTATCAATAGCATGTTTACGCCCATTCCCAATGACGGTTCGTTAGTAAAAAAAATCGCAGACAGAGGTATTCCAAGTCCTATTGTTTTCTGAGTCCCCGTAAAAATCAAAGCAATTCTATTTCCAAATGAAATATGTGTTGCCTTACCCATTATAAGCGTGATACAAAGTTGTAACAAACAAATGATGCAGGTCCCCACAATCGGAAGTTTAAAATTGCCAATAAGTGCATTGAAATCATTACCAGAAACCACCTGGGAAAAATTTATGTAAATGATTACAAAAATACCATAGAAAGAAATGATATTCGGAACACGTTTGTTTAATTTTCCTTTTGCCAGGAAATTGCAAAGTTGTCCCAAAGAAAAAGGAATTATTACCCTCATTAAAAGATTCTTAATAACCACTTGCCAAGGTTGTACAAGTTGATATTGGGTTTTCAGTATAAAAGAAATGATTAAGGGTGTAATGAATATACCAACCAATTGCGAGCTGATGGCATTACACAATGCTGCAGCAGTATTTCCTTGGTAACGTTTCGTCAGCATGATACAGGATGTCATAGTAGTCGGCACACATCCGATGAATATCAGTCCAAGCAACGAATCTTTACTACAATAATTACCAAGGACAAGAAAAGTAACAAGAGCAATTATCGGTGCAATAATGAAAATACAAACTTGTGTAATGAAAAAAAGCTTTTTCTCAGAAAGTGATTCTTTGACTTCTTTTATATCAACGACAATGCCAAGGAAAAAATACATTGCCATTATGCATAGATTTACTACAAATCCCAATTGATATAGAAAAGTCCCGACTGAAGGAAAAAGGAAAGCACAAAGTGCTGTCAAGGTCAAAGCAATGATAAACATTTTTAAGAGTTCCTGATTTCAAGAAGAATATCCTCCAATTGCCTCTTTCCTTTGTCTGAAAGAGGCATTAGAGGTAATACAGGCTTACCGACATCATAACCAAGTATTTCGAGCCCGGCTTTAATGCAAGGAACCAAATGAAAAGTCGAAAACAATTCATTCAATTTCCATAGTTGCTTCTGTAAAACCAAAGCATCAGCATAAGAATGTGTTTTACACAATTCATAAAGCCGGACACATTGAACAGGAATCAAACATGCAGGCCCTGCCATCCATCCAATCCCTCCAAGCAAAGAAACAAACGTAGGAATATGAGCAGATGCACTGAATATCTTAAACCTGTTGCCATATTTATTGACAATACTCAACAACTTCCCGGTATTGCCTGACGCATCCTTGAAATATTGTATATTCGGAACACCAATGAGCTGATCAAAAATAGCATATGACATTTCAAAATGCATATATTTGGGATTTGAATATAAGATAATAGGAAGATCAGGGACAGCAGATGCTACACTTTTGAAATAGTTGGCAATCTGCATTTCTGAAAGAGGAAAATAAGCCTGCAACATAACAACAATTGCATCCACACCCATATTCTTGAATTTAATAGCTTCAGAAACAGCCTGAGCAATAGAAAAACCAGAGACTCCTGCTACTACAGGGACTCTCCCGGCTGCTGTTGTTATGACTTCTCTCAACAACGAGTCCTTTTGCCCAGGAGTCAAATAGGCAAATTCTCCGACACTTCCAAAAACACATAAGCCATGGACACCACTTGCAATGAGGTCATTGCATAAGCGGGAAAGAACATTGAGCTTCACGGTTCCGTCATCATTTACAGGACTGATCAGATAAGGAATGATACCTTCCAGTTTTTTCATTTTATAATCCTTTCCATGCAAGCAGCAAAATATCGCCGGGCTCTGTCAAGATCGACATCAACAGCAATATACTGGGAGTTTAGCCTGACATTTCCATCATCAGGACAGCAAACCATCATACCACGGGTACGGCCAGCCCCTGTTCCTATCGTCGCCTTCATTTTTTTGAATGTGAGGATTCCAGGATCAGCCAATTCAAGAAAAGCCAACGTATCATGCAATGGCATGAGCAGACCTGTCCCCTTTTCTTTATGAGCACAGCAACAAGAATAGACAAGATCACAAAAGAAATTTTTCAAATAAGACTCATTGGAAAAAGAAAGAGTATTCCGATTAATAGCAAAACGAAGAGTAACATCCAATCCGACAATTTTGATTCCTGAGAAGTGTGAAAAGACCAATTTGGCAGCTTCAGGATCATTATAGAAATTTGCTTCTGCAACAGGAGAACTGTTTCCTCTGACAGCATACGTACCACCCATAACATAAACTTCCTGGAATTTTGTAGCAATTGTCGAATCAAGTTCCAAAGCCAATGCAAGATTAGTCAAAGGACCTGTACAAAGGAGTGTATACTTACCCGGAGACTTGTTTGCCTTTTCAACTAAATATTCTGCCGCTTTTTTGTCTAGAATCTGATTCTGATAGATTCTCTGGGCATCCCATTTGCTAGAAACGTAACTGGAAATAACATTATCGCAAAATATACACCCCTGTAATGGATCCTGCAACATAGGTCTATCAGCACCTGGTACTATATCCACACCTGTCGTGCCTAGGTAATCCAGTAATTGCTGGGCAATCCTGCAACGCCCAAGAGCACCAATCCTTCGGCCATATGCAGTGACTCCTGCCAGGGAAACATCTTTAGTTCCTGCAATGACCATAAGTGTCAATAAATCATCGCCAATCAAATCAGTATCATAAAGCAATTCTTTCATAAGATATTTCCCCATTTTCGTACTATTTCCGAAAACACGAAATCAAGAATTGATACTGCATCTGCATGAGATGCAAAGTACTGAAAACAGGAATCCTGTTCAGTCACTTTCGTATCAAAGACAGTCATTGCATTTGTCAATCCACAATCGGTATCTACGGCTATGTGACAAGGTGTCATTGAAAAAAATTCAGGATGTAAAAGGTAAACAACAGGATAAGCATCATGTATAAATGAAAAAGGCTTGTCAAAGCCATATTTATGGGACCGGTAACTCATATATCGGATAAAAGCTTCACGCAAATTGCAAACAAGACCATCCGGTACTGCTTCGTTCAGAACATCCAAATCCTCAGGAATGATTTTTCTTTCCTTTGTTACATCCAAACTGAAAACATAAGTCGGAATCAACAAAGAAAAAACAAAAGCCGCTGCATATGGGTCTGCCTTGATATTGAATTCAACAGGAAAGGAATCAAGACCTGGTGCTGTCTTTGTACCACCCATCAAACAAATCTGCTTTATCTTCGTAGACAAAGAAGGTTCTGTCGCCAAAGCTAAAGCCAAATTAGTCAAAGGGCCACTTGCAAGAATCGTTATCTTTTCATTTGAATTATGAATTGTATGTCTCAGCAAATCAACACTATAAGTCTTTTCTTTATCTTTCAGACAATCCTGTGACAGGCTACCATGCCATCTTTCTTTTACCCAAAGCAGAGGATCCAAAGGTCGTCCACAGCAATTTGAATGAGGAATTGAGGCAAAACCAATACGTTTCAGCAACACATCCAAGTTTAAGGCAACTTCCTCCGGAGAAACATTCCCTCCCACTGTTGTTATCGCCTTGACATCAAAAAAAGGATTATTCAATGCAAGCAACAATACCAATGCATCATCAATATCTGCATTCCTTGATCCAAAACCTAGATCAACATCAATGACAACCGGAATTTTATTCATAACTTAACCTTTTAATCCAGAGCTTGTAAGTCCGGCAATATAATACTTTTGCAATGGTAAGACTATTGCAATCGGCAAAATCAAGGATAGTGTGCAAGAGGCAAAAATTTGGTTCCAATAAACTTCATTGTCCTGTGACAAATCTGCAATTGCGACTTGGATAACTTTCATTGAAGGTGAACGCCCGGCAATCAAAGGCCAAAGGAAAGCTTCCCACTGATACATAAAAAGTATGATTCCTGCACTTACAACAATTGGAATTGACATTCTCATGAATATCTTTGAATAAATTGTCCACCAATTTGCTCCATCAAGCCTTGCAGCTTCCAAATATGACTTAGGAATATCAAGAAAGAATTGCCTGAACAAAAAAACACACAGTCCATTAGCAACAGCTGGTAAAATCAATCCCCAATATGTATCAACCATATGCAGTGAACTGACAATTTGGTACAGTGGCAAGGCAATTGAACTGAAAGGAATCATAAATGTAAGCAATACAAGTGTAAACAAAGTATTTTTTCCTTTGAAATCAAAAACGGAAAAAGAAAAGGCACACATAGAGTTGACAATGATTCCCATTGCTGTCGTGCAGATTGTTACAAAGCAGCTATTAAAAATTGCTCTGGCAAAATTACGCTTGAAAAGCATATATGAAAATGCACCAATATATACTTTCTTATCCAATTTCAAGGCTTTGAGACTGAACGGCATCAAAGCATTGAATATTGAATCATCACTTTTGAATGATGAAATAACTACCCAGTATATCGGCAAAAGGAAAAGTATGGCAAAAAGGACCAAAACTGTATAATGCAAAATTCTAATTCCTGTATTTCTCATAATTAATCTTCCTTTCTCATCAATTTGAATTCAGCAATTATTATCAGAAGTATCAAAACAATCATAAGCATGACCATTGCATTTCCAACTCCTCTATCAGCGTAAATAAATACTTCCCGATACGCTTCGTACATTGCAACATTTGTAGAATTTTGAGGACCACCTCCTGTCAAAATGTACATTGGGGTAAACATCAATATGTTCTCGGTAGTATTTGCCACCAAAACAAAAAGGAAAGTTCTCTTCATCATCGGAAGCGTAATATAGAAAAAGCTTTGGTATCCCCTCGCCCCATCAATTTGTGCTGATTCATATAAAGAGGGTGATATGTTTTGCAAGCCAGAAATCAAGAAAATCATCCAATAACCTACAGCTCGCCAAGCAATGAAAAAGATTATACTTGGCAATGCCTGTGATGCACTTGTCAAGAATTGTTGAGAAGGTATTCTGAAAAGTTCAAATATTGAATTTACAAAACCACCATTCGGATTATACATTATTCCCCAAATTGTTGAAGTAATTGCCAGCGAAATTGTAAAAGGAATAAAGAATATTGTTCTGAAAATGCCAATCCTTTTTATAGGATGGTTGACTAATAATGCCAAGGCAAAAGCCCAAATAATTTCAAAAGGTACAATGGCAATTATAAATTTTAATGTATTAAGTAAAGCTTGGATAAAAACTTGATCTGACAAAGCTGTTTTGTAATTGTCAAAAAGACAAAAGCTTTTCTGCGCACCATTTGCAAATGAAACTTTAAGAAAGCTTTCAATCAGAGAAGAGATAACCGGTGCAATACGAAATAATACGAGTCCAATAAAAGCAGGAATAAGAAAAAAGTATGGAACAAATTTTTCTCTACTAGTGTTCATTGTCTTTTCCTTGAATATGTTTCTGATAAATACCAAAGGCACCAACCAAAAGCTGGTGTCTCTGGAAAGAAAAAATTTTTATCGGTATTTTGCAAGTGATCTGTCAATTTGGTCTTCAGTATTTGACAAAGTCGTATCGATGTCCGCACCATTCCTTATATCGTCGAATGCATTTGTAAGAATGGATTCGTACTCAAGATAACCGGGTGTCATAGGCCTGGGAACAGCTGTATTGTTAGATTCGTAAGTCAGTAAATCAAAGACATTAAAAGGCCATTCTTTAAATTTCGAATCATTATCAATGGCAGTAAATGTATTTTTATTTGTCGGTAAATGACCATCCATATAGAACCAATCCACACAGGCAGGAGTCAATGTTAAGAATTTAATCAATTTCATTGCAGCCTGTTTGTTCTTTGAATATTTGTTTATACCTAAAGACCAACTACCAGTCGGAGTAACTGGCTTACCATTTTTAAAATATGGATAAGGAGCATAATCCCAATGCAAATCTTTTAGCTGACTATATGCACGGATATTATAATCCGGCCCAATCAGCATTGCCAACTTGCCGCTAGGAAAATATGCAAGCATATCGGAAGCAGAAACACCTTTTGGTGCAACTTTATCGACATTAAACAAATCAGAAATAAATTGGCAAGACTGCTTCCATGCCGAATCTGTCAACAAGCCCTTAACTGACAGTCCATCATCACTGATAGCTTTTCCTCCAAGGGATTCTGGCATGGTAAGCATCTGGTAAGGACGGCTGATCTGAGAAATTCCCAATCCGAATACTTCCGGTGTCCCATCATTATCAGAATCAATTGTCAATTTCTTAGCCAAATCGACGACTTCACTCCACGTCAATCTGTCAGCAGGATCTTTCGACAGTCTTTTCAAACCTGCAGCATCAAACATGTCAGTATTATAATATAACAATTGGGAAGAATTTTGGAACGGAGCAGCATAAAGTTTGCCATTGTATGTGCAAGCCTTGAGTGGAACATCCAGATATTGAGACAATTCATCTGAAGAAAAATAACTGTCGAGCGGTTCCAAGTATCCCTTCACCGCATAAGCAGTAACAAGAGGAGCATCAGTAAATACTACATCAGGAACAGATTCCTTAGCTCCTAATTTTACTTCCACCATCTGCCAAATATTTTTGGTTGGCAACTGTTCAAGCTTTACCTTTATATTTGGATTTTCAGATTCAAATTTTTGAATCATTTTGGGCATGGCCGTATCATACGGTTTTACCGAACTGCAAAGAAATGTAATTTCAGTCGTTTCTTTTTGCGATTCAGTAGATTCAGTTTCAGTGTTTTGGCTTTCTTGCTTTCCATTTCCAAATGCAAAAGCTGAAACCAAAAATACTGCCATAAGCATTAATAATAGTTTTCTCATTTTCAACTCCTTTGCATAAAGTTATCATATTATTTTCACTATTTGTCAAGTATTAATATTATAAATTTTATATTTATATATATAATAATAAAATATATAAAAATTAATTATCATGTCAATTTTTCATGAATTTATCTTTTTGCATAAAATGGTAAAAATTGAAAAAATTTTATTGCAATTGACAAAGTTTTGCATTGAACGTAAACTAAATATATGATAGATAAGAAAGATGACTTTACTTTAAAAGAAATTTCAGAATTATCAAATGTCTCAATTTCTACTGTAAGTAGAGTGCTTGCAGATTCGCCAAACGTAAAAGATTCTACAAAGAAAAAAGTATTATCTGTTATCGAGATGCATACAAAACGCAGCAATTACCCCCAAATGGGTTTCATTGCTTTTATTATCCCGGATATTACAAATCAATTTTTTCCTCTCATGCTGAAAGGTATCGAAGGTATTTGCAGAAGCAAGGGATATGATTTACTGGTTTGCAATACTGAAGGTAATTCAAAAATTGAGGAACAAATCCTAAAAAATCTAATCAAAATCAATATTTTAGGTATTGTGTTTGTCGGTTCAGGCAAGCCATCCGATTTGCTTGTTGAAATGGTACAGAGACGATTGCCTCCTATTGTCTTTCTTGATCGGATACCAAGCATAAACGCCCCAGTTCAATCAATTACTACAAATAATCTCCTTGCAATGTACCAAGCAACAAAATATCTGCTTAGTCTTGGACATAAAAAAATTCTTTATCTTGCTGGACCTGCAGATATTTCAACGGCAGAAGAACGTTACAGCGGTTTTCTAAAAGCACTGGAAGATAGTAAAATTGATTTAAGCAACATAACAAAAATAAATGGAAATTATGATAAGATAACAGCCAGTCAGGAAACTCAAAATCTAATCGACCAGAAAAAATTCGATTATTCTGCCATTTGTGCATCAAATGATGTCATGGCCTTTGGTGCCTATGAGACATTAAGAAAAAACAATTATAGCATCCCTGCAGATATTTCAATAATTGGATTTGATGATATTCCTACTTCATCGCTAATTGGATTGACAACAGTTAGGCAACCGTTCGAGGAAATGGGAAAAATTGCTATGCTACAATTGTTGTCATTAATTCAAGATGCCTATCCTTCAACTGAGCAAATCGTCCTCAGTTCCAATATTGTCATCCGAGAAACCTGTATGGCAGCAGTTCTCAGATAAGAAACATAAAATAATTCTATAAGTATACTTACTTAGAAAGTTACATATTGTTCTTATGTAAAGTTTATTTTTATTGGATTAGTCCATATCTTCCTTTTTGTCTGGCCGTACTACAATCCTTAAGTCAGCAATAGGGACTTTATCGAAAAAGGATAAAGCTGGATTTTATAAACCATGTTCTGAAAATCAAAGCCCTCTAAGAATTTCCGGAAAAAGTAAAAACACGAACAGGCAAGTTGTCAGTAAAAAATATCGTAAGCATTTTGAAATCTGCAGCTATGATATGAATTTTTACACATCAAAAATAATATTAGTTAAATATTTATCATGTTCTTTCCTAGAACTTCTTGCTTCCAATTACAGTTACTTCTAGCATTCCTACCCATGTATAACCATACCCTTGATCAGTTTTGCTAACAACAGGCAATTATTTTGATAAAATTCTAAATTCATTGACAAAATGCCTGTGCATGGTATTATGTGTCTAAATTCGTGATACGGAATCGTATCCCGTAATAAGGGATGACAACATGCAGTTGATAAATAGAACACTGGCAATACTGACATTGCTGAGCAAAGAGCCCGACGGTGTATCGGTAAAAAGCGTGTCAGATGAATTAGGTATTTCCACAAGTGCCGTACATAGGATCCTTTCCTGCCTTAAGGAAGATGGATTCGCTTTTCAGGACAATGAATCAAAGAAATACAGAATCGGTTTCAAGGTCCTCACACTGGCCCAGAACATTTCCCAGAAAAATGCACTGACCAAGATAGCCCACGAATACATGAATGCCTTGTCAAAGGAACTCAACAAGACAGTCGAACTGTGTATCGTCGAAAACGGCAGCACAGTCTGTATTGATTACATCCAGAACATCGATACACAATATTTCTACGTACGTACGGGTTTTGCAATTCCGAAATATGCCACTTCAGCAGGTAAGGTAATAGACGCTTACCTGCCGACAGAAGAAGTCATCAACGAAAACAAAGAAAATTCATTCAAGAAAATAGCTCCAAACACAATCACAGACATTAATACTTACCTAGCAGAACTGCAGAAGATACGTCAGCTCGGCTATGCAAAATCCAATGAAGAACTGCAGGTAGGTGTCATCGGTGTAGCCTGCCCCATATTCGATTCCATGGATAAGCCGATTGCCAGCGTATCGTTCAACAATCTGAAGGAAACCGGAGACATCGACATACAGATGATAGAAAAACTGAGACAATGTGCCAATGACATATCATATTCGTTGGGATTCAGGGAGGACCAACATGCCAAATGATTATTGCCTAAAGACAACTGACCTGACGAAAATCTACCATGTCCTGATGAAAGAAGACACTGTAGCTTTGAGAGACATCAACCTGGAAATAGAAAACGGTGAATTCGTTTCCATCATAGGCCCTTCAGGATGTGGAAAATCTACGTTCCTTCGAATCATCGGAGGTCTTGATAACCCGACCAATGGGCAGATTGATTACAAGGATGGCCCTGAACAGGAAATGGGATTCGTCTTCCAGGACCCTGTATTGCTACCATGGAAAACAGTACGGCAGAATGCCGGTTTTCCCCTCGATATCAAGAAAGACAAGAGTATCCAGTCTCAGGAAAAACTTGATGCCCTACTGGAACTTGCTGGTCTCACAGAGTTCAAGGATGCCCTTCCCCGAGAACTGTCCGGTGGTATGAAGCAGAGAGTTTCCATCGTTCGTGCACTCTCATACGATGCCCCGATATTGCTCATGGATGAACCCTTCGGTGCACTTGATGCCCTGACAAGAGATCATCTGAACATCGAGTTGCTCAAGATTTGGGAAAATACAAAGAAAACGGTCGTATTTGTTACCCATAGTATTCCTGAGGCAGTCTTCCTCTCCGACAGAGTAGTTGTCATGTCTGCTCATCCCGGCATGATAAATGAAACAGTAACCATCGACTTACCTAGGCCCCGTACTATGGCCATGAGGGAAACGACGGAATTCCAGGACTACAGCAGATACCTGAGGAGAATCATCGGATGAGGATAAAGGGAAATGTAACGACAGCTGCAAAGTTGATAGGTGAATATATCCTGTCAATAAGTATCTTCGTATTGATCTGGCAGATTTACGTTTCGACACATGATGTCCCTGCCTTTGTCCTGCCGGCCCCGAAGATTGTCTTTGTCCAGTTCGGCAAATTGTTTAGCTCGGGTATGATTTGGCCACATCTGTGGGCAACCACATGGGAAGTAACGGTAGGTTTTCTGTTGGGTGTCTTTTTCGGAGTCGTCCTCGGTTATGTATTTGCCAAGGTAGATGGACTGAAGACAGCATTGATGCCACATATCATTTTCATGCAGACAGCTCCCAAAATTGCCTTGGTGCCTCTGTTCGTCGTCTGGTTCGGTATTGGCATCACATCGAAGCTGGTCCTGATCGTTTCAATGGTAATCTTTCCTGTCATGATCGGCGTCATCATGGGAATCGGTTCAATACCACAGGATGTACGCTATCTGATGAAGATACTGAAAGCCAGCAAATGGCAGATATTTTCACGGATTGAGATAATGTATTCACTGCCGATGATCTTTTCAGGCCTGAAGATAGGTATCGTCCAGGCTGTCATCGGAGCCATTGTCTCTGAATGGATGTCAGGCAAAGTAGGCCTAGGCTACATTCTGACATACAGCTCCGCCACCTACAATACCGCCCTGCTGATGGCAGGTATCATCGTAACCGTACTGGTCGGCATCATCTCTTACGAAATCATCGACTTGGCAGGCAAATATCTGCTCCGCTGGCATGATTCGGAAAACACATCGAAGCAACAATAATCGTACAACACATCTTTTTTGGGGGAATATATGGAGTATATTTCGGCAGACAAACCATTTTTCAATGGCTTGATGCCTCATTTGAAATGCAAGAAAGGGGACATCGCAAAGATTGTACTGCTCCCCGGCGACCCGAAACGGGTCATGAAGTTCGCCAGTTTATGTGATAACTTTGAAATCATTTCAAGCAACAGGGAATTTACCGTCGGAACCGGAACATACAAGAATGTCCGGTTAAGCGTCTGTTCGACAGGCATAGGTTCTGCATCTACGGAAATCGTCGTACAGGAACTCATGTACTTGGGCGCAGAAGTTCTGATCCGCACCGGCGGTACCGGAGCAGTCCAAAAAGGAATAGAATGCGGAGATCTCATCATCAACACAGGAGCCATGCGTCTGGGAGGAGCTTCAAGTTTCTATGTGAGGCCGGAATACCCAGCCATAGCTTCGTTTGAAGTTGTCAAGGCCCTGAAGGAAACCTGTGAAGAAAACAACGTCAGATATCATATGGGCATCTGTGCATCAGTAGGTTCGTTCTACAAAGGACAGGGCCGTAAGATCGTCGGTAAGGAAACCAGCGATACCGACCTGATCAAATATTATGAAGACCTGAATATCAAAAACCTTGAAATGGAATCAGAAACCGTATTGACCCTGGCATCATTGAACAATATTTATGCCGGAAGCATCTGTGTAGTCCATTGCAACCGTATCGAGGATAAATGGCTGGTTGATTTCGAGGACGCCCAGTTGAAGATGTGCAAGACAACGCTGGAAGCCGTTGTAAAAATAAACTCGTATTTACAAGGAGAAAAGTTGTGAGAAAATTAGCAATCCTGACAATCGCACTGTTGTCGTCGGCAGCCTGTCTTTGGGCTCAGGGGACAACGGAAGCAACCGAGGCAAAATCTGCCGACGGACTGACGAAAGTCTCGATCCAACTGGACGGTGGAGCGACCCCGTACTATGCACCCCTGTATGTAGCCCAGCAGAAAGGCTACTTCAAGGAAGCAGGACTTGATGTCGATTTCTACTATGCGGCAGCTTCTGATATAGTCAAGAACGTTGCAGCAGGAAACGTTGAATTCGGCTTCCCCAATGCAGATGCAGTAGTCACTGCCAAATCCAACGGCGTACCCGTGAAAGTCGTGCACAATACGTATCAGCATGGCTTGGGATCAACCATCTTCAAGGCCGATTCAGGAATTACGAGTGCAAAAGACCTGAAAGGAAAGAGAATTGCCGTAACAAGCCTGGGAAGCCCAAACTACATCCAGTTGCAGGTCCTGCTGAAGAGCGTCGGACTTACACTTGATGACATCGATCTGGAAATAATCGGTACCGGTGCCATCCTGAACTCCCTGACGACCGGCAAGGTAGACGCCATCGTATTCTCCATGCTCAGGACCATTGAGCTGAACAATGCCGGTGCCGACGTAAAGGAAATCAGGTCTGATACGGTCTTGCCTTCATTCGGCAACGTGCTGATCTCAGGAGACGCCTATATCAAGGAACATCCTGAAGTAGTCGACGCATTCAGCAGTGCTTTGACAAAGGCAATCCAGTACATCTGTGACGGACATGCAGAAGAAGCTGTTGACTTGTCCATTGCAAACTACGTAAAGACATTCAATGCCTCGAAGAGGGATGTTACCATCCAGATCATCAACGAAGTGTTCAAGACTTATCTGTGGCAGAGCGACTTCACCAAAGCCAATGGTATCGGGACTGCAGATCCTGCACGCTGGAACAAGCTGATCAACATCCAGCATGAGTACGGCATCATCGACAATGTCTTCGATGCAAATGATCTGCTGTATTCGAAGATAATCAAATAGTTAGGAAAACAGGAGCAGGAGATGAGACTATTCTATCAGAAATACAGGAACGTCATATTGCCAGTATCAGTAATCCCGGTATTCTTGCTGGTCTGGGAACTTTATATCGTACTATGCAAGATACCGGCCTATCTGCTGCCAAGCCCTTATGCATTCCTGCTGTCGATGATCGAATTCTTCAGGACAGGTGATATGCTCTATCACATCTGGGTAACCTTGGAAGAAATATTCCTGGGAACTTTCTGGGGCATCCTGCTGGGGCTGGTCCTCGGCTATGTCCTGGCAAAGGTTGAATTCCTGGAAAAGCTTGTGATGCCTTTCGTCATCATAGTCCAGACTGCACCGAAGATATCTCTTGCTCCCCTGTTCATCCTCTGGATGGGACTGGGCATCCAGTCCAAGGTGGCTCTGGTCATCTTGGTCGTGTCCTTTCCCGTCATGACAAATGAAGTATTGGCTGTCAGGTCAATTGAAAAGAACATCTACAATCTGATGACCATACTGAAGGCCAATGCCTGGCAGCGGTTCATCAAGATTGAATTGCCTTTTTCCGGAGAGATGCTTCTCTCCGGAATGAAGGTAGCAGTTACCCAAGCCATGATCGGAGCCGTCATCGGTGAAATGATAGGAGCAAAGGCCGGGTTAGGCTATCTGGTCGTACTCGGCGGAGAAAACTATAACATCAACCTGATACTGTCTGCGGTCTTCCTTCTGAGTGTCCTCGGCCTGTTCCTCTATAAGGTATTTGATATCCTGGAAAGACATATCCTGACATGGAAGGAAACGGAAGAAGAAGTCGTAGGTTGACAGCAACTACCGGAATCATTCGATTCTCCCAAGGAAGACATGGCTATGGACAAATCAGATATCGTAAAAGAAATAAGAAGTATTTTCAATAGATTCGAACACATAGGCTGCCTCGAAAACGGCGGTGTGACCCGGTTGGGTTACAGCAGCACAGAAGATGAAATGCACCGGACATTTCTTCAGATCGGCAAAGAATATGGTTTTGATACTTTCACCGACAACATCGGAAACTCGTATGTATCCAATTGCAAAAGAACACCGGCTACATGGATCTGCTCACATCTGGATTCCGTTGTTTCAGGTGGCAGATATGATGGTGTCATCGGGGTCATCGTCGGACTTGCCGTATTGCTTGACCTTTCAGCGAAAGGCATCCGCATACCGGTACGAGCCGGTGCATTCCGCTGTGAAGAATCTACCAATTTCAATAAATGTACGATAGGAAGCGGACTGCTGTCCAAGGAATATACAAAGGCAACGGTTGCGAACCTCACAGACAAGGAAGGAAAAAAGCTCAGCAGGATATTCGAAGAAAAAGGCCTGCTCTATGCAGATTCCCTCGAAGGGATCAAGGAATACCTGGAAGTACATATCGAACAGGGCAAGATTCTTGAAGACAGCAACAAGATCATCGGGATCGTCCATGCCATCGTCGGCAACGAACGGCTGGAAATAACCATCCAAGGGCAAAGCGAACATTCAGGTACTACCCCGATGGGAATCAGGAAAGACTCCCTTTGCTTTGCCTCCGAGCTCGTCTCCTTTGCAGAAAGCTATGCAAAAGCCCATGATGATATCGTCATAACGGCAGGGGAACTGGACAATTTCCCCAATGTCATCAATGTCATCCCGGGCAAGACCAAGCTTACCCTCGACATCCGCTCCCAGGACCAGCATACGTTGACGGAAGCCAAACGTGCAATACGGCATAAGGTTGAAGAAACGATGGCACAGCGAAGCATGAAAGCTTCGATAAAGGAAATAGGAAAAGCAAAACCTGTACACTTGTCCCAAGGAATCAGTACAAACCTGGCACACATCGTTGCAGATCAGTCCATTCCCTATGCCGATATGGTGAGCGGAGCAGGACACGATGCAATGTGCTTTGCTGATATCGTACCTACCGGCATGCTCTTCATTCCTTGCAAGAATGGGATAAGCCACAACGAAAAGGAATATGCCAAGCTTGAGGATGCAGGAAAAGCAGCGGATATATTGGTCCGCTATCTGGAGGAAAAGTATGCTCATCATTAGAAACGGCTTGCTTATCGATCCCCTGCATGGCTGGCAGAAAAAAGCTGACCTGCAGATTGCTGATGGAAAAATCACGGGAATCAGCCAACATATTGAAAAAGGAAGGGCAACCGAATATATCGATGCCGAAGGCATGCTGGTCTTCCCCGGTTTGATAGACGTACATGCCCATTTCAGAGACCCCGGCTTCACCTACAAGGAAGACATATGTACCGGCAGTGAAGCCGCCATTGCCGGCGGCTACACGAAAGTCGTCTGCATGGGAAACACGCAGCCTCGGATGGACAATGAAAAGGCCCTTGCCTACTTTTATCAAAAAGCCAAAGCAACTCCATTGAAACTGTATACCGTGGCAAATGTAACGGAAGGCATGGAAGGTAAAAGACTGACCGATATGGATGCCCTCAGATCATATGGTGCCGTCGGTTTCAGTGATGATGGTTCCCCCATCATGGATACCAAGCTGGTAGCCGAAGCCATGGAAAAGGCCAAGGCACTTGACTGTCCTATCAGCTTGCATGAGGAAGACCAGAACTTCATCGGTGTACATGGTATAAATGATGGGAAGGTCGCCGAATTGCTTCAGATGAAAGGAGCCATGGATCTGGCAGAAAGCAGTATGGTTGCCAGAGACTGTGTATTTGCAGTCCATACGAAAGCAAAAGTTGATTTCCAACATATAAGCTCTCAAGAATCCGTTGAAATCATCAGGTTTGCCAAACAATTTTCTCCAACGATCTTTGCAGAGGCAACACCACAGCATCTTTCCTTCAATGAAACCGAAATCCTACGAAGCGGTACCAATGCCAAGCTCAATCCCCCGTTCAGAACAGAAAAGGACCGGATGGTTCTGATAGAAGGGGTAAGGGATTCGACACTCAATCTCATCGCGACTGACCATGCTCCACATAGTATAGAAGAAAAGGGACAAGGATTCCTACGCTCTCCCAGTGGCATCATAGGTCTGGAAACTGCATTGTCAGCCGTCTACGAAATGCTTGTCAAAAAACACGGTATGACAATGGTCGATGTCCTACGTCTGCTGACCACCAATCCAGCCTCTTTATATGGTTTTGAACTCCCCTCACTCCAAAAGGGGGCAACGGCCGACCTCGTAGTGTTTGACCCACAAGCCCAATGGGTCTATACAAGCGGAAAATCGAAATCATCCAACTCACCGTTCCTGCAGAAAACATTGCAAGGCAAAGTCGTCTATACCATCATCGATGGAAAAATAGTATATAAGGACAGAACAAATGAATGAAATAGTCTACAACAGGAAGGTAAACGACAAGTTTTATCTCATGAAGGTCAAGGATCCTTCTTCCTGCGACATGGGCCAGTTTGTCATGGTACGGACGGAAGACAATTTCCCCTTGTTATCCAGACCTCTTGGTATTTTTGACAGCAATGCTGAAACGACATCCTTTCTCTACCAAACAGTCGGCCAAGGAACTCAAAAGCTAAGCACTATGCAAGCAGGGCAACATGTCCTGCTTCAGGGACCGAACGGTACAGGATTTCCCCATGCAGAAGGAAAAATAGCCTTGGTAGGCGGAGGGACAGGAATTGCGCCGCTATACTATGCAGGGAAAAAGCTGAAAGAACAGAAAAATACTATCGTAGACGGTTACTTGGGATTCAGCAAAGAAGCAATCCTGGTAGATCAATATAAGGAAATCCTCGATGCGGTCACTGTCAATGTCGGTGGCTATATCATCCAGGATATCGATGTACAGGCATATGATTACATCTATGCCTGCGGTCCTACCATCATGATGAAACTGTTTTCCCAAATATGCAGGGAAAAGGGAGTCGGAGAAAAACTTTTCGTTTCGTTGGAAGCAAGAATGGGATGTGGCATAGGCATTTGTCTTGGCTGTTCCATCAAGACCATCCACGGAAATCAAAGAGTATGCAAGGAAGGCCCGGTTTTCAAGGCAAATGAGGTGTTCTATGAATAATGCATTGCAGGCAAATCTTGCAGGGACCGTCATGAAGAATCCACTTCTGCTGGCATCAGGTACCTGTGGCTTCGGAAAGGAACTGTCAGGGTTCTTCGATATCGAAAAGCTTGGTGGCATGTGCTTCAAGGGACTTACCTTGCAACCCCAGTGTGGTAATGAAGGTATAAGGATCTGGGAAACCCCAAGCGGACTGATGAACAGCATAGGACTCGAAAACCCTGGAGTTGACGCCTTTATCGATACCATCTATCCCAAGTTGACTACTTTCGATTTTACCAGGATTGTAAACTTGGGAGGCCACTCAGAAGAAGAGTATGAAGAAGCCTTGGAAAAACTCAATGATTTGGATATAGATTTCATCGAGCTGAATATCTCCTGTCCGAATGTCAAGAACGGAGGCATGAATTTCGGTATACAGACTGAATTCGCGAAGCAGTTCGTCGCAAGGATGAGAAAAATCTGCAGGAAGAAGATGATAGTAAAACTGTCTCCCAATGCAGAAAATATCGTTGACCTTGCAAAAGCCTGCGAAGAAGTAGGTGCCGATGCGCTTTCATTGGTAAATACTTTCCAAGCAATGGCAATTGACATCAAGAAAAAGAAACCAGTATTCAACAACGTCTACGCAGGTCTCTCCGGTCCGGCTATCAGGCCCATAGCGCTGAGGATGGTACATCAGGTATGCCATGCAGTGGATATTCCCGTAGTTGCCGTAGGAGGCATCATGAGCTGGGAAGATGTCATAGCTTACATCATGGTAGGAGCTACCTGCTGCGAAATAGGCACAGCATCCTTGCTGCAGCCGACTGCAGCCATGGGAATCCTGAAAGGACTGGAACAGTACATGGCGGACAACCACTACTCTTCATTGGATGAAATTCGTAGAATCATATGAAATAATTTAGACAGGGTATTATAAATCCAATATACATTAACTAATGTATAGCAGAAAGATAAATAACTGCTTGGACAATATTCTCAAGGAATTGACTAGAAGGAAACCATAAAGCAAAACAGAAGCTTCTGCCGTAACAGAATACAATCCTTGGAAAAAATATAGTTTAGAAATTGGAAAATCATTAGCAATAAAAAACAGATATTCAAATATATTGGTATTGTCCGTCTATGTCTTTCGAAATAAAATGTTATTCAATGATCCAGTATCCTCCTATCGGATTTTTTCCCTAAGAAATTCCTTTTATGTGTCAACAAGAAAACAGAACCCAATATTACCCAACCTAAGGTAATTATCCTGGATGGTATTGAAAGGAACGACGGCGTTCCCGGTATGAGCAATAAAGCAATAAACGAACATGAAAACAGACTCCCTATCAAGGCCTTTGTTGCCTGTCTTCGATTTCCGTCTTTCTTGGAAAACTTATGGCAAGACAGACAAGTATAAAGGTAACCTATTGCAGTACCGATGGATGCAACCTCAAAAATCCAAGAAGTAACAGTCCGTCCAAAAAAAGGAGCAAAAAGCGAATACATCAGAGTAAATACAATGGCATTTTCAGGAGTCCCGTTCTTTTGATTGAGCTTAGCAAAAAATGAAAAACCATTTTCACGACCTATGGCAAACAAAAGCCGACTTGCGGCCATATAAAAGGCAAGGACTCCAGACAATAATGCTGCCAGGATACAGATGCTTAGGATATATACTCCTCCCCGTCCCAATACATAGGCCACGGCATCAGCCGTATACCACTCAGATGGCTTTGAAATGAAATCATACCAAGGAAATACAATGGCTGTAGCCGTGTTTACCGCAATATAGATCAGAAAACCAAAAAAAATAGCGAGTTTCATGATTTTCTTACATTGTCTGGTATCAAATAAGAACTCTTCAGATGCCTGCGGAACAGTATCAAATCCCACAAAGGCAAACGGAGCAACAGCAATTATCGGCAACATACCTGCAATCGGCTGTGTATCCGGAGCAAACAATGGTTCAAGATGTCTGAAATCTGAACCAGAAAATCCTATGGCAGCCCCCAGCACAATCACGACCCCCATAATCAAACAGGTTACTATTATACCTTAGATGAATGATTTTGTAGTACTACATTCCAAATAGTTTGAATATTTTCTTTTGAATTATTGATATAAGTTGTAATGCGCTGTATATTATGTAGTGATATAAAAGACTACTTAAGAGGCGAACATGGCTTTTATCAAAACTCAGAAGACTTGTTGCGATGCCGCAGGCAATTTCATATCCGGTTCGGCTTCGATCAAGGACGTCGCATACGTCCGCGGAGCGAAATATCATTCCAGGCAGATTTCAAGGGAGGTGCTGGGGAAGATAATATTCCTTGATGCTGCAAAGAAAAGGGGGGTCTTCGTTTCTCCGACCAGGGGCCTTGTCTCCTATGATGTGGAAAAGGATGAGTTCAGTCCCGTTGATGACGATGACGGGAGGATCATGTCGCACGGGGAACTGAAGAAGGAGGTACACACCGTCTTCGGGGATGCCTATCTCCTTTTGGAGTTTCTGAGGAAACAGGGGCTGGCAGGGCTTCTGGAGGACGTCTTTACGAAAAAAAAGGACCTCCAGAGGGTGTATGCCCATCTCCTGCATGGGATACTGAGGAACGGAAGTGCGATATCGTGTGACAGCTTCCTGGACAAGTCCTTTGCAGCCTACCTCCTTGATGACATAGGGACAGCCTCGTTGCATTGTGATTCGGGCTTCTTCTCCCTGCTGGGGGATGACCGTGTGAAGATGGCATTCTTCAAGGGGTTCGTGTCCTTCATGAAGATGAAGGATCCTGGTTTCGGCAATGCGTGCTATGTGGATTCGACCCCCCTGCCGAACAGCATGGCGGACAATCCCTTCGATGCACTGTGCAGCCACGGGGTACATGGGAGCGCCTGCATGATGAGGCTTGTCCTGGTACTGGACGCACGGCATTCCCTTCCGGTATGGTTCGACATCATCCCGGGGAACCTGCTTGACGTGAGCACGGTGATGGGCATCGTGGAAGACGTGGAGTCAAGCCTGTGCATCAGCGTCGGTTCCCTCACCCTTGATGCCGGATATGCATCAAAGGAAATCATAAGGGCGTTTTCTGACTGCGGGGACAAGTCCCTGATACTGAGGATGCCGGCAAGGAAGGGATATCCATACAAGGAACTGTACTGGAGGCACAAGGAACAGATCCCAAAGGGCAAATATGCATTTGTCCGCAACAGGCATACTTATTTCGGGACCTGCGAGGAGAGCAGGCTCTTTGATGCGCATATGTTCCTCTATCCGTTCGTCGACAAGGAAAATGCGCTCATGGGATTCCGTGACGGCATCCTGAGGGATGAGGATGCATACGGGAAGCTAAGTGCCAGGGACAAGGACTTCCTGACAGTGAAATCCGGATATTTCGTACTCATTGCAAACTACCGGGCTGCTCCCAAGGACATCCTTTCCCGCTACTTTGACCGTGCCGACATAGAAGGAGCCTTCAAGACATCCAAGGCATATCTCAAGCTGCTTCCCCTTGCAAAGTGGACCGACTGCACGGTACGGGGCAAGATCCTTGCAGATATGATCTGCCTCATCATCACGCTTCTGTTCAGGAAGGAAGCGAATGGGGACGGCCATCCGCTTCCGGAGATCATCGGCAGGACACAGTCCCTGATGTGCTTCAGAAAGCAAGACGGAACAGTCATAGTCGAAACTCCGAACAGGCAAGTAAAGGAATGCTACAGGGCCTTTGGGATTGAGGTTCCCTCAAGTCTTGACTCAGGAAAGTTCAAGGAAGCATTGGGGTTAAAAATGTAGTGCTACAATTTCGGGCATCTTGGGATTAATACTAAAGACAAGAAAGGAATGCTGTCTAAATACACAGTTGGTTGATTGTGATTATTACAGATATCTAAACGGAGAAAAAAATGCAAGTGACTTTTGTGGAGAATATATGAGCCAATACAGCTGGGCAGAAGAAACACTTGCCCAAATATACTATCACGAAAAAAAAAGAAAAAACTGATATGATGTATCCGCCATCACGTACTGTTTTCCTTTTGGACATATAGTTTCAATAAGCCTATGATACACACAAAAGTAGAATCATAACTTGAATTTCATTCTCGAATGGCTTAGGAAGGGGCTGTTGCAAAAGTCATAGGATGACACGGCAACAGTCCCTTCTGTCAGCTCAGATCAATATTCCATCTGCCGATAGTAACGTCTGATCGTCAGCTTATGGTGCCTTACTTCTTCCAAATAACAACTCAGTCTCTCTAGGATTGCATAAATGACAAGAGGAGATACAATCTTCCTATATACAGCACAAGAGAATGGCAACTCGACAACCGAAGTATCGAATATGTTAATTCGGTCAGTAATCGTCGAAGCAAATTTCTTCACTCTGTCCATCAGAGGTTCTGTTTCATCTTCACCGTACAGCATAATGATACTCATGTCTTTTTCAACTAGTTCCAAAGTACCATGGAAGAATTCCGCGGCATGGATTGATTTTGTCTTCAGCCACTGCATTTCTTCCAGGATACACATTGCATAATCATATGCCTCGCCCCAGAGCATTCCTGAACCGACAACCATATGGTAAGTGTCATCCTTCAAATTCTCAGCTACCTGCTTAGCCTTAGGCTCATACTGCTCTTTCGCCTTCAGTAAAAAAGGTGTCAGCTGTTCATACTCTTCCATAAATTTGTCATAGTCCTGAAATTCACCTGCATTTTTCATAAACCTTGCAATAGCAAAAATCATATAAGAATAAATTGCTTCGCTCAGACAATCATCTTCTGCAAAACTATAGAACTTGTAATCTGCAAACTTGCATACTGGGGTATCGTCATTTGAAACATAGACCATTGTTCTTGCTCCTGCTTCTTTGCAGAATTGGGCAGCTTCAACAATTTCCTTTGTATTACCGCTTCTGGAAGAAAAAATACAGATACTGTCCTTGCTAAAACGTTTGTGTCCCATCGCCATGAACTCTGCTGCAATGACTGCATGGTTTTCAATCATCGAAGAAGAATCAAGCCAGTACTTCATTGGAAGAGAATGTGCATACGTTCCCCCGCAACCGACAAAAAAGATATTTGAATATCCCTGCTTGCATATCTCATCGACAGCAGCCTCAATCTGTGGCCGCAGTGCAATCGCATTGTTCACAACACTTGCGTACCGTGACTCATCAAAATTAAACATAGAGTCCTCCCAAAATAATATATAACATATCATAACGTATTATAATCTTTGTGTAAAGTCTTTACACTATCCTGCAAAGAACTTTTCCAATCTCATCGAAGCTGTATATAGAAAAATCAGCAAGACTGACATCCTGTTGCCCGCCAACAGCATCCCTACAGTAGGCAATGACACTCATCCCAGCCTTTTTTGCAGATAAGATTCCATTGGTTGAATCTTCGACTACTGCACAGGACAAGGGCAAGACACCAAGTTTAGCAGCAGTCCTTACATAAATCTGTGGATCAGGTTTTGCAATGGTAACTTCATCCCCGCACACAGAACAGGAAACAAGATGTTTCCAATGGAGCCTCTCCAATACATAATCGACTACGACTCTATAAGAAGAAGAAGCAACAGCAACCAGTAACCCCAATTGCTTGAGCAAGACTGTCAAATCCTCAATTCCAGGCATATGTGGGAACCTATATTGCAAGGCTGCCAGCATCATGCTGTTTTTCTCGGCAAGCAATTGCTCTGGTAAAACATCTAATTTATGTTCAGCAACCACCCTTTTGAAAAAAGAAAGATTATCCATTCCCCGTATCTTATCATGTTCTGATTTAGACATTTCAATTCCATGTCTTCTAAGCAATTCCAGATCCAAGCTAAGATGATAAGGCTCTGAATCAATAAGCACGCCATCCATATCAAAAATAATTGCTTCTACCATGAACCTTATTCCTCCCAATCAGCAAAAGGAACAAAATATCCCAAAGCCCCGTCAGTTTTTGCAATCTTTGCAGCGCAATAGTTTCCTACATGCATACAGTAAGGTATCAGACCATTGGAAAAATCATTCTCATCATCATCGGAAAGATGAAAATCGGATGTACCTGCAGTGGTATATGACCTATATTTGTCTCTTTCACATTGATATGTAGCAATGAAACCGGAAATCCATGCATCACCACATCCGGTCGTATCAAATACTTTTCCCGATCGGTTATACGGAAACAGGAAGAATTCCTTGTCATGGTAATAGACCCACGCTCCGTCTGCTCCTAATGTTGCAATCGAAAGCTCACAATTGAACTTATCGACTACTTGCTTAAGCAATTGTTTATTTTGATTAAAATTGTCCAGATTTCCAACAGAAAAGAGAGCATAGGTACAATTCGGACAAACTGCTGCAATTTTCTTTTCATCCCACAAATCAGAAAAATCATAGATAAGCGGGATTCCTAGTCCTTTCAGTTTTTCAAGCTGCCCATCAATGAAACTATAGCAACTTGTATGGATTAGACTAAAATCTCTTGCAAAACGAAGGATAGCATCAGAAATCAAAAGCGGTGATGACTTGACCAAGCCAAGATCATTCTCATCGGTAAGGATTCGATCCCCATTGATTGTCTTGCAGCTACAACGTCCGGTTTCTCCGTGTTTGATAGGACACAGACTACGGTCTATATGATGGGAATCAAGTACATCCCTTACTAATTTGGCATAGGCATCATCAGCTAATACACCGACATAGGCCGCATCATATCCCAGAGAACGAACATACACCGAAACATTGACACAATTGCCGCCAGGATAAATCTTTTTCCTGTCATAGTTGATATCGACGACATTATCTCCTATGCATAACATTGAAAACATAGCTTGCTTACCCCTTTACTGAACCTGCGTTGACGTCATTGATGAAATATTTCTGCAGTGAAAGATACACGACAATCATCGGTACTGCCGAAAGGCCAAGACCAGCCAACAATACGGTCCAGTTCGTATGAGTCGTCGACCTGAGTGCAAAAAGGCCCAAAGGTATATTCTTCAATGAAGGATCCTCTGTAAATACAAGAGCAAAAGCAAAATCATTCCAAATATACCTAGAACTTTCAATGATAGCTGTAATAAGAGCAGCTTTGCTCATCGGAAAGACAATCTTGAAAAATATCTGATGTATCTTTGCTCCTTCCAGATAAGCCGACTCTTCTACGTCAATTGGCAAAACAGAGAAGTAAGTCCATAGCAAGAAAAACGAAAACGGAATACGATAGGCAACGTATGGCAGAATCAATCCGATTCTTGTATTGTACAAGTGTATACTCATCAATAACTTATAAATTGGGATAAGAGCACTCTGGGAAGCAACCATCATCCCTGAAATGATAAATACAAAATATTGGGCTTTCAGACAAAAGGAAAACCTTACCGTAGCAAAAGCGGCAAAACTTGAAAGCAAGACAGTGATTGCTGTTCCTATTACAGTATATATGATGCTGTTTAAAATATTTCCGCCAATACAGAAATTCCAAGCAACAACAAAATTCCTGAAGGAAAAACTCTGCGGCATTGCCCAAGGACTGGAAAACAGAATAGTATCTGTCTTGAAACCACCAAAGTACATCCAAACAATCGGGACCAAAATGGCAAGCACAATAAAGAAAACCAACAAGTTGATTACAATCCGTGGAATGGGATTATATCTCTTCATTTTTCCTTTCCCTCCTTGAACTTGACATTGAATGTCCGCAGCTGAATGATTGAAAGAAGAAAAGTTATAACAAACAACAATACGGAAATAGCACTGGCATACCCCATCTTGTCCATCCGGAAACCAGTCTTATACAGCAATGTCGCCAACACTTCAGTGGCTCGCCCAGGCCCACCACTAGTCATGACATACACCTCATCAAACACCATAAATGCACCAATAATTGTAATAGTAACATTCATAAGGATGTTTTCCTTAATCATTGGAATGGTAATATGGAAAAAAGTCTGTATACCATTGGCTCCATCGACCCGCGAAGAATCATAGATTTCCTTTGGAACATTTTGCAATCCAACAGTAAACAACATGACCATTTCCCCCAAATATTGCCATTGGGAAACCATAATGACAGCCCGCATGGCAGTTTCCTTGTTCCCCAACCAATCCGTAGCAATCATTCCCAATCCTACAAGCCGAAGCAAAGGGTTCAAGAACCCGACAGACGGACTATAAATGATCATCCACAGCAACCCGATCGCCGTGATGGAAACAACAGCCGGTATAAAAAGAATAACTCGCGAAAACCTTGCAAACCTTTCGCTGAGATACAGATTAATAACATGGGCAAGAACCAATCCACCACAGACTTGAAATACAAGGGAATAAACAGCATACAGCACGTTATTGGCAAATGCTTTCCAAACAACAGCATCAGCAAATAATTTTCGTATGTTGCTCAATCCAACAAATTTCATCTTCTTCGAATAGCTCGCCCACCGGAATAAACTGTAGTAGAAATTCATTATCGATGGATAGAAAATGAACAATGCTACAAAAGCAAATGCCGGTATCGTAAAAAATAACAGTATTTTCTTGTCTTTATAAATCGTTGTCATCGATATTCCTATTAAAAAGCATGTGCGTATCAGTAACATACTGATACACACATGTATAAAACTTAGTTACTCTCTTGATTCGCTACCTCAGAAACATTTACCATCAACTTTTCAGGACTTACACCGTTAAATACATCCTGACATCCAACCAGATACTCATTGGCTACAGTCTGGTTCAATACGCAGTCAAGCCATTCGGCAATACCAGGAGCATCATTGTTTTTCTTGATAATTTCCAGAGTCTCAGGCAACGAGTTCTCAGAATTTGCTGCACCCTTTACAACTGGCAGGAATGCCATATCCTTACAGATTTTTGCCTGTACTTTCTTGCTAGTAAGGTATTTGATAAACTTCACTGCTTCTTCCGGATATTTGGTAGAACTATTAATCATGAACACATCGGGTCCTCCGGTAATATAACCTTTCTCGCCTCTGGCACCCTCAATTTCAGGAAAGTCAAAATATCCCCAGTCATCACCCATCGCTTCTTCATACTTAGATAGGATCTGGGTTTCATCGTAACACATGGCAGCCTTTCCTTCGATAACCAAAGATTCAGACATTTCATAGGTACAGGAATTTACATCGTGGTTCATGTACCCTTTGTTGTATAAATCAAGCAACATGTCATATGCTTGGACATATCCAGCATCGGTAAAATTAGAATCTTTCAACGCATAGTTGTCCTGAAGAACTTGTTGAGGGACAAGCTTGGTATTAAGAGTAGTCAGATAATGGCAGATAACCCATGGATATTGGTTACCTACTGCAATCGGAATGATATCGTTTTCTTTAAGTGTCTGACAGACAGCAAGAAATTCTTTCCATGTAGTCGGAATACTGATATTATACTTGGCAAAAATCTTCTTGTTGTAAATCATTTCCTTGGAGGAATAGTCAAAAGGTACACCCCAATATGACCCTTCTTTCTTTGTACAGTTCAGCATCGATTGGTTGAAGCTGTCTTTCCATGTAGGATCTGCATCAAGATACTTGGTTATATCCAAGGCAACTGAGGAATCAACATACTGTTGTACTCTCTGACCGCTCCATGTAAAGAACACATCTGGAGCCTGGTCACTTCCAAGCAATACCCTTGTCTTATCCTTTATTTCTTCATCACCATACGCGGTCATATCAATCTTGATTTCAGGATTTTCCTCTTCAAAACCAGCAACGATTTCATTGAAACACTTCAGCCGCTGGGGTTCGGGAAACTTGTGAATGAACTTCAAAACAACAGGACCTGCTGTTTTTGATTGCTCACTTGACCCATTAGCAAATACGGTACTACAAGGAATAAGCAAAGCCAGCAACATACCTACAAACATTTTTTTCATACCTTTCCTCCGAATTACAGTCTTTAACTGGTATAATGTAATAATACATTATATAATAATGCCTATTATCTTATTATGTCAACATGTTTTTTCATTTTAATCCTTTGGAATAAAATAAATTACTAGCTTACTAATGCAAAAAATATCTTTACTTAGCTTTTGATAAACATTTCACTGGTTAATTATTATATTTTATTATATAATGTATTAGACAATTGGGAGAAGTCAAATTATGGAAATAGATCCGACAAGTGCAACACCGTTATATAGGCAAGTAAGCCTTTATATTTCGTCCAAAATCAAATCAGGGACATATCGGCAAGGAGAAAAGATACCAACTGAAAATGAACTGATAGAAACTTTAAAAATCAGTAGAATTACTGTCAGAAAAGCAATGCAGGAATTGGTTGAAGATGGTCTGTTGATAAAAAAGCAAGGGAAAGGGACTTTCGTTGCTGAAAAGAAATCTATTCTCCAAGCAAATGACAACATAGGTTTTACTGACAATTGTTTAAAAAATCATCATAATCCAAAGACAGTACTTTTATCCCAAGAATTTCTGCATCCGACACAGAAAGAATGTGACTTTTTCGCTATAGATTCACAACAACAAGTACTCAAAACCCAACGGCTTCGATATATCGATAACAATCCCCTGATAATTGAAATAAATGTCTATGCACCCTCATTGGATTTTCTAGTCAATGAAAATCTCAATGGTTCTCTATTTTCAATACTGCTCAAACACAATATTAATATTATCAAATCAAAAAGATTACTTGAAATAGCAACCCCCACAAAAGACCAGATGGAAATATTGAAACTGGGAAACAATGAACAGCTACTTCTCTTTACTGATTTTCAATATGGAACAGACAATATACCTTTGTTTTTCTCACGGCAATACTACAGTACAAAAAATATGCTTTTTTACTTATAATCAGAGTTTTGCAATACAGGTTTAGTATGAATTGCTGAAAATCATGTAATATCCTTGTCTGATTGCAGTTATGTGCCTTGAATCTTTTCTTTATTTGTATTAACATATAAAGGAGGCTAGGTATGGGCAGGAAGAAGGATCCGAACGCAAAGTACCGGATGAAGGCATTCCGTTCAAACGGCCATAGGTATGCGATAACCACAGATCCCAAAATCAACAGGAAGGGCGTCCGTGTTCCCGACATCACCGTCTGGGGCAAGCTTGACGAACCCTTCCTCTTCATCCCCAACATCCGCTTCAGGCTTCTTTCTTCCGATGAGAAGGAAAGGTTCCTCTTCCCCGAGGCATGGGACCTGTCCCGCCGGTATGACCGTACAGGGGTTCCCGACGACGGTTCCCCATACGAGGGTGAGGATCGGTACCTGCTCTACGGTGACAGCTTCATGCTTGACCTGCTTGCCCGCGGCTGCGGGCTGAAGGAGGATCTCGAGACCGTCTTCGGTCGCGGGCGTACCGCCGAGATCCTCACCATCGCCTACTTCCGGCTTATCTACGGACGCAGCTGCAGCAGGCTCGAGTCGTCGTCAAAAACCCAGTGGTATCCTTCCGCAGGGATCGACTCCAGCAGGATAACGAGGCTGTCGCAGTCGGTCACCAAGGAGCAGGCCGACCGGTTCATGGCACTTCGCACCTCACGCGAGGGCGGGGCTGCCGACTGGTTCGGGATAGACAGCACCAGCATATCCAGCCATGCAAGGGACCTGGCGGATTCCCGATGGGGGAAGAACAAGGAACACGACCTCGCAAGGCAGGTGGGGCTGCTTGTCATGTACGACATGGCAACCGGCCTTCCCGCCCATTACCGGAAGCTTCCCGGAAACATCCCCGACTCCAGGACGCTGAGGCTATTGCTGGAGGAACTCAAGAGTGCGGGATTCAGTGACTACGGCCTCATCCTGGACAGGGCGTATCTCAGCAAGGAAAACCTGGATCTCCTCGTGCCGGAGGGGATCAGGGCCATATTCATGGCGAAGACCGGTGACGCAAAGATCACGAAATGCATCGGAGAGGCCCTTTCCGAAAGCGGGAGCATCACGGCCAGGGGGGTGTTCCTCAGGGACCACGACTGCTATGCCAAGGATTACGAGTACCCCTATTGCTACAGGGAAAACGAAGGGAAAGGCCATGGGACATCGGTTCCGCAGAGGCTCTGTCTCTTCTTCGATCCCGAGGCCAGAGGCGCAGAGGACAAAGCGCTCACCGTGGAGCTGCTTGACGAGGAGGAGAGCCTCCTCGGTCACCTGAAGGGCGGCGGGGCGCCGGATGAGAGGCTCCTGAAGAAATTCCGCAGGCACTTTGCCGTCGAGACCGATGGTGACGGGACGGTCGTCTCTTGCTCGAGGGACGAGGAGAAGATTGCGGGATGCAGGAAACGCTGCGGGTTCTTCGCGATCGTCTGCACGAACATGGATGCACGGGAGTATCCGCCTGACTGGGTCCTTTCCAAATACCGGATGCGGGATTCCCAGGAGAAGGCTTTCATGTATCTGAAGGGCTGGCAGGGAGGAAGGAGGCTCCGGACCTGGACGGAGCCCAGTACCGACGGAAGGGTCTTCTTCCAGTTCGTCGCACTCATCCTCAACTGTTACCTCCATGCCCGCTATTTCTCCACGAGCGATGGTTTCAGGAAGCGGTTCGCGACTCCGTGGGACGTACTTGACGAGATGCGGTCTGTCAGGCTTGTCCAGCTCAGGGGCAGGTCCCCGAAGGTCTCGGAGTTCGTCGGGAAGCAGGTGGACATCTTCGACGAGTTCGGGCTGGAGATCCCCAAGGGTTCAAGGCCCGGTTCCAGGAAGAAGCCGAAAACCGGTGGCAAAAAGAAGGCTTAAGGGATTTGTACTAAACCTGCATTGCAAAACTCTGATTATAAAACAAGCTACAGCATATTGGCACCGTAATTTTTACAAAGGGTAAAGACAGTGCAGATATATCATAAGCAACTTTCCAAAAAATAAGCAAAATATCTATTTTGATAGTTCGTATATATATTGCATAGATGATTTTGTCTACACTATGGGTAGATTTTCTAGATTTTCTTTCTGATATTAAAAAGAAAACTTGCCAGATTAGAAATCGAATTCTTCATCATGTACAAAATATTCTCTCAGTAGTTCTTCAATCCTGAGAATCTTTTACATAACTATCTTATTTTTTGTATCTGTACAAAACTTTTCTTGATTTATTTCTGGAACAGTCTAAAGATAATGTTAACAGTGATAATGGTAAGAACCGTCACTATGATAGGGTCATCGAAAAGCTGTCTTTCTATGTATGGAGCATGCTGATAACTTCAGTCAATAAGTATCTTCACAGATTTATGCCCCAACACATAATGTCCCTGCCATTACTTGCCAACCTCAAAGATTGTATTCGTACAGTCCGGCCAGTTGTTCACTTCCTGTATAATCTTAGCAATTACTTGGAAAATAACGGCTGGTTTCCTCTCAGATGCCTCATCGGTGTCATTTTTAGTTACGTCTCTGCCAAAATAGATAGGCTGACGACGGCATTGACACCATATATCATTTTCTTCAAAAGTTGTCTTTTTTCTCTGTTTGCCGTTTGGTTATCATAATAAATCTGAACTGATTACTTGCAGTCAAGATATTTGATTGGTAGTATGTAATATATCAGGACCAAAATATATAAGTTATATTTGGGGATTATTCGTGAATATGTCTGTTGTGTTGTGTCAATAACGTTCTAGCTATAGAGTGTTCCCATGATCACATCCAAGGATTTTGAAAAGCTGCATAATGTTGCCAGATGGCTGAACCAGTTCAATGACACGGAGCTGCAATTGATCGTCGATAAACTGAACAAGGAAATGGACAAGAAACCTGTACTGGAGAAGGACAGGAAAGCTTCAGGATCCGGTATCCTGCCAAGCAAGGCCAAGACGGTCATCTGTCCGTACTGCGGTTCGGAGCATGTCATACGGCAGGGGACTGCCGGAGGTAGAAATACAGCTGCAGGGTCTGCGGCAGGTACTTTTCCAGCCGTACGGGAAAGGTCACGGGCTACAGCACAGGGACCAGCCGAAGGAACGGAAGATAAGGGAGGAACTATCGACCGTCGGCAGGGAATCTCCGAAATACCGTGATGTCAATGTGAAGGAGCCGCCTGCAGAACTGATCAGGAAACATGCCTAATATGGCTTGTTTCTTTACAAACTGACATATTCACGAATAATCCCAATCAATATAATATGTAAAGTTACTCATTATATACTCTAATTCTCCTTAGTGATTAGTCAATGCATTGTAGTATCACTCAATAATGCCTACATGAAATAATTGAGCGTTGACTTATAGATACAAATCTAAAGCATATTTCTTCTTAAAAGACAAGTATATTCATGTTACCAATCCGTTCATTTACGTTATTAAAATGGCTATATTGACTAATTCTTGTACAACGAAGTAGGAATGTAGTATAATAAATAATATGTACAGAGATATCCATACACATTTACTGCCTGGTATTGAAGGTGGTTCGGTAACAAAAGAACAGTTACCGAGCATATTTTCTGCATATATTAGATGCCATATTTCCTCTATTACCTTCACGCCACATCTGTTCAATCCTTATGTGCACACAGATGTGCCAAATATATTGAATGTCTATGGATATTGCAAATCACTTGCTGAAGACTTCGGAATCAGTTGCTATCTTGGATCAGAAATCTTTGTCAAAGACGCAGAAAAAGACATCCAGGGTATTCCAATTGATGACAAATATTATCTTTTGGAATTTCCTATCATGCACGAACCCGAACATTTGCTGCAAAAGATAGAGCATGTAGTTGAAAATAGACGGAATGTCATCATTGCACATGTGGAAAGGTATCCTTGGCTGACATGGAACAATGACCTTTTCAAATCACTGAAGGAACTGGGAGTCCTCTTCCAGTGCAATGCCGGTAATATTGATCAACCAAGGACCAAGGAGTATCTCAGCAGGGACTTGATTGATTTACTTGCTTCAAACAATCAGGGAAGTACCGAGGATCCGATACAATTGGTACTCGCCTTCTCCCGTTATCCGGAAATTGCCCAAAAAACTGCCAGACTGTTTTTATAATCATATATCATGAAATCCGCTGACAAGCAGCTATGAACCAACAAACTTGGCATATTTCTCATCAAAAACTGACATAGCCGATACAGTTATGATGATACCTTCATATATCAACTGCTAAGTTTGGCAAAGACAAAAGAAGCCTTGGACACAAGCTTTCCTCCCTCAGCAGTTACTTTCGTATCAATATATGACAGTTTCCTTCCTTTTTTCAGCATCGTTGCTTCGCAGTATACAGTTGTTCCTGCAGGTGCAGGATTGATATATTCAATATTGCCTGAAACTGTTACGCCAATCTCCTCATTTTCCAGATATAACCAACCAGCAGTCAAATCACAAAGATGAAAAAGCACACCGCCAAAAGAAATGTCATAGATATTCGTCTTGCCATCATCAATCTCCAGGGATGTCACACTTTTGCCGTCTGCCGTTTCAATGCAAGTAATTCCGAAATCCTGCATTTGCTTTTTAAGTGCCTTCATATACTCGCCTATGTTCATGCTATCTCCCCTTGTCATCATACTGTCCTACATGATAAAAAAACAATCAAACACCAGCAAAACATATAAGATTCTGTTTCAAAATACCTACGTCAAGCAACACGACTAATGTAACAAGGCGTGCCGATTGCAACCAGCAAAACCAGCACGCCGAAGTAAGGAAAAAACAAATGGTTTATTATGGTTATTATGGCTTGGTAAAATACATTGACATCCCTTGCCCTCCGCCGATACACATGCTGATCATAGCATCTTTTTTATCGGTTCTCATCAACTCATACAGCACCTTTACGGTCAATACGGTACCTGTCGCTCCCAAAGGATGCCCTATTGAAAGCCCACCGCCATAGATATTGACCTTATCCATATCAAGGCCAAGATCTCTCGTAACAGCAATACATTGACTTGCAAAAGCCTCATTGATTTCAAACATATCAATATCACGGACATCCTTGCCAATTCTCTTGGACAATTTTTCACTGGAAAGCTTCGGTGCATATCCCATATAATCAGGATCAATACCTGCTACTGCCCAATCAACGACTCTCAGCAACGGTTTTAAACCAAGTTCCATTGCTTTCTTACGAGACATCATTACAACTGCGGCTGCTGCATCATTGAGACTTGAAGAATTACCCGCAGTAACAGTTCCCCCTTCAAGAAAACAAGGCTTCAATCTTTGCAGCTTTTTAATTGTCTGACCGAATCTTACACCTTCATCAGTATCAAAGACCGTTACATTGCCTTTCCGATCCTTCAGTTCAATCGGCAGTATCTCATCCTTGAACTTTCCTGCTTTGATTGCTGTTTCGGCCCGATTATGGCTACGAAGAGCAAAAGCATCCTGCTCTTCTCTGGTGACATGATATTTCCTTGCAATATTTTCGGCTGTAATACCATTGTGTGAATTGGTCACAGGCCAAGTCAGGATATCCAAGACTCCATCTTCAAGAACCTTATGCCCCATTTTTGTGCCCCAACGGGCATCCTTCACGTAATATGGAAGCATAGAAAGATTTTCTGCGCCACCAGCAACAACGATATCAGCATGGTGCAACTGAATTTCCATAGCTCCATCTGCAATGGATTGGATACCTGATGCACACTGACGATTGACAGAATAAGCAGTAGAGTCATTTGCAAGTCCAGCTTTGATTCCTATGGCCCTTGCAACAAAACCATTCTCAGCAACTTCTCCGACCTGACCAATAATTAGTTCATCAACACTATCCAATGGGAGACCTGCTCTTTTGGCAGCTTCTTTCACTACCATAGCACCTAGGTCGATAGCAGGTATATCCTTCAGGCTTTTACCGAAACTTCCCACTGCGGTCCGAACACCACTTACAATAACTACATCTTGCATATTGTCCATTTCAAACTCCTAAACGATCATGCCGCCACCGACATTTATAACTTCACCAGTTATGTAATTAGCTTCATCTGATGCTAAGAAGGCAATAAGATTGGCAACATCAGAAGGTTTGCCTGCACGTCCCATAGGAATTTTATTGATCATGATATCCCAAACTTTTTCAGGAACGCCCCTTGTCATGTCAGTATCAATGAATCCTGGGCAAATGGCATTGCACGTTACACCTTTTCTTGCAAGTTCACGTGCTGCAGTCTTTGTCAAACCGACGACACCTGCTTTTGAAGCTGCATAATTCGCCTGACCTATGTTTCCTAACCAACTGCCTGACGAAATATTGATAATTGCTCCCTTGCCTTTCTCCCTGAGAATCTGAGCAGCACGTTGTACACTGAAAAAAGTACCTGTCAAGTTAATGGCAATTACTGTATTCCACTGCTCAACTGTCATTTTATGCAACATTGCATCCCTGTTGATCCCAGCATTGTTGACAACAATATCCAAAGTACCATATGTCTTCAATGTCAAATCATACATTGCGTCAACTTCTTCTTGCCTTGCAATATTGACAGAGCAGGCAGTAGCTTCGCCTCCCGCTTTTTCAATGGCATCAACTGTCCCCTGTGCCAAATCCGTCTTGATGTCCGCAACAACAACTTTCGCTCCTTCCAATGCAAGTTTAGTTGCTATTCCAGCACCGAGGCCTCTCCCTGCACCCGTGACAATTGCAATTTTGCCTTCCAATCTCATATGAAATCCTCCATGAATGTTATTTTTTATTTGAAATGAATTCTCTCAAATTCATCGTTCCCTTATCATTAAAAACCAGTGGGTTAATCTTGCACAAATCAGGACTGATCAAAGGTTTGAAGTCCATCAAATCAAGTATTTGACGTTGCAAATCAATTCCATCAGCAATCTCAGTCAACATCAGACCGTTCTTAGTCAATTCAAACACAGCCCTTTCAGTCACATAGTGCATCTTATGTCCATGCTTAAATGCCAAATCGGCATTGTATGAAATCTGCTGAAGTTGTTTGACGAATTTAATCAGCGATCCTTCATGGTCAATATGGATCTTTTTGTCATGGAAAGAACATTTAAGTCCTTTCCCAGTGAAAGTGGCACAGAAAACGACATGTTTTGCATTTGCCGTAATATCTACGAATCCTCCGGCACCAGTCGGAAGGGGACCAAGCTTGGTTGCGTTGACATTGCCTGCAGCATCTACCTCGCCTGCCCCCATGAAGGTAACATCCGCTCCTACACCATTGTAGTAATCAAATTGGTCATCGTGGCGTATAAGGGCAAAGTTGTTTTTCGCAATTCCAAAATCAATTCCTCCCATCGGGATGCCACCATAAATTCCAGATTCAACTGTAATAGTTACATCATCCCCAATGCCTTCCTCGGCGATAATCGGACCGACTACATCATTGGGAATACCAGTTCCGACATTCAGAATGTCATCAGGAGAAAGTTCCATCATACCTCTTCGGCCAATAGCCTTTCTCACTGTCAAAGGCAATGTCTCATCTTTGCCTACAGGAACTTTTATATCACCACAATATGCAGGATTGAATGCAAAACTGTGTGTCTGGCGATGATCTTCTTCAGGATTAGGACAAATGACGGCTGCATCAATGAATACACCAGGAACTTCGACACGTTTGCAATGCAAGGTTCCTGCCTGTACCTTGTACTTTGCCTGGGCTATTACTTTGCCACCAAATTTTTTACAGGCAAGAACTGCCGGTAACACCTCAAGCTTCATGGCCTCTTCATCGGTCGTGAGGTTACCCAGTTCATCTATATATGTTCCCCGGATAATACAATAATCCAATGGAATAGGTTTATAACGAAGATACTCCTCTCCATCGATGGTCACTACATCTATGATATCAGGTGCATTCTTCGTAATTTCATTCATTTTTCCTCCACCAAGTCGAGGATCAATGAAAGTACCTAATCCTACTTTTGTAATTTTACCAGGTTCTCCACCTGCCATACTTCGATAAAGCTGAGCAAATTGACCTTGTGGAATGCAATAAGCAAGTATCTTATTGTTTGCTATCAAATCCATCATCTTTGGCTGAAGTCCCCAATGTCCTCCTATGATTGTCTTAAGCATACCTTCATGTGAAAAATGCTGGATACCTCTGTCTCTGTCACTCTGTCCACATGAATGTACCAAGGTCAGATTATTTGGTCTCCCCGTTGTCAGAAATTCATGTTCAATAGCTTTTAAAATACTTTCTGAAGCAGATACCAGTGTCATTCCTATAGTTGCAATTGTTGAATTGTTTTCTATTAGTCGAGCGGCTTCTTCAGCCGACATGAATATAGGTTTCTTCATTGTCTTTTATCTCCTTTGCCCAAAAGCAGCATATTCGTCCCGTAATTTTTTCTTATCTACCTTTCCATTTGCAGATTTTGGAATTGAAGGAACAATAAACACTTTTACGGGAACCTTATACTTAGCTACTTGATCTGACATCCGATGTATTATTTGCTCTTCTGTTAAAGGTTCTGAAAGTGAAACAATAGCAATTGGAACTTCACCATAGAGACAATCAGGAATACCAATAATAGCGGCTTCTTTAATTCCTTTTATCTTATACAGTTCATTTTCTACATCTATACTGCAAATCTTTTCACCGCCACGATTGATCATATCTTTCTTTCTATCAACTATATACAGGTAATTATTCTCATTGAAATAACCTAAATCCCCTGTATGTAACCAGCCATCCGCAGTAATATAGTTTCCATTCAATTTATAATAATGGTCTACGACAACAGACCCTTTAATCATGATCTCCCCGATCATGCCGTAATCAAGTTCCTTGTCTTTTTCATCAACCACTTTAAAAACAGTTCCCGGAATTGGTAATCCACAAGATCCACTGAATTTACTACTTGCCGCATCATAAGGAAAAATCGCCGCCGGTGAAGTAGTTTCCGTCAATCCATAAACCGTATGGAATATACAATTCGGAAGCCATTGGTGAATTTCTCTGATTTTTGAAACTGGCATATTACTGCTTCCGCAGGCCAATTCTCTCAATGAAGGCAAACTCTTATGGTTTCTTGATTCTTCAAGCAAAAGAAAAAAAACTGTAGGAGATGCATGCATAAAGGTAATGCCATGTTGTTTGATGCAAGCAAGGATTCTTGTCGCATTAAAAAATTTTTGTAAATAGATTGTGCCACCTACATAGACAAACAAGCCGAATAAAGCCACAAGTCCTGTTATCAGATACATTGGAATAGGAATTATACAGGAATCATTGTCAGTAATTGTAAAAATACGTTGGTAAACAACTATTGCATGCATAATATTATAATTCGTCAGCACCACACCCTTGCTTTCTGAGGTGGTACCTGAAGTAAATACAATCAAGGCATCACAAGTTCTATTAACATGGCATTTGGTATGCTCCGGGAGCTTAGGATCAACCGATAACGCAGCAAAACCAAGTTCGTCATCATGTACACGTTCAGAGACAATGACAGAAAATTTTGTACTTTGAAACCAAGGTTTAAAAGTACTATCACAAACCATAAATTCTAAATCTGATTTTGAAACTAAAGAAAAAATTTCAGTTTTTTTATATTTAGTTGGAAAAGGAATGCAGATAGCTCCAAGCCTTGATAATGCAAGAAAAGTTATACAAAATTCTATCGAAGTGTAAAGCAATACACCCACATGGCTACCTAAGGTCACTCCCTTTTTGCATAGAGCCCCTGCAAATCTATCAGTTAGTCTAAGCAACTGAGCAAAAGTATATTCCATGCCAATATCGTCAACAACAGCAATTTTATCAGGATAAGAATTCACAGAATTTATCAATGCATCATAAAGCGTATCGGGAACATGCTCAAAAAGAAAAAGTTTTTTCTCTTGTGAAACAGAAATTTCATGTAAGCCGGCTGTTACCGAATCATTCCATAGCTTATTTCCAGCAATAATCAAGATTGTATCTCCTATTTTGTTACGAAACCGGTTTCTTTATATTTGATTTTAAAATGAAACTTTATTGCTGTCAACACAAATCTACAAAAGGTTCTATAATCACTTCAATTTCTAAATAAATTAGAACTCAATTGTTAAATTCTCTCTATCTAATTTTACACATCATGTAATAGAAATAGCTTCATTAATTTTAAAAAACAACAAAAGTATTGCATATAAACTTATCAATTCATTACAATGAAGGAAAATATTTAATAAAAATAAAAAAATAGTAAGGTATTTATATTTATAAGTAAAAAGCAAAACATCTTCAAAAACAATTTTTCCTTTTAGCTACTTTTTTTTGTTGCTTTTTCAAAATTGTATGATATTATTGTCTTATTGAAGAAATCGGTTCCAGTATTTTACCTTGATAAAATGAAATTATTTTCTTAACAATCAATATAAAATTACAGCGAACCCGCTTCTACAGAAGGTAAGGGAGGTTTTTAGTTTGAATACTATTGGGCAAGCAATTGTAAATGGTATCATGATCGGAGGCATCTACGCGATGGTAGGAATGAGCCTTAATCTGATCTTTGGTGTCATGAAAATAGTTAATTTCTGTCAAGGTGAAATTCTCATGATAAGTATGTACATGTCCTACGTATTAAATGAAAAAGTAGGACTCGACCCATTCCTTTCAATTCCACTCGTGGCAATAATGATGTTCTGTGTAGGTGCATTGCTGCAGATGTTCCTTATTACACGTTCGATGAGAGAAGAAGATGATTCAAATGTGTTGTTCCTGACATGCTGTCTAAGCATTTTCTTTGCAAATTTGGCATTACTTATATTCAAGTCTGATTACCGCACAGCAAAAAGCGTTTTTGAAAACAAAGTGGTACACCTAGGGACAATGAATATTAGTTCACCGAAGTTGTTGAGCTTTGTAATCCTTATGGTTGTCACAGCTTTGATTTTTCTTATGCTTAAATACACAACTTTAGGAAAACAAATCAGAGCTGCATCCCAAAATCCACGAGGAGCAGAAGTTACAGGGATAAAAGCAAAATCCATCTATGCTATTACCTATGGACTTGGCGCTGCAATTGCTGGAATAGCCGGATCATGCCTAATGTCATTTTATTACGTATTCCCTACGGTAGGCAATATATACGGTACACGGTCCTTTATCGTAGTGACTCTAGGAGGCCTGGGAAGTGTTCTGGGAGCTTTCTTCGGCGGTATTGTTCTGGGCTTACTGGAAACCCTCGGCGCAGTTGTCGTCGGTTCATCTTTCAAAGATGCCCTTGTCTTCTTTATTTTCATTCTGATTTTGATCGGAAAAGCAGAATTCAATCAAAAAAAGCAAAGAGGATAAATATGAAACTCAACAAAAAATTACTTATGCTCGTAGCTCTTCTTCTGATTATTGTTTTGTTACCGATATTTATTACGGTTCCATATATTATCTCAATTTTTATTACGACTTTCTTAACAATTTCATGTTCATTGGCATGGAATATCCTGGGGGGAATGACAGGCCAGATTTCATTAGGACATGCAGCTTTTATGGCATTGGGAGCCTACATTACTACAATGCTTTTGAATTATTTCAATATTTCCCCATGGTTGAGTATAATAATTGTATTCTTTATTGTCGGTTCTTTAGGAGCTGTAATTCTCTCTCCTTGCTTTGTGTTGCATGGAGCATATTTCTCATTGGTTACGATTGCCTTCGGTGAAGCGTTTAGGAACTTATTCTTGAATTGGGAACTTGCCGGCAAAGGTCAAGGACTGTTGCTTACTTATGGTAAGCCATCTTTTGCCCTTATGCGTTTTGGATCCAAGGCCCCATATTTTTATATTTCTCTTGTCATGATGGCTGGTTATTATCTTGTAATCAAAAGAATTGATCATTCAAAGCTTGGCTATGGGCTTAAAACAATAAGGGAAGATGAAGATACTGCAAAAGCAGTAGGAATCAATCCTTTAAAATATAAAATGATTGCAACATTCATTAGTTCAGGTATGATTGCTGTCTGTGGTGTTTTCTATGCTTGCTATGTGCGCTATGTCAATCCGGATATCATGATGACTTCTAAATCTGTGGAATATGTCTTACCAGCTATCATAGGAGGACTAGGTAGTGTAGCTGGTCCTCTTATCGGTGGTGCAATTCTCGTTCCGCTGTCTGAGTATCTGAATGCTTCTTTAAGTTCAATCGCAAATGGATTTAATCTTGTCGTTTATTCCGCAATAATCATCGCTGTCATAGTATTGCAGCCTAGTGGCATTACAGGTTGGTATCGCCACAGTAAGCTGAAGACTCGAATTAATACTTACTTCAGCAAAGGAAAGACAAACAATGCAAAATGAGATGCACATTACCCCAGAAACAATGTTGAAAGTAGATAAACTGACGAAAAAGTTCAGTGGGCTGAAAGCTGTAGATAACGTAACATTCTCAGTCAGGAAAAATAGCATTACAGGTATTATTGGAAGCAATGGGGCTGGAAAAACTACAGTGTTCAATATGATCAGTGGTATGTTGGCGCCCACCTCAGGTCAGATTTTCTACCAAGGAGAAAATATAACAGGAAACAAACCCTATACTTACACAAGCAAGGGAATTGCTCGAACATTCCAAATCATGAAACCGCTACGAAACATGTCAATACTCGACAATGTAATTTCAGGAACGCTTTTCGGTAGAAAAAACTTTTCTAAGGCTACAGAAGCAAAAGAATTTGCATTGGAAATACTCAATTTTACAGGCTTGTACCCACAAAAGGATCTTTTTCCTGGAGAAGTAGGTACTTCGTATAAAAAAAGATTGGAACTAGCACGTGCGCTTGCAACTGATCCTGAATTGTTGTTGCTTGATGAAGTCATGGCAGGATTAAATCCTACGGAAACAGACGATGCCGTCAAGTTGATTAGAAAAATCAATGAGAATGGAATTACTATTTTACTTATTGAACATGTCATGCGTGCAGTATCACATTTATGTGAAAAAGTAATAATGATGCACCATGGTGAAAAAATCATTGAGGGTTCTCCTGAAGTTGTTATGAATGATCCATATGTAATTGAAGTCTATTTAGGAAAAGGAGTCGGTTGCAATGAGTGATAACGCATATCTGAGGGCAAACAAACTTTGTGTACGCTATGGTGCAACCCAAGTTTTATGGGATGTAGATGTTGCTGTCGAAAAGGGTCAGATCATTGCCCTCATAGGAAGTAATGGAGCTGGCAAAAGCACTACAATGGATACCCTAGCAGGTTTATTACATTCATTTTCGGGTTCTATTTTCTTTGAAGAAAATGAATTAACTGGAAAATCTTGCTATGATTTCATTAAGCAAGGTATAATTCTTTGTCCCGAGGGAAGACAACTTTTTCCTGAAATGACTGTCCAAGAAAATCTGGAACTTGGAGCTTGCACAAAAGAAGCCAAGCTGAAAAAAAAGATGTCTTTGGAAAAAGTCTTTTCCTGGTTTCCTATCCTCTCTGAAAGGAAAAGCCAGGCAGCTGGTACCTTAAGCGGCGGAGAACAACAAATGGTTGCCTTTTCACGAGGTTTGATGGGGTTACCGAAAGTACTTTTGATGGATGAGCCTTCCCTTGGCTTAGCACCAAAAATTGTAGATAACATTTTTACAATCGCAAAAAACATAACTAAGCAAGATGGACTTTCAATTGTCCTGGCAGAACAGGATGCAAGAAAAGCTCTTAATTTAGCCAGCAAAGGATATGTATTGGAAAATGGCATCATAAGCCTTGTCGGAACTTCAGAATCACTGCTTAATGATGAAAATGTAAAAAAAGCTTATTTAGGATTCTGATTGCAAGCAAATCAGATTTAATACTTATCGATACTAAACTATTCACAAAAAGGAGAAAAAAATGAAGAGTTTACTCAAAAAATTGTTGCTGTTAGGTACTATGTCAGTATTTGTTGTTGGAGGAGCATTTGCCAATGGAGAAAAAGAAACCAAGGAATCTTCTTCGAATGACGTTATCCTTTTGGGAGGTCTTTATCCCCTGACAGGTGATCTTGCTGATTCAGGGCAAAACATGCAAAAAGGAATCAAAATGGCATTGGATGAAATCAATGCTGCAGGTGGAATCAATGGGAAAAAACTTGATATAGCTTTTGGTGATAGCCAAGGAAAAGGTCAAACCGGTATGACCGAGATGGAACGCTTGATTACACAAAAGAAAGTTTTAGCAGTAATTGGAGCATATCAGAGCAGCGTAACAGAAGTAGTTGCCCAAGTTGCTGAAAATTATTCAGTTCCTTTTATTACTGCAAATGCAACTTCAGATAATTTGACAGGACATGGATACAATTATTTTTTCCGGCTTGCACCGACAAATATGATGTTTATTCGTGATATGATTTATAGTATCCGGGATCTAGACAAAGCAAATGATGCAATGAACGTAAAAACAATAGCAGTCTGTGCTGACAATACAGAAGTTGGCCAGCAGACTGTTGAGTGGACACGGTATTGGGCAAAGCAATTAGGATATAACTATTTAGGTGAAGTCCTTTATTCACAGGGTGCTGCGGATCTTTCAAGCGAAGTTTTACAATTGAAAGAAATGAATCCTGATGCATTAATTGTTGACTGTTACGTATCAGATGCCATTTTACTTACAAAGACATTCCATGAACAAGGATATGCTCCGAAGCTTTGCATCGCAAAAGGCAACGGGTTCTCTGAAGCCTCATATGTACCAGCAGTAGGGTCTCTATGCAATGGTATCTCTTTGGCAACAGAATTTGTTGCAGGCTCAAAGGGTTCTGCAATATCTGATAAATTTAAAAAAGAATTTGGGATAGCAATGAACGGACATTCCGCTGAAGCCTACATTACAACATATGTTCTTGCTCAAGCAATTCAAAATGTTGCCAATGATGGCAAAGAAATAACTTCAGAGACAATCAAGAATGCCCTTGGCAAAATCGAAATTGATAAGTCTTTTCAAATTGGGGCAAAACCAATAATCATATTACCTTATGATAAGATTGCCTTCACCGATTCACAATTCAATGGAAAAGATTATAAAAATCAAAACATGGGAGGCAATCTGACTGTAGTACAATATCAGAATCAAAAACAAGTAACTGTCTGGCCGGTTTCGATTGCAAATGGCAATTTCGCATATCCAGCACCACTTAAATAGTTTTAATTATTCGCCGTAAATTTGGTTAGTTTTTATACCGAGCTTCAGCGATGGAGCTCGGCTATTTTTACTGTTACTTACCTTAACACTTGATATCCATGATTGTTGTTGTATTATAAAAATGACATATTATATTTCGTAGCTAGCACTTCGCGACAACATAGCAGTTCACTTAATCATCAACATCTGTATAATACATATAAGGAGAATTTCAATGGGCAAAAAAATAACAATTTCCGAAGTAGCTACGGAACTAGGGGTATCCAAGTCAGCCGTCTCACGAGCTATGAACAATTCTCCAGGTGTCAGTGAACCAGTCAAAAATCGAATTTTAAAATATATATCTGAAATTGGTTACAGACCAAATGCTATTGCTAGAGGGCTAAGCGTTGGAAATATGGAAGTCGTTGCATTGATTCTTAGTGATATTCGCAACCCTTTTTATGCAGACTTAGCTTTCTTTATTCAGAGAAAGCTCAGTGAAAATGGCTATATGTTGGTTATTTTCAATAGTGAAAACAATGTAAAAAAAGAAGTTGAATTTATCAAACATGTTATAGCTGCTAATTTCGCTGGATTAATTTTGCTAACAGCAAGAAACCAGGCAATAAGTGATGAGCTCAAGTCAAGTAATATGCCTATCGTTTTAGTCAATCGTATGCTTGATGCCTTTGACTATCAAGGGGATTCTGTTATTTTGGATAATTTTAAGGCAGGCTATATAGCAACCATGCATTTGATTGAATACGAGTTCCCGCGTATTGCTTATATCAAGGGACAAAACGAATCTTCTGCTTCTATCCAACGCTATGAAGGATACAAGCAAGCAATGAATAATTATAAAATCCCTATTCAAGATGAAAATATCCTTGAAACTGATTTAAAAATGGGAACCGGATATGAATTGGCAAAGGAATATATTAAAAATTTAGATCATAGAGCAAAGGGTATTGTTATTGGCAATGATTTGACAGCAATCGGTTTTATCGAAGGATGTAGAGAATCTGGAATCAAAGTTCCGGAAGACATCTCAGTAGTAAGTTTTGATAATATTTCATTTGCTTCCTTATATGATATTGGGCTAACAACAGTGGATCAACATGTTGAAGAAATGAGTGAACAAGCTGTCCGACTGATGTTAAAACAATTGAATGATAAAAACAGTAAACCTGAACGGGTAATACTTGATCCAAAACTTATCATCAGGAAAACTACAAAACGATATAGTGAATAATGCAAAATAAAAATTAAAAGAGACCAAAAAGAAGCACACCCAGTTTGATTGAGTGTGCTTTCTTTTAAGTTCAGGGTGCAGAATTTTCCGGAACAGGAAATTATTTCCCTAAGAATCCTCCATCGATAGGAATAATTGCTCCAGAAATATAAGCAGCAGCATCACTTGCCAAGAAAATAGCAACTCCATACAAATCTTCAGGTTGTCCCCAACGTTTCATCGGTATCCTGTTCGATATTTCTTCATACTGCTGAGGATTGACTTTTTTCATATTAGCCGTAAGTTTTGTTGCCATATAACCGGGTGCAATTGCATTCACATTAATGCCTAGACTTGCCCATTCGTTTGACAAGGCCTTAGTCAATTGCGCAATTGCCCCCTTGCTGGCAGTGTAAGCCGGAATAAGAACACTGCCCATAAACGCAGTCATTGAAGCAATATTAATAATCTTGCCATAATGCTGGGTAATCATAACTTTGCCTACCTGCTGAGAAAGAAAAAAAACTGAGTTTAGATTTATTTCAATAATTTTCTCCCATTTTTCAACTGGAAAATCAATAGCCGGACAACGGTATTGTATACCTGCCCCGTTAAGTAAAATATCAATTCGTCCACCAAGTTGTTCTTTTGCAGAATTGACAAGTGCCGGTAGATGAGCAGTGTCTGTCAAATCCCCGACAATATAATGTACAGGAATATCTCCAGTACTCATTTTCTGAGCAGCATCCTTGACATTCTCATTCACATCAACAAGAACAACTTCGGCACCTGCTTCATGATAAGCTGTAGCTATTCCATTGCAAAGGCCTCTTGCACTTCCTGTTACTATGGCTTTTTTCCCATTCAGGCTACTAAAATTAACCATATATTACTTCCTCCTAATACTGATAACAGTATCATAAACAGCCTAAAATGTCAATATAATTATTTACTATACAATAAATTATATATAATTTATACTCAAATTAATGACTCATACTTATATTAATACAGTCATTTTTATACAATTAAGAATCAGTAAATATTTTATGCAAGTTTTTGCTAGTAGATATCCTTATATAATTTCTAAAATAACATCTTATAATAGTAAACAATTTTCTGAAAGTTTCACAAAACATATTTATTATCATTAAAAATTTTTCTTAATTGAGATTCACTTATAATAAGTATAGAATATTAAATTCTACCGTAAACGGCATAATATTATAATAATTAATTTCTTTATTGAATATCTAATTGTAAGCAAGACAGCAAAATCTGAAACATTAATCAATGCGTTTTGTAAAAACTCCATTAGCTACTACAAGCACTGAGTTTCCGGTACAGATTATTGGCTTCGATCTTAACTTATGGGTATGATATTAAAACCGACTAAAAGGCAATACCCCGTATTTGAAATACTGAGTATTGATTTTCTCTAATCTCGGCCCTATTTCTCTAAGAATCAGCATGTATAGTACAATATTGAACATTGTATAGAATTTTGATTTTGTTGCATCAATTCAAAAAATATTACAAAAATAGAATTGAAACGATAATAAACTCCCAAGTATATATTATATAGCACAAGTAAGATATAGCCTTCCTTTCCTTCAATAGAAAACAATTGCCTTAAATTGATTTCCGGCTCTGTCATCTACAAATGTAATCTTCTTATGCAGTTTCAATGCCCGCCTTATGCCATTTCCAAGGCCACGGTAAGGAAGTATTTTACTTCCGTAAGAAGTAAGTATAGGATTTCTACTCACTGAATTTCCTGCTTTGATATTTTCAATCGTCAGATTATTAGGTAAATGCCCAGGACTAACAAGTTCTACACGGTTACTGAACATAAAGAGACGGACTGGAGCCGCAACAAAATAGTCACGATGAAAAAGTGCGTTGGACAAAAGCTCTTCCCATACGGTCTTTGCTACTACAGGTACTGCAGTTGAATTTACATTTTGATCATTTTGCCGATAAGGCACATTGCTCAGAATAAAAGAAAGCGTATCAGTATATACTTCCTCCAGCAATCCAGAAAAATCTCTGCTGTCTTCATATCTGGCAGTATCAATATCGGTACCAGGATAATGCACTGCCTTGACGATGAACAATGGCAGCTTATACTTGACATTTCTTGAAAAGAGCAAGGCTCCCGCCACATTAAGGAAACCATCCTTTGCCAAATTCATATTTTCCAAAATATGTAATAAAGTTTTCTGCTGCGCATCAACGGATTCCCCATAAAGTTTCTCAAAAAAAGTACTGAAATACTTCAAATCTATATCCGTAGCCGTCAAACCGTTTACAGGAACTTCATCCGCATAAACCAGCCCTGCTTCCTGAAACATACGCTGTAATTCTTCACGGGCAGTCACTTTTCGTTTATCTGCCCCACTTTTTACCCAAATGATACCTTGGTTATCTGAATAAGGCTTGCATAAGCCTACAGGAACAGCAACCACAATGATTTCAGAACCTTCATCTGTCAATATGTTTTCTGTCATAGGGTTGATTGCTGGATGAACATGCTGAGAAGCAACATTGGAAATCATCATATTCAATCTACGAACATCTTCAGCAGAAAGACCTGCTATCGCACCATCATCAGCAACCCCGATAAAAATCCTTCCTCCATCGCTATTGCTGAAAGCCACCATTTCTGCAGCCAAACTATCAGAATTGGTAAAATTCTGCTTGAATTGGTTCTTGCTATCTTCACCCTTCAACAATATATCATATAGTTCAACTAATTCCATAATTCATATATTTCCTTTCTTCTTTCAAAGGCAACCTCACCACCTTCCATTATACTTATAATGGATTTTTGCGTATTCTGATTATCAATACTTCCGGAATCAACAGCGATGGAGGTTTTTCCATCGGTATCGACATAAGAACACGTATGAACCATTTCTGCATCTCCAAGTACGGGAATATTGGCATTATGTGTTGCAAAAATAAATTGCATGTCAGGTTTCAATGCAATTATCTGCTTGATCACTTCTTCATATATAGTTTGGTTGTCCAAATCATCTTCCGGTTGGTCTATGATAATAACATCATTGCCTTTCTGTCCAAGGACAAACAAAATCAAAGCAGAAGCCCGTTGCCCCAATGAATGTTGCTTCAGTTCCTTGCCATGATAGGTAATCGAATACGAGTTTGGAACCTGATACGTAAGGAGATCTCCCAATTGTTTTTGTACAGATGAACGGAATTTTTCTCGAGAAGCATCAGGAAAAGAATTACAGGCACCATCAAAATCATCATAGACTGCAATAAAATCCTTAGAGTTCTCAACCAGCTTTGAAAGAGCATTTTTCATCAAACCACTCCCCTTGAAAGATAATTGCAGATACTGTAGGTAACTGTCTTTGTCACCCTCAAATTCTGCAGAAATCTGTATGGCACCCTGAGTAGAGTTTATGATACCCAATTCTGTTTCAATTATAGAAAATTCCTTTCTCCATAACTCTGCAAGGGCGTGTAATTCTCTCCGTAGTTTTGTCTTCAGAAGTTCTTCCTGTTGCTGTTGTTTCTCTAGAAGGTTCAGACGATTTTCGCTCTTTGCAATTTTTTCATGTAACATCGGATAATCTTCAAGTTGGACGGAGTCAATTCCTTTACTTCTTATTTCCTTCTCAATGCTTCTACGGATTTTTGCAAACTGCTCCGAGAATTCATGCTCCTTCTCCTTGAAACTGCCATAGACTTTCTCCATATTCTGCCTGGAAGCTTCAAGTCTATCAGCTAGCTCCATTATTTGTTTCAAGCTTGTAGACACCACCTCATATGAAGGTTTCAAAACTTCAGCAATATCACTGTTCTGATCTGAAAGAGTAACAGAAGTAGCGTTATAGGTTTCAGACATGGTTCCATGGACTTGGAGCAAGGCTTCACGTAAATCCATGCACATTTTTATCATTGATTCTATTGTTCGTTTATCAGAAGCAAATTCGGTCTGTCCCCTGAACTTGTCCTCGATACCGAATTCTTTGAACTTCCTAAGATTGAATTTGCAGTCCCTTATGGTATCTTCCAAAGTTTTTATATGATCGGAAAGGCCATTGAGCTTGGACAAGATAGTAATGATATCAACGATCTTACCTTTCTTTTCTATGATTTCCCTACGTATGGGAACCAGTTTATCTCCCAGTAGTTTACCAAGCAACTCCTGATCAAAATGTTCACCTCGGGAAGAAAGTTCTTTTTGTCCAAAAAACAACGGACAATGTATAGCGGTTTTCCTTATCGCAATTCCTGGTTCTTCGGTGCCAGATACAAACACTTCCGGTTCCCTGTTGAGTGTTCTGAAAATCTCAAATTCCTGACCATTTTCATCAATGGTCACCAGCTTTATTCTTCCACCGCTGCCAAGGACATAATCCACCAATCGGTCCTTGTATTCATGGTCGATTCTTGTGTTTCTGTCTGGGAAATTCAAAACATAGCAAATAGATTCGAGTATGGCAGACTTCCCACTGCCTCGGATACCTATCAACGTATTGAGTTGAGAAGAAAAGTCAATTGTTTTCCCATCGAGGAGCCCTCCTTCAAAACTGATGCTTCTAATGTAGGAATGTCGTACATGTTCTGGCTGCTCTGCCTTGGTTCTATGTATATGATCCAATAAAGCCATCCTGATAGCTTCAAAATTGTAACTACCTATCTTGATCCATGTGTCACCCTTCTTTGAACCGATTTCTTCAATGGCAGAAGGATCAGATCCCTCTACCTCTGCAGGATAATTCTGCTTGCCTATTTCTTGAATCAGATTATCCTTTTTTTGCTGCACCTCTACTTTCTGAAACCCAAGGATCCTTTTGGCAATGTTAGGGTTATTGAAAAGGTCTTTGATCCTTCCGATATCCAATTCTTCAAACAAGCCACTTTTTTGATTCACATGTGCAAATATATAAAAATAATCATGGTGAAATTCATCCAGAATCTTAGTAGTTTCTTTCAGGGACTTATCCGCATATCCGTTTTGATCCTCATAATCATCCGGAATTTTTCCACTGAAAATAGTAGACAGCGCAGTACCAATACAGTTGCCTTGTAACCAAGGTTCATCAAACACGACCAGTACATGGAGTCCTCCGGCTCCTTCATGGACTGAAAGTTCAACCCCAGGGAGTAAAAATATTCCTTCTTTTTCAGCTTCACTACTCAAAACAGAAAATTCTGTGCTATTGAACTTGTTATGATTCGTTATTACGCCAACATAAATCTGCTGTTCTTTCAATTTAGCTATATAGTCTGATACAAAGTCTTTGTTCTCATGCTTACTATAAGAAAATTCCGAATCGGAAATCGTATGAAGATGAAAATCAGCCTTCAGCCACCTTGAACCATTTTGAAAGATATTCAGCATAATTCCTCCGATACTATTCAGAGCGATATCTAAGCTCTGACTATGATTATAGCATAAATTCAGCCTTCATGACCATGATAATGATATTATGGTAACAAGCCTTGGCTTCATCTTCAAACAGTACAAGGATATCGTACAGTAAGAACCATATCTAACTTCCCAGTTCCCGAATTATCCTCCTATTGTCACAAAAACCATGGAAACAAGAAAATAACTTCCTATCAAATGAAACCTAACTAAAAACCTTCCACATTATGCACAGACATTTGACATTGGAGAAAAAAGCCGATTATTCCATTACTTCCCAATGCCCAGCTTTGTCTGACCCGACACGGCGTATGATTCCGTTCGTTTTCAACACTTTTACAATCTTTTTTATTCCGCTTTCTGAAAGGCCTGCCTCTGACATCATCTGTTTTATTGTGATAGCCGGATTGTTTTTCATCAATTCCAGAATTTTCTGGTTACTTTTCTGGTTACTTTTCTGGTTACTTTTCTGGTTACTTTTCTGGTTTGATACCGGAAGCGATATCAACAGTTCCGTTCTGTCAGGATCAAAAGATTCCTTCAGTTCAGGGGTTTTCCATCCATTCTGTTTCCATACCGAAAAGATTTCGGGTAACCCGCTACCAGCACGTTCACCGATATTGATGAGATTGAACATCTTGATCAGTATACTGTTACGTGGATCCGAAAGCCCCCCGCTGATTGCCTCTTCCGGTGCTATCCGAAGCGTCCCAGGATTTGAAATGCTGATACTGCCCTGTTTTCTTATAATGACAATTCCACGCCGGCCATAGTAATTTGCATGGATAAGCGCATTTGCAAGTGCTTCCCTGATTGCCTTATGTGCCGGAGTATCCTCAATCCTGGTTTCCTGTTTCAACTTGAACGGTATCTTAATCCCTGAAACAAGCTTACCATAGATACGAAAAAAGAAATCGAAAACATTGCCACTCCAGTCACCGCTACTGGAAATCACACGGTCAGTCCATCGGGTTGATGGAGACAGTTCTTCTCGGTAATCAAGAAAATATGAACCATATTCACGGACAATGGAGTATTCAGACCCAAACATCAAAAGACCTGCTCCTGTAGGATGCAACTTTCCATCTTCCCTACCGTGAGCTATAGCTCCGATCTTCTCAAGAAACAATTCATCCGCCAATGTTGTCCACACATGACCGGGTCTGACATTTGAAAAAATGGTACGATATCGTTTGACAGCATCCTGATCAAGGACATTGATATCCATCTCTTCCAACAGTTTGCTATCCTGGGAAATGGCACTTTGATCACGTAGCATATTTGTTGTTTCTTCTCGTGTGCAGTGATAATCCCCTTCACCATTTCTACGAAATGTTCCGGAAAATATGTCATTGTCGATGTATATAGGTTTATCAGTACGATTGGCACGTGGTACAGCAATGCAGATAACATCTTTTCCCATTGCCTTGTCAACTGAAACCATGCTGTCTGTCAGGATGTTTACACTTACTTTCTTGCGGTTATTTATCGTATCCCAGAATTCTTTGAGCAGTCGATCCTGTCCGGTGACTCCAGTAATGTAAAAAGAGTGATCTTTGTTTTCTTTTACTCCCAGAATAATATTTCCACCTGACGTATTTGCAAATGCAGAATAAGTTTCCCATAGACTTTTAGGAAGACCTTTTTCTGCACTTTTTACCTCGAGCCGATTATTTTCCCGATACTGTGCAAGATTATCAAAGTCAATATTCTGCATTGTTTTTGCTCCTACCTTATGTACATTATGTCACATTTTCTTTGTATTTTTCCAGTTCCAGTTTCCAAATAATCCTCGGTACTGTCAGTTAGCATAGAAATCATGCTATGGATTGCTTTCACACTATGGATAAACAAGTCACTATAAAAATATATGTAAAATGTCTATCTTTAGGTAAAGCATAAAAACTATTATCGAAAAACTATATAAAAGGACAAAGAAGAAATGAAAGTCAAATCGACAATCTTGGAAAGCAATTGCATAAGCGGCTATCACAAAACTGGGGATATAATGTATGTTGAAGACCTTTGTCCTCCCCTTTGCCATGAACTATGGCAATGCATCTATCCAAATATCTTTGCGCTCCTACACGGAGGAACGCTTGATACTGGCAATAGCAAAACAAAATCTTTCAGATACAGATGCCCTGACGAAGGACGAGTCCTCATAAAGGGCGAGCTGATAGAATAGTCTTACCGTTCCGTACCACACATTTTTCCTATGACAAACATAAAAGAGTCTACTGCAACAGATGCTTATTCTTCTGCTTTCCCAGCCCAACGGTCCAGGAAAACTTTGGTACTCCTGTTCATCTCCTTCATGAATTCAGTAGTATATTTCCTAAGATAAAAGTCATCTGCTATATTACCGTCCTCAAAAGGAAGCTTGCTATATTTCTTTCGATGGGCTTCAAGCGGACCATAACAGTCACTTACTTCTTCAAGGCTCATCCTATGGTAACCATCTTCCATGAAGATATGCAAGGCAGCAGGCCGGGGAAGCATCAGGTGCTTTCTGTCCGTAGGCTTCCCAATGATAACCATGGCAGCCGGTGCCGCATATTGCGGCAGATCAAGCAACTCACGGAGCTGTTCATAATTCTCAATTATGTCCCCGATGTAACAGGAACCAAGCCCCAATGAGTCAGCTGCAACCACGGCAGTCTGTGCTGCAATCACCGCATCCTGCATGCACAGGTGGAAGTCTCCCACACCAGGGTCACGGTAGTCCCTGTCCAACCGCTTCCCTCGTTCAATTGAACCACCCATATGCAGATAATCAACCCAACGCTGGATATCAGCCAAAAAAACCCAGACGAGAGGAGCCTTTGCAATCATCGGCTGATGATCGCAGAGGACAGCAAGCTTTTCTTTCTTGTCCTTGTCATTTACTTCAATGATGCTATAGAGAGTCATGCAACCAGCCGTAGGAGCCCTCAGCACTGCAAGTTTCAGAGCATCTACCACATTCTTGTCAATGCCCTCATCCTTGAATGCCCTTACAGAATGCCTTTCCAACAACTGCTTCATGATAGGATTGCCGATGATATCCATAAGTGTCCTCCTGGTTCCAAAGCAGTCTACCTTGAAACCATATGAAAACACAAGGAAATACGAAGCTATCTGTTGGAAAGAAAGAAGTACAGAAAGGAATATACAAAAGGCAAATCTATTGTTTTTGCTTCAGTCCCTATGAAAGATACAATAAGATGCAGATCTGTCCAGGCATCTGCAAACCGTATCCATCCATCAAGAGAATGCTGGCGCCGCAGTCAGTCTGGACAGTCTGTTGCGGACTTCTATTCCAACAACCATTTCCAAACCGGCAGGACTTGTATGGCACGTCCATTGCTTGAGAGAGTTTTTTCGGTATCATAGGTTATAATCTGCAAAGTCCTGCATGGAAGAACCTTGCATAGCCTTGTCAATGCCATTGCTTCTCTCTCTTCGATTGTCAAATCAGTCAGTGCATAGCACGCTTGGATAGCCAGTTCCTGCTCAGGTACGTAAAAATCTACTTCAATCTTGTTCTTATAGTAGTATACGGCATCATCTTGACCATAACGTCTGATAAGTTCCAGTGCAACCAGATTCTCAAGCAAAGCTGTCTTGTAATCAATCAAGAAAAGGGACAGAAGTCCATTATCTGCAAAATAGTATTTCAGAGAACTTTCCTTATCAGATAACTTAGCAGCTATGTTATGCAGGCCAAACAGAATCCGGCTTTCCTTTGCATACTCTACATAGTTTATTATTGTCGATGTTCCTATTTTTGTTCCCGTCGCAGCAATGATATTTCTAAGTCTATTAAAGGAAAGCGGCTGACCTGTAGCTTCCGCGACCTTCTTCATCATGACACGTAATGCAAATATATTATTGAGATTATGCCGTGCACCAATATCTCCTAGGAATATTTTCTGATAAAGGCTCAAAAGAAAAGAGCGTTTTGAAGTATATTTCGTAACTTCGGGAAAACCGCCAAAGCGAAAATACTCATCGAACAGTCGGAACAGGTGTGCACGTTCAGCGGTTGAAAATGTCTGTAGGGAATAAAAATCCACGTTTTCAGCCGCAAGAAACTCCTTGAAACTGTAAGGATACACTTCTTGGATCAAGAAACGTCCGCCCAAAATCGTAGCAACATCAGAACTGAGCATCTTGGCATTACTACCTGTGATATAGATGCGATAGCCTTGGTCAGCCATACGCCGTGCGAATTTTTCCCATCCTTGTATATTCTGAAGTTCATCAAGGAACAGAATAGGTTTCATTCCATAGAGTTCAATATGCAGTTCGATCAATATATTCAAATCAATTGCCGAAAAATCCAGCAATCGTTCATCTTCGAAGTTTATGTAAAGTATCTCATCCCAGCTTGTGCCGTCTGCTACCAACTCCTGCATCCTTTGATACAAAAGGAAGGTTTTCCCGGCACGTCTTATTCCCGTAAGGACATAGTTTGCATTTTTTTCAAAAGGATACTTTCGCTTCATCAATTCTATATGTCGCACCGAGTATTTTGCGTCCGCAAGCACTTCCTTGATGATTTGTTTTTCCATATCCATAACCTCAGAATTATATTATCTTATATACAAGACAAATATATATTATTTTTATCTTATTAACAAGATAAAAATATAATTTTTCCATTCTGCTAACAGGATATAATGAAATATCTTCTATATTTTGTTTTCCTGAATCAGCAATAAAAAGATTATTGCAATCGACCAGTAAAGGACCGATAATAACTTCATAGCTTTGGAATCTGAACAATAGGATTATTTTTTTGAAAACACAGCAACGGCCATAGTTCTTTCCTAAGCAGTTCTTTAAATCATATGGAAATACAAGGAAAATCGAAACAATCCTAAGTCTTGTCTTTTCTGGCGATATTGGCACGGATTGCCTGCTCCACCGAAGCAATGTGCGCATACATTGCTTCTGCAGCCTCATCAGGTTCCTTTGCCTTTATCGCATCAAGAATCCTCTGATGGAACTCAAGGGATCTGCTTGTCATGTTCTCTGCCATCACTGCCTGCTTCTGGTGCTTTCGCAAAATATTGTGCATAGCATCCAGAAAAGCTGAAAATACACGATTGCCTGAAGCTTCAGCAATGGAAAGATGAAATTCAAGGTCCAGCTTCTGCAAATGGTCCCGGCAGGATTCAAGATGTCCGCTATTGTCATTGAACAACTGCTTGCGCTCATCATGGATCCTCTCCAGGTTTGCAATCTGTTCCGCAGAAGCGGCAGTAGCAGCCATTCTGGCCGACTCAGTCTCAAGTACCTTTCGCATCTGGACAAAATCAATGACGAACCCATCGTCAACAACTGTCATGAACCGCAGCATCGACTTGAGATAGTCTTCGCCAAATTCATTGACGTAGGTACCGCCGCCATGACGGGTCGTCAACAAGCCAAGCGATACCAACGCCTTGAGTGCTTCACGAAGAGGAGGACGGCTTATCCCCATCTCTTCGGACAGCTGACGCTCATTGGGGAGTTGGTCACCAGGCTTCAGTTTGCCCTTGTCAATCTGCTCAAAAATATAACTGAAAACCTGCTGGCTATAATTCTTCTTATCAATGATGGGAGTTGTCATTTTGTCATACCACCTTACAACAGCCTACTATATACTACTTGTCCGAATACGACAATAAATATGTCGTATTCGGCATCACTTCCTATCTGGAACAACGATAGACTGCAAGTTCATCAATCTGACGATTCGCCGCAAGAATGACATCACCTTTGACAGAGACCTGGCTGGGACCGGTCCCTTCGTCAACTGTCTCAGCAAAGAAGCCCCCACGTTTCCATCCGATGGAAACCAGCTCCATTGTCCCTCGCCTCCAGCCAAGGAGAAAACGAGGCTCACCACAGAGAAGACCACCCCAGACTACATGACCAAATTCAATCTCATAGGACTGCACACAGATGTAATGGCCTTCAATCTTCTTATAGATCCTGCAGACATTACCATGGAATGGCTCGATGGCAGCTACTTCCAATTCCCCATCACCATCGATATCGCAGGTAGCTACGTCACTTACGGCATTAGGAAGCACCTTGGTAATATTCCATCGGTCTTCCATAGGATCCTCAGGAATTTCAAAACTGAAACATCCCTCGTCACCTCCGATAAGCAGAGCCCCATATGTCCCCCACTGGAAAGAATGACACAGGCCATGGTTTCTGGTAATTCCCTCATACAGTTTCCTGACCTGGAAAGGCTTTTCAAGGTCAGTATTCAACTTGCCACAATACACATTGCCAGGATGTGACCAGTCCTGCTGGAAGGCCTTTTCCGTACATAAAGTTGCCCCAAAGAAATACAACTGGCCTTTGTGCTCAAAAATCTCGAACCGATGGAGGTAAGGGAAATCCATTACTTTGGTTACCTTCCACCCTTCACCGGTATAGTCTACGACATTGAGCGTACAATCCGCTGCAGAAAAGACTGGAAGGAATTTCTGGGTTGCAAAAAAGCAATCCTGTCTTCCTGGTACGGCAACAAAATTCATCGTACCGCCTGGTTCCGTCCATATAGTCGTTCTTGTGCCATCCTCACCTATTGCATGGGCAGCTCCAGGTCCCTCAGAACATCCGATGAAAACCTGTTGTCCTTTTATTTCTCCGATACAGGTAGCATAGACTTTCTCATTGTTATCAAGTTTTTCTTTTGTAAATTTCATACAGTAAATTCTCCTTACCGAAGTCCCACAGATGTAAAGAATTCAATACCCTTCTTTGCACAAGTGAGACCATCCGGCCTGTCCAGGGCTTCAAGGCAGAGATAACCTTGGTATCCCAATGCCACCAATACCGCAAAGATACCTTTCATATCCAGATGGCCCATGGAAGGAGCCAATCTGTTGGAATCGACGAAATGTACATGCTTCACCAAATCCTTGCAAGATATGAAACTTGCACAGATTGACTCATCCTCGATATTCATGTGGAATGTATCAAGCATCAGCCCAAGAGGCAGCTTGGTCTCCCAGATAAACCGGGCAGCTTCCATACTGGAACAAAGCGTATTGATCTCGTACCGGTTTATCGGCTCGATCAACAGCGGTACTCCAGCTGCTTCTGCTGTCGGCAGAAGCTGTTCAACTGATGCGGCAAAGCGTGCAAGCATAGTCTCAGCAGATTCTTTTCCGACCAAATAACTGCCACGGACCAAACCAAGGGAAACCATACCGCCGATATCTCCGGCAAAGCGGATAATTCCTTTCATCCGACGTACCGTCTCTTCCCTGACCGCAGGATTGCTATCCCCAAGAAACAGTCCCATACCAGCCAAAGCCGCAGGCATGACGACGCCGATTCCAAGGTCATGCTGCTGCAAAAGCTGCACAGCCCGCAGGGTCTTGTCTGACTGTTCATCCTCAACGAACAGATCCACACCGTCATATCCGATGTCCTTGACCAACGGGATAGTATGTTCAATGTCATCCCGGAACAGGATAGGGGATTCCGGCTTTCCCCTGAAAAGGGAAAGCGATACTGATTTCTTGATATTTCTTTCCATTATTTCTTACTCTGATAGAAGTAGGAACCAGGGCCATACTTGCGTGTATAGTGCTTCTTTACCATATAGGAAGGAAGCACCCGTTTTCTACCACCCTCAAGTTCTGAAGTAAGGTATGCCATCTTTGCCAGTTCCTCAAGAATGACACTGTGTGCAACTGCAGCATCGGCATCCTTGCCCCAAGTAAACGGCCCATGACCCGCTGTCAGGATACCACCCATTTCCAAGGGATTGCGACCTTTCAGTGTCTCACAGATGACCTTGCCGGCATTCCTTTCATAATCGGTTTCCACTTCTGCTTCCGTCAAAGGACGGGCACAGGGTATCGGTCCATAGAAATGATCGGCATGGGTAGTCCCATAGACCGGGATTTCCTTACAGGCCTGGCTCCAGGCAGTGGCATACGTGGAATGTGTATGTGCAATGGCACCGATCTCAGGAAACTGACGGTAGATCTCAAGATGGATATCAAGATCGACGGAAGGCAGCAGGCCTTCCCCGATCTGATTGCCTTCCAGATCCGTCACGGACATATCCTCCGGTCCAAGTTCTTCATATGCAATGCCGCGAGGTTTTATCACGACCAGTCCCTGTTCCCTGTCAATGGCGCTTACATTGCCCCAGGTATAGATGACAAGGTTACGCCGGACCAGTTCGATGTTTGCATCGTACACAGCCTTCTTCAACGCAGAAAGATCCATCCGGCACCTCCTATAGGAATGACTTGAACGGAATGTTCGGTTCATCCTCAAAGGCATCGGTAAAACCACGTTCATACATGTAGCGGGTCTTGTCCTTGTCATCAGGATAGGTATAGTCACCGCCGACTTCCCAGAGGAACGGATGGAACTTATATCCCATGCGGGCTTTCCTGTAATTATAAAGGAGTTCAATCTCCTTCGGGTCTCCGAGCATATTGGACCAGATATCATAGTGGAACGGAATCAGTACCTTGGCCTGCAGGTTCTCCGCAATACGCAGGCAATCTATGGAAGTTACCTTGTCTGAGCACCCGATGGGATTTTCCCCATACGATACCAGGACGACGTCAATGTCATATTCCTTGCCATGCTTGACATAGTAATTGGACATATGGGAATCGCCGCTGTGATAGATATTGCCGCCCGGTGTCTTGATGATATAGTTTACTGCACGCCGATCCATATCATCAGGGAGGATACCCCTGATATCTCCCGCAGGAGGAGCTGTGATCAAGGCAGTCCTGTCAAATGAATCCACTGCCACAATCTCGATATCCTTGAGCTTGATGACATCACCAGGTTTCACCACAGTAATCCTTGCTTCAGGAACACCCCACTTGCGCCAGATATTCGCACTGAACTCAGGCCCGATGAAAGGTGCATCGGTATTCTTGACGATTGCAGCTGCTACATAGGGATCAATATGGTCACGGTGGAAATGGGTAGAAAGTACTGCATCCATCTTGGTAATGGCAAATGGGTCAATGACCATCGGTACGGCCCTGGCGTTCAGTTGGAACTGATGGCTACCCATCATCCGAGCCATCTGGAAGTCCTTGCCTTGCTGCCATGCAGGAAGCGCAGGGAACTTTCTTGTCTGCTTGCCGGTATCGAGCCAGAGGTCAATGATGATATTGCAGTCAGCCGGGCTCTTGACCCACAGGCCTGTGCATCCCAGCCACCACATCTTGAATGTATTCGGCTTGACTTCTGCGGCATTGATTGCCTCATTGAGAAACGTTCCCCATTCAGGAAATACATTGTTGATCCACACCTGTCGGTTCAGATCCTTGATATCAACATCGTTGATCATTTATTGCTCCTTACTATTGTCTGCCCGCCATCGGCAGGCTGTCTGTTGCTGATTTTCAATCCTGTCCGTCTTCAGGCTTTTTTCTTGGCTTTCTGTCTGGACGCATAGATTCTCCTTGCTACTGAGATGATAGGCAAAGCTACGGCAAGGAAGAAGAAAAGCGTACCTATCGAAGGAACCTTCAGACAGCCACCGAAGGAACCATAGTAGGTAATTGCCCGTCTGAGATTGCTCTCGACGAACTCTCCCAGTATGAACGCCAATATAAAGGGTGCCAACGGATAGTCATTCTTGCTGAGGATGTAGCCGATGATGCCGAAAAGCATGAGGAATGCAAGATCGAAAGGATTATTCCTGATACTGATGGTTCCTGCTATGCAGAACAGTGCTACGATCGGGAAAAGAATATACTTGGGTACGACGGCTATCTTGGCCATCCACCGTATCGTCGATGCCTGGAAGACCCACATGAGCAGATTTGCCAGGAACACAATCAGGAAAACGCTGTTGAACAGAAGAGAATTATCCATGCTGAGCAATGGTCCCGGGGTCACCCCCTGGAGCATCAAGGCTCCCATAATCACAGCAGATGCGGTATCACCAGGAACCCCAAGAGCCAACATAGGGACCAAGGCCCCTCCGGTAGTAGCGTTGTTTGCACTTTCACAGCAAAATATACCTTCTTCATAACCGGTTCCGAAGAGTTCAGGATGTGCACTGGTACGTCGTGCCTGTTCATAGGAAATAAGGCTTGCAGCACCACCGCCCATTCCAGGCAAGATACCGATGAACGTACCGAGGATACTGCCATTCAGCATGACCTTCAGGTTCCGTTTGACGGTAGCAAGTGTAGGCACATAGAATTTCCTGCGTTTTACAGTTGCCTGAAGCACGGTATCATCCATCTTGTTCGAATTGGATATAAGCTCAGGAAGAGCAAAAATACCAACGATGACGACGATAAGGTTGAAACCCGAATCAAGTGCCGTGCTACCAAAAGTATAACGCAGGGCAACTCCATCTACGGGGCTCAGACCGACACAGGTAAACAGCAGGCCGAAACATACAGCAATGAACCCTTTCAGCATGCGCTCACCCATCAGGGTACAGACCATGATCAAGGCAAGAAGTGCCGTACCAAAATATTCCCAAGGCCCAAACTGAAGAGCCAAGTTGGCCAATATCGGAGCCATGAGCAGCAGGACGACGGAACTGAACATACCCCCGAAAAGAGAAGCAAAGGAACCGTAGGACAGTGCCTCCGTAGCTTTGCCTTGTTGAGCCATCGGGTATCCGTCGAAAGTCGTTGCCACATTGGCCGCAGTACCAGGAATCTTCAACAGGATTGCTGAAATCAGGCCACCGGCCGTACAGCCCATATAGAGGCCGATGATCAGTGCCACTGACTGAAATGAATTAAGGACAAAAGTAATCGGCAAGGCCAAGGCAATGGCTATAGGCGCATTCAGCCCTGGGATACAGCCGAAGATATTCCCGATGACAACACCGATGAATATCAGACAAAGGACATCCGGTCGGAATACCGCCGAAAAGACTTGACTTAACATAGGTACCTCCTAGAATCCTATCAGACCTTTCGGCAGCAATACATGCAGCATGTTGCAGAACAGGTAGTCAAACAGTACTATGCCGCCTATGGAGAAAATAATTACGATGGCAACCAATTTTTTCGTAGGCTTTTTCCCATACTGCAAGCGATAGTAGTACAGCATCAGGGAAGGCACATAGAGTCCCATCGAAATGATGAATCCGAGCCAATGCATGACGACAAACGACAGAATCGTTGCCAAGATGAAAATCATGCTTGGTCCTTTGAATATTTCAAGGAAAGCAAACGGCTTTCTCTCTTCTTTAGGTGTCTGCAGTACCTGGACAATTCTTATTGCCAGGCAACAAAGCAATACAGCAATGACGGCACGCGGGAAAAGAGCAGGCCCACCAGAGTGGTCAATGATACTCTCAGGGAACCATGATGTCATGACAAACATGACGATACCAATCAAGAAAATAATACTAAGAAATACGAGTTCGCCCATACAAAACCTTCTTTACAAAAAGATGACAGAGTGTATGCCGGCTTTTAACCGGCATACATCCTTTTCTCTTACATTTCCTCACTGGACGATTTTCTTTGCTATCTGCTGGAACGATGCATAGGTATCGGACATGAACTGCGTATAGTCAGCAATGGTCATATAAGTCGGTGTTACGCCGAGATTAGCCATTTCAGCAATACAGTCCTTGTCTGCAGAGGCTTTCTTCGTCAATTCGTTCATGTAGTCAAGTGCCCCCTGAGGAGTTCCTTTCGGAGCCCATATGCCGAATGATTGCTTGAGGTATTCATATCCCTTGAAGCCAAGTTCCTTATAGGTCTGATACTGTTCACCTCCAGGTACTTCCGTATCACTGACCACAGCCAGGCAACGGAATTTGCCGGAATCAAGGTATTGGCGCACAGCCCCAACACCATCGATGTAAGCATCTATCCTGCCGCTGAGCAGCTCAGGAGCCTTATTTTCGGAAAGGTCAACGACATTGAACTGTACCTGTTCCCTGTCTTCCAGATCCAATACGGCGAACAGAGGCAAAGTGCCGGTTCTTGAGCCCATTTTGATAGTCTTCGGCTGAGCTTTTCCTGCCTCGGCAAGATCAGCTAGGGTCTTGTAAGGTGAATCGGCATTCACTACCAGAACCATCGTTGAGTTTACCCATTGTCCGACCATGTCAAAATCCTTATAGGTAAACTTGGCTACGCCGAGGCTGTACTGCATCGGATATGCGACAGGCTGCATGAGGTAGGTATATCCATCAGGAGTATCCTTCATGACCTGTGCTGCCCCAGTACGGCCTCCGGCTCCATTGACATTCACGATGTTGACATCATGTTCTGCATACTTGGAAAGATACTTGGCATAGACACGGGCCATGACATCACTGTTTCCACCTGCTTCATATGGAACAATCCAAGTAATGTCCTTTTTCTGAGTCCAAGTACCTTCTGATACAGAGTTTTCTGTCTTTGTAGCAATTTCTGTTTTCTGAGTTGCCGTCTTAGTAGCTGTTGCCTTTTCTTGCGTTTCCTGCTTGCTGCAGCTCGGCATCAGCAACAGAGCAATAGCTAATGTTCCCAATAGCATGAATTTCCTCATACAAATCTCCCATGACATAAATATAAAATTGGTAATACCAGTTTAACTCTATACCAATACTATAGCCAATCAGAGAATTGTCAAGGAAAAAATAAAAAATTTTAAAGCTGAAGTTCCACAGGTGCATTTCATGCTATAAACCAAGCATCACAAAGTCATCAATTTAAATTAAAAATCTCATTTATTTTATTATAGTATATTTAAATAATGCATATAATCCCGTACACTTGACGTTGTCGGGATACAAGTAAAAAAGGTCTTATCCTGCGATAATCATACTCTGAAGCCATCATCAGAAGTGAGTCTTATAGTGTGTACATTGAGAAATTCATCATCGTATTCGATTTTTATCAGACAAATATCCCTACCATGCAATTTTTGTTCATTTGCTACCTATGCGACAATGTAAGATATCATAGATATCCGGCAGGAATAATCAGGTCCTTTTCCGTCAACGGCAAATGTGTCTGTGCCATACAGACAATGGCTCCCATACCCCGTTTGAGTTTCAGCTTATCCAAGATACTGAAATTTGCAATATCTGCCCGTGAAGGACTTGCTGTCTTTTTCACTTCAATCGGATATATCATTCCGTTCTCTTCAATCAGCAAATCAATTTCCCGCTTTTCCTTGTCACGATAAAAATACATTGAGGGTATCCGACCATTATGCATGTAGCTTTTTCGAATCTCCGTTATGACGAAATTTTCGAAAAAAGCTCCGTTCATAGCACCTGTTTCAAGCACTTCCGGAGTTTTCCATCCACAGAGGTATGCTGCAAGTCCTGTATCCATGAAATATACTTTTGGAGTCTTTACAATCCTATTTGTCAGGTTTGTCGAATATGGTTGCAGCAGACAAACGATTCCTGATGCATTAAGTATTGATATCCATGATTTTACTGTCGGTTGACTTACACCGACATCTTTTGCAATGTCAGCATAATCGAGGAGATTCCCGATCCGTGCAGCAACGGCCTTCATGAATTTCAAGAAATCGAGTTCATTCCCGATTTTTGACAACGTACGGACATCACGTTCTATGTATGTTTGGATATATGAACTATAAAAAGGTTCCCAGAAATCATCGGCGGCGGTAAACAACCGGGGATATGATCCTTTCCATATTTGCCGAAACACAGAAGTCACATCAGCATCAATGTTGTTTCTTTCTTTTTGTTCGATAAATTCCGCAGTAGGGACAAATGGCAATGATTGCTTCTGGAATTTTTCATCATATGAGAAACCCTGCAAATTGAGGATTCCGGCCCGTCCCGCAAGTGATTCCGTAATATCTTTCATAAGAATAAACTGCTGGGAACCTGTAAGCCAGAACATCCCTGGCTTTTCATCTTTATCTACTGCTGCTTTTATATAAGGGAAAAGTTGGGGAGCATACTGGATTTCATCAATGATCAGAGGTGGCTTATACCGTTGGAGAAATAACGCTGGATCATTCTGTGCAAGATTTCTGATTTCAAGAGTATCCAAAGAAACAAAATTACGTCCCGGTTCTGCACAGTTTTTCAATACGGTCGTTTTCCCGACCTGACGTGGCCCAGTGACAATCAGAACCGGGAAAAAATCATTGAATTTTCTTATACTGTTTTCAATGGTACGCTTCAGGTACATCGGAGCCCCTCCATTTCGGCTAATCCAAACTACAACTTTATTCTAGCCAAGATTATTAAAAAAAGCAACAGATTCCGAAAGAGAATCCCCATTTTTGGTCCATAGCAACATCAATCGACACAAGAAACCTTCCTGTGCAAAAAGTCTATTCAGGTGGTTGTGTCCCTTTACTTGTCAGCCAGATCTTTTAGTGTAGTACCGGCAATCCTATAGACCGTCCAGTCTTTCATCGGTTCAGCACCCAAAGACAAATAGAAATCTATGCTCGGTTTGTTCCAATCCAAACACCACCATTCAAGCCTGCCACATCCGCGTTCGACAGCAATCTGGGCAAGCTTCTTCAAAATAGATTTTCCATATCCACAACCCCTATATGCTGGTTTTACATACAGATCCTCAAGATAGATGCCTGCTCTGCCTAAAAAGGTAGAAAAATTATGGAAGAACAATGCAAACCCGACTTCTGTTCCATCAACTACTGCAAATATGACTTCTGCCTTTTTCTTTTCAAACAGCCAATCCCGCAATACATATTCAGTGGCAACTACCTCATCAAGCATTTTTTCATACTCAGCCAAATCCTTGATGAACTGTAGGATCAATGCGGTATCAGATTCTTGTGCATATCTAAAAGTCAAACTCATTTTTTCAATTTCCTTTTTGTCAGGTACGTTTTTTGTTACAAAGGCTTAGAAAAATGCACATCATCAAGTCCAATTCAACAGCATAACAAATATCCCCTGACAGAAGATTCATATACTCTCAGTTACCTATAATAGCCTACAAATCGGACTATTCTTTCACAGTATGCCATTTCTTTCAATATAACTCAAATGAATTGTCCAGTCTGGTTGACTGCCTGAAGTAAGTGATTCTCTTGTAATCTTTATGCCTGAATACCGGAAATATAGCAAAGGGGAGGCTCCCTGCAAGGAACCTCCCCCCTATGGCCAGACATTCTCCCTTCTCACTGCCGTCCAAGCAGCCTGTTGACCGAATCTGCCATCGCCCCCAGTATCAGTGCACAGGACGTCGCACCCGCATCCAGCACGCCACGCGAGCGCTCTCCCAGCCGTGCAGCCCTGCCGACCTTCGCCACCAGGTCCTTCGTGCTGTCACGCCCCTTCGCCGCAGCCTCCTTCATCGCTGCAAGGCTTTCACTCATATCCTTACCTGCAGCCATGCTCTCCCTGTAGGCCTCCACAGCAGGCACCAGGGCATCCATCAGCGTCTTGTCCCCTACCTTCGCGTTCCCGAGGGCAGACACCTTCTCCTCTGCCGCCTGCAGCATCTCTCCCATCACCTGGCCGTCTATCAGCTCCTTCCCCCTGCAGGCCTTCGCCATCCCCCGGAAGAAGGAGCCGTACAGCGGACCCATCGAGCCGCCTATCTCCGTCAGCAGCACCGTGCCCAGCACCTGCAGGCCCTCGCACAGCCCCACGTCCTTGCCTTCCAGTTCCTTCCCGCACAGCGTGAAGCCCTTGCTCATGTTTATCCCGTGGTCGCCGTCACCTATCAGCCCGTCGACCTCGCTCAGGTACTCCCGGTTCTCCCTGATGCACCGGATCAGGTCCTCCACGACCACCTTGCCTTCACTGTCTTTGAATGCTTCCATCTCTCCTATTCCTTCCCGACCCTGAACTGGGTCAGCCCCATCGACTCGCATTCCATGTCCATCAGCGGCTCCAGCTCACCGTCAAGCCGCATCACCGTCAGCGTCACCCCCATCATGTCCAGCGACGTGAAGTAGTTGCCCACGTACCGGTAGTGGACCTGTATCCCCCTCTCCTCCAACAGCCGGGCTACCTCGCCGTAGAAGATGTACAGCTCCATCACCGGTGTCGCACCAAGCCCCGAGACCAGCACCACGACCTCGTCGCCTGCCACGAACGGCAGGTCCGGCACCACGATGTCCACCGCCATCCTTGCCATCTCGTCCGCGCTGGCCAGGTCCATGACCCTGATGCCGGGCTCCCCGTGGTGTCCGATGCCGACCTCCATCTTCCCTTCGGCTATGTGGAAGTTCGGATGCCCCACAGCAGGTATCGTGCAGGAGGTGAGCCCGATGCCCACGCTCCGCGTATTGCCGATGGCCTTCTGTGCCACCGCGACCACCTCGTCCAGCGTGCCGCCCAATGCGGCCTTCGCCCCTGCGGCCTTCCACATGAGCACCTCGCCGGCCACGCCGCGGCGCTTCTCCCGCTCTTCCTTCGGCGCGCTTGCCACGTCGTCGTTGGCTACCACCGTCCGTACTTCAAGCCCATCGTCCTCGGCAAGCTCCACGGCCATCCTCACGTTCATGTTGTCACCGGCATAGTTGCCGTACAGGCAGGCAACACCGGCTCCCCGGAAGGCATCATGGAACGCCTTCGCCGTCGGCGAGGAAAAGATCTCACCCACCGCGGCCGCATCCACCAGGTTCCTGCCTAGGTAACCGATGAATGCAGGCTTGTGCCCCGAGCCCCCGCCCGTCACTATGCCGACCTTCCCCTTCTTCGGGGCTCCCTTGTACTTCAGCACCCGCGGGTCCCCCGTCGCAGCCACCTTGTCCCCGTGGGCCTCCACGAACCCCCTCAGCATGTCCTCGACCACCATGTCCGGGTCGTTGATTATCCTCTGCATATGTCCCTAGGCTCCTTTCCTCTCCGTCCCGAAGGAACGTTCTATCTCGCACATCCTCTCCACCTTCGCCTTCGAGCTCTCCTTCAGCCCCTCACTCCTGAGGAACTGCAGCGCCACTGCCTTGGCCACCTCCGGCCCGATCACCCGTGCCCCCATGGTGATGATCTGCGCGTCGTTGCTCTTCCTCGCACGCTCGGCCGAGTACGTGTCATGGGCCTGCGCCGCCCTGATCCCCGGCACCTTGTTGGCCGTCATCGCCATGCCGATGCCCGTACCGCAGATCAGGATGCCGCGCTCGTCCCTCTGCTCCCGTATCGCCGTCGCCACCTTCAGGGCTATGTCAGGGTACAGGACCGGATCCTTGGAATAGGTCCCGACATCATCTACCGCATATCCTTCCTGCGTGAGGTAGCTTACCAGAATCGTTTTCAGATCAAAGCCGGCTTCATCGCTTCCAATTGCAACTTTCATCTTCCTATTCCTTATTTGTATTCATCAACTTCGATTTTCAGCATCTTGCAGATCATCTTGAGTTCCTCAATATGATCACCATAGACAGCATGACAATGATTCGCATCGAATCGGTCAAGGAAAATTTCATGGTCAAACGGAAGTTTTGCAAAGACATGAGGCCATTCTTCATTGGTCTCCTTCATCGTTTCATCAGGAAGTTTTACAAACTCTGCCTTGAACATGACCATCCGATAGCCTTTGTCATCCCTACACAAGCGTGCAACGGTAGCCTGTCCCGGATGTGTCATGAAATTTACATGGCAACCGCCACCGGCATAGATATGCAAGGCTGGATAGAGCGTCACATGGGCAAGATTTGCCTTGTAATCATCTTCACCGGTTGCATAGTATGTAGACTCTGAACCACAGTTGCAGAAGACCATGACCTGATTCTTGGCATCCCAATGCCGTACATCCATAAATACAACAGGTTTGTCAGTCAACAATTTGAGGATCTGCATCGTCAAAGCAGCATCGGAATCGGCTTCACAGGCAAATACAGTTGGCTCCTTAGGACCATCCCAATCATATGGATCGTTGAGAAATGCCGCACTTAAACATTGCGTGCAGTAATGGCGACTGAGTTCGTAATGGCATTTGACACCGACAAAATTCAGATGGTAGTCCGAAACCAACTGCTTGGTCGCTTCATAGCAGCGAATCTGCATCTTTAATTTGTCTTCCGTCAACTGGCTTCCATCGTATTTGATATCCTTGCAATTGTCCGTGAGCCACTTGAAACCTTTCTCGACTTGGTCAGCAGGAATCGTCTGGGCCCGTCGGATGATTTCCAACTGGTCAATATGTTCGATATCAACCCCGAAGATACGCTGCCAATCCTGCATGCTCACCGTTGCACTGTACATACCCAGGGAACGACCGCCGATCAATCCATAAGTCATTCCCTTGAGGGCAGAAACCGTATGGGCACATCTTGCAAAAAGCAACAGTCTGTCATACACGGCATCCTCATGGATATTGCCTGTCACACGGAAATGCGTTATTCCCAACTGGTTCAAAGCTCCGCCACTTGCCAGAAGGGCAACCATTCCCGGCCAATCCGGACTCAAATTGGCAACAAGCAGTATGGGGCATGAAGAAAATTCTGCAGCTATCGCTGAAAAATTCGGATAACTGAACACGCCATAGGAAAATATTATCCCATCAATCCCTTGGCTCGACAATTCCTGTGCCATTTCCTTTGCCTGTGCAGCAGAAGAAACCAACGAAGAAGCTTCAATCAGCTCTATATCGGCCCGACGTTTCACTTCTTTGGAAATCTCATCAATTTGTTTTTGTACAAATATCTTGATCTCTTCATGTACATCCGGATCTCCGTCCGAAAAACCGACAATCCCAATTCTTGGCAAAGATTGTAACAATCGCATGGTAGTACCCTCCACCGAGTTTTATCAAATATGATTATGTATTATTATATTTGATTATAATTGTAGTTACTTTAGTTGTCAACAAAATTCCCAACGTTTCTGCCAGAGAGAAAGAATCAATACGGAAAATTAAATATTTATTTATAATATAAATATTTATTAATAAATCTCCTTAGAGTTATCCTTATTAGTTTCTAAAATATAAAGTTGTATTTATGTCACAATGCCATGTACCAGAAAATTATGACAAACCTCACTTGAAGTTATGGTTTATATATAATTAATTACTTTATTGTAAATAATTAATTACATATTCTACTATTCTTCTCAGTTCTCACCAAAATACAAGATAAAATCAAGTCTATAGAAACTACAACTTAGGAAAATATTTACTATTACTAATATAACTATTTATTGTATAATAAATTATCTACAAATACTTGCATTGTAAAATTGTTTGTTTTTTTTGTTGACAACTCTAAAAAAGTGATTGTATAATCAAATTTGATAATTATAAATCATATATGGTGATTTATAACAACAATTCACGATATTCAAAAAAAGGAGTAAGAGTAATGAGAAAGAAACAATTGTTGATCCTGACGGCATTGGTCTGTGCCGGTGCCATGGCATCCGTTTCCGCACAGGGACAGAGCGAGGGCAAGTTCCCGACGAAGCAGATTTCAATCATCTGCCAGGCAAGTGCCGGCGGATCCTCCGACCTGAATTGCAGGTCTATTGCACCTGGTATCCAAGATGCCCTGGGGGTCCCTGTCACGGTGACGAACAAACCCGGTGCCGGAGGCGGCATCGGCATTACCTACGGGGCAAAGGCCACTCCAGACGGTTATACGATCACACACCTACCCGTCGACGTAGCACAGCTCAAGCCGGCCGGCAATGCGGATGTGACCCCTGACGACTTCAGATTCCTATGCAGGGTGGCCTACCATCCGGCAGCAATTGCAGTCCGTGCCGACTCGCAGTACAAGGACTTCAGCCAATTCATCAATGCCGTCAAGGTAAACCCCGGCAAGATTTCCCTAGGGAACTCGGGCATCGGGGCCATCTGGCACCTGTCCGCCTGCCAGTTCGAGCAGGCCACCGACGTCAAGTTCAGCAACATTCCTTTCGAAGGTGCTGCCCCGGCCATCACTGCGCTGATGGGCGGACATATCGATGCAGTAGTCTGTTCCCCTGTGGAAGTACGTGCACAGGTACAGAGCGGAGACCTGCGGTTGCTGACAGTCTTCGACGATGAAAGGTTCCCGCTTTTCCCGGATGTACCTACGGCAAAGGAACTGGGGTACGATGTCTCCGTACTTTGCTGGCTGGGCTTCGGTGTCCCTAAGGATACGCCGGATGATATCTTCAATATTCTGGAAGCAGCAATCAAGAAGTCATACGAAGGCGAAACCTATCAGAAAATGCTACAGACAAGCGGGCTGAAGCCCGGATGGCTCGGACCCGAGGATGCGCAGAAATTCGCAGAACAGGAATATAAGAAATACAGCCAGCTGATTCCCAAAGTCCTGAATGTTTCCAAATAACAGAATGCCAGGCTACATTCCATCCTTGGAATGTAGCCTGGACAGGTATACAGGTCTTGTTGCCTGTTGTGTTTCGTCCTATGGAGAAAATTGACCATGATTTCTGAAATGATCGTCTGCATCATCAGCCTGCTGTTCAGCATCTTCCTCTTCTATTTCGCGCGGTTCTTCCCGACTTCCCAGAACCCGGACATCCCCAGCGCAGCCTTCTTCCCCTTCATCATCAGCACGCTTCTGTTCGGACTGAGCGTCTTGAACATAGCGAAGGGAATACTGTCGGCATATAAAGGAAAAAAGGATGGTACCTATGTCAAGGAAGTATTCCAAAAAGGAAAAGTCATCCAGATCGTGATGATCGTCCTGTTTCTTTTCCTCTATGTCATTCTTTGGTACTTGCACGTAGGGACATTCATACTGAATTCCATCGTCGTGTTTGTTCCTGTCTGCATGTTGATGAGCAACGAAAAAGCCTGGTGGCAGAATGCTTTGTTTGCAATCTTCCTCGTACTTTTCATTTACGTGCTGTTTTCGTTCCTGCTGAGAGTCCGTCTCTGGTAATCGGAGTTATTGTATGGATATATTGTTAAGTTCACTGCATTCAGTCTTAAATCTTGGCGTATTGTTCTATACGCTCATAGGTATTTTCCTAGGCATGTTCATCGGTGCATTGCCTGGTCTGTCGGCAACGATGGGAGTAGCTATCTTGCTACCACTGACGTTCTGGATTGATCCCAGATATGGCCTAGGCATGCTGTTCGGCATCTACTGTGCAGCAATCTATGCCGGTGGCGTCTCGGCAATCCTGCTCGGAGTCCCCGGTACGCCGGCTTCAATCGCATCCACGTTTGATGGAACGAAGATTGCAAAGGGCGGAAGGCCGTCTCTAGCCTTGTGGATCAATACCGTCTACTCAGCCCTAGGTGGTATCTTCGGCGTCATACTGCTGTGCATCGCCTCCTTCCCGATTGCACGCTTTGCACTCAAGTTCGGACCTCCTGAATACGCAATGACGGCCCTATTCGGCCTGTCAATGATGGTTGCAGTCTCAGGGAAAAGCATTCCGAAGGGCCTGATGGTCGGCTTCATAGGCCTGGGCCTTGCGATGTTCGGCATGGATCCCATCTCAGGAGTGAAGCGCTATACCTTCGGCAACTATTACCTGCTTGATGGTTTCTCGTTCGTTCCCATCATGATCGGGCTGTTCGGTATCGGGGAATGTCTGAACCAAATCTCACAGACGCCCGTGCTGAAGGTCGGAAAGAAGTACAGAGGAGAAGAAATAGGCAGGGAAGCTTTCTCTGATTTCATGGCAGAAGCGAAGGATGCAAAGAAAAGAATGACGTTGAAAGAAATGTGGAAAACAAAATGGGCATTCTTGTTTTCTTCGCTCGTCAGCGTCTTTGTCGGAGCAATACCGGGAACCGGCGGTGACATTGCGTCAATCATCACATGGACGCAATGCAAGAACTTCTCCGAGGACAAGGACAGGTACGGGGAAGGTTCGGAAGAAGCCTTGGCCGTAACATGTGCATCGAACAATGCCTGCATAGGCGGTGCGATGACCACGATGCTGACCCTGGGGATCCCGGGAGACTCTGTCACCGCAATACTGATCGGAGCACTGATGATGTACAACTATACCCCGGGGCCGCTGCTCTTCTCAGAACATATTGACATGGTATGGGTAATCTTCATTCTCCTTTTCATCTGCAACCTCTTTATCCTGGTGTTTGGCAACGTCGGATCGAAGCTGTTCGTCAAATTCACCAAACTTCCCAGGTCATGGATTTCGACGACGATCATCATCTTTTCTCTAGTGGGGTCCTATGCAATCCAGAACAGTGTCTTCGATGTCATCGTCTGTCTGTGCGCAGGGCTGTTCGGTTTCGCGATGGCAAAGGCGGATTTCCCTTCGGGGCCAATCGTCCTAGCCCTCATCCTAGGTGAGATGATTGAATCGAACTTCATCCGGTCGATGATGCTCCCTCAGGGGACCTACCTGACGTTCTTCATACGGCCGATCTCCCTGACACTGATCATACTGATCATACTGTCACTTGCAAGCCCGGCGATACTCAAGGTAGCAAAACGGGAAAAGGAACGGAAACAATAGGAACAGGCGCATTCACAGGAAACATCAGGCAGGGCAACACCGATACCATGTGCCGACAGCATCAGCCAGGATTGCCCGTGAAAACAGGTATCCTTTTCGTTCAAAAGGTAAAATGACCGATATTATTACCAGCGTACAACTGGAAAATTCTTTTACAGAATCTGCATACTTGGAGGCAGAAACAATGACTGATTTAAAAGACAAGCTGAAGCACCACAAATTGGTAAAAGGCATGCATACCACTTTGTCAGATTGCAGCATCTCTGAACTTTGCGGCATGGTCGGGTTCGATTTCCTCTGGATCGATACCGAACATGCTCCAATCGACTACTATACGTTGCTCACGCATATCATCGCAGCACACTCGGCGGGTACCAACTCGCTCATCAGGGTTCCCTGGAATGACCCGATACTCGCAAAAAGAGTCATCGAAATGGGACCAGACGGAATCATCTTTCCCGTGGTGAACACTGCTGAGGAACTGGACGCCGCAATGCAGAGTACCCTGTATCCCCCGAAGGGGAAGAGAGGTTTCGGCCCCGTACGGGCAATCAAATACGGGCTGCAGGACGTAGATGCATATGTCGAGGACGTGAATAGGAAAATGATACGATGTGTCCAGATTGAATCGGCCCAAGCCGTATCCAACCTTAAGGAAATGGCAAAAAATCCCTATGTGGACTGCTTCATCTTCGGAGCCTGTGACCTCTCGGGTTCAATTGGAGAACTGAACAAGGTCTTTGCCCCACATACACAGGGTCTCATTAAAGAAGCCATCTCGATATTGAAGGACGCAGGTAAATCAATCGGTATCTCGACCGGTTCCGACGATCCTGAAGTCATCAGGGCATGGCATGAGCTGGGCATTAACTTCATCAGTGCCGGGACAGACTACCTGCATGTCCTCTCTGGTGCGCAGAAAGTCTTTGGCATCCTGGACAGCCTGGAGTAACATGGAAATCCAACACTGTCTTGCCATGCTCATCAGACAAGGCAGTGGGGGTTTTCTTGATCATGTTACATCTGGCGCTACTGGCAAACATACTGGTTGACCTTATCAGGTACCCATCATCTCCGATGAAGGAGCAAACGACCGCCAAGCAAATAAAGGTCCATAGAAAGAAAATTTTTCTCAGATAGAGGGAAAAACATGTTGATTGGGAAGTTTATGAAGACTATCTATTGTTTTTATTTCAACAAATTCAATAATATTTATAGTGCATATTGGCACAAATCTTTTGACAATGAACAAAAGGAATTAGTATGGTGAATCCAAACAATGGGAATTTAGTACCAGCCGTTGACAGAGCTACAGATATTCTCGACTACTTGGCAAAGAACAGCAAGGGAACAATCAAGGAGATTGCAACCGGTTTACATATACCTATCGCTTCTGCAACTCGCATCATCAAGACTCTGACTGCAAAGAACTATCTGATAGAACATCATATGACACCAAGCAGCTATTCGCTCGGGTTGAAACTATTGATGTTTTCCCAAGCTGTCTACCGTGAAATTGATTTGGACAGCATCGCAAAGAATGAAATGAAAAAATTGGCCGAAGAAACAGACCTGGTCAGTCAGTTGGCAATCTATGAGCAAGGTTATGTCATGTACACCCAGATGGCATTGCCATCCCCCACAGTGAATGTGATAATTGCACCTCTCCGGACTCCATTGAATATCAACACCAGTGCAGGAGGCAAGGCCATCATTTCACAGATGCCGGACGGACAGATGGACCAAGTGCTTCAAAATGCAAATCTGAAACGTGCGACAAGAAACAGCATCACGGACAAGGACCTTTTCAAAAAACATCTGCTTCAATGCCGTATGCAGGGATATGCTACTGATGATGAGGAATATTCAGAGAACATCGGCTGTATTGCGGCTCCTATCCGTGACCATGAAGGCGTTACGATTGCTGCAGTCGGTGTAACAGGTCCGATAAACATCATCAAGGAGCACAATGCATTTGAGAGAATCAAAGATCTTACTATTGAGACTGCTGATTGTATTTCCCATAAGCTGGGATATGTAACATCTAAGTAACAACATGTAGATTTAGGAAAATATTTCATAGCGCAAGCTGGACGCTTATCTTCCTGCCCCACTTTGCCCTGACAACATTTCATACTCTTGGAATATCCCTAGGGTATGGGGTATTGTTTCTGTGCCAAAGAAATTACAGAGAACATTATTCTCTGGGCATAGAAGGGAAAACATAAACACAAGGATAAACCAAAAGCAATTCTGAATACAATTCAGTCAAGGAGAAATATAAAATGACAAAAATGAAAGGAATCATTGTCCCAATTGTCACTCCTTTTACGGCAGAAAATAAAATTGACTATGCCGTAACGGAGTCTTTAGTAAATTATCTGGTTGAGAAAGGAGTTGACAGCCTGTACCCGTGCGGTACGACCGGCGAAATGCTGAAACTTTCTACTCAGGAGCGAATGGATTTTGTCGAAGCTGTAATAAAGTATGCCGCAGGCCGTATTCCCGTATTTGTACAAGTAGGTACAGCAACAACAGAAGATACCATAACATTGGCAAAACATGCAGTGAAAGCCGGTGCTGCCGGCATAGGTGTCGTAACACCACAGTTCTTAGGTGTCAATGACCGTGAAATGATTACCTACTTTGTATCTGTAGCGAACAGTGTGCCGGAAGATTTTCCCGTCTATCTCTATAATATTCCCCAGTGTGCCGGAAATGATATCTCGGTTTCTCAGATTGAAGCCATAGTCAGGCAAGCAAAGAATGTCGTAGGGATCAAATACAGTTTCCCCGACTTCAACAGGTTCAAGGACTATCTTACCTGTAACAACGGCAATTTCGATGTAGTATGCGGTCCTGACCAGTTGTTCCTTCCAGCCTTGGCCATGGGATGCAAGGGTGCAGTTTCAGGTTGTGCCCAGTGTGGTCCCGAACCCTTTGTATCAGTATACAAGAACTTCATGGCCGGAAACATTGAAGCTGCACGCAAGGCACAGCAGCAGGCCAATGAATTGGCCAAGATAATCAAAGCTGGCGCCAACATGGGTTACTTCAAAGCTGCAATGGAATACAACGGACTGCCGGGATCGCATATGAGAGCTCCTGCGCTGGACCTGACAAGTAAAGAAAAAAAAGATCTCTATGCAGATCTTGATGTATACCATGCAAAGTATGGGAAATAACCAAAAAATTCATCTTGTAGCTTGTTTGTGAATCCCTGTAAATGGCATTTAGGTATACACTGGTTATATACAATATACAAACGGGGCCTTCCACCAAAGAAGAAGACACCGTTTGTATTACTGGCCATCTTTAGGTTTTGATTTTTATTCCATATGGCCAGAGTCCGATGCAGACACTGGAACCGAGCCATCGTTTTCCCTTATCTTTGCCTTTACTCTGATACCTCTTATTGTAAAAATAACAATTGAAGCAACAGAAACAATAAGAAAAGCCAAACTGATAGGCCTAGTCAGAAAGATAGAATAACTTCCGTCCGAAAGGATAAGGGCCCTTCTGAAATTTGTTTCAGCCAAAGGCCCCAATACTATACCGAGCAGAACAGGTACCAATTGGAAATCCATTCTTCTCATCAGGTAGGCCAAGATACCGAAGACAAAAATATAGTACACATCATAGATACTGTTATTTGTTGAATATGCACCGGCAGTACATAAAGTAAGTATAGTACAGGCCAATAATTCAAAAGGAATCTTTGTAATGTTGGCATAAAATCTTATAAGCACCTTGCCTATAAACCACAAACAGATATTCACGATGATAAGCCCCAGCATAATTGCATACAGGATATTTCCTTGCTTGACAAAAAGCATCGGTCCGGGAACCATACCATGAATCATAAAGGCACCCATCAGAATTGCGGTTGAACCATCACCTGGTACCCCTAAGGTCAGCATTGGAATCATCGTAGCACCACAAGCTCCGTTGTTGGCGGATTCAGAAGCAGCGACGCCCTCAATTTCTCCTTTTCCAAAAGTCTCAGGATGTGTAGATGTCTGCTTTGTCTGATTATAGGATATAAATCCTGCCAAACCACCTCCGGTACCCGGCGTAGCCCCTATGATGACACCGACAAGAGTACCGATTGCAATCGGACGTCTGCACCGTTTGTACTCTGCAGGAGTGATTTCCTTCTTTATGATGGAAGAAGAATCAACAGTTTTCCTATCGGTCCTGGGATCATACTTTGACTTCATGAGAATCTCAGAAATTGCGAACAGGCCGATAAGGGCAATGATAAGGTCAATACCTCGCCTCAGCTGAAGATTACCATAGGTAAATCTCATGGTACCGCTTATCTTATCCATACCGATAGTTGAAACAAATATACCGATACAGGCACCTATCAACCCCTTGAATATATTGTCATTTGAAACTCCCGCTATAACCGAGAGTCCGAAGATAGCAAGCGACAGATATTCTGCAGGGCCAAACAAAAGTGTAATCTTTGCAATCTGAGGAGCAGCAAAAAGCAGTACAAAGGCACTTACAAGACCTCCGATGGTTGAAGCATACAAGGCCATGGAAAGGGCCTTGAAACTTTCACCATTCTTTGTCATCGGATACCCGTCAAAGAGTGTCGCAGCATTCGCCGAAGTTCCCGGGGTATTGATAAGTATGGCTGTGATTGAACCTCCATATGTACCACCTACATATATTGCAAGCAAAAGGACTATTGCAACCGTCGGGTCCATCCCATAGGTCAGCGGAATACAAAGTATGATACCAAGATCAGAAGTCAAGCCTGGAATGGCACCGACAACAATACCAAGAATCAATCCCAAGGGGATTACCAATAAGATATTCGGATTCATCAGGGTATGTATCCCTGACATAAAAACTTCCATAGGCAGCTCCTCCTTCTATATGGACAGGTTGTCCCAGCTTTTATGGCAATGAGACATGCAATCCGATTGAAAACACCGCATAGACGATACCAACAACTGCAAGTGGAATTGCATAGTAATACCATTTTCTTGCATGATAATAAATCAATATCGTAACTACCAAGAAAATATTAGAAACGATAAAGCCAAAAGCTGTAAAAATAAAAAGATAGCCAATGACGATACCAATATAGACCAGTGAACGGATAGCATCTCTGAATCCCCGTGAATGATAGAGTTCATCATTGAAGACCAATTCCTTCTTTGGATAGTAGAACAGTCCCTGCAGCAGCAACACGACCGAAAAAATAAAAAGCCCCCCTATGGCAATCTTAGGAATAGTCTGTGCATTGATTTCCGTTTTTTCCAATGTCGGTATCTGGCTAGGAATCTGATGCCATAGCACAGCAGCCACCAAAGTAAAGATTCCACCTGACAACATTTCTGAATTATATTTGATTTTCATATACAGTACCCAAAACAAGTTGCAGCAGAATCATGTATGGCCAAAATTCTGATGCAACTCATCCAATTACAAAATCAATGCTACTTGATAAGCTTGATATACTTGTCCATTGCTTCTGTCTGAAGTGTAATCTTCTCTTTGATTTCATCCTCAGTCGCATCCCAAGCCTGCATGCCGAGGGATTCCATAAACGCCTGGAATTCCGGATCAGCATATACATCCTTGACATATTTGGTCAGGATGGCTTTTCGATCCTCCGGGACAGAATTTTTGACAGCAAAATAGTCCATTCCGGTAAATTCGGTATCAATTCCCTGTTCCTTGAACGATGGAATCTTCCCGATTCCTTCTACCTCAATCCCCTCAGGAATGAAGGTACCGAGACAAGCCAGTTGTCCATTTCTGACATAATCCCTATACACAGGAGGGGAACCGATTGCAATATCGACATGTCCGCCGACAAGTGCATTGATTGCATCCTGGCCGCCGTCGTATGGTACAGCCTCAGCTTCAATTCCAAGCTTCTTGAAAAGTACGGAAATCATCGTATAACTGTCATTTCCAGGGCCTCCGGTAGTAGCATACTTGATATGCTTGCCGCTCTTACCTGCGGCAATCAGTTCTTCCAAGGTATGGATACCGCTGGAACTTGGATTGGAAAGTATCACGAATTCGACAATTCGCATTCCAATGAGAGGAGTAATGTCCTTCAGTGTATAATCAACAGGAACAAAAGCAGGCGTCAGGGAAAACAACGGCCCATTACTGCAGACCATGGTATATCCATCATCAGGAGCCTGCATGAGAGCATCCATTGCAATCGTTCCGGCGCCACCGCATTTGTTTTCTACAATCACCGGTTGCCCTAGATATTTTTCCCCATATGAGGCAACTTTCCTTGCTATGGTATCCGGACCTCCTCCAAGACCCCAAGGCATGATGATCGTGACTTGCTTGCTCGGGAAAGGCTTTTCTGTCTTTCCTTGGGCAAAAACCGAACCACAGACGAGAAGCAGAGACAATAGAATTGTCATTGTTCTTTTCATACTTCATTTTCTCCTTTTATTTTGAGATCATAAAATGACCTTGATTTCATTATCAGCAACAAACAGAGAAAAACTGTTGAAATCCCTGTTCTCCCTTTTGAAAAATGGCAAATATTCAACTTCATCGGTAAAAAGGAAATCCATACCGTCTTTCTGTGCCAGTTGTTCATAAACCTTCCTGTTCGCACTGTTGTTTCTCCTGTCCGACGAAGAACAGGTAATGATCATGGTATTGCTTATCGCTTCAAGCAACCTGGTATCCACAGCATCAGGTTGCCCGTGATGAGGTAATTTGAGAACGTTCCCATTTTGAATAAAAGAAAAAATATCCTCACTCCAATTGGAAGGTACATTGTCTGCCGCCAACACCATATTGATATCTTCATATTCAAAATCAGCAACGAGACTCATCCGGTTTGAATCCCTGTCTAATGCGACTATCTGCTTCTCCAACACATTTTTATCTCTTATTCCAAAAACTCTTTCAAGCCTTTCTTGGTACTCATGTGCATCCTGTTGTATCGGAGCCAATATGGAAACCGACATGCCCAGCAAGTCTTCTTTCATACCGGCATTGGCAACGTGTATGCTTATGTTACGTCTCTTCGCCATAGAAAGGATGTGCTTATAGGCATTCAATGCTTGGGTATAAAGGGCCAGGTTCGTCAACTTTGTATCCAGACAGATATCATCCTTACCTTCGACGTCAGGCAAATAAGGTACGACCAGACAACCGATTTCCAATCTGTCCATCACCTTCTCAATGCCACAGATATGATCTTCATGAATATGCGTAAGCATGATGAAATCAACCTGTACAATATCATGGGCAGCCAAGAAATCCCCTATCGGCATGCGATGCGGGAAATTTTCATATTCTGCTGCCAGTGCGCTGCCACCATCAATGATGCCATAATGCCCATTATCATGAAAAATAACTGCATCTCCATATCCCACATCAAGAAAAATTGCTTCCATTTCTATCATCCTTATGCTGTAGCCCGATGGATAAGTGTCGTCTTGAGCCGTATGGTTTCCTTTTGCGGTGCATCTCCTTCAATAAGGCCAATCAAACGTTGCGTAGCAATTTTTCCTAATTCAAACTTATCTATACGTACGGTCGTAAGCTCCGGTTCCACTATTTCACTGTAATCACTATCGTCAAAACCAATAATCATGAGATCATCAGGAATAGCATACCCATGGCGTAAGGCAGCTTTCATAATCCCGATTGCAATGACATCATTGGTAGCAAAAATAGCAGTTGGCCTATCAGCAAGGGAAAGCAGCTCATTGCCTACTGCCATTGAACTTTGTATGTCAGGTTTTACGGTCTTGATGTAGTCTTGTCTGATCGGTAATCCGGAGCCCGCCATACTGTCTATGTATCCCCGATATCTTTCAGTGTAGACATAGGGAGAAAATTGTCCGGAAACGATGGCAATCTTGCGATGTCCCTGTCCGACAAGGTAGTCGATTGCTTGCCTTGATCCTTCATAGTTATCGACTGTAATACAAAGCAGGTCTTCCATATCAAGATAATTGTTCAGGATAACCAATGGAATATTCTGACTTCTGAAGCTTCTTACTGTTTCTTCATCAGCTTGCCCACAGATAATGACACCATCCATTTGTTTCTTCATATATACTTGTCCATCAGGAAGATGTATATCACTTTCAGTAGAAATAAATACAGAATATCCTCTTTGTTTTACCGTTTCCAGTACACCTTCGAAGACTGGTGAATAAAATGGATTCAGTACTACAGGATACTGCTGGTCATGAATTATAAAACCAATATTATCAGTTTTCTTCCTGACCATGGCTCTTGCTATTGCATCCGGTGTATAATTCAACTCTCTTGCTGTACAATAAATTGCCTTCCGTGCCTTCATCGAGACTTTCTCAGGGTCAATGAAAGCCCTTGAAACGGTAGTCTTCGAATATCCACAGGCCTTTGCAATATCCAGAATAGTTGAACTCAAGAGTTACTCCTTATTATCTTTCTTAGAAATGGGAACGTTCCCTTTCTGTTTTATTCTTTATCGTGATCGGAAATTTGTCAAGAAAAATTTTTACAGGGCAATGCCAGACAACCTGCTGGATTCCTAAAAAGATACTACCTTTTCCTATATTCAATTCATTTTTTCTGCATCAAAGCACAAAATTGAGCTATACTATTGCCATTATGAAAAAAGTAACGACACAAAAAGATATAGCAGAAGCCCTGCACATCGGACAAATGACCGTATACCGTGCTTTACATGACAAAGGAAGTATCTCTCCCAAACTCCAAAAACGTATCCTGGACTATGCTGACCGTGTCGGTTATCAGACGAATCTGGCCGCACAGGCATTGGTCCAAGGCGTCATAAAACGTATCGTACTTTTTTCTACCGACTCACCGGATTTTTTCTGGGACCATATTGGCAAAGGTATACAACTTGCAAGCAAACAGATAAGGCCTTTCAACTATTTTGTCGACTATATTCGGCTTCCTCAAAAGGATACGGAAAAATATCTCGAAACTCTACATACTGTCATTTCCGAAGGTGTGGACATCGTCGGCATCGTAAATAATGAAACATATGATATGAAAGCAATCTTTTCCATGCTTGAAAAGAATAAGGTTCCATACGTACTTTTCAACATTGATGCCGAACATTCAAAGCGCCTTTGTTACATCGGTCCTGATTATGTCGGCAGCGGTTGCCTAGCAGGAGAATTCCTAGGAAAAACCGTCAAGAAACATGCAGACCTCTTGGTTATCTCGGATGACATAGCAAAATCCAAACAAGCAAGTAGAATCAATGGACAGCGATTGGATGGTTTTCTACAAACCATCCATCGCAAATATCCTCTCATCCATAGTGAAGTACTCACTCTTGATACCAAACAAACAAAAAGCAGCCTGATGATCGAAATATTTCAGAAGTTAAATACCGAATATGACGGCATATATCTGATCCCACCTCTCAACCAGCTACTTATGGATGTCCTGAATAAGAAAGGGGCACCTTTCCCGAACGTAGTACTACATGACACTTTTCCAGGTTATGAGACCTACTTTGCCAAAAATATGATAAGTGCAATCATCTTTCAAAATCCCATCCAGCAGGGTTTCTATGTCGTCAAAGTACTTGAACAGATACTCAAGTCCGGATGCAAGCCCCATAAGGATATCCAGCTTATACAGGAATTAATACTTTCTGAAAATTGCCAGCTGTATAAAAACCAGCTCGCATTCGCGGAAATCGAATTCGAAACAGAAAACACCTGATGGGCAGGACAGAAACAAACCGATAAGCCCGAGCATCGACTACCGGATATTGCCTTCCCTTATTCTTCCTTCTCAAAGACCTCTGCTAACATTCCATCAGCGTGTTCTTTTATAAAAACCGGAATATCATCAAGCTCTGCAGCAGCAGTGAACCATGTTCCCCCAATAATAGAATCACCTGTCCAAGCATCAATCCATCGGGTATTTTTCGGAAGATAGACCTTTCGTTTCCTTGCACCCTTCTCATGTACAGGAGCAACTATCAAAGAAGAACCAAACAAATATTCATCATCAACAGACCAACAAATTGCATCCTGCATATAGTCAAAAAACAGAGGACGCATCATTGGCAAGCCAAAATCAGCAGCCTTTTTCATTTCCTGATAGATATAGGGCCTCAATCGTTCTCGTATACAAAGCATTTTTTTCAATATGGTATAGACATCTTCGCCAAAGGACCAGATTTCATTGTCTGCTCCTGATTCAGTCAAGACCGTTGATCTCGGTTCCCGGTTGCCATGCAGTCTACAGATAGGACAGAATACGCCGAACTCAAACCACCGTACAAGCAATTCATGAAAATCCTTATCATGGATGTTCCCATTGAGAAAACCTCCGATATCAGAAGTCCACCAAGGAATACCGCTCAAACCGACATTCAGACCAATATGGATCTGTTGGGAAAAAGTCTGCCAATCAGATAAAATATCACCAGACCAAAGGGCTGATGCATATCGTTGTGATCCTAGCCATCCGGACCGGCAGAGCAGTACCGTATCTTTTATACCAAGCTTGCTCAGTGATTCAAAAATCCCCTGTTGATGGCAAAGCGGATACAAATTGCCTACGGCATCCCCCTCCCCGAGATAAAACAGCAAGTTATCCATCGTATAGGGTTCAATTTCAGGTTCACAGGCATCAAGCCAATAATTTGTAATCCCGATATCATAGTACATTGATTTGATCTTTTCCCACAGGAAATTCCTTGCTGCAGGATTTGTACTATCATAGTAGTGCATTATTACAGGCGGGATATCATTCGTATCCGTAAACGGAAAGAAATTGTTTACTCCCTTCTTTGCCTCAACCAGATACCCTTTGTCAGAAAATTCTTTTGCATTGACGGAATGAGGATTTACCGCGGGCCAAATAGAAGCAATAACCGTAACATTTGCCTCTTTCAAAGTCTGTACCATATCTTTTGGAGAAGGCCAGCAGTTTGGGTCCCAAGTAAAATCGCCCATCTTCGTCCAGTGCAAATAGTCAATGACAATTGCTGATAAAGGAATATGCTTTTCCTGATACTTCTTTACAACCGAAACCACCTCAGCTTGGGAAGTATATCGAAGTTTGCTTTGCCAAAATCCTGTTGCCCAATATGGTAACTGTGGCGCATGCCCTACCAAATCAACATATCTTGCATAAATCTGTGAGAAATCCATTCCAGTAATGACATAATAATCAATTTTCCGAGCATTTTCTGCTATCCAACAAGTATGGTTTGTAGTTAACTCAACTCTCCCTAAAGAAGGATTGTTCCAAACAAAAGCATACTTAAGCGAAGAAAGTAAAAAAGGAATACAAGTTTCACCATTCTGTTGCTGCAACATGATTACAGAGCCTTTATAATCATATACTCCGCATCGATGTTGCCCTAGTCCAAAGAAATGTTCATTTTGAACCGGTAAAAACCGCTGCTGTATTTCCCATTTGCCATCTAGGCGTGTATATGTACGACTTTTAGGAAATAAAGTCGGATTCGTAGGCAACCAATTTGTTTCCTCAAGTAATTTATCTCCGGTTGTATTCTGAAAAAACGAAATGCGTCCACTATTTGAAATCTCACATTGAAGGTCATCAGCCACAAGTACGGTACCAGTATCGTTCACAGCACATTGTACGAGATGTGCATCTATTGGATCATGAGGAACTTCAATAGTAACATAATCGTCGGTACAAGTTGGAACATACCATGCTCTGATTCTAATAATACCAGGCAAAACAGCACTGGCAACAACAGTTTCTCGACCACTTTTCCAAACTATCTTGGTCGATTCAACACTGAATGGCATTTTTTCGTCCATATTTTTTCCTTACATATCATTCTTTGATTGCACCAGATGTAACACCTTGTACAATCTGTTTTTGTCCAATAAAGAAAACAATTACCATCGGCAGGGAAGATAATACCGTAGCTGCAAGAATATTTCCCCAGGCAGTGTTATACGCTTGGAAAAAACGCATTGTAGACAATGGCAATGTATAGTTTTTGGGATTCTGTAAAATAAGCAAAGGCAATAAGAAGTCATTCCAAATTTGCAAGCCAAGTAAAATAATTATCCTTAGATGAATGATTTTGTAGTACTACATTCCAAATAGTTTGAATATTTTCTTTTGAATTATTGATATAAGTTGTAATACGCTGTATATTATGTAGTGATATAAGGGACTACTTAAGAGGCGAACATGGCTTTTATCAAAACTCAGAAGACTTGTTGCGATGCCGCAGGCAATTTCATATCCGGTTCGGCTTCGATCAAGGACGTTGCCTACGTCCGTGGAGCGAAATATCATTCCAGGCAGATTTCAAGGGAAGTGCTGGGGAAGATAATATTCCTTGATGCTGCAAAGAAAAGGGGGGTCTTCGTTTCTCCGACCAGGGGCCTTGTCTCCTATGATGTGGAAAAGGATGAGTTCAGTCCCGTTGATGACGATGACGGGAGGATCATGTCGCACGGGGAACTGAAGAAGGAGGTACACACCGTCTTCGGGGATGCCTATCTCCTTTTGGAGTTTCTGAGGAAACAGGGGCTGGCAGGGCTCCTGGAGGACGTCTTTACGAAAAAAAAGGACCTCCAGAGGGTGTATGCCCATCTCCTGCATGGGATACTGAGGAACGGAAGTGCGATATCGTGTGACAGCTTCCTGGACAAGTCCTTTGCAGCCTACCTCCTTGATGACATAGGGACAGCCTCGTTGCATTGTGATTCGGGCTTCTTCTCCCTGCTGGGGGATGACCGTGTGAAGATGGCATTCTTCAAGGGGTTCGTGTCCTTCATGAAGATGAAGGATCCTGGTTTCGGCAATGCGTGCTATGTGGATTCGACCCCCCTGCCGAACAGCATGGCGGACAATCCCTTCGATGCACTGTGCAGCCACGGGGTACATGGGAGCGCCTGCATGATGAGGCTTGTCCTGGTACTGGACGCACGGCATTCCCTTCCGGTATGGTTCGACATCATCCCGGGGAACCTGCTTGACGTGAGCACGGTGATGGGCATCGTGGAAGACGTGGAGTCAAGCCTGTGCATCAGCGTCGGCTCCCTCACCCTTGATGCCGGATATGCATCAAAGGAAATCATAAGGGCGTTTTCTGACTGCGGGGACAAGTCCCTGATACTGAGGATGCCGGCAAGGAAGGGATATCCATACAAGGAACTGTACTGGAGGCACAAGGAGCAGATCCCAAAGGGCAAATATGCATTTGTCCGCAACAGGCATACTTATTTCGGGACCTGCCAGGAGGGCAGGCTCTTTGATGCGCATATGTTCCTCTATCCGTTCGTCGACAAGGAAAATGCGCTCATGGGATTCCGTGACAGCATCCTGAGGGATGAGGATGCATACGGGAAGCTAAGTGCCAGGGACAAGGACTTCCTGACAGTGAAATTCGGATATTTCGTACTCATTGCAAACTACCGGGCTGCCCCCAAGGACATTCTTTCCCGCTACTTTGACCGTGCCGACATAGAAGGAGCCTTCAAGACATCCAAGGCATATCTCAAGCTGCTTCCCCTTGCAAAGTGGACCGACTGTACGGTACGGGGCAAGATCCTTGCAGATATGATCTGCCTCATCATCACGCTTCTGTTCAGGAAGGAAGCGAATGGGGATGGCCATCCGCTTGCGGAAATCATCGGCAGGACACAGTCCCTGATGTGCTTCAGGAAACAAGACGGAACAGTCATAGTCGAAACTCCGAACAGGCAAGTAAAGGAATGCTACAGGGCCTTTGGGATTGATGTTCCCTCAAGTCTTGACTCAGGAAAGTTCAAGGAAGCATTGGGGTTAAAAATGTAGTGCTACAATTTCGGGCATCTTGGGATTATAGTGCTGGTAATCGGTATCAACAAAGGCAAAACAATTCGTGAAAAGACTTGGAAAGGTGTAGCTCCATCAATCTGGGCACACTCTTCCAATGAAATCGGAATGGTCTGTACAAATCCCCGATATAGAAAAATAGCCGTAGGTGCAACAAGTCCGATATATGCCAGAATCATTCCCAAAAGAGAATCCATAAGATGTAGATTACGGACCATTACGACAATTGGAATCATTACAGATTGAAAGGGTACGACAAATACGCTCAAAAATAAGAAAAAAACAAAAGTATTGAACTTACCTGCAGTTCTGGCAATCTTATAAGCTGCCATGGAAGCTACGACCAAGATACCGCAAAGAGAAAGAATTGTAATGACTAGGGAATTGAACAAAGCTTTGCCATACTGCATCATTGCCATTGAAGCGACATAGTTGTTCCAACATATTGTCTTAGGTATGCTGAGCTTTGAAACCAGATATTCAGAATCACTCTTTACAGAATTGATGATAACAAAGAAAAACGGTGCAAGAAAAATAATGGCACCAACAATAAGAATACAATATATTGCAAACGATTTAATGGAAGTCCTGTATTTCATAAGGCAACTTCCTTTCTTTTCAGCAATATGAGCTGACCAAAAGAGACAATGACAATAATACCTAATAATATAATTGCCTTTGCAGTCCCGTATCCATACTGCAATGAATTGAATGTCGTGTTATAGATATTCAGTAAAGCTGTTTCCGTTGCATGTCCAGGTCCCCCTCCTGTCATTGCATATACGATATCAAAAACACGCAAGGAATTTATTGTCGAAAGGAAAAGACAAATCGTCAACGAGGGTATAATCAACGGGAAAGTGATATGACGGAATACATATCCACTGCCGGCCCCATCAAGAGTAGCAGCTTCAAACAGACTGCTTGGAATGGCAAGAATACCTGCAATATAAATCATCATATACCAACCTGCAGCCTGCCATATTGATGCAATAATCGTAGAATACAAAGCAACTTTTGGATTGCTAAGCCATCCTATTGAAAAAAGCCAGAGACCTGTTTTCTTTCCAAGTTCAAAAGAAGCTTGCCCAAGAATAAATTTCCATATCTGTCCAACTACGATAAGACTCAGCACATTGGGTAAGAAAAATACTCCACGGAAAAAGAAACGTCCATGTAAAACCTGTCTTGTAAGCAGCAAAGCAAGGAACAAGGACAATATGTTGATCGCTATAACATGATAAATCGTAAATTTGATAGTGTTCCCGAATGACGAAAGAAAAATTTCATCTGAAAAAATTCTTTTGTAATTATCAATTCCGACAAATACTTTTGTTTGTGATAAGCCATTCCATCGAACAAAGCTATAGCATATACCATTGAACACAGGAATAAGAAAAAAGACGGTAAAAAACAAAAGGGCAGGAAAAATAAACAGAAAATAATCTATTGAATACAAATGCTTGTGTTTTGTCATTGAACTCATCCAATTTCTTCCGACTGCAAGCAATAACAATCAAACAATCGGAAGAAAATTATCAATAAAACTAAAATCCACACTGATACAAAGCTAATTCTGGGCAGCTTCAAATGCAGATTGAATATTTTCGAGTACCTGTTGTCTTGTAAGTTGACCACTAAGATAAGCCTGCATAGATTGACCCACTTCAAGCTTGACACCACCGGGTGCCACTTTTAACCATTCCCAAGAAATTGCATTTCCAGATTCCAATGCAGAAGTAATATCTGCATAAACTTCATGTAAATCCTTGGTATCAAAGCCTTTCTGTGGTACATAGGCAAAATTATACTTTGAAAGCTTTTGTGCAGAATCAAGCGTGGTATAGTAATCAAAGAAATTTTCTGTCTCCTTGAGATGTTTGCTGTTCCTGTTGATACCCATACCATTTGCGACTCCAATGATAACTTTATTTTGCTTTGCATCATCAGACCACGGCAATGGAGCAAGGTGAACATCAAGATTGGCATTTACTTTCAGTGCAGTCCTAAGAATCCAATCCCCATGTACAGCAAAGGAAGCCTTGCCTTGTCCAAAATAACTCGCACCTTCACCAAATCCATAGGAAAACGGATTTTCCACCGTATTGTTTTTCAATACGTCGATATAATCAAATACTTTTGCAAATCTGGCATCCGTATACTTTATCGAACCATTATAAAGACCCGCAATAAGTTTAGGATCTTCCTGTAACATGGCACTTATGCCAAAAAGAAAATATTGATCATCTGCCCAAGTTTCATTAAACATCGGAGTAAACGGCGTAATACCAGCATCTTTTAGTTTTTTCGCATCAGTTTTCAATTCTTCCAGAGTTGCAGGAGCCTTATCAACTTTTACCTTACTCAACAATTCAGGACTATAAAGCAAACCATATCCCTGCAAATGGAATGGAACTGAATATAATTTACCATCAATTGTGTTTGGTTCTTTGGCTACATCGAACAAACGCGTGGCAACAGGTCTATCACTTAGGTCAAGTAAAATATTGGTCTTTACCAATTCAGCCAAACGCTCCTGATCGACCATAATAATATCCGGCAATGTATTTGTTGCCATCATTGACTGAAACTGTGTCGAATAATCCTTTGAATTAAAAATAGTCGTGATTTTGATATTAGGATGTTCCTGTTCATATGCAGAAACAATTTCTTTTGTCCCCTGTTCCAAATCACCATGACCACAGAAGAAAGTCAACTCAATGGGACTTGCCTCCTGTGTTCCATTCGCAAACAGGAAACAACTTCCAAAAATAATAAATACAGATATCAACCAGATCTTTTTCATCTCAAAACCTCCTCTTTGAGTAGAATTATCGCACCTACCCATTACGAAAAAATATCAGAAACATGCTAGGGATTTTATCCTTTCAGCCATATCCACTGACAATGTTTTAGATGCGCATCTAATTGATATACGTATACCATCAGGTTGTATATCTGTCAAGCAAAAAGTTATCCAATCAAGTAAGTATAGAAATAATTTTACAACTAGGTATATATACAATAATAAATTATATTATTTATTAAAGCCTTTGGCATAATCCAATCGTAATCCATTTTCTCTTAATACATCAATTTTGAGAAAATACAAGATATAATAGCCCACTGACATTGAATTCCCTTAATCAGTCTCATGAGAGCAAGTAATATGCTTTCTAGTTAGTATATATTTTCATTATAGTTGACACGAATAGTTACCGAACAAATAAACATTGGGAATAAAAGGAACAATCTCTCCATGGAATTATGCTAAAAACCACTTCTGCCCCATAATACTACCAATTTTTCATAGCTGTAGGTATAGTAGGCCAGATAGGAAATCCGTTCACTGTCATGGAACTGGATTCATCTGTAGGATTTATAGCTGATTGTATTCAAGAGTAATGTTCCCTTATAGGAAAGAAAATTTATCGATAGGAAACTACTTCATCGAAACCATCAGGCCTGTATTTTTCTCTATATTGTTCCGGCAATCTGCAACCTGTCATTTTGCCACATGGTACAGAAATGGATTTCAAATAAAAAAGCATTCGGGGAAAAAACTCACCTCCATTCCTACTTATCGTCGCAACATCGGGGGAACCATATGCATCAGGGTTATCGGTAACACTGTAAATTATTGTGATAAAAAGACTTGTTTCCTATTGACGTTTGTTTTGATTTGCCTATAATGACAAACCAACAAAGGAGTATATCACCATGGAAAAGAAAAGACTGATGGTCATATCGTTGGATGCAACCGTACAGGAAGACCTTGCCTATCTGAGGACATTGCCCAATTATCGCAAATATTTCAGTGACTGCTGCAGTGTCAGCAGTGTCGAAAGCATCTACCCTTCCATTACTTACCCCGCCCATACGACGATTGCAACAGGCTGCTATCCTGCAAAACATGGCATCGTAGCAAACTGCCCGTTTGAACCACAGGAAAAAACAGGCGAATGGGTATGGGACAGTGACGGCGTCAAAAGGGAAGACATCTTTTCCTTGGCAAAGAAGCTGGGTTATTCAACAGGCTCAGTCTTCTGGCCAGTTACCGGCAAAAACAAGAACATTGACTATCTCATCGACGAATATTGGTTGTTGGACGGTTCCGTTTCAATTGAGGAGAACTTCCGCAGAAGAGGTTCTGGGAATGACATGCTTGATATCATAACGAAAAACAAACATCTCATTGCACCTCCCATCGACCATATATACGGCAAGGACTATATCGCCAAGCAACCGGAAATTGACAGCTTCCAAGTCCAGTGTGCCGTTGATGTCATAGAAAGATATGCGCCGGAAGTGATGTTCCTCCATGTGGGGATCATAGACAGCCTCCGACATGAATTCGGCCTCTTCAACGCACATGTGCATAAAGGCATCGAATACTGTGATGCCTACCTCGGTGCCATAGGAAAAGCCTTGGAACACAGACATGTCCTCGATGACACGGATTTCGTCGTCCTGAGTGATCACGGACAGATGGACATCCAAAGGATACTTAATTTCAACGTATTCCTTGCCGATGCCGGTTATATAAAGACAGACAAGCTTGGGAATGTGACGGATTGGACAGCTTATAGCCAATCTACCGGTATGAGCGGCCTGGTCTACATGAAGCATCCTGACAACAGGATGGAAACGGAACGCCTGGAACACTACCTGCATCATCTTGCCGATGAAGGAATCTATGGTATTTCCCAAGTATTTGACAAAGAAGCGGCACATGAGCGGGGACTGGCAGGTGATTTCTCGTTCGTAATTGAAACGGACGGATATACCTCTTTCGGGGAAAGCTGCATCAGGCCAGTCATCAGTAGTTTTGACACTTCTGATTATAGAAGAGGACATGCCACCCATGGTTACCTGCCATCAAAAGGCCCCCAACCGATTTTCTTTGCAAAAGGTCCTTCGTTCAAAAAAGGAGCAATCCTGAAACAATCCAAACTGGTAGATGAAGCCCCGACCTTTGCAGCAATCCTGGGAGGGGAACTGAAAGATACTGACGGTACGGCCCTAAAGGATTTATTAGTATGAAATTGGATGTTAAAGTCAGACCATAGGATTAACGTTAATCTAAGTATCTTTTTATACACAAATAAATTATAACAATATTTTTCTTGCATTACCTACACTATCATGTTACTATTAATCCATGAGCAGGGTATTGATGAAAGATATTGCAGAGGCTACCGGATACTCAATCAACACAGTTTCCAGAGCCTTGAGGGGAGACAGGAAGCTCAGTGAGACTTCCAGGAATACCATACGGCAGAAAGCCAATGAAATGGGGTATATCTATAATTCCATAGCTTCCAGTCTCCGCTCCAGGCATTCCAGAATCATCGGAGTAGTTTCAGCAGATTCATCAAATCCCTTCTTTGCAGATGTAGTAAGAGGAATCGAAAGCGTAGTAAGGAGCTACGGCTACCACATGATTCTGGTAAACACGGAGGAAAAAGCCGAAGAGGAATTGGCAGATGTCAAGCTTTTCTCAAGCAGAAACGTCGATGGCCTGCTGATTGTCCCTGTAGATCTCAATGAAGCAACCTTACAATTTTACAAGAACCTGGAAATACCTTACTTTTTCGTAGGAAGAGGTATCCAGGGCATAGACGATCATTCAATCGTACATGATGATTTTGATGCCCAGTATAGGGTTACACAAAAACTAATAGCAAAAGGCCACAGGCATATACTCTATATTGCAGGTCCACAGAACGTACGGAACTCAGAACTGAGACTTCAGGGACATCTGAAGGCCATGAGAGATGCCGGACTGTCGGAGGATCCGAAATATGTACACAGGACCGTCGGACATATAGAAGACGGATACAGTGCAGTCAACCATGATGTGAACAAATCACGTAATTTCACAGCTATCTGCTGCTTCAATGACCTGCTTGCCATCGGCGTGTTGAAATCTCTCAGCGAAAATGGATTCAGCGTACCCACTGATATCGAAGTCTTTGGTTATGACAACCTGCAGATATCGCAGTTCCTGCAACCAAGTCTCAGTACCGTTGACGTACAGAAATTTTCCCTAGGTGCCACGGCAGCAGAAGAACTGATGAGACATATCGAGGACCCACAGCTTGATTACAAAAGCATAGAACTCAAGACGCGGTTAATTTTCAGGGAATCTTGCCCTGAATAAATATGGCGAAAGCAAAAAACAGGAGGAAAATTTATGAAAACAAAAAAGCTGTTGGCCATGCTATTGGCAGCCAGCTTGGCAACTTTCAGTGTCGGTGCACAGGCACAACCTGAAACAGCCGCAGCAAAAGGACCAAGGGTCGTAACATTCTGGTCATTGTTTACAGGTGGGGACGGAGAATTCTTCGATGCTATCATCGACAAGTTCAATGCTACCCATACGGATATCCAGATGAAGACCGATACTGTCAAATTTGACAACTACTACACGAAGCTGACTGCAGCCTTGGCTGCAGGAACTGCCCCTGATATGGTCGTCATCCACCAGGCAAATCTGAGGAATTACGTCCCCAACGGGCAATTGCTTGCCTTGGACGGTTACCTTTCTTCAATGAATGCACCTCTGGATGATTTCGTTGCAGCCCCTCTCAATGCCTGCAAGACAGACGGAAAGCTCTATGCACTCCCATTGGATGTACATCCTCTGATCATGTATGCAAATACAGATCTGATGAAGAAAGCAGGAATCACGGAACTGCCGAAGACAATGGATGAGTTGCTCTCCGATGCAAAGGCAATTGAGGCAACCGGCAACATGGGTATTGCATGTGACAATACCACCGCAGTCTACAAGGCCTATACACTGACCAGGTTGTTCTTCAGCATGATCTATCAGCAAGGCGGTACCTTCCTTACTGCAGACAACAGCAAAGCCAACTTCAACAACGAGTATGGTATAAAGGCTTTGACAGCTTTGCAGGACATGGTAAATGAAGGAGTCACACCCAAGGGACTCGATTATGATACTTCAGTAAACACCTTCAAGCTCGGTGAAGCCGGATTCCACTTCAATGGTGTCTGGGCAACCGGTACCTTCGAATCGGCTCAAGACCTGCATTTTACCGCTGTTCCTCTTCCAGGACTTCTTGGCAAACCTGCCGCATGGACAGGTAGCCATACCCTTGCTATTCCTGCAGACAAAGCAAGTGACCCCCAACTTGTCAAGGATACCCTCGACTGCATGCTCTGGATAACAGCACATGGCGAAATGTGGGCAAAAGCAGGACATATTCCTACAAGGACATCCGTACAGGAAAGCGAAGCATTCAAGGCCATGCCGTACAGAAGTGGCTATGCAGCTGCAGCTGCAAGTACCGTAGCACCTCCTGATACTGCTGCATGGAACGAAATCTACGGGACGATAAGCGACCTGCTCGAATATGCAGTAGCCAACAATACCGATCCCAAGACAGCTCTTGCCAGTATGGAAAAGAAGATCAACGAGATCATCGCAACATACTGATCGGGCAAACAACAACACATATGGCGGGGAAATTCCTTTTCCCCGCCTGTTAGGGGCAACACATGATTCCAGGCAACAAGAACAATAGGGATGGCCTTATTTTCAGTCTTCCCTTTCTGATTGTATTTACTCTCTTCATGATTTATCCATTGATGTACGGACTGTACATCAGCTTCTTCAAGTACAATATATTGGGAAGCAGTACATTCATAGGAATAAAGAACTACATCTCCATGTTCCATGACAGCAAGTTCTATTCTTCCCTCTGGCATACACTTGAATTCGTACTCATCACTACTCCGGTCCTGCTTGCCCTGGGATTTCTGATGGCATTGTACGTAAATTCAAAGTCTCCGTTCAGAAAAGCAGGAGAAAACATCTTCTTCGTCCCTTACATATTTTCCATGACCGTAGTAAGCACCCTCTGGGCTTGGCTGATGCAGAAACAGTACGGACTTTTCAACCATGTAATCGTCTCATTGGGTGGAAAGCCTGTCGGCTGGCTGACAGATCCCAAATGGGCCATGTGGTCGGTCTGCATCGCCACATTCTGGTGGACCGCAGGCTTCAATATGATCCTGATGTCAGCCGGTATACGACAGATTTCAAAGGAAATCTATGAATCGGCAGAAATGGACGGAGCTTCTTATCGGCAACAAGTGACAAAGATTACCATACCGCTTCTTATGCCGACCATCAGCCTTTGTCTGATTCTCCAGGTAATTGCTTCATTCAATGTCTTCGGTCAGGTATTCGTCATGACAGGAGGAGGCCCTTATGGAACGACAAGGGTGCTTATCCAATATGTCTACGAAACCGGCTTCCAATACTTCAAGATGGGATATTCCGCAGCTATGAGCTACGTTCTCTTCATTATCATCCTCGTTTCTTCCTTACTGCTGAACAAACTCGGAGGCAAATATGACAACCAGTAGAAACTCGGCAGGTCGGATACTTCTCAGGATCTTCGAGCTGTTCATCCTCGCAGTTTGGGTCTTTCCCTTCCTATGGATGGTGCTTACCTCCCTGCATTTGGAAGATGAAGTAGTAGCAAAGACTTTCCACTTTTTTCCCCAGCATCCTACATTGGCGAATTACATCAAGGCCTTCACCTCCACCTACATACTCAACTGGTTGCTGAACAGCATAGTGATCGCAGGCCTTACCATGGTGATGACGCTTATCGTCGATGCACCGATTGCCTATGCTTTCGCAAAGATCAAATTCAAAGGTCGGAACATCCTCTTCTGGATGGTCATGGCCGGTATGATGGTGCCTTTCCAAGTACTTATCATTCCTCTTTACCTGCAGTTCAACAGCTATGGATTGATAAACAACTTCATGGCAGCTGTCTTGCCAAGGGTTTCATTGCCGATCGGCATCTTCATCCTCAAGCAATTCTTCGAAGGTATTCCTGATGCACTTGAAGAATCAGCATTCATCGATGGGGCAAACCGTTTCAAGATATTCAGGTCAATCATACTTCCCTTAGGATCTTCGGCACTGGCTACCGTCACCATTCTGTCATTCATCAACAGCTGGAACGATTTCCTCTGGCCCCTGATCGTCCTGAATGATACGGAAAAGTATACCATTACAGTCGGCATAGCCAACTTCCAAGGTAGCCACGGTACCCAATACGCCTTGATACTTGCAGGAGCCGTCATCGCTTCGGTACCACAGTTCATCTTCTATGTAATTTTCAGAAAACAGATTGTCGAAAGCATTGCATTATCAGGCATCAAAGGTTAAAGCTAATATGTTCGAGGAAAAACCGATGGAAGACGGATTTGAATTTTCATTCTCAGAAACAAGAAGCATAGTCCTTACCACCAAAGTACGGTGCAATAGGACTGAGCTGGCTTGCCATAGGACAGAACAGCGAGATGGAATCTTTCGCTATGATTTCAACAAACTGTCAATTGATGATGAAATCCAGACAGGCGGCCCTTTCATGAAGATAACAAGGCATGTACAGGTACGCCAAGCCGGCAACTATGAACTCAAGCTATCAATAGCGCACCAAGGGCTGGATGACGATGCTGAAATATTCATTCCTTGCGTATTGTACAGGAAAAATCTCAAAGGCAAAGGTATTTTCCCCAATCTGGATATTGCAAGGCAATGGTCCTTCATCGAAACAAGGATGTCCATACCGGGTTGCATTCAGAAAACAGACAGAAACAATGTCTTTATTGCAGGCCATAGGGCAAATACCATCAAGACCAGCGTCAGCTGGGACACTGGCAGTGTCACCTATCGGCTGCCGGCAGAAGAATGGCCATACTGCTACGGAGGCAAACAGACACTTGAAGACACTTCAGCTTCAGAAGATTCCTCTTCCATAGCTCTGGAAGCTGGCCAGGAAATAAGCCAGGAATACTATATAGGTTTTGCAGAACAGACAAGGCAATTTGCTTTCTATAACAGATTTGTCACGGCTTTCTTTTCTTCAGAAAAAGATTTACAAAAACCCGCACTCAACCTTGCAGATTTCAGAGGACTTCTACTCAGACATCTGCTTTTTTTGACCAGAAAGGAAGGAAAACTGGCATATGTAAAAATGGGCGAAGGTAACGGAGACTACCAGCCTATCTATGAATTCACAAGTGCTTCTTTCTTGGTCAAAAGCCTTGAAGCTGCCTGCATTTTCCTTGAAACGGACATAGGAGACCTCAAGGCTGGGATGTCCCCGCAGATTGCAGACATTCTCAAAAAAGAAGAACAAAAGTTCAGTCTGCCGCCAGATCAACTCTATCATGACCTAGGCATAGGCATTGCAGAGTATTTTCTTCAGGCAGAACGGAGCCCAGGGCATTTCATGGACTGCCATGACCTACGGAAGGATATCTGGGGCGGGTACCTCGGCATAGGGGAACACAATGAATTCCGCAATCTGATCAACGCCAGATGCAACGGAGAAGCCATGTCTGCATACCTGCGGATCTATACCCTCCTCGGCGAAAAAAATGGCAGGAAATATCTCGATGTGGTAAGAAGAGTCGTTGCATTCTATGCAGAGCATCAGCTACAGGACGGAAGTTACGGCAGGTGGTGGGACTGCCAGGGAACCTGTGTCAACGCAATCGGTACGAACGGTGCACATATTCTTTCGCTGATGGTCAACTACAGCCGGATTGTATCTGATGCAACTATAACCGAATCTATCAGGAAAGCCTATGCATACTACGCCGATCTGATTCGAAAAGGCGAATTCTATGCGGACACGCTCGATGCTGATTCATGTGACAAGGAAGCCGGACTAGCTTTGATGGATGCCATGCTCGATTGTTATGAACTTCCGGACTTCCATACCGAAGATTGCCTGGACCTCATCAAAACCTGTGCAGATTTCCTCATCACATGGATCTTCCAAGACAACATAGTGTTCCCGGAAGGTTCAATGCTTGGTAAAAGGAATTTCCATACCAGGGGCCTGTCAGCCGTTTCCATAGCCCATCATCACTTGGATTTCTATGGACCGCAGATTGCATGGAGCCTGCTCAGGCTTTCGCGTTACACGCAGGATCATATCTATGCAAAGCAAGCAGGGACTATCATAGAAGCTTCATCACAACTCATATCCCGTCCTGGAGATACCCTTGGCAGAAGCAGTGCATACTATGGTTGGGTTCCTGAACAGATCAACCAGACACAATGGGATTATTTCGGTTCTCCATCGGCTTTCTTTGGAAATTTCGGTATTGACATAGCATGGGTACATGTGCTCATGCTGGACTGTATCAACAGGATAACGGTCAACTTTCCAGACATGTTTTGAAGGATGCACATAGATGAAGAACAGATACAGCGAAGTATTGGATTACGGTCAGTCATATGAAAAAGGCAGGACAGGTTACCGTCCCAAGGCACGGAACCACGATGATGGCCCAAAATGCGGCATGTTCTTCGGAGGCATAGGAGCCCCGGTCTTCAGCAGGGACCTGGACGGACATTTTTCCAGATGGCAATTGCAAAGCGGCATTCATATCAAGCAGGACATCGACACCTGCTTCCTTAAGTTACGATGGCAATACGGAGACAAATCGGGATCTTTTTATCTGAACGAAGAAGGAGCCATTGCAAATAGATTCGAGCGCTCGGTACATTCGCTTTTTCCTGTCTGTCAGGAACGCTATGAGGGCAAAGATGTACCGTTCGACATCACCGTCGAATTCTACTCATCGATCATCCCTGAAGACGACAAAGCTTCATCCCTACCGGTAACCTTCATCGATGTATATGTAGACAACCGTGGTGAAGAATCCCTGCTGGTAGACTGTCTGCTGTGCTTTCCAAACCTTCTAGGCTGGAAATTCCGACCTATGACTACCATCGACAGAGGTGGCAGGCTCTATCCGGCACAGACAAGTGCCGGAAATTCAGGAACCTATGTAGCAACCGACCTATTCCATGGAACGATAGGTACAAGACATGAAAAACACCTGCTCAGAGGTGAAATGGAAGGAGAACTGCTTGTTGCCGCTGCAAACGGATGCAGCAGGAAAAGCAGTGAAGCCTGCTTCCTTGCCGGACAGAACATGGTCGAAAAAAAACCAGAAGAACAGAAATATACCAGAGCCTGGGTAGAACATCAGTTCGACATGACAGGCCTGCTGCCCCAGACTGGCTGCACATGGCAGGCCCATTGGGATGAAGCTCTTGCCATGGCAGTGACGTCAGGAGAAGAAATAGCCGGCAACCGTTCCTGCACTTTCCGTTTCTGCCTTGCCTTTGATTTTCCACAGGTCCAATTCGGCGAAGGAAGAGCATGGTTACGAAAATACACACAGTACTTCGGTCCAAACGGAAGAAATGCGTTGGACATCGGACGTCTTGCCATGTTATCAGGACCTCTTTTCAGAGAAAGGATACACAGATGGCATACTTCCCTGCTCCTGAAAGCTGCCTCATGCTCCAAGCAAACGATAGCTGCAGCCATCAACGAACTGTATTTCGTCAATGCAGGAACTGCATGGATGACCGGCTGTGTCAGCCAAGTCAATGAAGGGTTCGAAGAACCGATACTCGGCAACTGTGAGCATGCAGCCATAATCGAAGGTTTTGACATCGGCTATTATTATTACAATACTTCCGACATCTGGCCCTACGTATGGTACCCTCTGGCAAAGTTCTGGCCGGATTTCACAGCTTGCATCTTCAGGGACTATCTCAATGCCATCCCATTGGAAATTCCCCACATGAATATGATCTACAGGCGAGAAGAACTACGAAAGAACCTGGTAGAAGGAAAGTTACCCCATGACATGGGCAGTGCGGCAGAAGATCCTTTTGCCAAGATCAACGGGTACCAGATGCGGGATGACTCCAACCTTTGGAAAGACAACAACCCAGGTTTTATCCTCAGCTATTACCTCTATGCGAAACTGACTGCAAAAGAAATAGACAAGGATACCTGGGAAAAACTGAAGTCCTGTGGAACTTTCATGATCGGGCAACTGGATCAGACAGGACTGCCTGACCATCAGGTATTCGGTGATACGACATGGGACAACCTAGGGATCAAGGGACATTCATCATTCAGTGGTTCACTTACGCTTGCCGCCCTTCTTGTCCTGGCCTCCCTTGCAGCAAAGCAAGGAGAACAGGATTTTGCAGAAGAGTGCACCGTACTTGCAAAAAAAGCTGACAAGACCATGGCCCAGCACCTCTACAACGGAGAATATTTCCGATTGTGTGACCAGGGCAAATACTTCGACTGTACTAGTTCCGATGCTGTATTCGGCTTCTATCTGCTGAAAAAGGCAGGGTACTTCGACAAGTTGCACTACGTCACCCAACAGATGATCGTCTCACATCTCAAGGCATTCTACAAATATAATTTCATGAACTATATGGATGGCACCCGAGGACCACTGCTCATAGCAACCCCGGAACGGACCCACTTTGAGGCAGACGGCGGAGATGCACTTGAGGTCCAGGTCAATGAAATCCTCATCGGATCTGCATGGATGGCTACAGCGATGATGAAAGAATTCGGATTGGAAGATGAAGCAAGGCATATCAGCAGTGCCCTGCTTGCTACCCAGGAAGAAGGGGCACTCCAATTCAGGACTCCTGCAGCAGTAAATGCAGAAAAGCATCTGTTCCGTGCTCCGATGAACACCAGGCCGCTTGCCATCTGGTTCCTATTGAGTTGATTCTACTATAGTCATCAATCTTCTCCAAGGAGAGATCAGGAACAGTACCAAGTACTTTCTATGGTACCCAAGGCAAAGGCTTTTCTTTTATAAGGAAGAATCAATGCCTTTCTGCTACATCGGTACATTAGCCCACAAAACATGTCATTTCCCAGTGTATAAGAAAGCTTCTTAATATTTTCGTTAGGCAAGTGATATTTTGCTGTAGAAATATTCTTTCAAATTTGTTATATTTAGCGAACAAATAAAGAGAAATCCAATCAGCCAGAGGTGCTTATGGACAACAAGGCCAAGCCTTTGCCCTTCATGGGTGTCGGTCCTATCTATGTTGCTACAGTTCTTTTCATTACTGTTGCAGCCACATATGTCACAGTAAGAGATATGGTACGTGCCGTATCTTTCGGCATCTTCTACCCCCTTATAGCCATCCTTGCAGTACTTCTCATAGCCACAGGCATCTATATTTGGACAAAAGCAGTGTTTGTTTCAAAGATTGACCGACAGATCAAGCACAACAGATTGGTAACCTCAGGAATCTATGCATGGGTAAGAAATCCGATCTATACAGCTTTTTTGTTTATCTGTACAGGAACTCTACTGCTGTGCAACAATCTGCTTCTGCTTTTCCTCCCCTTTCTCTATTGGCTTTTTCTTACCCTGCTGATGATACATACCGAAGAAAAATGGCTGGGAAAAAAGTTCGGCAAAAAATATCTGGACTACAAGAAACAAGTCAACCGATGTTTTCCTTCAAAGCCACATAGCAAATAAAAAACAACATAGCAATGCATTGGTTTTCCAAAAAAATCTGTTTTGGTTTGGCACAGCGATAGCTGACTCAATGCAAAACCTGTCGAAAAGGAAATGCCAAGACTTTCCCTAGAAAATAAGAAATATCTATGATTATATAACCATATTTACTGTTTTTAATTTGTATTATCTAACTTAAAATTTTTTATATTAAAATATTATTTACTTATAAATAAAGATATTACAATAGAAAAAGTCTTAATTAAAATAAAAAAAATTTGAATTATAATCAAAAAATCTGTTTACATAATATTGCACTCAGGATATAGTAAAAACAGGAGGAGTCATATATGAACAAAGTATTGCGTATTGAATATCAGCACATTGAACTTTTCAAAAAGGGATTCGTTCTTGACTTGACAGCCAAAGACAGAATAGTCAATACGGAACAAGTTCACAGGATCTCAGATGCTCTCAGCCTGCAGAAAGTAATTGCTTTTGCAGGTATCAATGCTACAGGAAAAACAACGGCCATGCGTCTAGTAAATTTTGCATTGGGTCTGTTGCATGACAATACCTACCTTGCAACATCTTCCGATTCCTGTAGCTTATTTTCCAAGGGTTCCAGAATAATCATTGATTTCATTATTGGTGAAAAAATGTATCGCTTGGATAGTTCAATCGGCATACAGACTCCGGAAACACCCAATATACTTGAAAAGCCTCGCTTCTACTATGCAGAAGAAACAATCTATTCCAAGGAACTTGCCTCAGTCAAAACAAAAAAAGCTCTTTTTGACTGGACTGAACATGATAAAAGGATTATACGCAGCACCTTAAATCCACAGATACTTGAAGTCTTAAATGACAATCACAGTATCGTCATAATGGTAATCAAACCACAAAAAGCTGTTTTTGGACATCTTGGATTGATTGATACGGCAAATTTCAACATCTTACCTGAAACTCTTTCCTTGGAACAGGACTACATCAACCTCTTTGATGAACGTATTGAGACAATCAGATTACCAGGAAAGAAACCTGGCAGTGTAAGATTCAAGAGAAATGACAAAACATATTCACTGAAAACTACAGATGATGTCTATCATTATTTGTCTTCCGGAACAATAAAAGGTATACTTCTTATGTCAGCAATCGAAATCATACTAAGGAACGGCGACTATCTTCTGCTTGACGAAATTGAAATTCATCTCAACAAGACATTGGTTGATACAATCATTGGGTTATTCAAAAACAAAAATATCAATAAGAAAGGTGCTGTATTGATTTTCTCAACTCATTATCTTGAAATTCTTGACGCAATTGATAGGAAAGATGCTATCTATGTATTTAGAAAAGATAATGATTTTTCCTTAACCACAACCCGTTATTCAGACAATATTACGCGAAATGACATAAAGAAAAGTGAAGCATTGCTTTCAAACTATTTCGGTAATACTGCACCAGACTACGAGGCTATCAATAACATGAGAACTACCCTATGCAAAAAAATAAACTGAATATAACTAATAGTTTCCCAAATCTCAACACTATATAATCTGGCCTGAAATGTCCGAATAATACGCCTGTCTGTCCAACAAATCAGTTGCAAGCCCTTGATACCAACATCTTTCTGCTGCAGATGTGTTCCCATGGAGGTCCTTTTCTTTGGGAAAAAGCTCCAGCTATGCCTCCAGCCCGTTGAAATATAGTTTAGATTATGCAATAATATAAACTATATAAACGAGGTCTTACAATGGCTGTACCGGAAGCTGTCAGAAAGGTCGAGAGACCGAAGAATACAATCGTCGTCGCGAACAGGGGCAACGGGATATGCAAGTACTCCGTCATCCAGAGGATCGGATGCAGGAGGGTGGACGGGCGGAACATCCCCGTCAACGGGGCGACCGTCGGCCACATCATCGGCGGCAGATTCGTCCCCGAAAGGACGGCTGTCTCAGCAAGGGCGATAGACCTGAAGGACTTTGCCGAGATCGAGCTCATGGACCGGCTGTCATCCGGCCTGCTGGCGGAGCTGGATGCCGTCTTCAGTGCGGCAGACGCGAGGAGGATCTATGTGCTGGCGATGCTTCGCGTCGCCTATGGGGGCATGCCCTACTACAAGGCCTGCCTGAAGTACGAGCTGAGCTGGGTGAGCATCCTGTTCCCGTCCCTGCCCATGGGCAAGAACAGCATCTGCAGCTTCCTGCAGGACCTGGGCAAGTCCTGTGCCCTCATAGCCACCTTCATGAGGACAAGGGCCGGGCGGATAGCGGCGGAAGAGCACATAGCCATAGACGGCACGCTGAAGACCGACAGCAGCACAGTGAACTCACTTTCGCATTATTCACGGAAAGCCAGGACAAAAGGCACGAAGGACATATCCGTCCTGTTCGCCTACGACATAGACACCGACGAGCCGGTATGCTCGAAGGTCTTCCCCGGCAACATCGTGGACGGACGTGCCTATGAGGCATTCCTGCGGGAAACAGGCATACGGCAGGGCATCCTCATGGGTGACAAGGGGTTCCCGAAGGGCCAGGCCGAAGAAGTGTTCAGGGAAAATCCCGGCCTCAGCTGGCTGAACCCGATAAAGAGGAGCGACAGGAGGATCGGGAACAACAGGATGTACGACTATGAGGGCGTGCTGGCAGACAGGGACCATGATGTCCTGTACAAGAAGGCAAAGGCCAGGGGCTGCTACCTTTATTCCTTCTATGACAGGAAGAGGGCGGCGAAGGAGGAAAGGGACTACTTTGCAAGGATAAAGGGCAGGGACGGCTACGACGCCCGGGCCATGGAGGAGAAAGGCAGGAAGTTCGGCACGGTGGTCTTCGAGTCTGACCTGGACGTCTGTCCTGGCCTTGTCTACAGGCTGTATGACCGGAGGTGGCTCATAGAGGAATGCTTCCGCTACTACAAGGTGGCGACGGAGTTCGACGACACCAAGGTCCATTCGGACTATTCGGTCATAGGGAGTGAATTCATCAACTTCATCTCCTCGGTGATGACCATGAGGTTGGTCAGGGAGTTTGATGATACGGGACTGTCACGGAAGATGAGCTATTCGGAGATAATGGGCGAGCTCAAGTCCGCCAAGAAGGCCAGGATCACCGACGGCGGGGACTGGCTGTTCGTCCGTTTCACTGCCCACACGGAAGAAACCCTCAGGATATTGGGCATCCTACCCCGGGACGTTTCTCCGGAACCCAAGAAAAGAGGAAGGCCCAGGAAGCCCGTCGATCCAGACAGGCCGAAGAGACGTCCGGGGAGACCGAGGAAGAACCCGTTGCCAGTCCAATAGGCTATGACGGTTTCCCTGTCTGAGGCACTATATAGTGTTGAGATTTGGGAAACCATTATATAACAGAATCAAATATCCTTTGCATATATGAAGGTAATGCTGAAAAAGAAATACTTGAAATGCTTCTTGATGCAGATAAATTGTCATTTACACGAGATGACTTGATCAATACAGAACTTGTCAGACGTGCATCAGGGAAACACATAGCGGAAAGATACCTGAATTACGAATTTAAACGACCCGTAGTAATAATCAGAGTCATAGATTCACGGAAAGAAAAATTCATCCTGCCCAAGCCTTACTCAGAAATGTATACTATCCAATATGATTCTTACACCAGACCTAAGATTGAGATTTTGCTCATCATGATGCATGATGAACTTGATACCTTTCATAAGACAGGCATGAAAGCCAGTGCATACTGCAAGGCAAAATATAACTACAAAAAAACACGAGACACCCACTACTTTACAGAAAATGTATCAGTTGATGATCTGATTGCAGTGCTTAAAAAATATGATGACTCAAAACCAAAGAGTGAGTACTCGATTTGCTCTCTGCTACGCAAATAAAGCTATAATATGGCTTTTTTCTGCTAGTAAGCAACAAAACATTTCTGCTTGTCTAATTTTTGCAGTATTGCGCATTTTTTGCTCACCTAACTTCCGTTTTGCCAAGCTTTAGAAACTAATTTGATATTTTTTGTTTTTTTTGCCTCCAGCATATAGTCACACACAGATTTTCTTGCTATCATCAGTTCGCATTTCGTCGAAATGCAAATCTAATACCAGCCGCATATGCAAGGCCACTGGTTAAAAATTGGTGAAATATTTTTATGTGACAAAGGAAGTGGACAAGATGAATGAAGCACAATCCACGCAGACCAATCAGTACTACATCGACCGTCAGATTGAGACGGAGTCCAATGCAAGAAGCTACCCAAGAAAGTTTCCGTTTGCTTTGAAAAGTGCAAAAGGCTCATGGGTAACAGATGTTGAAGGCAACAGATATCTTGATTTCTTATGTGGAGCAGGAACACTTGCATTAGGACACAATGACAGTGAAGTCAACCAGGCCATGATACAATTATTGGAGAGTAACGCTCCGCTTCATTCCTTAGACCTGACTACTCCTACAAAAGACCGTTTTGTCCATACCATACTCAATTTATTACCCGGAAATATGAAAGATAACTGCAAAGTGCAATTTTGCAGCCCTTCAGGCACCGATGCGACCGATGCAGCCCTCAAACTGTGCAAGACAGCTACCGGACGAGGGACTGTCATTGCATTCTCAGGGGCATACCACGGCATGGGACATGGACCACTTGCACTGACAGGCAACCTGGCCGCAAAGAGCTGTGTACAGAACCTGATGCCAGGCGTCCAGTTCTTCCCATATCCATACTCCTATCGTTGTCCGTTCGGACTCGGTGGAGATGCAGGTACAGATGCTGCCTGTGCATATTTTGAAAGAGTCCTCAAAGATCCGGAATCAGGTATTCCGACTCCTGCAGCAGTCATACTTGAACCAATCCAAGGCGAAGGCGGTGTCATTCCGGCACCTATCAAATTTCTACAGACAGTAAGAAGGGTTACCAAGGAACTGGGCATACCGATGATCGTTGATGAAATCCAATGCGGTATCGGCCGGTCCGGCAAGTTCTTTGCCTTTGAATATGCCGACATCATCCCTGATGTCATTCTGACATCAAAGGCAATCGGCGGTTCACAGCCGATGTCGTTGGTCATCTACGACAAAGCCCTCGATACCTGGCAACCTGGTGCCCATGCAGGTACCTTCCGCGGCAACCAACTTGCCATGGCAGCCGGAACCATTGTCATGGAACGGGTAAGCCAGCCCCAGTTCCTTGCTGATGTCGTCAGGAAAGGCAATAAGATCAAACAAAGCATGGAACAACTCAAGAAAGAAGTATCCATCATCGGGGACGTACGTGGCAAAGGACTGATGCTCGGCGTCGAATTCATTGATCCCCGTGGAGAAAAGGACATCATGGGACATTATCTTCCCAGCGGGAAAATCGCAGCAGAAATACAGCACAGATGCTTTGAAGACAAGCTCATCATGGAAAAAGGCGGACGCAACGGCTCTGTCATGCGCTGTCTGTGTGCGCTGAACGTCACCGATGAGGAAGTCGATATTATGATTGATACCTTCACAAGGATCACACGTGAGGTTGACGCCGATGTACGCTGTTGAACCGTTGCTGCTGACCAACGAAAAAAAAAGTCAGGAAGCTTTCAAGAAACAACTGGATGCAACGGCAGATGCAATCTGTGCAACCTTTGTTGATGATAAGGCATACACGGGAAGATCACCACAACAACTCCAGCAACAACTGGAAGCTATTTCAATGCTTCCAAAGCATGGCATCGGGTTTGAAGCCATGCTCGACGAAGCGAAGAAACTTATTCTCCCTAATTGCCTTCGGCCCTCATCGACATCCTATATGGCACATCTTCATAGCCCTGCATTGTTGGAATCCATCAGTGCAGAACTTATGATCACGGCATTCAACCAATCGATGGACTCATGGGATCAGGCACCTATTGCAACAGAAATCGAAGTCGAAGTCATCAAGAATCTCTGCAGGATGTTCGGTTACGGAAAACAGAGTGACGGCGTCTTCACTTCGGGAGGAAGCCAGACAAATTTCTGCGCTTTGCTGCTTGCCAGAGATGGCTATTGCAACAGAGTACTCCACCACGACATCAAGAAAGATGGCTTACCTGCCAGCTACGCAAAATTCAGGCTTTATGCTTCCGAAGTCTCGCATTTTTCAATGGAAAAGAGTGCACATATGCTTGGACTAGGTTATCAGGCAGTACGGAAAGTTCCGATTGATGCAAACGGCAAGATGGACACCCGATGTCTGGAAAAAATGATCAAGGAAGACCTGGACAAGGGCAATCTGCCGTTCTGTGTAGTTGCTACCATCGGCACGACCGACTATGGCACGATTGATGATGTGCAGGCTATAGGACAAATCTGCAAGCGCTATGGCCTTTATCTGCATGCAGATGCGGCTTACGGTTCAGGCTTGATCGTATCAGACACCTACGGTTCCAGATTGGGAGACCTTTCCTCCTGCGATTCCATCACAGTAGACTTCCATAAGATGTTCCTGCTTCCGATCAGCTGCAGTGCCCTTCTCGTCAAGGATGGCAGCAGGCTCGATGCTTTCCAGCTTCATGCAGATTATCTCAACAGGGAAGAAGATGAAGCAGACGGTTATGTCAATCTGGTCGGAAAATCCATGCAGACTACCCGTCGTTTCGATGCTTTGAAAGTCTGGATAGCTTTCAGGACAAGAGGAAAGGATGGTTTTGGAAAAATCATCGATACTTGTGTTGAAAATGCTGCATATCTGTATGATCAGCTCAACAAGGATAGTGTTTTTCAAGTTGCCATAAAATCTGAAATATCTTCAGTGGTATTCCGGCTTGACGCAAATGATGAGACAAATAAGAAAATCAGAAGGCAACTGCTCCTTAACGAAGGTATCGTAATCGGCCAGACTGTTTATCAGGGTAAGACTTATCTGAAATTCACCCTTCTCAATCCTCTTGTCACACATGACCATCTGGATGAACTTGTAAAAATAATCAAAAAAATAGGATTGCAACTGATAAGACAATCTGCCTGATATCCCATATCAGGCATTTAATGTAAATATATTACAACAAATTGCACTATTAAGCTATTGACCAGCAAGATTTTTATTCTTACTGGTCAATATTTCATTTGAAATGAACATTGTCACCGCTTGTCTTGGAAAAGCTCCTAGGTCAGTGATGCCTCATAAATTATCTTTACAGAATCTGCTAATTTTGCATCAAACTCTTCCTGGCTCTGTTCAGCCTTCAGGCCTTCGCTCAATGCCCGTGAGAAACTTGCAACCATGCCATTGTTTTCACTCAGTTTTTCAACTGCTTCCTGCTGTGGATAGCCACCGGAAAGAGCAACGACCCTCACTACATCGGGATACACCATGAGATCCTTATAGAAATTCGGAACCGTAGGAATGGTCAATTTGAAGATAAGATAATCAGAAGCCTTCATTTTTGCCATTTCTTCCTTGATATCAGCCAGCAACAGTTCTTCACAAGCCTGTTTGTCCGAAGCATGTATATCGACTTCAGGCTCAATAATCGGAACAAGACCGAATGCCATGATCCGCCGGGCCAATTCAAACTGCTGGCTTACGATGGCTTTGATACCGACAGGATTCGCATGCTTGATTACGGAACGCATCTTTGTCCCAAATATATTTTTCTTCTTTGCTTCCTTGAGCAATGCATCAAGGTCAGGAATCGGCTTCATCATCTGGACACCGTCCTGTTCCTCGGCAAGTCCGCTATCTACCTTGAGAAACGGTACGATACCTTTTTCTTTCCATAGATAATCTGCACTGTACAGATCTTTGATCTTGCTTTCCATAGTTACTTTAAAAAGAATTGCGCCAAGAATCTGTTTACTTGTAAAACTAGGTGAAGTGATGATCCTCGTCCTCATCTGGTGGACCAACTTGAACATTTCTTCTTCAGTACCATAGCGATCTTCACTGATGCCATAGAGTTTCAATGCCTTCGGAGTACTTCCTCCGCTCTGGTCCAATGCGGCTATGAAACCTTTTCCATTTTTCATCCGATTAAATTGTGCTTGATTCATCACAGGTGCCTCCCAATACTTTGTTAGCATTATTTAACACATAATCAATTTACTCATTTTCTGCTACAAAAGCAATAACAAAAGACTGTGAACTCCACAAACAACATATAAACCATCAGAATCCTACACAAATCCTGAATTCCAACATCTCGACGCCATTGCAACTTCCACCTGGAACATATTACTCAAGTATACTTTAGTAAAGTTAACTTGACTATTTTGAAATTTTTAAATTTACTTACCAAGAGCAACCTATGAAGTTTCCCCCATACCGTTCCATACCTTGCTACAATTTACCTTGACCTGACAACTTTACTCAAGTATACTTTAGTAAAGTTAGATTGAGTAATCCCGAGGCCTCTTATGTTTTGTGAAAGAACTGATGAACTGAAAAAATTACAAGAGCTCTATGAAAGCAAAAAATTCGAACTGGCAATAATCTATGGAAGACGGAGAGTTGGCAAAACTACCCTTATCAGAGAATTCTGCAAAGATAAGGAAGCAATTTATTACTTGTCAATCGATGCAACAAGACAAGGGAATTTGGAAGCTTTGTCAAAAGAAATTCAGAGCTATCTATATCCAGGGGAGACACTTGAAACCTATAAGGATTTTGAAACAATACTCAGCAGAATTGACAAGTTATCTGAACGCAAACTTATAGTTGCAATCGATGAATATCCCTACTTGGCAAAAAGTTATCCTCCGATATCTTCAATGATTCAGAAACATATCGATCTAAAATGGAAATCAGGCCGTATGCTGTTGATTCTCTGTGGTTCATCAATGAGTTTCATGGAACATCAGCTACTAGGCTACCAAAGTCCCTTGTATGGCAGAAGAACTGCACAGTTCAAGATACAACCGTTTACGTTCTTCCAAAGCAGATCCATGCTTGAAGGCTTTTCAAGCCAAGACCAAGCATTGCTGTATGCCATAACAGGAGGCATTCCTGAATATCTTTCAGCCCTGGATTTGAAAAAAAGTACTGATGACAATATCTACAATCTCTTTTTTGACAGCAATGGACGCCTAGTGGAAGAACCCCATAATCTATTGCTGCAGGAACTGAGGCATCCAGGCAATTATTTTACCGTACTTACGGCACTGTCAAACGGTGCCAGCAGACTCAATGAAATCGCTACTGCTGCACATATATCTACTTCAAGTTGTACAAATCAGCTGAAAAGCCTGGAAGAACTACATCTGATCAAAAAATGTTATCCATTCAAGGAATCAGGACAAGCCAAGAAATCAATCTACAGGTTTGAAGACCAAATGTTCAGATTCTGGTACCGTTTCGTCATGCCTAATCAAAGCCTGATTGCAATGGGTAATGGAATGAAATTCTACCAAGATCATATCAAAGAGCAACTGGCACAGTTCATGGAACCTGTATTCGAATCAATCTGTATGCAATATCTCTGGCAACCGAAGGTATATGCAGGACTGGAAATCAAATTCAAGCAACTCTCTTCATGGTGGGGTACGAATCCAAATACCAAGCAGCAGGAAGAAATCGATATCATCGGTACTGACGGGAAGGCTCTGCTTGTAGCGGAATGTAAATGGAAGAACGACCCGGCAGACAAGGGTGTACTGGCAACACTCAGACGTCGTGCTTCCCTGTTTCCCCAGCAACATAAAATTCTTATGATATTTTCCAAGACTGGTTTTACTACAGATTTACAGGATGAAGCAAACAAGAAAAAAGATGTACGCTTGGTCAGCTTTGAGGAAATGTGCCAAAAAACCATTCTGCAGCCGGTATAACCTTGATTTTCCTGCCATTGTCAAACAGACTGTCTTTATCTTTAAGCGTAACAATTGTTCCTTCGCCCAAATGGAAAAAGTCCATTGCAGCAAGGACACCCCGGATTTCCCGATAACGGACTTCAGCAGTCCATTCATAACAGACCTGTATAGCCGATTTTATTTTGACTTCATTCCAACAGATGAAATCACATTCAGCCTCGTTGCCTTGAGTACCATTGCTTACAGGAGCCCTAAAGTAATATATATGAGAAAAATGCCTACATAATTCCAGATAAACAGCATTTTCCATGATATGTCCCTGGTCCAATGTTACGTTTGCACTGAGGTTCTGTATCAAGGCAGTATCAATTGCATAGACTTTTCTCGGTGCATTTATTTGGGCTCGCAGTGAATAATCAAATTTATAAACGAACGCAAACAAATAAGTTACTTCCAAGTATGAAAAATACTCCAAGATAGTCTTTGCAGTTTTGACTTGGGCAACGCTCACAAGTCGGTTTGCTGAAACTTGAGAGCCAACATTTGAGAGTAAAAATATAGCAAGCAATTTCAAATGCTTTGCTTGTTTCAAATTGTATCTGGTAACAATATCCCTATAAATGATATCAGAGAACAAAGCAGTTAGTATCTGCGGATCTTTGAACTGCAAATAAACAGGAAACCCACCGTCCTGCAAAAATGAAGAAAAACTTTGCAGGCCTATCTCTGCTTTCATGAAACTACAGTATTCCTTATAAGAAAAAGGATACAATACAGTATCCAAATGACGTCCTGTCAACATAGTCCCTAATTCTTGGCTAAGAAGTGCAGCATTTGATCCCGTAAGGTACACAGGGACCTTGGCATCAAGTTTTTGTTTTATATACAGTTCCCAATGAGGAATAAGTTGTATTTCATCAAAAAACAAGGCAGTTGCATGCTCATCTTCAATAAGTTCATCCAAAAGTTCAAAATCTGCTACAGTAAAACCGACCAAACGTGGATCATCAAAATTAAAAAGGAATCCCCGTGGATACGTTTTCTTCAAGATTTGTCTGAGCAAAGTACTTTTTCCACATCGTCTGACACCTGTAATGATCCTTGCAAATGCCGTTTTGGGAGGTAACAACGATATTGCTGAAGTCCTGTCGAGTTCGTTGTCTATACCAATTACTTCTTGTTGCTGGTCATAAATATGTTTCAAAAGCAATTTTGTAAGCATGTTTACCCTCTGTCTGATGTTTTGTTATATTTATATCATTAATATACATCAGTTTTTATTATTAATACAAGCATGTTTTTACTAATAAGAAATACTATTCCAACAATTTGGAAGTCTCGTCCAGTCCAGAAAGAATCGACTCGGCCAGATACTCAGGAAATCCATCAGGTAGATTTGAACTGATCTGGTTGATTACCGAAGTTTTCGAATCAATGATTTCTCCTATGATCTCAGAAATCATATCTTGGGTATCAGTCAACGCTGCAGTTTCAATCCAATGCCGTTTCTGAAATTTTCTCCATTCATAATGACGTTGTTTTCCGACTGACATAGCAAGTCTCAGTCTTTGTGGAAATATATTGCTCTTGACCTTTCCTGATATAGGATATGCTGAAATCACATCATATAAAGGCGTAAGATGATACGCACCTTCTGCTTCTATGAAAAGGCTGAAATTCTTGGCATGACCATCTGATGCAGCCAGTAACCAGTATAACAACTGTGCTTTCAAAAAAGTCTTCCGGTCATACCGGGCATTATGTGACCCTTGAAGTAATTTCAATATTGAGCTGATTCCAGGACCGCCTTCACTTTCATACTTTTTTTCTGGAGATATCCCCGTAGCCTGACAAATATCTTCCTGCGGGATCCGTATGATCCACGATTTGTCTGATGCATAGCACCGGTCAAATCGCTTTACACACAATGCCTTCTGATCTTCAAACTGCACTATCTTTGCATCTGCAACAGGAAGTCCGAAAGCTTTAAGAATCTGCAAACAAAGCCATTCGTTTTCAATTGATTGGGACAGATTGATTCCACCACCTATAATCCCTAGCGGGAGCTTGAATATATGAGTTGTCGGCGTAGTGGCCTGTGGTATGCACCATGCATTTCCATAATAGAGCAAAGCTGTTTTCTCCTGAGCTCCGGCAATGGAAATACGAAAAGCTTCATCATGCACATCCCCGGGTATCTGACCTATCGATATAGTACGCAAAACAGATGCAACCTGAGCTTCGGACAAAGGAATTGCATCAATTCTTCTGATACTTTGAATCGAACTATTTTCCGGTAGAATCTGCAAAGCTCCGGCACAGTCTTTTCCAACTGCAGAAAGCAAGTCAAAGGGATTCCTTGAAGGACAATTGAAACGCCGTTGCAACCTACCTCTTATCTCAGAATTGTCAGGAAGCAAGTTATCAAAGAAAGAGTCAACCTGTCTTCCTATAATCGGACGGGAGCTAAGTGGAAGGGAAAGAGAAATAGGTCGGCTACCAGTTGCATCAAGCCATGATTTCTCATAAGTGAACGAGGCTTCCCTGCCGGAAACATGAATCCATGAACCGACAGGTTCGCCATTCATCAGAACTGACAGAATCCGTTTCTGGGCCATTTACCATTCTCCTTTTTGTTCCTGTGATTTTTCATGCAGTTCTATTTCAAGATCCAAGGCCGAAATGAGCTTGAAAAGACTCTCAAGGGTACAGCGCTCCGGATGCGTCTCCAAAGCTGAGATCGTCTTTGGCAGAAGTCCTATTTTACGCCCTGCTTCCTTTTGTGTAAGTTCCAAAGTCTTGCGTTTGTCCTTCAAAGCCATTGCAAGTTGATAAGGAGTCCTCGTGTGATACGTCATCTTTATTTCCTCAACAGTAAAAATACCCTACAAGGTATATATTGTAAATATACCCCGTAGGGTATATTAAGTTATTTTACCCTATAAGGTATAATTTTTATATTCCTTACAGAATAACGTAGTATTCGGTATGAACTAAGGAAATATCTTTGTTTTTGATTTTTGGTTGTATTTTACTTATATAAAAAATCCAACTATGTCCTAGGAGCTCTCTTCTCGATAGCCCATACCATAGCTCTGCTGAGGCCTGCCCGATCTGCAACAATATCTGCACTGAGACGGCGTCTCAACCGTGCCGATTTGATTTGTGCTCCCATCTGCTGAAGTACTCTTTGGGTAGACGGAAGTAATACTACAGTTTTTCCCCATGACGTTTATAAAAATAAACATAATATGCATATTTATCAATATTTACAAACATTATAAAGATAACTGTACATACTCGCCATCACTGGCAGACACAAAAGGAATTCTTGGTAAACAGTACACGAAACAGCCGCTCTTACCCAAGGCAAAAGCGGCTGTAGTAGAAAAATGGTTCGGTAATTTTCAAAAGGCAATCAGAGAGACATGAACTTCCTTGAAGGAGTCCAGTCCTTCCCGCTGAAATACACGACTTTTTCCGTAAGAGCTCCTGTCGGACAAACATTGACACAAGCCATACAGGCAGCACAGTCACTCTGGTTCATCTCAGTATTGAGCCCTGCAACCACTACAGTACGGTCACCTCGATTGACAAAGCCTAAGTTACTGAGTCCTGAAAGCTCCTGGCAAGCCCTTACACAACGTCCACAAAGGATACAGCGGTTGGGATCATGGAATATTACAGGACTTGAATCATCCTCCGGCAACTTTACAGGAAAAGAAGCAAACCGACTTTCAGTAATATCAGCTGCACGGACATATTTCTGCAGTTCACAGGTAGCAAAAGGAGACGGAACGCCCTTCACGCAAGTCAGGCAATCATGATGCCCGGAAGCCATCGCAAGCTCAAGGATAATACGACGGCAATGCTGCAGTTCCGCATCATCCGTACAGACATCCATACCAGCTTCAACATGGGTACAACAAGCAGGGACCAAACCCTTGCGGCCTTTGATCTTTACCAGGCACAGACGGCAGGCTCCGTATGCTGACAGATCTTCCTGAAAGCACAGATGCGGTACATCTATGGAATTGGCCAGACAGGCGGCAAGCAGGTTCTGGCCTGCAGGTGCGGCAATTTCCTTCCCATCTACCGTCAGCTTTACCATCTGGTCTGCAGAAGGAGACCCATCCTTTTCATCGAAGAAACCTGGAAACAGCTGCAATGCCTTGGCTACTTCAGCCAAAGGATAGCCATCATCGTTCTGTGCAAGGCCGGTACTTTCAAACGGATGGGTCAACACGACACCTTTGTCCATCGTGAAGTTTCCGATCCCGACAGTCTTGGCAACCTGGATGATCTTCTTGTCAGCAAATACCTTGCGCACACCGACCAATCCATCTTCGCAGATAAGCGGAATGACAACCGTTGCCTCGTCATATACTTCTTTTCTATTGTCCCTATGATGTGCAACCAAGTTCATCGTACAGCCGATGCTGATCAAATCTATACCCAAGACGGTGTAACCATCCGCCTGCAACATTCCTGTCAGCTGTTTCATCCTTGCAGAACCACCGATACCACAAGCTTTTACACAGGTATCACAGCTGAGGATGACAATCTTGTCTTCAGGACAAAGCTGTTTTTTCAAATCATCATAACTTATAGACCGAAGTGAGATAATCATCAGTGTGCCTCCTTAAGCAAAAGTGTATCAACCGGTTTTCCGGTATACAGTCCATAGGCATGTTCCGTTTCAGCTTCATGCCCTTTGTAAGGAATTGTTACCTGAAGCTTCTCAACTTCACTGTCTGATACCATCAGCCCTACGTCAACCGTCGTAGATACAATCTTGCACCGGCCGGAGAAATAACGTTTGACATTGGAAAGACCTGCACTGCAGGCAAGCGAAACAATAGTATTGACGTCCTTCCCGACCTTTGCAAAAAGGACCTTCGGTGAGCAGGATCCCGGTACCATATAGCCGTCCCTTACATCAAAACCATCTTTCCTGAGTCTCAGTGCAAGTTCCTTCATTTTTTCCTCGCCACCGCAACCGGAAGCCCTTACGCAGGACTCACAGCCAATGATCATGATGACATCAGCTCTTGCATCCAGTTGCTGTTTGATCTGTTCATATGGCAATGCCTTCGTAAAGATCATTTGGCACACTCCTTTGCATCATTACAGGCTACGGCAGCCTCATATTCATTCCTGAAATATCTCAGGGTGCTCATTACCGGATTCACAGAAGTCTTGCACAAGGCACACAATGCCGTTTTCTGTACGACATCCGCAAGGTCTTCCAACTTGGCAATATCTGCAGCACAACCTTTGCCAGCAGCAATCGTACGGAGTATCTCCACCATCTGCTTCGTGCCTTCCCTGCCAGGAATACATTTCCCACAGGCTTCATCCTTACAGAATTCCATGAAGAACTTGGCTATATCTATGGCAGATTTGTCATCGCCCATGACGATGAGGCCACCCGAACCCATGATTGCCCCATACTGCTGCAACGTTTCATAATCAACAGGGACATCCATATGTTCGGCAGGGATGCATCCTCCCGAAGGGCCACCCAGCTGTACGGCTTTCAGGTGTTTGCCCTCAGTAATGCCGCCGCCGATCTTATTGACGATGGTATCCAATGTCGTGCCGAACGGAACCTCTACACATCCGACATTCGTAAGATCACCGGTAATGGAAAAGACCTTGGTTCCCTTGCTCTTCTCCGTCCCGACGGATGCAAACCATTTGCTTCCGTTGGCAATGATCTGCGGTACATTTGACAAGGTCTCCACATTGTTGAGTACCGTAGGTTTCTCCCAAAGCCCCGCATGGGCTGGGAAAGGCGGCCGAGGACGGGGATTGCCTCTCTTGCCTTCCAAGGAACGCATCAAGGCAGTCTCTTCCCCGCAGACAAAGGCACCGGCACCTTCATAGACTGAAATATCAAAATCAAAGCCAGAGCCAAGGATGTCATCACCGAGAAGGCCATAGGTCCTTGCCTGCCTGATTGCCTTGTTCAAGGTCTCTACAGCCAGAGGATACTCTGCCCTGCAGTAGATGTATCCCCGATGGGCCCCGATGGCCTTTGCCGCAATAAGCATTCCTTCGAGTACACTGTGAGGATCGCTTTCAAGGACATTCCTGTCCATATATGCACCAGGGTCCCCTTCATCAGCATTGCAAAGGACATATTTGACACCTTCTGGTTCCTTTGCGGCAAACTTCCATTTCAGGCCAGTAGGGAAACCTGCGCCACCACGGCCTCTCAGACCTGAATCAAGTACTTCTTCGATAATCTTTTCAGAGGTCATGGAATCAAGAGCCTTGGCAGCACTGAAGTAACCGCCTCTTCCTATATAGTCTTCGATATTGTTCGGATCTATCACTCCCCTGTTGTGCATGACCCTCTGATGCTGCAATGCAAAGAATGGAATATCTTCAATGCCGGGAATCTCTTTTGAAGCGCTTTTCTCTCCTGGTATATTCCCGTGATTCTTGATACGTTCAGGCAATTGGCATTCCATACCTCTGGCAAAAGCATATTCCTTGACCACCTGTTTTCCTATCACGTGTTCCGAAAAAATCCGAGAAGCCTTCTTTGCATCTACATATTCATAGATAATCGGTTCCTGTCCCGGAAGTGCAACGGTTACAAGAGGTTCCCTGCAGCATATGCCAGCACATCCTGTCGTAATTATACTGACGTCATCAACTTTTGCATCCTTTATGCTCTGACGTAAAGAAACCAAGACTTCCATGGCTCCCGATGCAATTCCACATGTCCCCATATGCACATAGATCTTTGTCTTTTTCTGTGCATCCAGCTGTTTCATCTTCGGCCTTACAGCTTCCAGATCTGCTGTTGTCTGTATCTTTTTCATAATTTTTCCTATTGGATCATTTATACTGAGCCAGGATTTCATCAACCCGTGCCGCAGTCATCTTGCCATAGACCTTGCCGTCAACAATCATCACCGGTGCCAATCCACAGGCTCCGAAACAACGGGCCCTTTCATAGGTAAAACGTCCATCTGGTGTACTTTCACCGATTTGCAGGTGATACTCACTCTCAATCCTGTCTGCAATTTTCTGGGCACCCTTGACGTAGCAAGCGGTTCCCATACAGACCTGCACCCTATGTCTTGCCCGAGGCTTCATGGTAAAGAACGAATAGAAAGACACCACACCGTACACTCTGTTCGGTGCCATACCGAGTTTATCTGCTATGCGTTCCTGAACATTCAGCGGTAGGTATCCCAATACTTGCTGTACTTTTTCAAGCAACGGAATAAGGCAACCGGGCTCTTTTCCATATTGCTCAATTATCGTATCCAGTTGCTGAATCTGTTCCGGAGAAAATTCCTGCTCAAGTTCCTTCATCTCAATAGATTCTCCTTTATCTATATTATACTATATAGGCTACTTCCATCATGGCTATTATGCAAGAAATATCGATATATTTTTCTCGATAATTGAATAAAATTAATATAACCTAGTAATATTGTTGCATATTACACAAGGATTCCTGGCTACTCAGGCTAAGATATTCTTGACTTTCAAATTCCGAGACTAAATAAGATGACTATAAGTTATAGATATCAATTATACTTATTTTACATAGCCACAAATAAAAAAGACAGGCCGATGAAAACCTGTCTTATATGTACAGAAAGTTATAGCTTTTGATTAAATCCAGTTATACTTTACGCCATTGCTACATCTGTTTTTTTGACCTGGATACCAAGAATATTACCAGTACAACTGCAAAGGATACAGTTATAACATGCAACACTGTACTGGGAACCAACAAAAGTACACCAAGACATAGTGCAACTACACGCAAAGACATCGGTACGGTTTTCCCAAACCAACCCTCAAAACCTATAGCCATGAGGATAACAGACAATACCGCAATGGTAATTGCAAGCAAAACACCAGTTACTGTAGCATCAACAATCAACAATCCCGGATAGAAAACAAAAAGATACGGAATTATAAAGCCGGCAATTCCGAGCTTGAAAGCCTGCAATCCGGTTCTCATTGCATCTGAGTTTGCAATACCACTTGCTGCATATGCGCTGATTGCTACTGGCGGCGTAATAAAAGAAATTATAGCAAAATAAAAGACAAACAGGTTGGTAGCCAGATCAGGAATACCCGCTTTCAACAATGCCGGTGCAGCGACAGTAGCCGCAATGACATACGCAGCCGTAGAAGGCAAACCCATACCAAGAATGATACAGGCAACCATCGTCATCAATAGCATGAGAAACAAGTTGCCATGTGAGACCTCAAATACAATTTCTGCAAACCGGACTCCAAGTCCTGTCATACTCACAATACCGATTACAATACCGGCAGAAGCACATGCCATAGCTACTGGAACTGCGGATCTTGCGGCACCTAATGCTACAGCCTTGAATTCTTTCCAAGGAAACCTATGCTCTACAACAGAAGTTTTTGTAATACCAATGGCAAGAATTGATAAAATGGCAAAGAAACCTGAATAACTAGCTGAAAGTTTCAATGCAAGCAAACAGCAAATAAGAATAATAATAGGAATTAGATAATAATATCCCTGTCGCAATATTACTCGTGCTTTCTTGAGCTTTTCGGCACTTTCAGGTTGCATCCCCAGTTTACCAGCCTCAAGATATACTGCAAGTCCCAAAGAAATATAGTAAAGCAATCCAGGAATCAAAGCAGCAAGTATAATAGTTGAATAAGGGATTCCCGTAAGATCTGCCATAACGAATGCAGCAACTCCCATAACAGGAGGAAGGATCTGCCCCCCTGTAGAAGCAACAGCTTCTACAGCTCCTGCATATTCGTTGGAATAACCGATCTTTTTCATCAGAGGAATCGTAAAGGTACCTGTTGTCACTACATTTGCCACAGCACTTCCGTTTATCGACCCCATCATTGCACTGGACAGGACCGAAGCTTCTGCAGGACCTCCCCGCATCCGACCAGTCAAGGCATAGGCAATATCAATAAAAAACTTTCCTGCACCGAATTTATCCAACAGCTCGCCGAAAATAATATAGAGAACTACAAACGACACAGAAGCACCGATGGGAATACCAAAAATCCCTTCGGTCGTCCAACTTATATAATTGGAAATATACGGAATATCGTATCCTCTATGGGCAACGATTTCGGGTAAGTAAGGTCCTACGAAAGCATATATGATAAAAATAACAGCCAATATCGGCAATGCCAATCCAATGGTTTCCCTCGATATTTCAAGTACCATCAAAATCAACAAAACACCCATGGCGACATCAAATTGAGAAATACCCCAAACACCTTTTTCCCTGATTGCATCCGGAGCAGCCCCTTTCATGTAATAGAAAGTGGCAAAGGCAATTATACAAAGTATAAGAAATAATACGGCTTTTTGCCATTTTGCTTTCGTATCTCGCAGTTTAAACAGATACCAGACCAATGCAAGGGAAAATACATGGATAATCCTGCATTGCATCATGCTTACGGAAGTTGAGACAGTAATAAAAATATGGAAAAAACAGATGAATGCCGATACTGCCAATATCAGGCAATCAACTAACGTATATTCTGCATAGGACTTATCCATGATTTCTCCAACGGGATCCTCTGTCCAGACAGAAACCCCAAATAAATTTTAGTTATGAAAAGGATAATCAATTCTGTGGAATCAAAGATGGATCAATTTCCACACCTTTTTCCTTAAAGTATCTGACTGCACCCGGATGCATCACGATAGGAATACCATCAGTAGCAGTTGCAAACACTGCCTGAGTTGAAACAGACTTTGCAACTCCAGACCATTCACTTCGGTTATCCCATATTGCCTTGACAATCTGATAGACCTGTTCATCACTCAACCCGGATTTCGTGGAAGTACACATAGTAATACGGCTTGTCGGTACCGTAATCGCTTCATTGACACCGTCATAGAATCCAGCAGGAATCGTATAAGGTTTCCAGAAAAAGAATTCCTTATAGAAAGCTGGATCATCAAAGGAAAACATCTTCACCTTTGCACTGGTTGTCAGGTCTACCAGAGGTGCTGACTTGAGAGGATGAGTGCAGATAAATGCATCAATCCTGCCATCTTTCAGAGCTGACACAGCATCAGATTCAGAAATAAACTGTGGCTTGATATCATCATAGGTCAGTCCATAATAGTTCAGAATCATTCTGACACACATTTCACCTCCACTTCCGGCAGCAGAACATCCAACGACCTTACCCTTGAAATCTGCTATACTGTTTATACCACTGCCGGCAAGGGCAAAAGCCTGAATATAGCTGGTAATCGTGCTGAAAAGTGCTCTGAGATCGGTAGCCTGATGTCCCTTGAAGTCACCAAGGCCATTGTATGCCAAATATGCTATTTCACTTTGAGAAATACCCATTGCAAGTTTACCGTTTGTGAGGTTACGGATATTCTCTACAGAAGCTGCAGTTGCTTCACCGGTACAAGCGATGCCATCGACATGGTCAGTAATAGTCTTTGCCATGCCTACTCCCATTGGGTAGAGAGAGCCGGCAGTCCCTGCTGTTCCTATGGAAATCCTTTTTATGGACGGAGCTCCTCCGGCAGCCTTTGCCTCAGAAGCACCATTGGCAAAAGAAGCTGTCAATGCAACACACCCGATACATAAGATAGCCAAAATTTTTCTAAACATTTTTTCCTCCTTGTGATTTTACTTTATGCTTGTTATGTCAAAACCAATTTGGTTCATCGACTCCTTGAAACGCGGATAAGATACGGCTGAATATTCGCCATCAGAAATTCTTGTAATACCATCAGCAAGCAAACCAGCAACGGAAGTTGCCATCACGATTCTATGGTCATGGTGCCCGTCAATGGTTGCACATTTAAGCATTGAATGGTAGATAATCATGGAATTATCATCCATCTCTATCCTTGCCCCCATCTTTTTTAATTCCTCAGCAATTGATTTTGCTCTGTCGGTTTCCTTCAGATGGCAAGCTTCAATATTCTTGAGAATGGTTTTACCTTTTGCAGCACAGCCAAGTACAGCAAGAATAGGAACAGCATCAGGAGTACCGCTACAGTCAATTTCAATACCATGCAGGTCATCACTCCCTTCGACGACGATACCTCCGCGTCCATGTTCAATCACTGTTACAGAAGCACCCATTTGTTTCAAGATATCGACAAAGGCTTTTTCACCTGCAAAATCTTCAGTATCCAAACCGAGGAACTTGACCTTTGAACCTTTTGTTATTGCCGCAGCAATCATAGGGTAACCACTTGAACCCCAGTCACCAGGCAACGTATATTCAAAAGGTTTGAACTGCTGATTGCCTTTTACAAAGAAGTCAACATAATTATGATTTTCAATTTTGATTCCAGCCAGTTCCAGCATACCGATAGTCATATCTACATACGGTTTTTCAAGTAAATTGGTCTCATGGATGACTGTATCTTTTTTTGCAAGACTACAGGCACAAAGGAATGGTGTCATCCATTGTGAGTTAACACCAGGCATGCTGAATTCTCCTCCTTTGATCGGTCCCTTGACGACAATGGGAGCAGTTCCCGTTTCCCTTGTTGAAAAGGCTTTGCCACCCATTGCATTGATAGCATCAATCATCGGCTGTGCAGGCCGATAGCATATCTGATAGTCTCCGGTCAGTACACTGCAACCATCTATCAATGAGCAGACAGCAAGAGCAAAATAGAATCCTGTTCCTGAATTCTCAGCATCCAACACGCAGGCAGGTACCTGAGGCTTCCCAGCAAAACCATCAATTGTCCATAGACTATCGTCTGAAGTATCAATTTTCGCACCTAAGGCCGACATCATCTTGACGATAGAATAACTATCCAGATTAGTCAGTGGATTGTGCAACACAGACCGACCATCGGCCAGACTGCCGAAAACAATCGCTCGTGCCGTTCCCGACTTGTTCCCTGGAATTCGTAGTTCGCCAGATAACGTTGAAGGTTTGATTTGGTATATCATGCTTATCTCCCAAATGTTCTAAGTATAAAATGATAAACGTTTAAAATTATTTCAGTCCATCATTATACAACACATCAGCGCTTTGTCAAGAAATTTATTTACTTATATATAAAGTAAATAATAAAATTTATTAAAATTTAATCTTAATCTATAGTATAAAAAGATATATTTTTATCTCTTTTATTTACCAAATAAATATCATCGTTTTAATATTCTTCTTGCCGTTTTTTCCATTCGGTTGTATACTTCATCCATGAACCGATATTCATTGAAAGACATTTCAAAAATGAGTGGCATTTCTGTCCCTACGATTTCCAGATACCTCAACGGACAGTCAGTCAAGCCGTCCACTGAACAGAAAATTAAAAAAGTTCTGGAAACTTCAGGCTACACGCCGAATGCTGCTGCAAGATTCATGAAGGGAAGTTCAACAGGGATAATAGGCCTCATCCTACCGGAAATAGCCCATCATTTTTTCTCAATCATAGCAGAAGGTGTAATTTCAGAAGCAAGAAATAACCATCAATTGGTTATCCTCGGGTCAAGTTATGGCACTTTGGAAAATGAAGCAAGAACAATCAACAGGTTTTCAAGTTCTATTCTTGATGGGTTGATCTACATACCAATTGCGAAAGCAGAAAATATTCCAGAAATTGAGAAATTCAGGGACTTGCCTCTTGTAGTTGCAGCCCGCAGGAACTTGATTGCAGATATTCCCCATGTATATCATGATGGTGAAAAGGGCGGCTACCTTGCAACCAAGTACCTGATTTCCCTCGGTCGGACAAGAATCGCCTTTATTGCAAGCTTTTGGGAAGCTCCATGTAAGAAAGAAGATCTCTTGCTTTTTGTTGCAGATAAAAACAACTATCAATTCTCTTCCCTGGAAAGGTTCAAAGGTTACTTGAAAGCACTTAAGGAAGCAGACCTTCCTTTCGATCCAAGTCTTGTATATCTTACCAATTATGATTTCGTCGATGGGGAAAAAGTCGCAAAGGAACTGATTGAAGGTTTTACGGGCTGCGATGGAATCATTGCCATGACCCACACCGTTGCAGAAGGACTTTCTTTCCAGCTGGGCAACCAAGGTATACGCGTTCCCAACGACATATCCATTGTAGTCTTTGAATCAGAAATGGTCCATTCAGAATATTACACCTACATCAACCTGCACCTTTTTGAAATGGGTCAGATTGCCGTACGACTCCTGAACAAGAAAATCAACAGGCAACCCGTTTCCGATATTTGCCTGGACGTCAATCTGATAATTCAGAAATCTACCGTAGCAAAACGAAAAAAACGAATCACCTAGTGCAATTCAGATAGGGATACTGACAAATATAAGTTAATTAGTAAAAAAACAAAAGCCGTAAGCATCGTAAACATAGCAGGAAGTGCAGCAGGCAACCTTGTAGCCCATCCCCTGCCAGGATAGCAAAAGTGCTGATAATCACCTCCTTTGCTGCAAACTCTGTCAAAAGAGTCACAGAAGCCCGCCAATCACTGAAACCCAACGAAATGAAAAGCAATGAAATCACACACCCTAGGGAAGCAAGCATGATCTGAGAGCTATCAGCCACAGGATGTAAACCGATATACATAAGTCAGCCAGCAGACGATGTACTTAGCTTGCCTAGGCCAGCAGCCAGAAGATGGCTAAGCGAACTTCCTATAACATCGGACGTAAGCCAGAAGGTAAAAGCCATATTACAAATGAACAAAGAGATTACAAGACACCTGTCCGCAAGTGCCTTATCAAACTTTATGCTCCGCCTGAGCTGTTTGATTTCTTTCGGCTTGATAAGCGCAGCAGCAAGGACAAATGTTTTTGTAATATAGGGCAACAGTTTTTCCGAGGCCTTTGCCCGCAAAGACAATTCCATAGTCCAATGGCATTTCTTTTTCAAGTCAGCATATTCACTGCTAAACGAATTAATATAACAGACAAACTCTTACTCCAAAACCAACTGAAAATAAGTTTAAAATTATGTATAAAATATGTTTATAGCAAAAAACATGAATAAATTTGACTTATGCAATTTTCAGTTCTATACTTGTGGGCAGAGGTATGACATGAAACAGTATATTGCACTCATCGGCGACATGATTGATTCCAGGAGTCTTGCCAACAGAAGCATCATACAGAAGAAATTCAAGCAAGTACTTGAAGACATCAACAGTACCTACAGTGACCAGCTTGCTTCTCCTTTCATGGTAACCATAGGAGATGAATTCCAAGGACTGCTTGCCATACCCGACCATGTACTTGCAATCATAGAAACCATAGCCGAGCAAATGTTCCCTATTCGGTTCAGATTCGGAATAGGAATCGGTGAAATAACCACAGAAATAGATAAGACCATGCCTCTTGGTGCAGATGGTCCGGCCTATTACAGAGCCAGGAATTGTATCACGGACCTGCATGACAGAGAGAGAAGAAACGGAAAGGCCATTGCATCAATGCAGATAAAAAGCAACAGGAAACACCAAGACAGCATGATAAATGCCGTATTTCTGCTCATGATTGCATTGAAATCCCACTGGACCTATCGACAGAGAGAAATAGTTGCAAGATTCAGGCAACTGGGTAAAAGCCAGCAGGATACGGCAAAAGAGCTCAAGATATCCCAGCCTTCTGTCAGTAAGACAGTAAAGGCAGCTGATTATTTTGCTTATCTTGAAGCAATGGAAGCTGCCCAGCAAAGCATTGATGACATTTTCCTGCAGGGCCAAGGTCAAGGCAATGTTTACTGAAAGCTTCGTCTTTCTTTTCCTCTTGCATCTGCTGGGAGACTTTTACCTGCAGACACAAAGCCTGGCAGCACGCAAGCAAAAGGATTTTTCTGCCGTACTGCTGCACTGCGGCATCTACGGTATTTGCTGCCTTCTAGTCCCTCTCACCTATGGAATACAGGCTTTTGACATCTTCATGGCAATGGTAATCAGCCATGCTGCCATAGACATCACCAAGTTCTTCTTATTAAAGGACCATAGTAAAGATACTTCCCGCCCATTCATCATCGACCAATTGCTGCACATAGCCATTATTGCAGTCTGTGCTGGTTTTCTTTCAATGCAGCTGCCAAAATCCTACGTCAGCAACGCAGCAATCTTACTGGAAAAAGAAGATATCAACCCTTCCATACTGCTGAAAGGCTGTACCATGGTTTTTTTCTTGGCAAAACCCTGCAATATCCTGCTGAAATATCTACTCTCGGACTATCGTCCCGCTGGAAACGAAATTGCAAAGCTCGGCATACAGCATACGGGAGCCTCTATCGGTACAGTTGAGCGGTTGCTCATATTCCTGCTGATCTACATGAATCAGTATGCAGCAATAGGATTGGTGCTTACAGCAAAGTCAATTGCAAGGTTTGACAGAATTACAAAGGATCAGGTTTTTGCTGAGTATTATCTGCTGGGTACATTGCTGTCAGCTTGTATTGCAATCTTCTCATATCTGCTGATTTTCAGATAGCCACAAGTCCCCTCATCCGTCAGATCCTGCAAAAAAAATACTAGGCCAAGAGATATATTTTTCTCCAACAGCACCATCAGAAAAGAGAAAATTCAAACAGAACAAATTCTGAAATAATTCATAATTATCTATGAAATATTTCAGTTAAATATCTAAAAATTGTGAAATTTTTTCTTGACAGACTGAAATACCCATACTAGGATGTAGCTATGGAAAAGGAACAGAAACTGACATCGAAGCAACTGGCAGCAAAAACAGGCGTAAGTGCAAGCACCATTTCACGGGTGCTCAACCATCCTGAATTGGTCAAGGCCGAGACAAGGGAAGAAATAATTTCCAGGCTGAAATCAATAGGCTACAGGATCCCTGACAATAAGAAAAAGCAGCAGATGATCATCGGCCTTACCCTTTCTGATCCAACTTCCATATTTTCCATGTCGCTGACCTCTACCATTTCATCCTTATTGGCTGATACGCCTTATCAGCTACTGGTCTTTGACATCAAGGAACGTCAGAACATCAAGACTTACTTTTCAAAACATCCTGATTTTCTCAGCAAGGTCGATGGACTTGTGGTGGCATCTGCTGTGGTAGATGACGAAGCCAGCCAGTTCTGTGAAAGCTTCGGCATTCCCCTTGCCTTGCTGCAGACTCGCTGCGAGGGCGAGTTCAGCGTTCACAACAACAATTTCCAAGGATGCCAGGATGCAGCAAGGTACATGATCAGCCGAAGTTACAGCAACATTGCATTTGTCGGCTGGGAACCGGCAGACGAACATATTGAGCAAAGGTACATGGGATTTTCTGCTGCACTGGCTGCTGAAGGACACCCGATGCAGGAATGTTATCATTTGACAGCTCCCCTGTCACGCAAGGGAGGCTTTGCAGCTACTGAACAACTGATGGCCCTTCCGACACCACCGCAGGCAATTTTCTTCGGCTGTGATGATATGGCAGCCGGAGGATATAAATATCTTAAGCAACACGGCTTCAAGGTTCCCGAAGATATGGGAATCATGGGTTTTGATAATACAGCGGTCGCTGAGGTCCTTGACCTCACGACCATGGATCAGTCCATCGAGCTCAAATGCCAGATCGTCGTCTCCTACTTACTTGGCAGGCTGGGATACATAGACAGAAATACCTATAGCGACGTACGAAATGAAATGAGCATTACTCCCAAGTTGATCATCAGGACTTCTCTGAAATAACAGCATCGTCATCGGACAAGGTCCGACTGACATCAAGAATCTACTCCTTCAATTTATAACCAGCAGGAGACAATTGGCCCTGCACCATGGATATGCAAAGGCATTGGCATTGCCAATGATGAAAAAGGAAAGAACACAATGGAGGAATCATGAAACGTACAAGATTAATTACATTGCTGCTGATATCAGCAATGGCACCGTTTGCTCTGTTTGCAAACGGAAACAGTGAGACTGCTACATCACAACCTACGGCAGCAGCTCCGCAGGAACCGGTAACCATCGAGTACTGGACTTCACAGACACAGACGGACCGACAGGCAACCATCCAGCTTCTGATTGATACTTTTGAGGCAACAAACCCGAATATCAAGGTCAAGCTTATCGCCGTTGATGAAAACGACCTGGCGTCCCAGCTGGCTACGGCAACAAACGCCCACACTGCCCCGACCATCATCGAAGGTTCCTCAGACTCTATGGTCGCCTTCGGTGCAGACGGCCTGATGGATACCAAGGCAAATCAGGAAACCATAGATGCAATCGGAAAAGACAAGTTCTTCGATGGCGCACTGAAAATGAACGAGTCTCCTGACGGACAGCCCTATGGTGTCCCCTACCATGGCTGGCTGCAGGGCATCTGGTATCGGACCGACTGGTTCAAACAGGCAGGACTGGAACCGCCGACTACATGGGAAAACATCGAGAAAGCTGCAAAATATTTCTACAAACCTTCGGAAAACACCTATGGCATTCTCGTCGGTACAAAATCAGAAGTATTTACCGAGCAGTGTTTTACACCGATTGCCCTATCCAATGGTGCAAATATCTTCGACAGCAAGGGAAATCTTACCTTTGATACCCCCCAGATGAAGGAAGCCATCGAATACTATGCAAGGCTTGCAAAATACAACCCACCTGGGCCACAGACATGGAGAGCTCGGGACTATTATCTGCAAGGCAAGATGGCAATGTTCTTCTACTCGACCTATATCATGGATGATCTGGCAATCCAGGATGCAGCAGCATCTTCATTGACCAGTGACAACTTCAAGGATCTCCAGGGTTCCAAGTTCGATCCTGAACTTGCTTCCCATACCGGCATGGTACCGACCATTACCCATACTGATTCAGCTTCCTATGGAACCATCATTTCCCTTGGCATCCTGAAGCAAGATGATACAGCAAAGACACAGGCTGCAGAGAAATTCATACAATTCCTCTATCAGCCCAACAGCTACATCACGTTCCTGCATATGGCTCCCGGTGGCATGAATCCCGTCATAAAAGGAATTGCCGACAATCCTGAATTCCTGAACAATCCGGTACTTTCCCGCTATGGCAAAAAGTCAATCGATGATCTCATCGACGGTATGCAGGACATCAAGTCCTTCGGCATCGTCGACGGTGTAAAGATTGAAAAGGCAGCTTCCGTGACATCCCAGCAGATTATCCCGCAGATGATCTATAAGATCACACAGGAAAACATGGATGTTGACGCAGCAATGGCATGGGCTGAATCCGAAATAAAGGCAATCAACTGATCCTGCTGACATCCACGCAGAGGCAACGACAAAACAATGCAGGAGAAGAGCAGGACTCTTCTCCTGCATTTCAAAAAGACCATAACGGAGGTAAACCACATGCCGGCAGCAAAGCTCAGCCTTGAACAGAAGGATGCACGACTTGGAGTGAAACTTGTCCTGCCCTCGGTAGTGATCATCGGCATGCTGATCATCTACCCGATTTTCTACAATATCTATCTTAGTTTCTTCAATGTAAAAATTACAGGAGAAACAACCTACATAGGAACAGCAAATTACATAAAGGTGCTTACCGACCCGACATTCTGGGCATCGGTACTGACGACTTTCGTCTATGTGATAGCAACTACGGTCCTCACGACGGCAATGGGGCTGATCGTAGCCATGGTCATGAACAAGAAATTCAAAGGCCGTCCAGTAGTCCGTTCCATCATACTTTTGCCTTACATTGCGCCGGTAATCTCTACCGTATACGCCTGGCAGTTCTTCTTTGATCCGGTGAACGGCATCTTCATGCATATTGTAGTCGATGTCCTTCATCTCAGCGATACCCGTTTCAATCTCATCGGAGATCCCAAGTATGCCATTTGGGTTGCCGTCATCTTCAGTGTATGGAAGGCTTTTCCCTTTACTTACCTGATGATCCTTTCCCGGCTTCAGACCATCGACCAAAACCTCTATGAAGCCGCAGAGATAGACGGTGCAGGTGCATGGCGGAAATTCTGGTCCATTACCATACCGGAACTCTACTTCGTCATCGGGTCACTGGTCCTTCTGAGATTCATCTGGAACTTCAACAAATTCGAGGAGGTCTACCTGCTCACTGACAACGTCAAGGTCCTTTCGGTCTATACCTACTTCAAGGCTTTCACCGGAAGCATGCAGCTCGGTCAAGGATCGGCCCTGGTCGTCGTGCAGTTTGCCCTGCTCATCATCCTTATTCTCCTGTACGTAAAGAAGGTATTGAAATGGTAAAAAGTAAACATCATCGCCTCAAGGCTTTCGGCTTCTTCATACTCGTCATTTTCATTGTTCTGTTCAGCATCTTTCCATTTGTACAGATGTTGTCGACTTCGCTCAAATATTCCTGGGATTGGGGAAATCCTTCTCTCATACCGACCAAGGTAAACACTGAGTCCTATCAGGAAATCCTTGGGATCGGAAACGATTCTTCAACTGTCGAAATCCCGGATTCGGTACAGAAACTGCTTGATTCGACCCCGAACCTGACCGAGGCACAGAAAAAATCAATCTTGGCCAAGTATACTGATACCAGCGACGTATTTCCCTTTCCCCAGTACTTCGCCACTTCACTTAAGTTTTCGCTCACCGCTTCAATCTGTGCACTCATCATAGCAATCTTCGGAGCCTATTCGATCGCAAGGATGAAATACCGAGGCCGGGCATTGATCCAAAGAGGTGTACTTTTCGTCTACATGGTCGGAGGTATACTGCTGCTCATTCCCATGTATAAGATAGCTACGGCTTTGGGACTGACAGCAACCGAAGGCGGTACCATGTTCGCCTTGATAATCATATATATTGTCCAGACACTTCCTGTCTGCCTCTATATGCTAGGAAATTCTTTCCGTTCAATTCCCTTTTCGATTGAAGAGGCAGCATTCATTGAAGGCTATTCACGTTTCCAGACCATCGTCAAGATTATCATTCCCTTGTCGTTCGGAGCAATTGCAACTGTATGGGTATACTCTTTCATGATTGCATGGAACGAATACCTGTTTGCTTCCGTATTCCTCAAGTCCTTCAAGGATATGTATACGCTGCCTATCGCATTGAAAGCCTTGTTCGTTTCCAAGAACGCCATATGGGACAGAGTAAGCGCAGCATCGTTGCTGACGGCAATCCCTGTTGTCATCCTGTTCATGTTCGTCCAGAAATTCCTCTCCGGCAATGTAGCTGAGGGTGGCGTAAAGGGGTAATGATGAAAACAGACGATCATCTGATCAAGGAGGAACTGACTTTCCTCTATGGGACAGAAACTGCCGAAGCATATCTGCCCAAGGTCTTGGAAAAGGTCAGTCGCCTCCGGACCTCCCAGAAAAGCACTTCAGGAAGGAAGCGGCTCAGCGAAAAAGATTCGATACTGATTACCTATGGTGACAACATCAGAAAAAGGCATGCCTCCCATAGCCTTGTGACCTTGCACCATTTCTTATGTACATATGTAGGAAACAGCATCAGCACTGTACATATCCTCCCTTTTTTCCCGTATACCTCAGATGATGGTTTTTCCATCGTCGACTACAAGGAAGTCGACCCGAAGGTCGGCAATTGGCAGGATGTAGAAAGCCTGGGGCAGGATTATAAGCTGATGTTTGATCTTGTTGCAAACCATTGCTCAAGAAGCAGCAGATGGTTCAAGGAATATCTGGCATGCAGGCGACCCTATAGCAACTACTTCATTACCTGTGATCCGGAAGCTGATTACTGCAAGGTGTTCAGACCCAGGCTGCAACCATTGCTTACGCCTGTAGACACAACAGAGGGCAAGAAGTATGTGTGGACGACCTTTTCCAGTGACCAAATCGATTTGAACTACGCCAATCCTGATCTGCTCATGGAAATACTTGATGTCCTATGTTTCTATGCCATCAAGGGTGCTTCGATAATCAGGCTTGATGCCATTGCCTTCATCTGGAAACAGGCCGGTACCCGGTGTCTGCATCAACCGCAGGTATACAGTATCATCAGGCTGATGAGAAAGATGCTGGAAATGGGAAAGATGGATGTCAAGATAATCACTGAAACAAACGTCCCGCATAAGGAAAACATTTCCTATTTCGGCAACGGGTCGGACGAAGCTACCATGGTCTACAATTTTCCGCTGCCACCGCTTACCCTCTATACTTTCATGCGCCAGGATACGACGATATTGACCAATTGGGCTGCGACATTGGAAACACCCGGACCAGATACTGCATTCTTCAATTTCCTAGCCAGCCACGATGGTATCGGGTTGATGTCGGCACGGGGTATCATACCGAAAGAAGAAATTGTGCTGATGGCCGACAGGGTCCAGGAACAGGGCGGACATGTTTCATTCAAGGATAACGGCAACGGTACCAAAAGCGGATATGAACTGAATATCAATTTCTTCGACGCACTGAATATTGCCGGTAAAATACCAGAGGATGCTGAAATATGCAGGTTCCTTGCTTCACAGGCTATCATTCTGTCTCTGAAAGGCGTCCCCGGTATTTATATACATAGTTTGCTAGGAAACCGGAATGATACGGAAGGTGTACAGTCCACCGGTTGCTACCGATCGATCAACAGAGAAAAACTGGACTATGATAGCCTGACACAGAAACTGCAGGATGGGAGTTCCATCAATGCAAAGGTACTCAAAGGCTACAGGAAAATGCTGGATATCAGGAAGGAAGAACCCTGTTTCTCTCCTTATGCCGGCCAACAGGTACTCAAGGATATTGACAAACGGGTCTTCGCCTTGGAACGCAGCATAAACGGCAGAACTATATGCTGTCTGATAAACGTCAGCAGTACTGAAGTACAGATCGGCTACAAAGGGAAAAGGAATCTCCTTGGTTCTGTTTTCCAAGGAGTACTTGCCCCGTATCAAGTAGCATGGTTGGAGGTATAGGAAAATGAAGCTACATACCATAGCAATGATCCACTACAAGATCAAAGGAACAGACGGTGTCTCCTTGGAAATGGACAAATGGGAAAAAGCTCTCCGGGCACTGGGACATACGGTTCACCAACTTGGAGGAGAGATCGGCGACAATGGCAACATAGTCCATGAAAGCCTGCTCCACACTTCCTCCATAGCAAGGAAACTGTATGGGTTTGCTTTCTGTGCACAGCCGACCTTCAGCAATGAAGCCACATTCAGAAACGTCCTGATGGATGAAGCAGAAAAGGCTGAAAGGGTCATCGACAGATTCGTAACAGAAAAGCACATTGATATGGTCATTCCTGAAAACATCTGGTCCGTGGCAATGAATCCTGCAGTTGCCATAGCAATGGAACAGGTATGCAGGAAACGGCAGCTTACCGTCCTCGCCCAACATCATGATTTTTATTGGGAAAGGATCGGAGGCGTTCATTTCGGCTGCCGGTTCATGGAAGAAATTGCAGAAATGTACATTCCGCCCAGGGACAAAGCCTACGGACACGTAGTCATAAATCATCAGGGTCAGGCTACCTTGCTTGAAAAGACAGGGCTGCAGAGTACCATTATCCCCAATGTCTTCGATTTTGACGGAGCTCCATGGGTCCGTGACGCATTCAACATGGACTTCAGGAAAACACTCGGCATCAGTGATGATGAAGTATTGCTCCTGCAGGCTACCAGGATCGTAGAAAGAAAGGGAATAGAACTGGCAATTGACTTGGCTGCACACTTGGAAGCACACAGAACTTCATTATTGGGCAAGAAGCTCTATGATGGCAGGATATTTACAGAAAAGAGCACCTTCACTCTTGTGCTTGCAGGGTACGATGGAGACGATGGAACTGGTACGTACCTTGCAAGGCTTGAAACATATGCAAAGGAAAAAGGAGTACGCCTTATCTGCGCCCACCGGTATATCAGCCATGACAGAGGCCATGCAGACGGACACAAGGTCTACAGCCTGTGGGATACCTATGCCCATGCCGATCTCATTACCTATCCCTCATATTGGGAAGGCTGGGGCAACCAGTTCCTTGAAGGGCTTTTTGCCCGGGTACCTATGGCTGTCTTTGAGTATCCGGTATTCTGCACGGACATCCGCCCGTTTGGTTTTGACTATGCAAGCTTCGGCTCTTCTTTCCAGCGTGACGAAACACGTCAGCTTATCCATATCAATGAAAAAGCCATGGAAACTGCCTGTGAAAAATGCATATCCTATTTGTTCGACAAAGAAAAGCGGACTACATCGGTCAATACCAACTTCAACATAGGCAGCCGGCATTTTTCCATGCAGAATTTGGAGGTACTTCTGGAAGACATCATCAAGTGACATGGAAGCTAACGATACGATATCATCACATCCAAGTCATTTTAAACTGGACAAACTGAGATTGAGCATCCACAATGGAAACAAAACAGAAAACTCGGAGATGCCATGCAACAAGCAATCCTCATGTTCTTCCAGCATATCGGAAATCCTGCCCTTGATATCTTCTTTCAGGTCATTACCCTGTTCGGCGAACAGGGCATCCTTATCCTGGTAGGTATCACGGTACTGTATGCCATGGACAAGGATGAGGGATTCGCCCTCGTCACGACTATATTGGCGGCAATCCTCTCCATGGGCTGCATCAAGGCAATCGTGAAGGCTCCTAGGCCCTTCCAAGTGTTGGACAGCATCAAAGGAAAAAGACTTGCCACGGCAACCGGTTACTCCTTTCCTTCCGGACACACTACGGGAGCCTCAGTTACCTACAATTCATTGGCAAGATACATCAAGACCCAAAAGGCCTGGGTCGTTGCAAGCATCATGGTTGTCCTGGTTGCCATCAGCAGACTTTACCTAGGAGTCCATTGGCCGGTTGACGTAGCTGTAGGTTATCTCATAGGCATTGCCTGTACCTTTCTGCTGCCAGATAGGCTACTGGATCTCTGCAGGAACAAAAAGAAAAAAATCAAGTTTTCATCAATTGTGGGCAGCATACTGACTGCCGGTGCATTGGCTTTGGGATTTCTGCTGCAGGCAAAGCTGATTGAGGCTGTAGCGTTCACCGATCTTTTCAAGATCATGGCTTTCGGAGGAACAGGTTACTTGGGATTTGCCCTTGAAACCGCTTATCTGGATATAGACCTCAGAGGAACAAAAACCACCAAGGCAATCAGAATAGCATCCTGCATAACAGCAGTCATCGTCTTCTTGGCAGGCATCAAGCTGTTGCTTCCTGCAGCACTCTATATCCCTGGTGCTTTTCTTCGCTATAGCCTTTCAGGTATCTGGGTAACCTTCCTGTTTCCTCTTCTGAGTAGGAAAATCCTGTTCAGAAGTAAAAAGACGCTCCTTCAACCAAACCACAGGAACAGACCTTAGCTCCCATGTATCTGAGATAGCAGCGGGGAAATACTTATCCTGATCCATATAACACCTTATTTATATTCCGTTAAAGGAACTTTATTATTAATTACTTTATATTTTCTAAAGCAATAGCTTTATTTTCAAACTCCTATAAAACCCTATTTTTATGAAACACCAGGCAGATAACGATACGAGCCATGCCCAAGACAGCAAAGAGAAATGCAGCTCCGGTTCCTTTTCCCGTGCCGAAAGCCAATCGGAAAAGTGCAGAAGCCTTGTTTGCTGCAAAAGGTTCGAATACCTTGTCAATCAAGATGCCCCCTGACAGATAGCCGACCGGTATTGAAAAAAACTGAAAAGAATTCCTTGCAGCATAGACACGTCCATGCATATCAATGGGAATATGCAGACGAAGAACGGTTTCCATGTTGGTCTGCATGATAGGAATCAACATCCATCCCAGTATTGTTCCAAAACACCAAACAGCCGTTGTCCTTCCCAAAGCAAGAAGAAAATTCTCGGTACTCATGGGAAAAAACAGCGTCCACCAGATTACCTTGATCCTACTTTTGGGTTCCGGCAGCAATGGAGCAATGATGCTACCGAACAATGTTGCCAATCCCGTACACATAGTCACCATTCCTAAAGTTTCAGCACCCCCTCCATGCCGTGACAGCAACATAGGAGACAATGCAGTCTCATACATCGAAGCCGTCAGATTGATTGCAGCAAGAAAAAGAATCAGCAGTACCACCGTACCTATGGCTGCAAGACTGTCACAGACCAACATAGTGACCTTCTTGTTCCAGCGGTCACTCAGTGCGCCTGCAAAAAGGCTAAGCAATACATATGGTGCATAGGAACAGACGGACAGCAGGGCTGTCGAAAGCGCAGAACCGCTTTGACCATAGAGCCAGATGATCAGTGCAAAGGCTGTCATTGCACTGCCGAGTTGAGAAAAAGATTGTGTAATCCAAAGGATGAAAAAAGTTTTCAGTTCCCTCAGATCAAGACTATGTAGTTTCATTTTGACTTTGCTTCCTTATTTCATTGAGTTATACATCAGTGAAATGCAAAGTCTTCAGGACGGAATGATGTTCCGATAGCCTCCATGCAGTTCCGTCCTAATCAGACTTTGCACGGATCGCTGTCAACACAAAGCATACCATAGCCTCCTCTGCTGTCTTGACCATACAGAGGAGAAAAAAAGAACGTCAAGAACCACTGGATTTTTTTAAATCCTCTTGACACATTCTGTATAATCTGCAATTGTTACGGCAACACATCAAGCGGAAAACCGCAAAGGAGAAGGACATGAGTACATTTACCACAAGCTTCACAACCGTTTCTTCTCTTTGCATGATGATGTGCTTCTTCATGATGATGCGCTGAAAAGCGCAGTATACCCCCCATATCCACCACATCTCTATATTTTTATCGTAACAACAGTGACCCAGATATCATCCTCAGAGGATTTATCAAATGGTCATCTTCAACAATGGCATAAGGAAAAAAATCATGAAGAAAAGAACAGCCATATTCAGCATCATCTTACTGGCAATCGGCTCCCTTGCCTTTGCAAGCGGAAAAAGTGAAACACAGACAGCAACGACAAGCAAGGATATAAGGATCGGCGTAAGTCCTGGCCCTTATGGAGACATGGTCAAGCAGGCAATTGCCCCTTACTTGGAAAAACAGGGATACAAAGTTTCCGTTGTCCAGTTCTCCGATTGGGTACAGCCGGACCAAGCACTGAGTGAAGGAGAAATCGAAGCCAACCTGATGCAGCATACCATTTACCTCACAGCATTCGCAAAGGCCAACAAGCTTGACATCTCTCCGATCATCACCGTCCCGACCGCCGGAGCCGGAGTCTTCAGCAAGAAATACACCTCACTTGACCAACTTCAGGACGGGGACCAGATTGCAATTGCAAGTGATGTCACCAACCTTGCCCGCAGCCTAGGCATCCTTGCAAGATACAATGTCATTACCCTCAAGGACAACATTGACCCCACAAAGGTTTCCTTGATCGACATAGCGGAAAATCCCAAGCATCTGCAGTTCAAGACCCTGGATGGCGCTCAGATTGCCCGCAGCCTGGACAGTGTTGCCATCGGCATCGTCCCTGGGAACTATGCCATAGCTGCAGGTCTGGATTATTCAAAGGCATTGGCCATAGAAAAACTGGCAGAAGGCTACAAGAATGTCATGGCCGTCAGGACTGCAGACGTAGATTCCCCATTGGGTAAAGTACTCAAGGAAGCAATACAGTCAAAGGATTTCCATGATGCCATTACAAAGGAAGGCAGCCTGTTCAATTCCTTTGACCGCCCGCAGTGGTGGATCGATACCTACGGCGAAGGTGAATGACAATGCAGGAAAAGCAGACAACGGCTCTACCCGAAAAAGGCAGAGCCTTGGTTGAGCTCAAGGATATCTCAGTTTCCTTTGCTACTGCAGAAGGTACTGAGATACATGCCGTTTCCCGTGTTGACCTGACAGTCAGGAAAGGTGAGATATTCGGCATCGTCGGTCCAAGCGGAGCAGGTAAGAGTACGCTAGCAAGGGTCGTCAATCTCCTGCAGGCACCTACAGCGGGACATGTACTGGTTGACGGACAGGACATCACAGGGCTGCAAGGGAAACAACTGGAAGCCCTCAGGCAGAAAATCGGCATGATCTTCCAACATTTCAATCTGATCTCAGGTTCTACAGTAGAAAAGAACATTTCCTTCAACCTGCTGGCAGCAGGTTGGAAGAAAGAAGATATCCCAGGCAGAGTCAAGGAATTGCTTGACCTGGTCGGGTTGTCTGACAAACTGCATGCATATCCTTCCCAGCTTTCAGGAGGACAAAAACAACGGGTAGCCATTGCAAGGGCCCTTGCAAACAACCCGGAACTGTTGCTCTGTGACGAAGCAACAAGTGCCTTGGATCCTGAAACTACGGAAGGCATCGTTTCCATATTGCGCTCGATCAACCGCAAGATGGGCCTGACCATCATGTTCATCACCCATCAGATGGAAGTAGCAAAGAAACTGTTTGACAGGATCGCCGTCATGGACCATGGGCATATCATTGAAGTCAATGACACCTACTCGCTTTTTACTTCTCCCAGACAGACAGTTACCCAGAAAATGGTGGCAAGAGTCATCGATATCGAAGTTCCTGACGAGCTGGCAATCCCTGCAGACGGACAGCTGTTCAAGCTGACCTATGTCGGAGAAAAAGCCTTTGACCCGGTCATTGCAACCGTAGCCCAACGCTACAGCATTTCCCTTTCAATCGTGCATGGCAAGATCGAATACATCGACGGAAAACCTTTCGGTATCCTGGTAGTCTGCCTCACCGGAGCTCCTGACGCCAGAAGCCAGGCCCTCATCTACCTGAAGGAAAACACATCGTCAGTAGAACTGCTGACAAAGGAGCAATCCAATGCTTGAAGAAACCTTGGAAATCCTTCACCAATATCTTTGGAAAGCCACATATGAGACATTCCAGATGGTCATCATATCACTGCTGGCAGCCTTGGTATTCGGTACGTTGCTGGGTCTTGTGCTCTACATGACGGAGACTCCACTACTGACAAAGAACAGGACGATCAACATCATCGCGGGGGCAATAGTCAACCTTATCCGGTCGATTCCCTTCATCATCCTGCTGGTCGTGTTGATTCCTCTGACAAAACTCATTGCAGGCACGACAATCGGACCTCTTGCAGCTTCGGTTCCCCTTTCATTCTGTGCCATAGCCTTCCATGCAAGACTCATCGAAGGAGCTTTTGCAGATATAGACCGAGGAGTCATCGAGTCATCCGTCGCTACGGGAGCATCCATGAAACTCATCATTTCCCATGTCCTGCTTGTAGAGGCAAGACCTGGCATTATACGGGCAATTACCGTAACCTTAGTCAGCCTCATCGGCTATTCGGCCATGGCAGGTATCGTCGGAGGCGGAGGCATAGGAGATCTTGCAATTCAGTTCGGCTATTATCGTTATGAGACAGGCGTCATGATCGTGACAGTTGTCCTGCTTGTCATCATCGTCCAGGTCGCCCAAATCATCGGCGACAAGATTGCAGGAAAGTTCGTACACTGATACGGCATCCTGCACATATTTATAAAAAAAGAAACGTCAGCAGAATTGGCGTTTCTCCTGCTATCGGAGGCATCATCATGGAATATCCATCTATAAGGATCCAACCGGGACCGGACAACTGTTTTTCCTATGCCGGCTCATTGGAAAAACTCAACACATTCTTTACGGAAGAAGAATTGAAGAACTCATTATGGCTGCATGGCGAAAAAGCAGGAAAGGCAGCTGCCCCATACCTGCCTGAAGCATATACAGCAGAAGGGACACGCAGTCATGTAATCAAAGGCCATTGTACCCATGAAGCAGTCAATGCCCTCGCAGAAGAAGCCACAACTGCTCCAGCCATCATAGGAATCGGCGGCGGTACAGTCCTTGATACAGCAAAAGCCTTGTCAGAAAAAGCGCACAAACCATTCGTCGCCATCCCGACCATCGCAGCAACCTGTGCAGCCTGGACCCCGCTTTCCGTATGGTATTCGATGGAAGGCAAGGCTTTGGGATACGAAATCTTTTCAAAGGCAGCTTTCCTGTTGCTCATCGAACCCAGGATCATCCTCGATGCCCCACAGATGTATCTGCAAGCTGGGGTAGCCGATACCATTGCAAAATGGTACGAAGCTGATATCCTCACCAAGGGATTGGAAAACCTGCCGTTGACAGTGGAACTGGGACTTCGTACAGCCAAGATGATCGGCGAAGTACTGCTGGATGAAGGTCCACAGGCTTTTGCTGCCATGAAAGCAAAAGAATTGACACCTACATTCATCAAAGTCGTCGATGCAGTCATTGCAGGAGGTGGTCTGGTCGGTGGACTTGGAGAACGTTTTACACGAGTCGCTGCTGCCCATGCCTTGCACAACGGCATGTCAGTACTTCAGGAGACACATGACAGGCTGCATGGTCTCAAGGTAGCCTATGGCACCCTTGTCCAAGCTGCATTGCTTGGAGATGATGCAGAACTGAAAAAGCTTTATGACAAATTCAAAGTCATGGGCCTGCCCACAAAATTTGCTGATCTAGGCGTTGACGCTACCGATACAAAGAAAATAGATGCAGTCATTGAAGCGACACTCGTCCCTCATGAATCAATCCACTTGCTTCCTTTTCCCGTCGACGATAAGCTAGTCAGAACAGCAATTGCAAAAGTCGAATCACTTGTATGATCGAGGAGCCTATCATGCCAGAAACAAGCAACAGAACACACGGTTTTACCGAGTCAGTCATACGCCGCATGACCCGCGTGGCAAACAGATACGGAAGCATCAATCTTTCGCAGGGCTTCCCTGATTTCGATCCTCCCATGCAACTGCAGAAAGCCCTTTCCAAGATTGCATTCAAGGGTCCCCATCAGTACGCAGTGACCTGGGGATCACAGACATTCAGGGAAGCCTTGGCAAAAAAGCAAGCATACTTCAGTGGACGGCAAGTCAATCCTGACAAGGAAATCGTAGTTACCTGCGGATCAACCGAAGCCATGATGGCTGCAATGCTTTCTGTAGTGAACCCTGGCGACAAGGTAGTTGTCTTTTCTCCCTTCTATGAAAACTATGGAGCAGATGCCATACTCAGCGGAGCAATTCCCATCTATGTGCCTCTGGTTCCTCCTCAATTCTCATTTGACAAGGAAGTACTTGCAAAGGCCTTTGAGCAGCATCCGAAGGCCCTCATTCTCTGCAACCCAAGCAACCCGACGGGAAAGGTCTTTACCCGAAGCGAACTTGACTACATTGCAGACCTTGCAAAGAAACATGATGTATGGGTAATTACAGACGAAGTATATGAACACATCGTCTACGAACCATACAAGCACATTCATTTTGCAACATTGCCTGACATGTGGGATCGGACGATCACCTGCAGTTCCCTGTCAAAAACCTACTCCATCACAGGATGGCGGCTAGGCTATGTAATCGGCCCTGAAAAGGCCATGGACAGCATCAAGAAAGTCCATGATTTCCTCACCGTCGGAGCCGCAGCACCATTGCAGGAAGCAGCAGTAGCAGGTCTGGAGCTTCCCCCTTCCTACTATACCGACCTCCTTTCGGCTTATACAAAGAAACGTGATGTCTTCCTCTCATACCTGGATCAGATACAATTGCCTTATACCCGTCCCCAGGGAGCTTACTACGTCCTGGTAGATATCAGCCAATTTGACAGCCATGATGATACGCGTTTTTGCGAGTGGCTTGCCAAGGAAGTCGGCGTAGCCGCAGTCCCTGGGTCCAGTTTCTTCAGGGAACCAGTACACAACCTCATCAGGTTCCATTTTGCAAAACAGGAAGGAACACTCCATGCTGCAGGCAAGAGATTGCTCAAGCTAAGAGATATCTGGAAAGAGAAAGGTTATACCATCTGATATTTCATGCAAGAAAAGGGGATCCGGTCCTTGCCGGATTCCTTTTTTCTCTGGCCTTGCATACCGTAACCAAATACATGCACTTACAAATCATCAATCATCAATAAGGACATAGAACAGAAAGAAAAACTGCAAAGGCTAGGTTGTCCATAAGGATGCAACCTCGAAAACTAAACACGCAGACGAAATGCGTATACCTAGGTAAATACGGCCGTCACATACAACCTTTTCCACTATCTCTATTTTCTGTTGGACAAACAGGCCCTTGACAAATTCTGTTTCGTGTAAAAAAAATAGAGTATGTTTAAAAATTTTCTATCTAATACAAGAAAGCCACAAACCTCTTTTTCCGGCAAATCCATGCTTTGGATAATGAATGTAGGACATCATAGAGGTGCCATATGGTCCTTGCAGTTTTTCCCTATCAAAAACCATGACCGTCTGCTGGATATCGGCTGTGGCGGAGGTCGGAATATCAGCATAATGGCAAAGAAAACCCAAAATACTGTTTTTGGCCTAGATTATTCGATAGCCAGCATCAACAAAGCAAAGAAATATAATAAGAAAGCAATAGCAAACGGCAGTGTAAAGATTGCCTTAGGCGATGTCTCCCAATTGCCTTTCTCTTCTGATACTTTTGATGGTGTTACAGCTTTCGAGACAGTCTATTTCTGGCCTGACCTCACCCAAAATTTTGCAGAAGTGGCCAAAGTGTTGAAAACCGGTGGACACTTCATGGTAGCAAATGAAGCCTATGCGGAAAAAGATACAAGACTATGGAAGAAATATATCGACCTACAGATATATTCGCCCACTGAAATCGCCGATACAATGGAACAAACCGGTTTCAGTTCCATAGAAACGCATATCCATGCAAATGGAAAATGGTTCGTTGTCGTCGGTACAAAGTAATATAAAAAATGTATTGTCCTTGCATACACGCCAATGCCAATGTAGAATTGATGCTGGTCTTTACAAAAAAAATTTAAGTTCCTTCTGTAGAAGATGCAATATACCGATATATCTTCCCAGAGTCGTTTCATGAAGAAAATTATCCTGCAGTATGATAAACTCTGCCGTAAATTCTTTTTCAAATACAGGAATACAATATGATTATCTGACCAGCAACAAGGTGGTAGCATGGAAACTTTACCTTTGCATTCTGATTTTATAAACTTGACCGCAGAAAACCTTTCTTATGAACATCTATGCTACTGAAAACGGATATGAACTGCTTGCACTTTCTTTTGACGGAACAACACCGAAGTTTTCACAAAATGCAAAAAAAGTGAAATTGCAACCTCGTCTTCTGATTGATTATCAGGAGCATACCCTAAACAGCAGATCAAGCACTTGCTGGCTTTGGGCACAGTCAATTCCTGATCTATCAACCAGCAGGATTACCTGATATGTTCCCCCATGTACAGGATTGCAGATGTATGGAGAATCTTTCTTGCTCGACTTATGATACCTTCTTTTTTCCCCACCAGTTCCAAGGATATTCCCTTGCACCCTAGTAGGCACCGGATTTTCGTGATTTGCACGGAAATCCGGTAAGTTTCTATTGCAATTTAGTTCATTTAAGCTATACTGATACCGAATTTCAGTGATTTACACGGAAATTCGGAGAGTATATGGAAATCAAAAGAGATGAATATCTGGATAAGCTTATCAAGCGTGAAAAAAATACACTGGTGAAAGTTATCACAGGAATAAGGAGATGTGGCAAATCATATTTGCTATTCAAGTTATATCGTGATTATCTTATCGCCAAAGGAATAAAAGAGGATCATATTGTCCAAATTGCCCTGGATGATTTAAAAAATGAATCGCTTCGGGACAAACATGCTCTTTATGATTACATAAAGGCTCTGATAAAGGATTCTGATACTTATTATGTCTGCTTGGATGAAATCCAGTTCGTAAAAGATTTTTCTGACCTTGTCAACGGACTCAATCATATTGACAATGTAGATCTGTATGTTACTGGAAGCAACTCGAAATTTCTTTCCAGCGATATCCTTACTGAGTTACGGGGGCGCAGTGATGAGATTCGTGTATATCCTTTGAATTTTTCAGAATATTGCAGTGCCTATGACGGTTCCATATCACAAGCATGGAAGGAATATTACACGTATGGTGGGCTTCCTCTGATCCTTAGGATGGATGACGATACTACTCGGGCTGAATATCTTGATTCTCTTTTCAGAAAGGTCTATTTCAGCGATATCCTGGAACATAACAGGGTTCAGAATGAAAGCGAAGTTGAAGAGCTTGTAGATATCCTGGCTTCCTCGATAGGTTCTCTGACCAATCCAAGCAAACTTGCAAAGACGTTTCAAACGGTCAAGCATAGTAGGATTACTGATAAGACAATCAGCAGGTATATCAGTTTTTTTGAAGATGCTTTTTTGTTGGAGAAAGCCAAGCGGTATGACGTGAAAGGCAAGGCATATATTGAAACTCCGCAAAAATATTACTTTACCGATGTCGGACTGCGGAATGCCAGGTTGGGATTTCGACAACAGGAAGAAAATCATATAATGGAGAACATTATCTACAATGAGCTTAGGGTCCGAGGGTATCGGGTAGATGTCGGTATCGTGGATTTTACAGAAACCCTGCCTGGAGGTTTACGGAAACATAAGCAGCTTGAGGTAGATTTCATTGCGAATCGAGGAGGGCAGAAATACTATATTCAATCCGCTTTTGAAATGTCTTCGCAGGAAAAATTGAAGCAGGAACGCCGTCCATTGCTTGGAATCGGTGATTCATTCAAAAAGATCATTGTGGTCAAGGATGACATCAAGTTGAAGAGAGATGATGATGGTATCATCACCATGGGGATTTGGGACTTTCTTTTGAAGAAGGATAGCTTGGAGCTTTGACTTTGCATACTGCTTTTATAAACTTGACCGCAGAAAACCTTTCTTATGAACATCTATGCTGCATCATCCGCAGTAAAAAACCTCATCCAGGTGTTGAGGCAAAACGGCAATGGCTTTCTAACCAATCCTTTGCAATGACTTTGGTTTTGAAACCGTCGATGCTACTGAAAACGGATATGGACTGCTTGCACTTTCTTTTGACGGAACGACACCGAAATTTGCACGAAATGCAAAAAAAGAAAAAATCGACAGCAAAGAACTGACAATCTATTATGACATGCAATGTCCTTACATCTCTCAAAGTATTGAAAAGGTAAGGCAATACTGTGAAATGAATGATATTCCTGTATCCTTGGTTCAAGTAGATACATTGCAACAGGCAAAGGACCTGCCTTGTGTCTTCAATAACTGGGGAGTGTTCTATAAAGGAAATTTTGAGGCAGTAAACCTACTGGACCTTGCCTACTTGAAGAGAATCCTCAAAAAATGAAACTACAGCCTCGTCTTCTGATTGATTATCAGGATCATACCCCGAACAGCAGATCAAGCACTTGCTGGCTTTGGGCACAGTCAATTCCTGATCTATCAATCGGCAGGATTGCCTGATATGTTCCCCCATGTACAGGATTGCAGATGTATGGAGAATCTTTCCTGCCAGACCTATGATACCTTCTCCTTTTCCTCACCAGTTCCAAGGATATTCCCTTGAACTCTAGTAGGCACCGGATTTTCGTGATTTGCACGGGAATCCGGTGTGATCGGCAAGTCACTTACTCCGGTATCCTGTTCAGTTTCCTTTCAAGCCTGCGATAGCAGGCAAAGAAAGCCGGAATCAGGAACATATCTGCCAGTATCCAAGCAAAAGGTGAAGCATAGCAGACCGCACTGAATCCCCATACCGGCACAGCAAAAAGAGCAACAAGAATCCTCGCAACCATTTCGAAGATGCCAGAGAAAATAGCAAACCTGCTGTATCCCATGCCCTGTATCATGAAACGAAGGATATTTATCAAAGCCAAAGGGAAATAGAAGGCGCTGATAGTAACGAGGAACTGATGTGCCTCAGCTACAATCGTCTGTTCAGTCACATCAAGGAAAAGCAAGCTGAGTTTGTCACCGAAGCGAAGCATGACAAGAAAAGCAAAGATGGAATAGACCAGTCCTATCACGGAACTGCCTCCGACTCCTGACTTGAGCCTCTCCAGTTTGTTTGCACCGGTATTCTGTCCACCGTAGGTAGCCATGGTCGTTCCAAGGGAATCAAACGGGGTACAGAAAAACATGGAAATCCTGGAAGCAGCGGTAACAGCCGCTACAGCACCGGAACCAAGAGAGTTTACGGATGCCTGCAGAATGACGCTTCCGATAGCTGTAATTGAGTACTGAAGTCCCATCGGAACCCCTACCCCGCACAATGTCTTGAAATGATAAGGACGCAACTTCTTGTCATCAATGGAAAATACAAGGACATCAAACTTATGCAACATGAAAACAAAGCAAGCAATCCCCGATACTCCTTGGCTGATCACCGTAGCCAAGGCAGCTCCTGCAACCCCAAGCCCCAGTACCAGGATAAAGAACAAGTCCAAACCGATATTCAGCAAAGATGCCAAGATAAGGAACAATACCGGAGTCCGACTGTCTCCAAGCGCCCTGATGATGCTTGAAACCATGTTGTAGAGAATGATCAAGGGAATTCCCCAGAAAATGATGCGGATATAAGCAACCGCATCATCAATGATATCTGCCGGCGTCAGCATCATCTCAAGAATCGGGCGACAGAAAATAACCGTGAGTATTGTCATCACGATTGCAAATACTATGGACAGGTAGCCGGAATTAACCACATACTGACGCATCGTCCGATAGTCCTTGGCTCCGAACTTCTGTGCAACGGGAATTGAAAAACCACCACACAGTCCCATGCAGAATCCGATGATCAGGAAATTGACAGCTCCTGTTGACCCGACGGCAGCAAGTGCCTCCACTCCAAGGCTCTTACCGACTATCAAAGTATCCACCACACTGTAAAACTGCTGAAACAGATACCCAAGCAACGCAGGGAAAGCAAATCCCAGAATAAGCGGCAAAGGTTTTCCTTCAGTCAAATCTTTTGTCATTATAGACCTCACCCCAGATATAAAACCTGAAATACACAACCGGTCATATTGGCAGAGACCATCTACCGAAACTTACGGACGGATTACTGCAGAACATATATTTTTTTTCCAGAAAAGCCAAGTCCCAAACAAAGAAAACACATCATTTCCCGTAAAGTTTTAAAAAACAGGTAGACAGTCCCTATAACTCAGATAAGAATCGGCTTCGAATGTTCCACTATCCATGTACAGGCCAACATACAGAGAAGACAGACCAAACCGATAATCGGAAGCATCCGGAAACCTACCCGTACAGATATGATACCTATGACAGGAGGCATTATTGAAGATCCGACATAGGCAGTGGCCATCTGCAGCCCTATTACCCTAGGAGAATCCACAGCCCCATAACGGCGCGGCGTACGGTGAATCATCGAAGGATAAAGTGGAGCCATACCAAGACCTATCAGAAAAACAAAAGTCAAAGCAACATACAGAGCAGAGACAAACAGGAAACCTATTGTTGCCAAAAGTGCAAGCAGAATACCGATATAAATCATACGGACTACACCTACCGTATCAGAAACAAGCCCAGAAAGGAATCTGCCACCGGTAATGCCAATAAACAGGACAGAAGTAGCCTTTGCAGCAAAGACAGGATCCGCACCAAGTACCTTGACAAAATAAGTCGCAATCCACAGGATACTCCCCGTTTCATAGGAACAATAGAAAAAGAAAGCCAGACAAGCCAAAGGTATGGTCTTGGAATTCCTTTCTGCAACCTGCAAGACTTCTCCCCTAACTTCACACTGTTGGTTTCTTTTCCATAACGGCATAGAAACAAACTGTACGGCAGCAAGGCAAAGTTGGATGGAAGCGATAGTCCTGTATCCTGCCTGCCAGCTCCCCTTTGCAAGGAATGCTGACAAAATCAACGGCCCTATCGAAGCGCCAAGTCCCCAACAGCAATGAAGGAACGACATATGCCGTGCCTTGTAATGGACTGCGACATAGTTGTTGAGAGCGGAATCAATGGCACCGGCACCAAGTCCAAGCACGAGAGAAATGGGTAACAGGAACCAAAAGGAAGGAACAATGGAATAACCGAACAGTGCCAAAGACGTCAACAGTGTAGAAAAGGCAATCGTTTTGCCAGTTCCCACGTGTTTGAAAAGCCACATGGCACTCAAAGCTGAGACGACAGTTCCTCCCGACACAATAAAGCTTAGTATTCCGGCATAACTTACGGGAACAGACAGGCTCAGATGAAGCGAGGGCCAGATTGCACCCAATAGGCTATCAGGAAGTCCAAGGCTGATGAAAGACAAATATATGATGATCAACAGGACAGTCATCTGAAAAACTCCTCAAGACCTAGGGCGGCAAGCCCTGCAAGATAATCTTCTTCCATAGAAGAAATAAATTCGATGCTACCCAATTGCCTGTCACTAAGCGAAGCCCTGAACAAAGCTTCCTCTGCTTGGTCAGGACGCTGTACATAGACTATCAGACGACTGGGATTCAAAAGGAAAGCAATGGCTCTGACAAGCACTGACAATGAAGCTGCCCTATCTTCAGGCCTATACCACTGGCAATCAGGCAAAAGTGCATCTACTTCACCGGCTAGCCCCGCAAATCCCCTGAAGATATGTCCATGTATGCAGATACCGACACCAGGGGCATCACCGTCCGGTACATACATACCGACACAGACATCATCGGTACCTGCATGTGTATATACCATTGCATTGATATCGTTTTCGACAATGGTCCTTACAGGAAAATTGCCAAGGTCCCAGCCTATGAGGCTAGAGCAATCACATCTTGTAATCTTCCCATCAGTACAGACACCGGGAATACCAAAGACAACAAGGGAAAGAGCAGGATACTGTTGCTTGAAATCCGTAACAAGCTGCAACAGGAATGCCGGTACATCCGCAGGGCATATCCACTGTCTTTCTTCAGCAAGGCAAGTACCCAGCAGGTCCAACAATCTGAGATCAATCACATTTTTTTCTTTCCGACGGTACAAGGCAAGTACCAACGTCAATGAAAAAGCTCCATTGAGTCGGTAACATCGGGCAGGACGCCCTTTCTGTCCTGCTGCAGAAGGAATTTCCACGACTTCTCCAGAGCCCAAGAAGTCATTAAGAAGCGCATGGACAGTCACGACGGAAACTTCCGTCTTGGCAGCCAATTGTGCAACTGTCAGCGACTTGCCGTTCCGCAATACCTGCCGAAGTTTCTTGCAGTTGCATTCACGGACTAATTTCATGTCAGTCTGCATACCCAACCTCTTTTTTAAACCCTCTTTAATATATATGTTTTCTCAATACCCGTCAATAGGAAATCACCTTCAGGCACAGTAAGCTCTGGCGGCTTTCGACTAGTAAAGTCTACTTCTGTACAAATAAAAAAATTGCCCCGACAGGTCAACCTGCACTCAGGGCAATCAAACAGGAAATACTTCCTGCACTTCAAAAGGCTTCTGGCAAAACAACAAGGAACTGAAACAGAACGACAAAATAACCAGAACTATCCAGTTTCCTTGCCATAACCATTGTGGTTACTTTTTCTTCAGTCCTTTCTCCTGATCAAAGTACAACCCAAGCGGTACTACGAAAAGATCCAGGATGTCTTCTTCCTTGACAGGAATGCCACCGGCTTCAAGATTGGAAAGCAGTTCCGCTGCATCATCAGGCGAATCAATAGGCGCAAGAATAATCAGCTTCTCTCCTTCATGGCTATCACCACCTTGGAAAAAGCCCGTAAAAAGGCTGAATTCACTTCCCAGTTCGTGGCTTAGGTTCTCAGCATCAAGTGTCGATGCTTTGGTGATACCTACACTCTGAAGAGCAAGGAATACGTCTTCTTTATAATCTACTTTGGACAATGCAATAATCAACAGGTTCATAGTATTTCCTCCCCCTATGCATCGTGTTCAGTACCATTGTTTGTTTCCCCAGCCTTCGTCAACGCAAGGCGGGTCAACATGGGACCTACTATTTCGGTAATAATTGTTGTAAACAGAAGTACATTTATAATGGTATTTGCCAAAGCAACTCCTGTTGCACCAAACCTAGGCATGGTAAACTTCTTGTTGATTGCCAATGCCAAAGCCAAGGCAACGCCAACCTGCGGGAAAAGAGCAAAGCCGACATAACCACGTACTTTCTTCGGAGCTTTTCCAAGGATTGCTCCAAGTGTTGCACCACCCATCTTGCCTGCACTTCTGGCAAAGAAGTAACAAAGCCCCAGTATACCAATCTTGCTGATCAGACCGATATTGAGATGAGCACCCCCAAGGATGAAGAAAGCTGTAAGGAAAAGGGGAGAAAAAGCTGATACAATATTCTCACTTTTCTTACTCAATGTAGGTGTAGTGTTCACAACGACCATGGCAAACGTCATGATTGACAGCAATTCAGAAACATCAAGCAATTCGCTTACTCCAAGCAAGGCAAAAAGAAAAGCTGCAAGCAACAAGGTGATGCTGTCATTGTTCTTGACGTTGTGCAGGATCAGCCGATACAGAAGGGCTGAAACGAATCCCAGCCCCAATGCCATGCAGATTGCAAGAAGGGCAGAGCCAAGCATGGCTGGTACCGAAACGGAAGCACCTACAAGATTTGCACTTACGAATCCTTCTACAAAGACATAAATGATAAGAGCTGCAGCATCATCCAAGCCGACGACGGCCAGGATAGTAGAGGTCAATGGCCCCTTTGCCTTGTACTGCTTGATTACTGCAACCGTTGCCGCAGGCGCGGTGGCAGAAGCAACAGCGCCAAGCAACAATGCTGTATTGGAATCAGCCTTATAAATGAAACGAAGCACAAGCAGTACCACTACAAATGCCCCAAGGCTTTCAAAAGTAACGATTGCAAAGATACTTTTACCAAGACGTTTGATCACATCAAGCTTAAGTTCGATGCCGATGGTAAATGCTATCAGGCTCAAGGCGATAGTCGACAGTGAACTGAGAGCCGTCAGTACTTCAGGTGTAAGCAGTTTTACTACGGAATTTCCAAGGATGACACCAAGCAAAACGTATCCTGTTACTTCAGGAATCTTAATTGCGTTGGAAACCAATTTGATGCAATAGCCTGCACCAAAAATAGCAGCGAGATATAAAAAAGTTTGCATATATACCGTTTCCTGATTCTATAGTCCGGCGAATGCGGCAAGTACTGACTTGGCATCCTGAGCCTTCAAAAGGGATTCTCTTCGTGTTTTATTCTTGATGACAAGCGTAATCTTCGAAAGAATCTTGAGATAATCAGTCTGTCTGCCGGAGGGACCCCCGATCAGGAATATAAGGCGAACTGTCTGGCCTTCTCCTCCACCCCAATCACTATCATGGGAAAGGATGGTCGGAATAACGAAAAATTCAGGAATACCGGGCATTTTTGCATGTGGGATGGCAACTTGCCAACCGATATCGGTACTCATCAAAGCCTCACGTTCAAGAAGGGCTTTCTTGAAAGCGTGTTCATCGGGAACGAGGCCTAAGCGGGCCGCATGTGCTACCATGGATGCAAGCACTTCATTTTTGTCAGTACTGTCCAAAAACAGCACAGAAGGTTCGGAAAGGTAATCGGTTATCTGCATGATTTTCTCCATTCGGACCTCAAGCATAAAATTTATACACATTTTTGTAAATCAGAGTTTTGCAATACAGGTTTAGTATGAATTGCTGAAAACCATGTAATATCCTTGTCTGATTGCAGTTATGTGCCTTGAATCTTTTCTTTATTTGTATTAAACTTTAGTACATATAAAGGAGGCCAGGCATGGGCAGGAAGAAGGATCCGAACGCAAAGTACCGGATGAAGGCATTCCGTTCAAACGGCCATAGGTATGCGATAACCACAGATCCCAAAATCAACAGGAAGGGCATCCGTGTCCCCGACATCACCGTCTGGGGCAAGCTTGACGAACCCTTCCTCTTCATCCCCAACATCCGCTTCAGGCTTCTTTCTTCCGATGAGAAGGAAAGGTTCCTCTTCCCCGAGGCATGGGACCTGTCCCGCCGGTATGACCGTACAGGGGTTCCCGACGACGGTCCCCCATACGAGGGTGAGGATCGGTACCTGCTCTACGGCGACAGCCTCATGCTTGACCTGCTTGCCTGCGACTGCGGGCTGAAGGAGGATCTCGAGACCGTCTTCGGTCGCGGGCGTACCGCCGAGATCCTCACCATCGCCTACTTCCGGCTCATCTACGGACGCAGCTGCAGCAGGCTCGAGTCGTCGTCAAAAACCCAGTGGTATCCTTCCGCAGGGATCGACTCCAGCAGGATAACGAGGCTGTCGCAGTCGGTCACCAAGGAGCAGGCCGACCGGTTCATGGCACTCCGCACCTCACGCGAGGGCGGGGCTGCCGACTGGTTCGGGATAGACAGCACCAGCATATCCAGCCATGCAAGGGACCTGGCGGATTCCCGATGGGGGAAGAACAAGGAACACGACCTCGCAAGGCAGGTGGGGCTGCTTGTCATGTACGACATGGAAACCGGCCTTCCCGCCCATTACCGGAAGCTTCCCGGAAACATCCCCGACTCCAGGACGCTGAGGCTATTGCTGGAGGAACTCAAGAGTGCGGGATTCAGTGACTACGGCCTCATCCTGGACAGGGCGTATCTCAGCAAGGAAAACCTGGATCTCCTCGTGCCGGAGGGGATCAGGGCCATATTCATGGCGAAGACCGGTGACGCAAAGATCACGAAATGCATCGGAGAGGCCCTTTCCGAAAGCGGGAGCATCACGGCCAGGGGAGTGTTCCTCAGGGACCACGACTGCTATGCCAAGGATTACGAGTACCCCTATTGCTACAGGGAAAACGAAGGGAAAGGCCATGGGACGTCGGTTCCGCAGAGGCTCTGTCTCTTCTTCGATCCCGAGGCCAGAGGCGCAGAGGACAAGGCGCTCACCGTGGAGCTGCTTGACGAGGAGGAGAGCCTCCTCGGTCACCTGGAGGGCGGCCCGGCGCCGGATGAGAGGCTCCTGAAGAAATTCCGCAGGCACTTTGCCGTCGAGACCGATGGTGACGGGACGGTCATCTCCTGCTCGAGGGACGAGGAGAAGATTGCGGGATGCAGGAAACGCTGCGGGTTCTTCGCGATCGTCTGCACGAACATGGATGCACGGGAGTATCCGCTTGGGTGGGTCCTTTCCAAATACCGGATGCGGGATTCCCAGGAGAAGGCTTTCATGTATCTGAAGGGCTGGCAGGGAGGAAGGAGGCTCCGGACCTGGACGGAGCCCAGTACCGACGGAAGGGTCTTCTTCCAGTTCGTCGCACTCATCCTCAACTGTTACCTCCATGCCCGCTATTTCTCCACGAGCGATGGTTTCAGGAAGCGGTTCGCGACTCCGTGGGACGTACTTGACGAGATGCGGTCTGTCAGGCTTGTCCAGCTCAGGGGCAGGTCCCCGAAGGTCTCGGAGTTCGTCGGGAAGCAGGTGGACATCTTCGACGAGTTCGGGCTGGAGATCCCCAAGGGTTCAAGGCCCGGTTCCAGGAAGAAGCCGAAAACAAGCGGTAAAAAGAAGGATTGAGGGATTTGTACTAAACCTGCATTGCAAAACTCTGATGTAAAGGATAATAAAGGTAGTACTTCATTAAATATCAGAGTTTTGCAATACAGGTTTAGTATGAATTGCTGAAAACCATGTAATATCCTTGTCTGATTGCAGTTATGTGCCTTGAATCTTTTCTTTATTTGTATTAAACTTTAGTACATATAAAGGAGGCCAGGCATGGGCAGGAAGAAGGATCCGAACGCAAAGTACCGGATGAAGGCATTCCGTTCAAACGGCCATAGGTATGCGATAACCACAGATCCCAAAATCAACAGGAAGGGCATCCGTGTCCCCGACATCACCGTCTGGGGCAAGCTTGACGAACCCTTCCTCTTCATCCCCAACATCCGCTTCAGGCTTCTTTCTTCCGATGAGAAGGAAAGGTTCCTCTTCCCCGAGGCATGGGACCTGTCCCGCCGGTATGACCGTACAGGGGTTCCCGACGACGGTCCCCCATACGAGGGTGAGGATCGGTACCTGCTCTACGGCGACAGCCTCATGCTTGACCTGCTTGCCTGCGACTGCGGGCTGAAGGAGGATCTCGAGACCGTCTTCGGTCGCGGGCGTACCGCCGAGATCCTCACCATCGCCTACTTCCGGCTCATCTACGGACGCAGCTGCAGCAGGCTCGAGTCGTCGTCAAAAACCCAGTGGTATCCTTCCGCAGGGATCGACTCCAGCAGGATAACGAGGCTGTCGCAGTCGGTCACCAAGGAGCAGGCCGACCGGTTCATGGCACTCCGCACCTCACGCGAGGGCGGGGCTGCCGACTGGTTCGGGATAGACAGCACCAGCATATCCAGCCATGCAAGGGACCTGGCGGATTCCCGATGGGGGAAGAACAAGGAACACGACCTCGCAAGGCAGGTGGGGCTGCTTGTCATGTACGACATGGAAACCGGCCTTCCCGCCCATTACCGGAAGCTTCCCGGAAACATCCCCGACTCCAGGACGCTGAGGCTATTGCTGGAGGAACTCAAGAGTGCGGGATTCAGTGACTACGGCCTCATCCTGGACAGGGCGTATCTCAGCAAGGAAAACCTGGATCTCCTCGTGCCGGAGGGGATCAGGGCCATATTCATGGCGAAGACCGGTGACGCAAAGATCACGAAATGCATCGGAGAGGCCCTTTCCGAAAGCGGGAGCATCACGGCCAGGGGAGTGTTCCTCAGGGACCACGACTGCTATGCCAAGGATTACGAGTACCCCTATTGCTACAGGGAAAACGAAGGGAAAGGCCATGGGACGTCGGTTCCGCAGAGGCTCTGTCTCTTCTTCGATCCCGAGGCCAGAGGCGCAGAGGACAAGGCGCTCACCGTGGAGCTGCTTGACGAGGAGGAGAGCCTCCTCGGTCACCTGGAGGGCGGCCCGGCGCCGGATGAGAGGCTCCTGAAGAAATTCCGCAGGCACTTTGCCGTCGAGACCGATGGTGACGGGACGGTCATCTCCTGCTCGAGGGACGAGGAGAAGATTGCGGGATGCAGGAAACGCTGCGGGTTCTTCGCGATCGTCTGCACGAACATGGATGCACGGGAGTATCCGCTTGGGTGGGTCCTTTCCAAATACCGGATGCGGGATTCCCAGGAGAAGGCTTTCATGTATCTGAAGGGCTGGCAGGGAGGAAGGAGGCTCCGGACCTGGACGGAGCCCAGTACCGACGGAAGGGTCTTCTTCCAGTTCGTCGCACTCATCCTCAACTGTTACCTCCATGCCCGCTATTTCTCCACGAGCGATGGTTTCAGGAAGCGGTTCGCGACTCCGTGGGACGTACTTGACGAGATGCGGTCTGTCAGGCTTGTCCAGCTCAGGGGCAGGTCCCCGAAGGTCTCGGAGTTCGTCGGGAAGCAGGTGGACATCTTCGACGAGTTCGGGCTGGAGATCCCCAAGGGTTCAAGGCCCGGTTCCAGGAAGAAGCCGAAAACAAGCGGTAAAAAGAAGGATTGAGGGATTTGTACTAAACCTGCATTGCAAAACTCTGATTAAATAATTACGCTAATTAGCGAAACTACATTCATTTTCTTTCAATAATAAAACATAAACTACACATATTTCACACAATATCCAATCACTTGATTTTCTATCAGTTTGTACGCTAATCCATAGGACACACGCATATAGACCTATCCTCCAAGGAAGCTTCCCCAGATACTGACAGCAACAGAAAACAGCTACCCCTTGCTGATAAAGCTGACATACCAAAAAACCAAACATTTCTCAAACAATCGTTTCATAAGTAAAGACTTAACAAACAGATTACTTAAAGTCAAGTTCTTACGAAAAAATCTATATCAAGCTCGCGCTACCGCTTTTAAGATAAACATTTTTCTATATCTTTGCCAGTTTTTTCCACTGGGCATCCATGGAATGCATCAAAGCAATCTGTGTCCTTGCACGCTCAAGGTTATGTCCTTCATGGTCAATATGATAATAGATATCTCCGGCAAGGTAATCAGTAAGGAAGCGAACCGCCATTATCTGAGTGGTAATCCTGCCGCTTTCAGCAATCATGTCCGTTTCCTCTGCAGTAAGGAATTTATCGACTTGACGGTAGCTACATGCCCTCCTATCATTGGACTCATGAAAAAACGGTGGGTCTTGTTGCTTTTTTCTCTGATGGTGTCTTCTGTCCTGTATGCAGGAACCGATGGCTCCAAGGAAGCCTGTCCTTCTGACCAGATACTCAAGATTACTGCATACGATGGCGTTACATTCCTCGGAAGGTTACGCCTGCCAGCGGAACGTCCGGTCAAGAAACTGGTAATCTACGTCAATGGTTCCGGTCCGAATACCTACGATAACAAACGGTCTTTGGGCGACGGGACTGTATTTTCCTATTTCGATCTGTTTGCTGAAAAATGCAATGACGAGGGCACAGGTTTCTTCAGCTATGATACCCGTGGAGTCACTCCTTCCGACCAGCCACCTACATTCTCCACCATAGACCAAAAGCTATACCAGACCTATCGTCCGACCAATGAAATCCAAGATATAGAAACTATCATCAGGACTCTCCAGGCCATTCCCTGCCTGCACTCAGCAAAAATCATCCTCCTTGGATGGAGCTGCGGTACCATGGTCGCTGCGGAAGTAGCACTGAAAAAGAAAGTCCAGGTAGATGCACTTATCTTGGCTGGATATATGAACGACACGATGGATGAAACGATCACATGGCAGAACAGCGGCATACCAAGCATGATGTTCTATCGTCGGTACTTTGATGCTGACAAGGACGGGACCGTTTCCGCAAAGGAATTTTCGGATGATCCATACCATATCCTCCCTGCCTTAGGCATGGACATGGACCATGATTTCGAAAAACTGGATACGAACAAGGATGGCAAGCTTGATGCTGCCGATTTTGCCCTGATGCTTGCTCCTTATCTTGCCCAGTTGAAAGAGGCAATCGATACAGGGAACGATGAGTGGATTGCTACGCATTACGGTGTCCGTCTGACCTCCGGCTGGTTCATGGACTATCGGAACCATATGCCTGCAAACCGTGAAGTCCTCCCCCGACTTGATATACCCATCTATATTTTCCAAGGAACCGAGGACAGGAATGTTCCCATGCAAGGGGCCTTGGATATCAAGGATACGTTCAAGGAACTTGGGAAAACAAACCTTGTCGTCCATGTTTTCCCCGGTCATGACCACGACTTGAACTATATGACGTATCCCCTTGGCAAAGGCCTTTCAGAAGGATTCCAGGAAATATTCCGGACTATTGGAAAACTGTGAACAAGATAATTCTAAAGAATTCTCAAGATTGACATAATTTAGTCAATGTATCTTTCTTAGAAAGAAAATATCAGTTATAATGAGGTAACTTTGTATTATACTAAAATAACAAATAAAATGAAATTTGATGAAATTGTTACAACAATAAAAAATAAATGCGATATAAAAGATGAAATACTTCCAGAACTTCCTGCGATTGTATCAAGTGCTCTTCATTTACGTTCTATAAAGCCACCCTTAATTTCTCAAAAATTATGGCAAGAAATTAAAATAATTATTCAATCAATTGATTATGAAAAAGAACCAGTACCTTATCCTTTAAACAAACACAATGCATTTACATTTATAGATCTTTTTGCTGGTATAGGGGGCTTTCGTCAAGCCTTTCAGAATGTCGGAGGTCGTTGTGTATTTTCTTCAGAATGGGATGAAAAAGCAAAAAAAACTTATAATGATAATTATGGAATTATTCCATATGGAAACATTCGAAATATTCCAGCAAGAGAAATCCCTAATCATGATGTCCTTTGCGGAGGTTTTCCTTGCCAACCCTTTTCTATTGCCGGTGTATCAAAAAAAGAATCTATGCATAGGCCTCATGGCTTTGATGACCCAACACAAGGAACGCTCTTTTTTGAAATCAAACGTATCTTAGCAGAAAAAAGACCGAAAATGTTTATGCTTGAAAATGTAAAAAACATTTTATCCCATAATAATGGTAAAACAATCCAAGTAATCAAAGACTCTTTTGAAGAACTTGGTTATCTGTACTCCATTACAGTAGTCGATGCTTCTGCTTGGGTTCCCCAGCAAAGGAAAAGAGTTTTTTTTCGTCGGATGGGATCCAAAACAAATAGCTTTAAGTGAATTCTCAATACCTATAGTACCAAACAACCAAAAATATGAAGTACCCCAATTACGAGATATTATTGACTTGACATGCCAAGACAAACAATTGTCTTTAGGCACTTGGAAAGCTTTACAAAACCATAAGCAAAAACACAAAACAAGAAATAATGGTTTTGGGTATTGTCTTTTACCCTATCCTATCCCAGAAGGACAAAAAGCATGGACAATCTCTGCACGTTATTATAAAGATGGGGCAGATTGTCTTGTAAATTTAGGCAAAAATGTTACTCCTCGCAAATTGTTGTTAACAGAAATCATGCAATTAATGGGATATGATCCTAAATGTTTTATAATGAAAGAAGGTATTGGTTGCTCTTACAGACAGTTAGGAAATAGCGTAGTTATTCCTGCCATTCAGGAAACAGCAACAAAGATACAAGCAATTATTACTTCAAATAAGAGAGAGAAAATAGGTGAATAATTCTTCTTGGTCTCCCTTTTTATTTATTGCAATCAGGCATAAAGACCTAGAAAAAATCCAAGAAGTCATTGAAAATAGTGATATAGATATAAATCAGAAAAACAAAAGGGGTATGACACCTTTAATGGTAGCCGCTATGACTGACGATGCACAGGTTTGTGCATATTTATTGAATCATGGTGCTGACATCAATATTTTAAACCAAGAAGGAAAAACTGCTTGTGATTATGCTTTTTCACCTCTTGTCAAGGCAGCACTTCTTTCTACCCCGCTCCAAAACACCAATAATGATGCAAATGATTTACCCTTTGATTTTGAACCAGAAGAAGAGCCAATAATAAAAAAGCAGGATGCAGACCTTATTTCCCAATTGGTCGAAGAAAATAAAACCCTTTCTTGTGACATCCCTGTAAATTTTGATAATTTAGAAATTGACTGGAATTTTGAAGAACTTGAACTACCGCAATTGGGTTATCCTAAAGAAATAGTTACAATACTTAGAAAAGGATTAAGAAAAGGTTTTGTATCTTCAAAAGATTTTGCAATCATGCAAAATTGCAGTCAAGAAAATTGTTATAAAACATTAATGATTTTATATGAAATGGGAATCCCACATGATGATACACTTGAAAAAATTATATCAAAGTGGAACCCAAATAGCTCAGATTTTTTATATGAAGATTTACATGATACAATTCTTGAAGAAGAAGTAAAAAATAAGTCCCGCGAAAATAGACAGTTATTTCTTACAAACAATGAAGAGAATTTTATTCAAGAAAGCATCGATTCAAAAACAATTGATACACAACCCATGTACATTTGTATTAATCAAATTCATAAAAAATTACAAAAGAAAGGATATAACCTAACTATAAACAAAGATAAAAAAAGGGTCACCGAAAAACTTTTCAATGATAGGAAAAAGATTCGTTCCCAATTGCTCGATTATGTAGAAACAAATGACTGTGTATGGTTAGCTGTAAAAGAAAAAATTTCTTTCATATTATTATCTATTTCAAAAGGAAATAATATTGGCTCAAATTTTAAGGTATCATCCTTTTTCATTAATTCGTTAAATTTTGACAAAAAGGCTTTGGAAATTTTCATAGACAAACAAGAAACCTTTTCTTCCTTTAAAAATGGAGGTCCTACTGCTTTATTCTGGGAAGTACTCATAGAGTCATCAGATTTCCATAATAAAGAAATATTTATGCAAATACATCAACTGATACAAAAACTTCAAGAAACAGATGAATTAATTATGATGATTAACATTCATTTAGTTTACTGGCGCACATCTAGTTATGCTTCCACATATAGGGATGATTTATTTCAAATAGGTATCCAAGGATTATACCGTGCAATAGAAAAATTTGATTTAAATAATAATGCAAGTTTTGCGACCTATGCAATTATCTGGATTGACCAAGTACAAAGAAGAGCCTTAGATGAAAATAACTATAATGATTCCCAAACAGTAAGTTTTCCCGTACATTTTGGTATTCTATTATATCAATTCAAAAAATATTTGAAAAATAAAAATCCGACAAAAAAAACAATTGACCTAGCAGCATCTAAATTTTGCAAAAAACATTCATTATCGCCCATAGCCTCTCAATTACTTAGTTTATATTACTCTGACTTTATTTCTTATGAGGATATTGCACCAGACAAGTTATCTGACAATAGGAAAATGGAAAGACAAATCATCTCAGATTTGGATAAAAACATATTGCATACAATTGAAAAAAAACTCCTTGCGGTGTATGACAAAAGAAACATTGTTAATTTACGATATGGACTTGATACTACTAAAGAAGAAACACTTGAAGAAATAGGACAAACATTTAATGTAACACGGGAACGAATTCGTCAAATACAACAAAAAGTAGAGAATAAAATGGGTGTAAATCATAAGTTAATAGGATATTTTATTGATTGGTCAGGAGATGAAAAGCGTGAATGAACAAAAAATAGAAATTATTCCACCTTTGTCTTTTATGCTCTATGCATTACGAGGAATCGGATATTCTCTTGAGACGGCAATTGCAGATCTAATTGATAACAGTATCGCTGCAAATGCAAAAAACATCGATGTTTCTTTCGTTTGGGGAAGAAACAATGGCTTTGAACCTTCCGTCCAAATACTTGATGATGGAAATGGAATGGATGCAGAAGAGTTAATTAGTGCTTTGAATTTTTCACAAAAGGAAATAACGGCACTACGTAATCCAAATGACTTAGGACGATTTGGGCTTGGGTTAAAATTAGCTTCATTCTCACAATGTAAAATTCTGTCTGTCGTTTCAAAGAAAAACGGAAAAACTCATTGTTTTCGCTGGGACCTAGAATCTTTAAAGAATAGCAAGGAATTATTTATTTTTGAAGGAACGACTCCCCTTGTCGATAGTTGCCTAGTAAAATTAAAAGGAAAAGAATCAGGAACAATAGTAATATGGGAAAATCTTGATAAAATCATTACCAAAAGCACAACCTATGACACGTTTATGAAAAAAGAAAATTCTGTAAAATCTCATCTTGCAATGGTTTTTCATAGATTCCTTGAAGACCATAATTTTAAACTAACAGTACACGGTAATTCAGTATCGCCTTGGTCACCTTTTCCTAGACAGAATCCTGCAGCACGATATTTTCCAGAAGAAAAAATCGGAATTGGTAAAAAAGTCCTTGTAAGAGGTTGCATTTTACCTCCTCATGAAAATGTGGCAACCCCAGAACTCTATCAAATAATGGGTGGAGAGAAAGGATGGATTTCTCAGGAAGGATTTTATATCTATCGCAATAGACGACTCCTTGTTGCTGGGAGTTGGTTAGGTTTAGGAAATCCTCGTTGGATTCAAGAAGAAGCCTATTCATTAGCAAGAATTCAATTAGATATAAAAACTTCTGATGATTTTGCTTGGAAAATTGATGTAAAGAAATCTATGGCATTTCCACCTGAGGATTGCACCTTTACTTTAGAGAAAATTGGAACAGATATACGAGAACAAGCAAAAAAGACATATTTACACCGTGGCAAATATAGTAAGAATGATGATACTGTTTCTGTAAAGGACTATAACCCTTGGATAAAAAGGAATAATTCTTATTTCATTAATAATGAAAGCCCCTTTATAAAAAATTGTTTTGCTAAATTGTCAAATCCTGATAAAGAAGTAGTAAAACAACTTTTACAAGTTATTGAATTTTCCGTTCCTGTACGACAAATAATGATTAGTGAATCAGAAAAGAATAATGGTATTTCTACTACCATTTTCGACAAGCAAAAAGATGAAAAAATCTCAGCAATTGTAGATTTGCTAAAAGTTTGGATGAAAAACAACAATTGTGATATTGTTGAAGCAGCAAAAAAACTTTCTCAATTTGAATTACTTTATGATTACCCAGACCAGATAGAAAAGGCAATTGCTTTATTTAAACAAGGTGAGGAAAACAATGACTGAAAATGAGACGAAAATTTGTCAGAGCATTGAAATTTTATATCAAAAAGAATTAGCCAATGACCCATCGATAGGAGACATCCAAAAATGGATAGATTATTTTAATGCGTTTTTTACGCCAACTGACAATCGTAGTAACGTAACCAGTGAGTTAATTAAAGTTGCAGGAATATGGTCGAGAAAAGAAATGATATTCAAGGATAACACCGACCATGTTGATTGGGAAATTCCTTCCAATTTGGCGCTTTGGGAAAGATATAAAAAATACTTAGGTCGTTCTCTGAGACCAACAGACATCACGTCAATTGACAAATCAACATCAGAAATTCTTTCTCTCCTAGAAAATCCTTCTCGCCCTGATTGCTGGAATAGAAGAGGCCTTGTAGTAGGCAATGTCCAATCTGGCAAAACTGCAAATTATATTGGACTGATTTGTAAAGCAGCAGATGTTGGCTATCGTGTAATCATTGTTTTAGCAGGATTGACAAACAGCTTACGGGAACAGACACAAATTCGCCTTGAAGAAGGTTTTTTAGGTTACTCTACAGATGGTTTTGATACAGACGATACTATAAAAGTGATAGGTGTTGGAAAAGAAAATCCTGTAGATCGTGACCATACTCCTCAATATGTAACTATTCGTGGAGACCATGGCGATTTTAATCGAAAAATTGCAAAAAATATGGGCATAGCTTCTCACCAACCATTACTTTTAGTAGTAAAAAAGAATGTATCTGTGTTAGGTAGTTTACTTAAATGGCTAAAAAGAAATTATATTACCGATTGCGAAAAAGATACAAACCGCCCTGTTTGTTCAGATTCTCCTCTATTAATGATTGATGATGAATCTGACAGTGCTTCTGTTGATACGGGAGAAGGTGCAATTGATGAAGAAGGAGAACCAAATTCAGAATATAATCCTAAAAGAATTAATTCATTAATTAGGCAGCTACTCTACTTCTTTACTAAATCGGCTTATGTTGGTTACACAGCAACACCATTTGCAAATATTTTTATTCACGAAAAGGGAACAACCAAAAAAGAAGGTCCAGATTTGTTCCCACAGTCATTTATTGTTCCATTAGAACATAATGATGTTTATTTTGGCCCCGAAAAACTTTTAGGAACTCATAATGAAAGAACCGGAGAACGTAACAATTCTTTAATAGCACCTATTGTACGCAACATAAATGATACATATACTTTAAATGTCCCCAGAGGATCACTAGAATATCAAAAAAAAGATTGGCTACCTTTAGGACATAAATCAGATTGGGTTCCAAATAAGCAAAATACAGTTTCTGGCCTACCTAAGTCCTTGGAAGATGCTATTTTATCTTTTTATCTTGTTTGTACTCAGAGATATCTTCGTGGACAGGGAAACAAACATTGTTCAATGCTTATCCATGTTTCAAGATATCAAAAAGTACAAAAAGAAATATTAACCGTTGTTTCTAATTTCGATAACTATTGTAAAATTAGGCTAATTAACAATGATGGCGATGGACTTATTGAATTATTAAACAGATTACAAACAATATGGGAAGAAGACTTTGTTAAAAACTGGATACAATACAATCAAGAACTAGGTGCCGAAACTTCTTCTATAGCATCTTGGAAACAGATACAACAAAATCTTCCTCTTGTAATGGGAAACATTGCAAATCCCAAGTTGTTAAATGGAAATTCCTCCGATGTATTGGATTATGAAAAGGAAAAAGATAGGGGCTTAAAAGTAATTGCACTAGGTGGTGATAAATTTTCAAGGGGTCTTACTCTAGAGGGGCTTACTATAAGTTATTTCATTAGGACTTCTAACACTTTTGATACCCTCATGCAAATGGGAAGATGGTTTGGTTATAGGCCACAATATCTTGATTTATGTCGGATATATACTACAAATGATTTGATAGACTCTTATTGCAAGATTACAGATGCAACACAAGAACTTCAGGAGGAATTTGCTATTCTATTTGATGCTACAGGAAAAGGTACTCCAAAAGAATATGGACTTAAAGTTAGAAATTATAGTAAATTAAGAGCAACTTCAACTGCAAAAGCAAAACATACCTATAACCTAGAAGTTGATTTTGAAGGAAAGATGATACAGACTATTTTGTTCTCTTCTGATAAAGAAAAACAAAATCACAATTGGGAAATAACAAAACAATTTATCCAAACATTACCAAATAACCCTGAAATTAATCCATGTAGAGATTTTAGAAAGTGGAATGCTGCCCTTTGGAGAAACATACCCTTAGAAAAGGTTGCTACATTTTTAAAAAATTATCAACTTCACCCTAACTCAGTGGCAATTAATCCATTAGCGATTTTAAAGTTTCTTAAAGATTCTGAGAAATCAGGCTTTACAAATCTATGGAACATTGCCATTATCGGAGTAGCTGATCAAACAAGAAAAGAAACAAATCTATTCCCTGGAATAAAATTCAGCAGAAGGACCCTAGATAATCCTAAAGAAGATACTTTAAGTATTAAAGTCTTAACTAACTCATGGGATGAATTTATTGATTTCAATAAAAAAGAATATGACGAGGCAAAAGCTTATACAAAAAAGATTGATCAGCAAATTCAAAAAGAAAGAAAACCAGGAAGCATTTCCGGTGCTGCAGCCCGATATATAAGAACTCAAAATGATAATGAAGATATCAACAAGTGTCTTCTGCTTATCTATCCATTTATACCAATGGACGGAAACAATGAACCTCAGCTCGTTGGTTTTGCCATTGTAATGCCAAATTACCGTACTCCTAATAAATACAAACATACCTATTCTGTAAATCATATATTCTATGAGCAATACATCCATTCTTTGACTGAAACAAATGAAAGTGAGGAAAATACAATTAATGAATAGCTTTAGAGAACAAATTATACAGGGTTGGTACTCAATACAACAAAAGAAGTTACAAGAACCTGGATATTATCATATTCGTTTAGAAACAGGAAAACTTTATGAAATTCGATGTGGAATAAATTTCCCCCAGTCAAAGCCTACAATTTTTATTGGAATTCTAAAGGGATTAGCTTTTTCTACTTTTTCAGACCAAAGAACAATGTCAGAATCAAGTGGCATGACTATTTTGCCTATATCAGCTGAAAATTTCGACAAAAATTATGTTTGGCTTGCTATGATATGTAAAAACGAAGATGTAGAAAGTATTTTTTTGAATGTTGTTGAAGATTTATATAAATTCCTCAAAGAATGCGACAATGTAACCAGCAGTTATCATCTTTCTATTTTATTACTAAGTCGTATAAAGGAATGGCAACATTTTTTTGCTTTTGATATCTCCAATAGATTATCTTTCGAACAACAATTAGGTTTATGGGGGGAATTAACTATCATAAACAAATTATTTACATTCGACTTAGACGTTTCTTCTATAGTAAACGGATGGCAAGGTCCAAATCATAGTTCAAAAGATTTTTTATTTGACAAATTTGCAATTGAAGTAAAAACAAATATAAAAGGAAAGAAAAAAATCCAAATCAGTTCAATCGAACAATTGGATTCATCCGATACTCCACAATTATTTCTTGCATTGGTGATAGTTACAATTAGTAAACTAGGAAAATCTTTGCCAGAAATAATTCAAGAAACAAGAAATTTAATTAAAGAAAATGCTGAAGTAGAAGCTAAATTTGAAAATTTATTATTAAAAATAGGTTATATTGATTTATATACAAATGAATATTCTGAAAGGTTTTCACTAGAAGATATTAAATTATATCCAATTAATGAATATTTTCCCCGTATCACAGGTGAAAACACAATGGCTGGAATCGAATCAGCAAAATATGAAATAAAATTAACAGAAAATCTTAAATATTTACCATTTACGATGCAAAATTTAAATTGGAAGGAATAATATGGCTATTGATTTTGAAACTTTCTTAAAAGAACAAAGAGAAGAACTAGCGCAACGTCGTAATGAGATGATGATTTCTACTTCTTCTCCATACCCTTACCAGCAAGTTATATATTGCGAAATGGCTGCTAATTACTTATCTGAAAATGGAGCTTTGGTTGGAGATTTTAAAGACTGTTATTATGAAGGTAATTATAGAAATAAAAAAATTAAAATTTTTGGATATGCATTAGATGATGATGAAGATATTTCCAAGGGAATAGATATTATTACTTGCATTTATCGTGATAGCACTGGAAATATAATTCAACTAACAAATCAAGAAATTCAAAAAGAGGTTACGGCTGCTTATTATTTTATTGCCTGTAGTCTAGACAATACGAGCAATTTTGTAAGTCAGTTAACAAAAGGAACGTCAGAATCAGACTTGGCCATGATTTTCAGAGAATATGGAAATGAATGTAAAAATATTAGAATTACAGTAATTACCAACTGTGTTTCAAAAATTAAAAGTTTTGCCACACAGAAAGCTGAAAATATTGAAATCTCAATAAATATTTTTGATTCAGATTTATGGTATAAACAATCAATTGAAGGAAAACCTCAGGATTCTATTATTATTGATTTTGAAAAACTATTAGGATCCGGACTTCCTTGTGTTTATGTTCCCCGTTCAAAAGATGATGAATATGATTATGCTTTGACTGCAATTCCAGGAAATGTGATTTATTCAATCTACAGTAAATACAGAGATCAGTTACTTGAAGCAAATGTTCGATCATTTTTAAGTACAAAAAGAGTGGTTAATTCTGGCATTAAAGATACTCTCACAACCACGCCGAGACGTTTCATGGCATATAATAACGGATTGGTTATTGTCGCAGATAAGGCAATAATACAAAACAATCAAAGGGGTGTCATTCTATTACAATTACATGCAGCCCAAATCGTTAATGGAGGACAAACTACAGCGTCAATATATTTCTCAAAAAGAGACAATGATGCAATCCAATTAAATGAAGTCCGCGTTGCCGCCAAAATTATTATTTTTAATTCAAAAGAACGGGATGAAGAAGATAATAGTTTCGTATCAAATGTCTCAAGATATTCCAATTTACAGAATGCCATAAAGAAATCAGACTTTGAGGCACATGCATTGTTTCATATTAATTTTGAAAAAGTACTTAAAACTATTACCTGTCCAGATGGTAATGGCAAATGGTTCTATGAAAGAGCTGCAGGTAGTTTCAATACATATTTAAATTTTACTGCAAAATCTCCATATGAACGCCGTAGAATCCTATCAAAAATAATTCCACCATCTCGAAGAATCCAGAAAAAAACTGATTTGTCCATGTGTATTGCAACATGGGATGGGAAACCTAAATTTGCTGCATTAGGTGGCGAAAAATGTCTTGTTGCCATGAAAAACTATTTAAATGATGAGTCGAAAAAAATTGATCCTCAATATGTGAAAGACCGATTAGCACAATATATAGTATATCGAAAAAGTTTTTATCTTTTAAAAGGTAATATCTGTCCCCAAAGCCCAAGTGGAGTAAGAATTGCTTTACTTTCAATTATCAGTGAAAAATATAAAGATAGACTTAATTTAAAAATGGTTTGGGATAATCAGCAAATATCCGATAGTTTTATTGATCAAATAAAAATATGGGGTAAAGAAGTTTATGATTTTCTATTTAGCCATGCAAATGGTAAATCTCTAGGAGAATATGCAAAAACAGAAATATGTTGGACAACATTAAAAAGAGAATTCATCCTTTCTGAACCAATAAAAATGATTCCAGAATTACCATAAAAAATTTTCAACTATGAAGACAAACAATCATTTTGTTTAAAATCAAAAAGAAAAAGTGGTCTGGTTTAATTGGTTTTCTTGGCAAATCATATCAAGAAAACCGAAGATTTAATTTGACAGGATTACCATCTCATTTTACGATAAGTCAAGGAAAAACCAAATATTACGTGAATATCGATATAAAGAAAGCGAATACTTGACGGAAAGATAAAACTTGGACATACTGTTTTTCAAAACAATGGCGTTTTTCCAAGAGGGAAAAACGTCTTTTTTTTTGGAGGAATACAATGAAAAAACTAGCTGTCATCATGACTGTTGCATGCATTGCAATCGGCAGTCTGTTTGCCAACGGGACGCAGGAAACTACGACTACCGCAACAACAGGGAAAAAAGCTATCGGAGATTTGAAGATTGCCTTGCTCCTTCCTGGCCCCATCAATGACCAGAGCTGGAATGCAACCAACTATGCGGGCCTTGAAGCCTGCAACAAGCAACTGGGCACCCACATGGAATACATCGAAAATGTCCAGGCTTCTGACTTTGAATCGACTTTCAGGAACTATGCTGAAAGAGGCTATGACCTGGTCATGGCTGCAGGCACACAGTTCGATGAAGCAGCCAACAAAGTTGCAAAGGATTATCCTGATACCACATTCTGTGTCGTAAACGGCTTGCAGTCAGACGGCGCAAACGTAGCTCCGGTCTATCCAAAGGAGTATGAAGCCAGCTATATTGCGGCTTTGATCGCCGGAGACGTTACCAAGGACGGACAGTTCGCAACCATCGGCGGTTTCCCCAACAAGCTGATGAAACAGCTGCTCGATGTCTATGAACAGGTTGCCGTAGAAAAAGCCAAGGCAAGAGGTATTGCCGACGCTTCAGCTACCAGAGCCTTTGCAAACAGCTGGGATGACGTAGCACTGGGCAAACAGATGGCTGAAACCATGATAGACAAAGGAGCTGATACCCTGTTCGTCTATGCCAACCAGGTCGGCCTCGGTTCCATCCAGGCAGCCAAGGAGAAAGGCGTAAAGTTCATCGGGTTCTCCGGCAATCAGAATGATGTAGCCCCCGGTACTGTCGTTGCTTCCGTTGTCTATGATTTCAAGACATTGTACATCTGGGCTGTCCAGCAGTACTATGATGGCACACTGACAGGTGGCAAAGTCCATGAAGCCGGTATCAACGAAGGAATCTTCAATCCGGTATACACCGATCAGATCACAGATGCTACCAAGAAGGATGTAGAAGCCGGCATTGCCGATTTCAAAGCAGGAAAAGTTGACTTGAAGGCTATGTTCAAAGAATAAAGCATTGAGCCATTTTCCAGCGGTCTGGCCGGCTTTGCCGGCCAGATTGTCATCTCAATAACAAACATTGCATGGAAAGGAGTCCCATGGAAACACCATTTTTTGAATTAAGGGGAATCTCCAAATATTTTGCCAAAGTAGTAGCAAACAAAGATGTTTCTTTCTCCATCAACAGAGGAGAAGTATTGGCACTGCTCGGCGAAAACGGCGCAGGAAAAAGTACCTGCATGAAGATTCTTTATGGCCTATACAGCATGGATGAAGGAAAGCTATACAAAGACGGCAAAGAAATCAGCATAGACTCCCCCAGGGATGCCATGCATTATAGAATTTCCATGATACAGCAGCACTTTTCCTTGGTAGCTGCACATACCGTGACCGAGAATATCATCCTAGGCAACGTAACAGGCAAGATTGACTGGAAACAAAAGGAAAAGGAAATCGCAGAACTGGCAACTACCTACGGTTTTGAAATCGATCCAAAGGCAAAGATACGTGACTTGGCTGTCGGGCAACAACAGAAAGTTGAAATCCTCAAGGCACTGTATCTGGACGCGAACCTGTTGATCATGGATGAACCGACAGCAGTACTTACTCCTCAGGAAATCGACAACCTCATGGAATTCGTCAGAACCTTCGTCGCAAAGGGAAACGCCATTATCTTCATTACCCATAAGCTCAAGGAAGTCATGGCAGTGGCAGACCGTATCATCGTCATGAGAAACGGCAAAGTCTTCGGGGATGTCCTCAAAACAGAGACGACGGAAGAAAAACTGTCACAGATGATGATCGGGCACCAACTGGAAACATTGCCGGTAACTTCAGAAAGTGAAATACGGGACAAGATATGCCTTTCCGTCGACAGTCTGACAATCGAAAAGGAAGGAGAGCTTCCAAAGCTTCAGGATGTCTCCTTTGACATCCATGAAGGAGAAATCTTCGGTATCGCAGGTGTTTCCGGCAATGGTCAGCAGGAACTATGCATGGCAATCTGCGGAGCTGAAAAGCCTACGAAAGGAACCATCAGACTGGAAGGCCAGGATATCACACACAATTCGATACGTGAAAGGATTGAAAAGGGAATCGGCTACGTACCTTCAGACCGGCAACGATATGGTATGATCATGGATATGACGCTGTCAGAAAACATCTTTCTCAAATCCAGCTACTCAAACCAGTGGTCACGCCACGGATGGATACGGCGAACAGCATTGAACAACAGGACACAGCAGATCCTCAAGGATTTTGACGTCAAGGCTCCCGGTCCTTCTGCGATTGCACACGAGCTTTCTGGTGGAAACCAGCAGAAAGTAATCGTCGGCCGTGAAGTATATAACTGTGGCAGCTTCGTCATCTTTGACCAACCGACCAGGGGATTGGACCTAGGCGCCATACACAACGTACATGCAGCCATTCTCCATGAAAAGGAAGCAGGCAAGGCAATCATGCTCGTATCGACTGAACTGTCGGAAATATTCATGCTCTGTGACAGGATTGCAGTGCTGTACAAAGGACAGCTCCAAGGCATTTATAGAGCCTCACAGCTGGATACGACAAAGATCGGCCTCCTGATGGCCGGTTATTCCATTGAAGGAGACACTGATGAATCCTAAGACAAGAGACCTTTTCCTGACTACGGTACTGGCAATCCTGCTGGGACTCATCATCAGCGGCTTCATGATGCTGTTGCTCGGGAAAAATCCCATTTCCACCTACGGCATCCTGTTTTCCTCGATGTTCCGTGATACCTATACCATCGGCGAGATATTTGTCAAGGCAACTCCCCTGATCTTCACGGCCCTTGCCTTTGCCTTTACGTTCAAGGCAAACCTGTTCAACATCGGAGCCCAAGGCCAGTTCTACATCGGAGCAATCACGGCAGTTGCCATTTCATTGGCATGGCCGTCAGGTATCGCCATACCATTCGTCATCATTGCTGCGTTCCTGCTCAGCGGTATCTGGGGTGGTCTGATCGGTTTTGCAAAAGCCCGTTTCAATGCAAATGAATTCCTCACCAGTATGATGAGCACGTACATTGCGCTTGCAATCATGAACTACCTGCTGAGGACTTCCCTGATGGAAACAAAAGGCGAATACCCACAGACAGATACGCTGGCAAAGGCAGTCTGGCTACCACGCATCGTGCCTCACACAAGACTGCACCTCGGTTTTCTGCTTGCAGTTTTCATAGCCATAGGCATATGGCTGTTGCTCTATCGGACCTCCCTGGGTTTTAGAATTCGGGCGGTAGGCATGAACAGCGAAGCATCTTCCATGAGCGGCATCAGGCCACGGCAGATAATCGTCATAAGCTTTTTCATCAGCGGCGGCCTAGCAGGCCTGGCTGGTGTAACAGAAGTCAACGGCGTCCAGCATATGCTGCTACAGGGATTCAATCCTTCCATAGGATCCCTTGGTATCGGTATCGCCATTCTCGCCAATGCAAACCCGATCGGCATCATCTTTGCATCCATTCTGTTCGGTGCACTGCAGGTAGGCGGTTCAATCATGGGGCAATTGTCCGGTATTCCATCAAGCATCATCGACCTGATGGAAGGTTTTGTAATGATTTTCGTCATAATGTCCTATTTTGTCCGTAACAAAATGGAAGTCAACAGGGACAAGAAACATCTGAAGGAGGTCAACGAAGTATGATCAATCTACTGGCTCGTGCGCTCATGATGAGTACTCCGCTGCTTTTCGGAGCACTTTCCGAAGTCTTTTCAGAACATGCAGGTATGATGGTCACTGCCATCGAAGGTATTTTTCTCATGGGAGCCTGGGCAGGCTTCACGACGACCTATCTGGGTGGGAGCCTTGCCTTGGGACTGTTTGCCGCAATGGCTGCAGGCATATTGGTTTCATTGCTCTACGCTTTCATCTGCATCACCTTGAAGCAACACCAGATCGTAACAGGGACCGCAATCAACATTCTCATAGCCGGTCTGTGCTCTTTCCTCCAAAGAGTCGTATTCGGTGTACCGACATCTCCACTGACAGTAAAACCGCTTGAAAAGATTGCCATCCCGGTACTTTCAAGAATTCCTGTAATCGGTGACATACTGTTCACGCAGAACATCCTCACCTATATCATTTATCTCCTGGTGCCGGTCGGCTACTACATCCTGTACAATACTTCCCTAGGTCTGATCATCCGTTCCACAGGAGAAAATCCTGAAGCCGTAGATGTGGCAGGTATCAGCGTCAGCAAAGTCCGTTATGGCGTCGTGTCGCTCTCCGGTCTGATGGGTGGCATAGCAGGTGCATTCTATTCGATAGGTTACCTTGGCATGTTTACCACCAATATGATCGGAGGACGTGGTTGGATTGCATTTGCAATTTGTTTCCTAGGTAACTGGAATCCAGTCGGTGCCATGATCGGAACGCTCGTATTCGGCTTGACAGAGGCATTGGCCATCCTGATGCAATCCAATCCGAACACGTTCCTTCCCAACGAGCTGTTCATTGCACTGCCCTATATATCCTGACCATTGCGCTTACCATTGCAAGGAAATCCTTCAATGTACCGGCAAAGCTTGGCGTGGCCTACACGAAGGAAAGTTGAACTTATTGATTCATCGGCTTCTGTGGCAAGAAAGCATAGCTGGTTGAACCAGATGCTGACCTTGCCACAGAAGTACACGATATCATTATCTTTTTATACGGTATATAAAAGAGAACAGCTCAATGATTCTCTGTTTTTCCGGCAGCAAGCCTATCTGACGCCTTCCAGCAGTTCTGTGCAGCAGTCTGCCAATCGCCATGGACAGTTTTCCCTGCTTTCTTGACAGCTTGGCCTCCGACATAGACTTCCAGGACATCCTGTGGATTCCTGTAGAGAATCAGTTGGTCAAATATGTTTTCTTCAGTGACCATGGTAGGCAAACCTTCCAAGGAAATAACTTGGAAATCTGCAGCTTTGCCTTCTGCCAAGACCCCACAAGTCGCCTTGCTGCCATATATGGCTTTTGCACCATCTTCCGTTGCCATCTTCCATACGGTACGGGCCGGCATGGCCTGAGGATTGAGCAGATGCGCCTTGTGAAGCAGGAAAGCACCTCGCATCGTTTCGAAGAAATTATTGATATATCCGTCGGTACCCAAGCCCACCGTCAGTCCCTTTGCCTGCAACGCAGGGACAGGGGCAATCCCTCCGCCTACTTCACAGTTGCTCAATGGGACATGTACCGCAGCAAGATGTTCCCTTTGTGAAGACAAGGCATCAATCTCCTCTTCTGAAAGCTGCACACATTGGGCTGCAAGCAGCGGTTGGTCCAGCAGACCTATGTCCCTGTACCATAAGGCAGTCCTTTCCCCATGATGCCGCTCACACCAGGCAGGTTCATACTGGCTTTCATTAAGATGGAACTGTATGGGAAGCTCATGTTCCCGTGCAAGCCTGCAGGCTGACAATATGAAATCCTTCGGACAGGTAAATGCCGTATGCAGGCAAAGCATAGAAGAAATGAACGGATCATCCCTATGGGCCTTGCTGAAGGCAACATTGGCAGAAAGGCAGGAAAGACCATTGTCGGGTGATACTCTTACCGATGACTCCAAGCTCAGGACTGCCCTTAGTCCAAGTTTTTTAAGTATAGCAGCCTCAGTTTCAAGACCTTGTGCAAAAGCAAAGGGTGCTTCCAATACATCGCAGACAGCAGTAACCCCGCTATCAACCAGTTGGAGGGCCGAAGCCTCAGTTGCAGCAGCTATCATGGAACTGTCGATACGGTTCTCAATCAAAGGCCACCAATAGTCTTCAAGGAAGCTTTCGAATCCCGTAATCTTTACAGGAGAAGAAAGCCCATGGGAAATAATGCCATAAAGATGCATATGGGCATTGATGAATCCCGGGGCCAGCACACAGTTGTCGTACGTCGTGACTTGTGCCTTGGGATAAAGGCTCCGGCATGCTTCAAAAGTCCCGACAAAGCAAATGGTCGGGCCTTCATATGCCAACGCTCCATTCCGCAAGATGGCAGGTCCTGGCAAAACAAGATACGATGCAGTTACTATCCGTGTCATAAAAGGTCTCCTTATAGCTTCGGACAATGTCAGAGAGAAAACGCCAGGGCACCCTTTGGGCAGACCGATGCACACAGGCCACAGTTCCTACATCGGCTTTCGTCTATCGCCAGGCTATGTTTTCTGCCAGTCTGCTGGGCCTGGTAAGGACAGACGACATCACAACGTCTGCAACCGACACATGCCACAGCATCAAAGCTGAAATGATAGGAAGGGACTTCCTTTGCCAGGTTGAAATTGAAGACATTGCAAGTCTGACGAAGATTTTCATATCCCAGGGAATGTACCAGAGCATTTGTTTCTTTTATCAACTGCGCAATATATCTATGCCCCTTGATGAGAACAACCGAGCAGATGCCTATGGCCTGTGCTCCTGCCATGCTCATTTCAACGGCATCTTCAGCCGTACATACGCCGCCAAGCCCGATGATAGGAAGGTCAGTCTGCTGGGCCAGAAGTGCCACATGGTTCAGGATGATCGGTTTTATTGCTGCTCCCGAAAGCCATCCACGGCCCTGCTTTCCTTCTACCAACGGTCTGCCTGTATGGATATCTATGCGGAGTACAGGCCCAACGGAATCCATTGCTGTAATGGCGGCTATCCCGGCCTCCTCCAGAGGAGGAATAAGTTTCAGATATCCAGGCCAATTGGGGCTGAGTTTTGCAATGATCGGCAAATCCGTCAGATCCTTGGCTTGTCTGACCATTTCCAGCATGGTTTCCTCCTCATAGGAAACCAATTCAATCGCACAGGCTCCGGCTTTTGTTGCCAAAGGAACCAATTGATTGGCTTCTGCAGGTGTATGCCCGATGCTGGCAATCACATTGACTCCGGCTTGTACGGCACGGGGTATTTCTTCCTCAACCAGCCTGGTATATGGCAGGTCACTCCACAATTCACAGTTTATCAAGGAATCAGATGTACCAGTCTTGGCAATATGCCGGACAGGATTGTGAGCAGGAGCAAACCTCATGGTCTTGGTAACCACGGCACCGGCTCCTTCTCCATGGAGTGTCATCATCGCTTCGGCATCATAGCTGGCAGGACCTGAACCTATGATGAAGGGACTTTGCATCCGAATACCAAGAAATGTCGTCTCCATACCGGTTGCCATCTGTGTTTCCATAGTTTTTTCCTGTAAAGTCTGTACAATTGCAGTCGAATCTTGTATATACAAGATATATATGCCAAGTATAGGAAACAATTTTCATATATGCAAGAGGTAAGGATAATGTTGAAACAGACAACAGAAGACAGGAACACACAGCTTGTGGAACTTTGCAGGGACCTTATTCGTATACCAAGCTATTCAGGACAGGAACAACAGGTAGCCCAGCGAATCGAATCCGCTATGAAGGAATATGGTTTCGATGAAGTCAGCATTGATAAGAACGGTAGTATCGTAGGGTGTTTTATCGGAAAGTACCCCGGCAAAACGATCCTGCTTGACGGGCACATCGATACGGTACAAGTATTGGATGCAGACAAATGGCAGCATGATCCTTTTGCAGCCGAGATTGAAAACGGAAAGATTTTCGGTCGAGGTACATCCGATATGAAAGGCAGCGTCGCTGCCATGCTTTCTGCAGCTGCTATGTTCGCGACAGATACAAACCGCAAGTTCAAAGGAAGAATCTATGTCTCAGGTACGGTCCATGAAGAATGTTTTGAAGGCATTTCATCAAGGACCGTAACGGAAAATGTCAGACCGGATATCGTCATCGTAGGTGAAGCTACGACCGGTACAGTCAAGATCGGGCAACGAGGCCGTGCAGAAATCATCGTAGAAACCGAGGGTGTTTCCTGCCATTCATCCAATCCTGAAAAAGGTATCAATGCAGTCTATGCAATGTGGCCTATCATTGAGGCAATAAGAAATATCGTTCCGCCTGAACATCCCTTGCTCGGCAAAGGCATCCTGGAACTGACCGATATCATCTCAAGCCCATATCCAGGTTCTTCGGTAGTTCCTGCGGCCTGCAAGGCAACCTTTGACAGACGTACATTGGTAGGAGAAACCGAAGAAAGCATACTCAAACCGATACAAGAAGCAATTGCAACAGTCAAGCAGAAAGATCCGACCATAAAGGCAAAAACCTATCTTTCACAAGGTAGCGGAATCTGCTGGACCGGAGCAACAATCAGCGCAAAAAGGTTTTTTCCCGCCTGGGAAACAAAGGCTGACACACCTCTGGTAACAAAAGTACGTACAGGCTTGGACAAAGTAGGTATCAAGGCACCCCTCTCACATTTTGCCTTCTGCACCAACGGCAGCCACTTCTGCGGAGAAGCAAAGATCCCGACGATAGGATTTGGCCCTTCCCTGGAAAGTCTGGCTCATGTCAGGGATGAATACATTGAAATAGATCAATTGATCATGGCCTGCAAGGGATTCTATGGTATCATCATGGAAGCATTGACGGCAGAGTAATAGCCCTCTAGTTCAATTTCGGTCAGCAGCAAGGCGATGACATATAATCATATTATGTCAAGCTATGTCCTCAGGATTCTTCTTCCTGGCATAGCATGATAGGTAATTTACAGACCATAGCAAATCTGCCTTGCTGCCATCTTGCCGTCAGCCTCTCCCCTTGCTGCATATAGACAGAATCAGGCGTTCCGTACAAAGCTATGCAAAGGGAACTCGTTGGAAAGAGAAATTCATGAAATTGAATCGGTAATGTTGATTACCGATCAATTTCATTATATAGTTCACATGTGAAAACAGCAGCACCATTGCATGTCCGGACAAAAAAGTACCTTGAAAAAACCATCAGGACATTGGCTCCGGGTAACAATAAACTTGAATCAGAACCGACATTGACCAAAAAGCTCGGCATAAGCAGGGGCACAGTGAGAAAAGCACTGGCTGAATTATACCGTGAAGGACTTATTTCCCAATGGCATGGGAAAGGTAACTATGGACATCCTACTGTCGCCGCCCTTCCTATGAGATTCGATGTAAACTCAAACTTCAGGTTGCTGTTGGAACAAAGTGGACATACAGTAAAGACAACACGGTCGAAATGGGTAGATACCATGGGAAATGAGGAAATGGAACAGCGGATTCCAAATGCCCTGAACACTGCCTATATCATGTTTGACCAAGAGTTCCTTGCTGATAACCACCTTGCCATCCATACGACAGTCTGGATTGACAAGGCTTATCTTGTCAGCTATCCAAAGGCAGGAATATACCAGCGTAATATCGGTGATTTCTTCAAGAAACACTGCACCATGAAAAGCCAGTATGTCATTTCATGGCAAAAAGCCACCTGCAGCAAAGAAGTCACCTCATTGTTCGGCCTTCCGGAAGATACCCCTTTGCTTGAATGGCAGGAAGCTTATTACAATATCCTGGACCAATGTATGGGTTTTATCAAAGTCTATTTCAATCCGACCATCATGGATCTGTCAATGCTCCTGCATTTTTCATAAGCTTTCTTTTTTCTGCAAATGTGCCAGGATACATTCTTTTTTTATCGGCAGCTGGTTGAAACAATAACCGACAGCATTGCTGACGGCATTCGCCACAGCTCCTGCGGCCGGTACCGTAGCGCATTCACCGACACTCTTGGCACCGAATGGCCCCGTAGGCTCATAGCTGTCAAGGAACTCAATGACAATCTTAGGCATCTGGGTTGACGTAAAAAGGTGGCAATCTCTCAACCTTGTATTCCTGACCCTTCCATGTCCATCCAATTCAAGACCTTCAGAAAGTGCATAGCCAAGTCCCATCTGGATACCGCCTGCGACCTGTCCTTCCAGGCTCATGGTATTGAGTGGCTTACCGACATCATGTACGGCAACATACTGCAGTACCTTGACCTCTCCGGTTTCACGGTCAACCTGCACCTTGACGAAATGTGCACCTGCAGAAATAGGCGCAGCCTTGGTTCCGAATACTTCTGCCACGACAAGGTCCCGTTCCATTTCATGTGCCTTCTCTGCCACCTGTTTCATTGTAACATGGCGCTCTGAACCTGCGACCCATACACAGTTCTTGGAAGGGACCAACTGCTTCGGATCAGCAGACAACAGCAAGGAAGCTTCCCGAAGGATCTTTTTCTTCATCGCCTTCGCTGCCTGTACTGCGGCACCGCCTCCGACATAGGTACCCCGGCTGGCATATGCCCCTACATCAAACAGGGTAGTCTCAGTATCTGTCTTCACGCAAGCGATTTTTTCGCTGGAAATACCCAACACCTCCGAGACAAGCAACATCTGTATGGTATTTGATCCATTACCCATTTCACTGACCCCGGTAAACATAGTCAGGGAACCGTCTTCGTTCATTTTCAACATGACGCCGCAGGTATCCGGCATGATGCCGTATAGGCTACTTCCATGAGGTGCAACAGCCATACCCACCCCGACTAGATATCGTCCACAGGCTTTTCTCGAAACTTCTTCCTCATGCTTGGCAGCATCCCAACCGAACAGTTCCATACCCCGCCTCACACAATCTTTTGCTCTGAAATTTCCAATAGGCTCACCATGCCGGTCCTTGGTATTCGGGTTATGAAGGTTACGCAGCTGGAGATGGCACATATCGATGCCAAGTGCCATGGAAATATGATTGAGATGACTGTTCAAGGCATAGAAAAGCTGAGGAGATCCGAATCCTCTCATTGCCCCTGCCACAGAACAGTTGGTGTACACAGGAACAGCATGGTAGGAAAGATTGGGAATCGCGTAGATCTTGAAGAACTTTCCGCCTGCAGCCCACATGACACTCATCGTAGCTCCGGACTGTGCCCCGGCACCTGCATAGACGGTGTATTCACAGGCTGTGATAGTCCCGTCGTCCTTGACTCCCGTCTTTATGAAAATCGTTTCTGCATGACGTGTCGTTGAAGACGAGATATCCTCCCTTCTGGTATAGACAAGCTTTACAGGACAGCCGGTCTTGATAGCTAGCAAAGAAGTAATCGGTTCCGTAACAAGATCTATCTTTCCTCCGAACCCGCCTCCCATGCCAGGGCTAAGTACCCGTACCTTGCTCATCGGCATGCAAAATATCTTTGCCAAATTCATCCGTTGCCCGAACACATCCTGGGAAGGTGTATAGACTGTCAGCTTCCCGTCTGCATCATAGCTTGCAATAGACCCATGTGGTTCCATGGCAGCATGATGGATAGCAGGGACCTTATACTCATCCTTGAAAATATGATCAGCCAGTGCAAACCCCTCATCCAGGTTTCCAGCTGAAAGCTTTACTTCTTCAAGGATGTTTGAAGTGCCATGGATGGGATAGGCATCGGGCTGGACTGCTCTGATCGGATCAAAATAAGCAGGAAGCGGTTGGTAGTCAACATGTATCAATCTCACTGCCTTGCGTGCAATATCAAGGCTCTCAGCAGCAACTGCTGCTACCTTGTCCCCTACATAGCGTACGACATCATCAAATACCCGTTCCGAAGGCAAAATGGAAGAATCTTCTCCATTGCCGTTGTAACGTACCTCAGGAGCATCCTTATACCATACCACGGCCCGCACCCCAGGAAGTTGTTCTGCTTCAGATGCATCTATCGAAACAATCCTGGCATGGGCTACCGGACTGAAAAGTACTGCCGCATATAACATTCCCTGCAGACGCAGGTCGTCTACATACCGTAACTGACCTGTTACCTTCAGGCGTGCATCCATAACCGGCATTTTTCCGCCCAATACACCATTGGTAATCAGATCCATATATCTACTCCTCCCTGAGCCATTTCGCTGCCAGCTGTATGGCCTCGACTATCTTCACATAGCCGGTACATCGGCAGAGGTTCCCCTCGATTGCCTTACGTATCTGCGTTTCATCCGGATCAGGATTCTTGTCCAGGAGTGCCTTTGCCGACATAATCATGCCTGGCGTACAGAAGCCGCACTGTACGGCTCCTGCTTCAATGAAGGCTTTCTGAATCGGATGAAGTTCCGTTCCCCTTGCAAGTCCTTCTATCGTTTCCACCTCATGGCCATTGAGATTCCTCGCAAGGATACAACATGAATTCATTGCTTCTCCGTCAATGATGACCTTGCAGGCACCGCAATCATTGGTACTGCACCCACATTTCGTTCCTGTCAGGTTCAACACCTCGCGCAGGAGATACAGCAATGTCCAGGAATGCTCGATAGCCAGCCTGTATTGCCGTCTGTTTATGGTAATCGTCAGCTCTTCCATAATCTTGCCTCTTTCATGATACGGGCCATCACTGCAACATTCCTTCCCAATATCCTGGCATTTTCCAAACCCACAGGATCATCCATATCGGTAGAGCCATCCCCAGGATTCCATAGCATTGCACCGGTATACATGCCGTTTCCTCCGCTGCAAAGTGTCATCCCCTGGGCAAGGAAAAAGTTATTGATTGCATTCATGGCACTTTCCTGTCCGCCGTTCCGTGTACCGCCTACCGTAATGCCGGCCCCTACTTTCCTGATAAAGAATTCCGGTTCCCGTACACCTTTTATCCACGCAGAACGAAAACGATGCATAAACGAAGCCGTCTGTGCCGTAATGTTCATTTCATAAACCGGTGAAGCGATGATGATACCATCGGCATTATAGAATTCATCATATAAAGGAGTCATGTCATCTTCAAAAATGACACATCTGTCTGCTTTTTCCCGCAGACACTTGTTGCAGTGGATGCATAGATGCATATCTCTGCCCCGAAGCTCAACCAGAGAAGTCTCTGCTTCTTCGCCTGACGCCGCAGCACCTTCAAGAGCTGTACGCAAAGCAACATATGCAGATTTCCTACGAGGACTACCGCAAATTCCCAATATTCTTACCATAACTCTACCCTCTTCCAGCTTGCTGATGCAAAACCTGCAGTATCTTTTCCTTATCTGCAGGCAAATCATTTATTTCCATATCCAAAGCATTCCGTATTGCATTGACCACAGCAGGGGCAACAGGCACGACCGGACACTCACCCATGGCCTTTGCCCCATACGGACCGCCGGGTTCTCCGCCCTTATCCGCAACAAAACCTACCTTCAAATGAGAAGGCATATCGGTTGCCCTCAGCACACCGTATCTTTTCAACACCAACGGGGAAGGTTTCCCCTGCTCATCAAAGGTAATCTTCTCAGACAGCCCATAGCCCAGACCCATGTGGATACCACCTTCAAGCTGGCCTTCCAACATCATGGGATTGATGATGAATCCCACATCGTGCACGGCAACATAGGAAAGAATGCTCACCTTTCCTGTTTCCCTGTCAATGCTGACCTTAGCCATATGCACTCCATAGGAAGCAGCACCCCGAGGTGCTTCATAGGTTTCATACACACACAGTTCCCTACCGCTGACAGCCTGACAATTGGTCATGACGTCCCTCAATGAAACCGTACAACCTGTATTCCCCTTGACCCAAGCCGCGTCATCATGCAGTTCAATCATCTCAGGATCGGTATCAAGCAGTTTTCCAGCTTCTATCTGCAGTTCCCTACGAAGTTTTTCAGCCGTATTCTTCGCAGCAGAACCTATGACAAAGACCCCACGGCTGGAATAGTCCCCGATATGCCAAAGGCAAGTGTCCGTATCTGCAGCAACAACAGATATCTTATCCATCGAGACCCCAATGACATCCGATATGATCTGCATCTGCATTCCCAGGACATCATTGCCCATGTCATGGGCGCCTGTAACCAAAGTACAGGAACCATCTTCGTTCATCCTGATCATCGGCGTGGTATTGTCACGGTGTACGCCGAAACAGTTGTTGCCATGAACGCCCAGCGCAACACCGACTCCTATCGCATATCGTCCAGGTTCCTCCTTGCTTTTTTGCTCTTCTTCCTTCACTGCCTGATAGTCCATCAGTTCCATGGCTTTCACAAGGCAGTCTTTCGGACGGGGGTTCCCGATTGGTTCACCTGAAAGGCTGTTGAGACTGTCAGGATCAACCATGTTCTTCAGTTGAATTTCCGTATTGTCAACACCAAGGATATGGGCTATCTCCTCGATCTGCCGTTCCAAGCCAAAGAACAGCTGTGGAGAACCATAGCCACGCATAGCACCCGCAATGATGGTATTGGTATACACAGGAATAACGGTAATCCGAACATTGCGTACCGTGTAGGGCAACAGGAGTTTATGGGAAAGTGCTCCGGCAACATTCATGGCACTCGAAGCATAAGCTCCTGTATTGGTATACATCAGGCAGTCAATAGCCTGGATGGTGCCATCGTTTGAAAAACCTGTACAAAGATGGTTTTCCGAAGCATGGCGTACCCGTGTTGCAATGATGGTTTCCCTGCGTGTAAGCTCAAGTTTCACAGGTTGGCCTGCAAGCTTGCTCAGCAATGCCGCAACAGGTTCGACACACACTTCGAGCTTGCCCCCGAAGGCTCCCCCTATGGCAGGGGAACTCAACCTGACCTTACTATATGGGAGGTCGAACAGATCTGCTATGATAAGCCTGAAAGCAAAGGTATTTTGGCAAGGTGCGATGATCGTCAACCTATCATCAGGTTGCCAATCAGCAATGACAACATGAGGTTCCAAAGCCAAGTGATGTATGGCGGGAGTCGTATAAGTCCGTCTCAGCACATAGTCACAGGAAGAAAGGGCTTGGTCTACCTTGCCGGCTTCAAAGGAAATCTTTCCAGCACGATTGCCTCCCTCATGGATGGGATATGCATCAGGTTCCAATGCCTGGGAAATTGAAGTAATGATTGGCAGAGGACTGTATTCGACCTTGATGAGCCTTATGGCCTCGGTTGCTATTTCTTCAGTATCGGCAGCCACGGCAGCGACCCTGTCACCGACAAAACGAAGCGTACGGGAAAATATCTGTTCGTTGCAAATGACCTTCTGTTCAATGAAACGCTTTGCACTGTTATAAGTCTTCGACGGGGCATTGCGATAGGTCACCACAGCCCTTACTCCCGGCAAGGCTTCAGCTTGGGAAGTATCGATGTACTTGATATATGCGTGGGCAACAGGGCTGAGAAGCAGCTTCGCATAAAGCAGACCCGGCAATTTCATGTCAGCCACGTAGCTCTTGCGCCCTGTCACCTTCCGGACAGCATCATTTATTGGTTTTGATTGTCCGACCATGCTTCTTCCCTTTCCTTTCATACTGAGGCTTCCATCTGCAAGCCACTGAGCTGTTCCAAGCCTTCCCTGATGATGCTGGGAACTACAGCCCTCTTGTACGCATAATCTGCAAGCAGTTTTTCTTCAGGTTCAAGGAACTGTCCATAAGCCTGTGCAAAACGTTCAAAGTCCTCATTGTCGAAAGGTCTGCCTACAAGTGTGCGATCATGCTCATCAAAGCATCTGGGACTGGGAAACGCCCCTCCAAGGCACACATGCAGGCTCCCGAAGCTTCCCTCCGCATTCATATCAGCAATCATTGTACAGTTGAGGATAGCCATGTCACTGGACCTGTTGCGCGTCAGCTTTCGGAAGAAGTATCTTTGGTCGGCCCCCTGGACAGGAACTGATACAGAACTGATCATTTCTCCGTTTTCCAACATCAGCTTATGTCTGGTGGTTTCAGGAAAGAAACAGGTACGGACATGCATTCCCCTATGACGAAGACAAGCCTTGTTCTCACGGAACAGATCCTTCAGCAATACCGTCCGTACCGCTTGAGGCCCATTGATCTCCACTTGCGCTCCCAGCACCATAAGGGCAGGAATGCAATCAGATGCAGGACAGGCATTTGCGATATTTCCTACCAAAGTAGCACGGTTCCTTACCTGGCAGTTTGCAACATGGCTGACAGCTTCACGCAGAAGCGGGACTTTCTGCAACACAAGATCTGAACTCAGCAATGCATTCAGGGTCACGGCAGCACCGATCACTATGTTCCCCTCGTGTGCTTCTATTGATCCAAGCAGAGGTATGTCCTGGATATCCACCAATGTCTTGGATGCATATACCGTCCTTTCTCTTCCTTTGACCATAATATCAGTTCCACCGGCAAAAATAATGCAGTCTTCCGTAGCACAGAGCCTCGAAACTTCCGCAACGGTCTTTGCCCTATGATATGACTTGAATTTCATGGCTTCTTTTCCTCTGCCGCAACTGATTCAATTGCTTCTATTACCTGTTCATAACCGGTACATCTGCACAGGTTCCCAGCAATGGCTACCTGTATCTCCTGCCGGCTCGGATGCGGCGTATGCCTAAGCAATGCTGCAGCACTCATAACCAACCCAGGGGTGCAAAATCCACATTGCAAGGCATTATGGTCAACAAAAGCCTGCTGTATGGCATTGAGTTTCCCATTCTGCATCATGCCCTCGATGGTAAGGACCTCATGGCCTTCGATGGAAACTGCAGGTATCAGGCAGGAATTGACCGCATTGCCATCGACGATGACCGTACAGGCCCCACATTCACCGATACCACACCCCTCCTTGGTGCCTGTAAGTCCAAAATGTTCACGAAGCACATCAAGAAGCCTTTCAGTGACCTTGACAACAGTTTCGACCTCATGTCCGTTCAATCGGAAATGTATACTCTTTTTCTCCACGTCCTCTTCCTCCTGACATCTCAGCAACCAGGCTCACCAGTTACAATCCTTTCCAATGAAACAGGCAACCTGCGAATCGGATGTCCTACCGCATGCTTGACAGCAAGGGCCAGTACAGCCCCGATCATTTCGGTAGCCGCCTCTGCAATGCACTTTGCACCATAGGTTCCTTCGCTGTCCTTGCACTCGTAAAGCTTGATATCCATCCTAGGCATATCCAAGGATGTCGCAATCTTGTAGGAATCATAATTGATATCATCAGTCCTACCCTTGTCCATATGTACTTCTTCCCAAAGCCCGAATCCCATGCCCATCAGGATTCCCCCATAGATCTGTCCTTTGATCAGGCTGGGATTGATTGCCTTGCCGACATCATGATAGGCCGTAATCCTTTCAACCTGCACTTCTCCGGTTTCGACATTGACCTGGACCTCTGCTACGCTTGTCCCATATGCATAGGTCGTAAAGGCCTCTCCTTGACCTGTTACCCCATCATTTTCCAAAGGACGGGGCACATACCATTCAAAAGTCGCAAGTGAGAGCCCCTGGAGCTTACGATAACGGCATACCTGGGCAACAGGGATACGGCAGGAAGGACGTTCCTTGATGAAACATATGCTGTCTTCAAGTTCGACAGTCTCTGACTGTGTCGCCTCCAGCAGGATCCGTGCACTTTCCAACAGCAGGGCTTTCATCTTCACCCCGGCTTTCCTTACCGACTGTCCCCCCTGTGCCGTACCTCGGGAAGCAACAGTAAGCCCGCTGTCCGGGATATGGTTGGAATTGACCGCTTCAATGACGATATCATCCATATGCACCCCAGTTGCTTCTGCTGCAATCTGGACATAGACAGTCTGCAGTCCCTGCCCGACTTCCATCAAGGCTACATTGAGAATAAAGCTGCCATCTTCGAGTGCAGTCAGCATTGCACCGGAAGAATCCACGCTTTCTCCACCCAAGGCAACTCCACGATAGCTGGTAACCAGGCCGATACCTTTGCGCCAACGCCCATGCTGTGTACGATACCTTGTAACCTTGGCTTCATAATCAGTATCCCTGACAATATCGTCCATCATCTGCACAAGCAGGGTTTCATGGATCAGCTGTTGTCCTGTTGCCGTATGCCCACCCTGTCTCAGCAGGTTTTTCCGCTTGAGGTCAACGACGCTCATATGCAGTGTATCAGCCAACTCGTCGATGATCATTTCATTGCAGAATATAACCTGTGGAGAGCTATATCCCCGGAATGCACACGGAGTAGGATTATTCGTATACACACCAAATGTATCAGTCCATACACTTTCAATGTCATACGGTCCGGCAGAATGGACCATAGCCCTTATGTTCATCCATGGGGCCTGGTTATTGTAAGCACCACAGTTTTCAACCTGACTGGACTTATATGCAAGGATCTTGCCATCCTTGGAAGCCCCGATGGTTACCGTGGTACGGAAAGGATGCCTTTTGGCACTTTCCAAGATGGAATCCTCCCGGGAAAGGGTCATCTTGCATGGACGTCCGGTCTTATCCAGTACCATAGCCGCACGTCCGCACATCAGACCGACGATCTCAAACTTACCGCCGAAAGATCCGCCCACGGTACATTGGATGGATTTTGCCCTGTTCAGGGGAATCTGGAGAACATCGGCAATGAAATCCCTGGGAATATGTCCATGCTGTGAGCAGGACCGGGCAGTTATGATCCCGTTCATGACATCACGGTAGACAAGCACGGATTCAGGTTCGATATAAGCATGTTCGGCAAATTGAGTTTCATAGGTACGGGTCAATGTAACATCACTGTCACGCAATGCCTTTTCCACATTGCCTTTTCTCAACGGCCTATGCGATGCGAGGAAGACATTCCCTGCAGTTCCTTTCTTCGGAATACCCTGTTCCAATCCGACGCCGATATCGCGTATGACAGGTGCATCAAGCCTAAGGCTGTCCTCAATGGTATAGACAGCAGGTAGGTCCTCGTAGGAAAGTCTGACGGTATGGACAGCATCCTCCAGGACATCGGTATTTTCTGCAGCAATTACCGCAACGACATCACCGATGAATTTCGGGGTATCAGTACAATAGAAGAAATCAAGCATGCTCTGCGGTTTAGGAAAATCTTCCATCGTCAGCACGCAGGCTACCCCGGTCATGTTCCTTACGAATTCAATATTTCCAAAATGGACCTTGGCATGGGGATGTGTAGAATGGATGCATCTTGCCACAAGCATGCCAGGCATCACCAAGTCATCAGCATACTTGGCAAGACCAGTAACTTTCTCCCAAGCATCTACCCTACTGTATGATTTACCGATTGTATGGTATGTATCCTGGCCATTCATATTCTATCCCTTCAGCTTCGGTACCAGTGATGGTTCTTACCACGATTGACAATATGGGCGCGAACAGCCAAATCATCAGCACAATTCTGTGCTTCATAGAGGATATTTTCCTCATCTTCGACTGTCGTCAACAGACCATCTTGCAGTACGAATTCACCGTCTATTGCAACACTTTCGATATTCTGTACCGTAGATGAATATACCAATGTCGAGACAGGATTATGCATCGGTACTGCCTTTGCAGATTTCTTAGGATTGAAAATAACAAAATCAGCTTTTTTCCCTACTTCCAGAGAGCCGATCTCCTTTTCCATTCCCAATGCCCGTGCTCCGTCAATCGTTGCCATTTCCAGTACTTTTTCTGCCGTGATGACAGTCGGATTAAGCGTATGTACCTTCTGTAACAACGCTGTAGTCTTCATAAGTTCAAGCATATCCTGGCCATTGTTGCTCGCAGCCCCGTCGACGCCCAGACCTACAGTAATGTTCTTCCCCAGCATCTCCGGTATAGGAGCTACCCCGGAAGCAAGGTACATGTTGCTGACAGGATTATGAGATACCTTGAGGTCATAGGCCGCAGCTTTTTCCATATCACTTTCCGTCAGATAGACACAGTGGACCATCAGGATATTCGGACCGACCAAACCAAGCTTCTCAAGGCAATCTACTCCGGCACAGCCATGGAGTGCTTGGGTTGCCTTGCGGTCAAAAGGAGTTTCCGATACATGGACGGTAAGTCCTGTATGATAGGAATTGACTACTTCATAAAGCATCTTCAGCATATCCGCAGTATTTGACCATAAGGCTGCAGGAGCAGCCCAAATGCTGATTCTGCCATCACAGCTGCCACCGTAGGTATCAAGCAGACGCAGAAGGTCCTTTTCAACCGTCGGGACATCCTGCATGATCTCAGGAACAACTCCGAACTCCGTTCCGGTATTCATGCATCCGCGTCCGAAGACACCTCTGATCTTCAATCGCGAAAACGTATCGATGATACCGTCACTGAGCCCACCACGGGGATGTGGATACATATAATCCACCTGCGTCGTAATGCCGCTGTGGATTCCTTCCATGACCCCCAGCAAAGCACCATAGCGGCAATCTTCCGGTTCCAGATACCTTGCAGCCGGAAAGGTCATGGTATGCAGCCAATCACTGAGTACCATATCATCGCCCAAACCCTTCAGCAAAGTCTGGAACAGATGGTTATGTGTATTGATGAATCCAGGAAATATAACCTTGCCGGTACAATCCAAACAGACAGACTGTGCCTGGTACCGTGCTGACAGTTCATCATCGGGACCTATAGCAACTATCCTCTTTCCCTTGACAACCATTGCGCTGTCAAAGAGAACCCTACGTTCATTATCTACGGTAACGATTGTTGCATGTTGCAACAAAAGCTGTTTTTCCGCCATCATCTATCTTTCAATCCTTTTTTTTGTCAGGCATCAGGCACTCACACCAGCCATCAACATGCCTATTTTATTCACTGAAGCTTCATCTGCAGTCATTTCACCAATGATGTTTCCATCAAAAATCACACCGATACGGTCGCTCAAAGCAAGGATTTCATCCAGTTCAAACGAAACCAGAAGCACTGCACAGCCTCTGTTCCTTGCAGCCATGATCTGTTTCCTGATAAAAGCAATGGCACCCACATCCACACCTCTGGTAGGATGTACAGCAATCAGAAGCTTCGGTTCCTTCTCAAGTTCCCTGGCAACCACGGCTTTCTGCTGGTTACCGCCGGACAGACAGCAGATATGTGACTGGAGTCCAGGAATCTTGATATTGTATTTATCTACTACCGTCGAAACATGGGTCCTTTCCTTTTCCCAATCAATTAAGAAACCCTGGCAATCACCGGTTATACATTCGTGGATCATCAAGTTCTTCAATATACTTTGCTGCATCATGAGACCTACGTGCTGTCGGTCCTCAGGAATATGGGAAACTCCTTGTCTCAGTATCTGGCATACCGGTTTGTTTGTCATATTTTGCCCACAGATAGAAACTTCTCCGCTCTTTGTCTTGACCAGACCCGTAATTGCATTGATCAACTCAGATTGTCCATTGCCATCGACTCCGGCAATCCCATAGATTTCCCCTGCATGGACAGTCAGGGAAAGGTCATGGACAGCCCTGGTGGCCTTCCGTCCACGTACCTGCAGGTCATGGATATCCAAGACCTTTTCCCTCGAAGGAGGAAACGGCCGTTCTACGTCCATGCTGATATGACGTCCTACCATCAGGCACGCAAGTTCCTGCTCATCTGTATCACTTTTGTTTACTACCGAGACAATTGATCCATTGCGCAGTACGCCGATACGGTCACTGATCTGCATTACTTCCTGCAACTTATGGGAAATAAAAATAATGGACTTTCTCTCTTCCTTGAAACGCTTCATGATAATAAACAGTTCTTCTATTTCCTGCGGTGTCAGTACTGCTGTCGGCTCATCGAGGATAAGGAGTTGGCAATTATGGTAAAGTGCCTTGATAATCTCAACTTTCTGCTGCTGTCCTACGGTCAGATCAGAGACTTTCAGAAACGGATCAATGTCAAATCCATAAGCCTTGCATATCTTATCGACTTGGAGAGCTACCTGTTTCCTGTCAAAAAACACTCCGCCGACCTCATTTGAGGCAAGAATGATATTTTCAAGGACAGTCAATGCAGGAATAAGCATGAAATGCTGATGGACCATACCGATTCCATGAGCTATGGCAACCTTGGGTGATGTAACGGCTACAGGGGCCCCTTCAATGAAAATCTTGCCATGGTCAGGTTGGGTCAGCCCATACAGCACATTCATAAGTGTACTTTTACCTGCACCATTTTCTCCTAAGATACAGTATACTTCACCTGCATCCACCTGTAGGCTTATATCCTTGTTGGCATATAGTGAACCATACTTCTTGGTAATATCAGCCAACACAAGCATCACAGACTTTTCCATACCTACCTCCTTGGTCTGTTTCCATTGACGAATGCAGACTTTTTCCTTTTGCAAAGAAAAAATCTGCATATATCCTACCTATGCTTCGGTACCGTTTATTTCTGGGCACTCTTCACAGTAATCTCACCGGAAGCAACCTTCTTCATGGTATCCGTGATAAACTGCTTCTGCTCAGCCGTAAGCACATCTGCACAATCATGGTAATCAGCCAGACCAATGACACCTTCCTTGATACCGAACTTATAGCATTCGGCGTGAAGATTGCCGTCAAGATAATCCTGTACAGCCACAGCCATACCCTTGCCGATGAAATTGGTAGCACTGGTCAGCACACGGGAAGGAAGTTCTGCATATTGGTCCTTGACAACGCCGATCGCATAGGTCCCTTCAGGAGCATCCTTGACAGCTTCAAACAGTCCAAGGCCAGCCTGGTCTGCATCATGGGTAAGGATATCGGCTCCTTTTTCAATAAAGGCATTGGCCTGTTCCTTGACTTTGGCAGCATCATCAAAATCACCGGTAAAAGCCGTCATGGCAACCGTACCGTTGTCAGCATATGCAACACCTTGCTTGAAGCCTATGATGAAGCTTTGGATGGATGGGATTTCCATTCCGCCGATGGCAGCGACTTTCTTGGACTTGCTTGCTTCAGCAGCAACCAGTCCGGCTACAAAACCCTGCTGGTTGTTGAGATTCTGAAGTGAACATACATTCGGTGCCTGGCTGATATCAGAACTGGTGATACAGAACATAGTATTCGGATAATCAGGTGCAACGGCCTTTGCTGCATCCTCAAATTCAGTACCATGCCCGAAGACTACATCATATCCACGGTCTGCATAGCCTCTGAAGACCGACTCAAAATCCGATGCAGCGACCTTCTCTGAGCATGCTGTCTGGCACCCCATCTTCTTGATTTCCATCAACCCGTCATAGGCTTCCTGGTTCCAGCCTTTGTCATTTGCCGTTCCAGGAAGTACCAATGCAACCTTCAGGTCCTTGGCTTCTTTCTTTGCCGGTTGAGTGGCTGTTGCTTCCTTGGTCTCTGCAGCCGTTGCAGGCGCCGCAGCCACAGCTGTCTTGGCCGTCTGCTGTGCATTTGCAGAGCTCTTGCTGCATCCTGCAAACATACTGACAACCAATCCTACGCCTGCCAGCAATACAATCCATTTTTCCAAACTGTTCTTTTTCATTTTTTTCTCCTTAACCTATTCGGACACTTTCAAGACACGCACGTGTCACTGGGCATCCTTATCAAACGGAATTCCAAGCATCTGAGGCCCACTGGCCTTCTGTCCAAAGAAACTGACGATAACCACAGTCAATACATAAGGAATCATGAGGATAAGCTGTAAGGAAATACCGCAGTTAATTGCCTGAAGCCTATATACCAGTGTTTCCCCTATACCAAACACAAGCACGGCAAGCCAAGTCCCGATAGGCAGATACCGACCGAATATAACTGCAGCCAAGGCAATGAAACCTCGTCCCGATACCATATCCTCCGTAAAGAAGGAAAGCTGACCAAGGGAAAGATATGCTCCGCCCAAGCCTATGATTATGGAACCGATGACGACACTGATATATCTGATCTTGTTTACAGACAAGCCCATGGAGTCGATGGCAAGCGGATATTCACCTGCACCTCTTATCTCCAGTCCGAACTTCGTCTTGTAAAAAAAGATCGTCAAAGCTATGACAAGGAAAAAACCGAAGTATACAGGCAGGGAAAAAGGTCCTATCCGTCCGAATGAGGCCACTTTCAAGGTTCCCTGCTGCATGCCGAACACACCCCTGTACAGCGTTGTGGTCAACCCTTCTGCAAGGATATTGAAAGCAACGCCGACAACTACCTGGTTTGCTTTCATCATAATGGTACAGAATCCGAATACAAGGCCTGTTATGCCCACACAGACGACCGTCATCAGCACACCGCCCCATACATTCCCGAACATGGATGAGCCAAGTACACCGACAAAAGCTCCGATCAGCATCATGCTTTCTGCTCCGATATTAAGGACACCGGCAAGTTGCATGAACAGAATTCCAAGTGCTCCCAACAGGATAGACGTAGAAGAATTGATAGTAGTAATCAAGAAGCTCAACATATATCTAACTCCTCTGCCTTGACTGTTGCCTGAATACATCAACGACGATCATGAGAATAACCAACGCCTGCAGGACATAGATGACAGCAATCGGTATGCTGGTAAACATCTGGATGGCATTTCCTCCGAATCGCAGAGTTCCGAACAACAGTGAAGAGAAAAATATACCCAATGCGCTGTTTCCACCCAAAAGGGAAACGGCAATGCCATCAAAACCATAGCCGGCAGAAAGGCTCTCCATAATCTTATGTTGGACCCCCATGACCTCCATACACCCCGCAAGACCGCCCAAGCCACCGGAAATAAACATTGAAAGCATCATCATTTTCCCGACTGAAATACCTGCATAGGCAGCGACATCCATATTGGTACCGACGACCTCCATCTTGTAGGCCAATGAAGTATGTTTCCAGTAAAGCGCATAGAGGACAAGAAACAATATGGCAATGAAAAAACCGATAGTAAGATGCGTCTTCGGGATCAAGATAGGCAATTGCGCCGTTGCAAGTATCGGGTTGCTCTGGGGAAAGGTACCTTTTGTTTCCTTCAGGGGGCCGTTTACCAGCATCGTAACGAAATAAATTGCAATGTAATTCATCATGACCGTCGTAATCATCTCGCTGGCACGGAACTTGGCACGAAGGATACCGACGATTCCCCCCCACAGTGCACCTCCAAGGAAACCAGCCAAAAGGCAGAGAGGTATATGCAGTACGGCAGGCAAATGTATGTAGGTCCCAGCCAAGACACAGAACAATCCGCCCATGTACAGCTGACCTTCGATGCCAATGTTGATCAATCCACAGCGAAAGGCAAAACCATAGCTCAGTCCGACAAAAATCATAGTAGTCGTCTTGACCAAGGTTCCGGCTATTGCCCTCATATTGCCGAAGGCACCAGTGAACATGATGCCATACACTTCCAAGGGATGCTGTCCCACAGCAAGGATAACCAATGCTCCGAACAGTAAAGCTACAATAATTGAAAAAATGGAATTTGCAATCTTCTTCATGTCCATGGGATTGTTGCTCTCCGTACTGTCATAAAAATACAAAAAAGGCGCTTTGACTCTTATCAAAACGTCTTTGTTTTGGTTCAAATCCAATAGATTATTTACTAACTGAAAAGTCCTTGGTACAACTGGAAAATATATCTTTTTCACCATGTCCAAAACTTGAGATAACCTTAAAACAAGAAACTTTAACTTGTCAATACATGTTATAAGAATTTTATATAACAAGCTATAAAGATAAAAACTAACTTACGTATATAAAATATTTAAAATTTAAATAGATCAAATTTTTCCATTATAGTAAAATTCATATAATCGGAAATATCATGAATCTTCAAGCTGATAAACCCCTTGATATTTCGGGTTTCAAAAGTAACTTTGAAACCTAAACCAATCCACTGATTTCTTTCTATCATACTCTGTTTTTTGGAAAACGAATCAACAAGACCAGCCAATGCTGGCTTCTGGTCCCACTATCACAATATTTCCCAAATCACATGTATCATACTTGATCTTTTTGCACGATTTTCTGGCAAATTACAATTTTTCATAGACAATTTTGATTTCAATGGAAATAAAACATCACAGTGCAATTACCTTCCATTGAATCCTGCCGAAGCAAAATCATTCCTTATGAAAGGCAAAAACAAATTATCTCTGGATCCTGACGTAACAGATCGATGGTATCGGCTTCATACCCAACACCATCAGCTGTCTTTTTCCTTCTTTTTATTGATGAAATATGTATTGATTTCCTCACTTGCAAGATTCAGATGTTCTTCATTTGTGGCAACAGCAGTAGAAACATCATCGGAAAGGATAGCATCAATGATCTTTACATGTTCCTTGATCGAATCGGAAAAACGGACTTTGCTTTTCAAGGAAATGACTCTGAAAGGTGAAATAAGCACAGAGTAACGATGGAAGGAATCACTTACGATATCATTTCCCGAACAGTCGACAATGTATCTGTGGAAACGGGCATCCACATCCACATAGGCTGCAAGCTTGTCATACGTAGCATTGTCCAGGAATTCCTGTCTGAACAGACGGAAGGCTTTTTCATTGGCAGGGGTAAGTGAAGGGATAAACTTTCCAAGAGCATAGGACTCGACAAGTACCCTATATTCAAAGATATCAAGGACCTGCTTATGGGAAAGCTGGCGGACTTTGATCGATTTGTTGGAAACACTCTCCAGAAGACCCTCTCCTGTCAATTCCGTAATGGCGCAATGTACCGGAGAACGGCTTACGTTCAGTTCCTTGGCAATCTCAACCTCATTTATTCTTTCTCCTGGCTGATAGGCACCATTCATGATGTCTTGCCTCAATACTTGGTAAACCTGGTCCTTTATGGACAAGATCGGTCGCTTCGTTTTCCTTTCCATTATGAAGATATAATAGCTAATTTACCCTGCTAAGACAATAGTAAATATTTTCTAACAACCTGAAAAAGGAAATTCTGTCAGAAGGATCAAATAGAAAAAAACAAAGGACATGTTACATAGACAATTCTCTTGACACAAGGAAAATCAGATGTATAATGCATGCATAATAATTTATGCAACAGGAGAAATACATGCATTCATTTTCACTCCCCTATGACAGGCAGGTCATGCCAATGCAAATTGAAAATGATCGGTTTGAGGGAGTACTTACCGTCCCTGACAAAAACAAGAAACAGCAGGAAAGCCCTGAAGAGATTGTCAGACGAGCTCTGGATAACCCCATCGGAACAAAAACCTTACCGGAACTTGCAAAGGGAAAACAGAAAATAGTCGTGGTTACCAGTGATCACACAAGGGCTGTTCCAAGCAGCACAACAATGCCGATAATTCTTGAACAACTCAGGAAAGGCAACCCAGACGCCGATATTACCATCCTCATTGCAACAGGTCTGCATCGGGGTATGTCAAAGGAAGAACAGGTCGAACGATTTGGGAAGCAAATTGCCGAACACGAAAAAATCATCAACCATCAGGCCTTTGAAAAAGATAGCTGTGTATACTTGGGCACATTGCCTTCAGGCTCAAAATGTGAGATCAACAAGCTGGCAGTTGAAGCCGACTTGCTTATTGCCGAGGGCTTCATTGAACCTCATTTCTTTGCCGGATTCTCCGGTGGAAGAAAAAGTATCCTGCCCGGTATTGCCTCTGCCGCCTGTGTAAACATCAACCACAGTGCCAGACAGATAGCCGATCCGAAATCAACGACAGGTATTCTTGCAGGGAATCCTATACACGAGGATATGGCCTGTGCAGCAAGGATGGCCCATCTGGCCTTCATCCTCAATGTATTGCTGGACACACACAAGCAAATTGAAACTGCATATGCAGGAGATGTGGAAGCAGCACATGCACAGGGATGCCGAAAGCTCTTGGAAGACAACGGCGTAGCTGCACTGAAAGCTGATATCGTCGTGACTACCAACGGAGGATTTCCTCTTGACCAGAACCTGTACCAGTGTCCTAAAGGTCTTGCAAGTGCACTGGAATGCGTAAAGGAAAAATGGTATCGTCATTCTCGTTGCGGCCTGCAAGGAAGGTCTTGGCGGAAAACATTTCGAACAAATGATGCAGGAAGACACTCCGCAAGAAAGACTGGACCGCATCATGAAGACAGCACCTGAAGATACGATTCCTGAACAATGGTGCGTACAGCGTTTCTGTGCAGCTTTACTGAAATACAAAATTATCCTGGTGTCCTCACTGCCACAGCAACTGGTAGAAAAGATGGGCTTCCTTTATGCCGATAATATCGATAAAGCACTTGAGACTGCATACAGGCTCAAGGGTCCGACAGCAAAAGTAACCGTAATTCCTGATGGCGTTGCGGTAATCATAAAGAGGTAAAACATGGTCAAAGCAATCAAGATCAATGAGAAAGACAATGTCGCAACAGTGTTCAGCGATGTACACGCACCGGAAGATGTCGAAGTCTTTGACAAGAAAGGTGACTCAAGCATCGTACATGTCCTGGATGATATACCATATGGACACAAAATAGCATTGGTAGATATCACCGTAGGACAACAAATTACCAAATATGGTGAAGAAATCGGTATTGCCAGCAAACCGATTGCGAAAGGCCGTCATGTGCATATACAGAACATAGAAAGTATCCGTGGCCGTGGCGACTGGAACAAAGACAAACAGGCACAGATCATCAAAGAAATGAATAAGCACTGAGGAGCAGCACAGATGAAAAAGCAATATACCTATTTCGGTTATGAAAGAAAAGACGGTAAGGTCGGCAGTCGCAACTATGTTGCAGTCCTGCCGGCAGTAGTCTGTGTAAATGAGGTAGTCGAAGCCATCGTTGCCGAAACCGTCGGTACACAGGGCATCCTGCATCATCAGGGATGTTGCCAGACACCTCCCGATCTTACCAGGACTACCGAATGCCTCATCAAGGTCGGTGAGAACCCGAACGTAGGAGCAATCCTGATTGTCAGCCTAGGTTGTGAAGGCGTCGATACCGATCGTCTTGAACAGACACTGAGGGAAACAGGCAAACCTGTAGAAAGAGTCAATGTACAGGAACTGGGAGGCACGAGCATTGCTATCAAGGAAGGCATTGACAAAGCTCAGAAACTGGTTCGGGCAATCAGCGGGATGCAACGCACGGAAGTTGATATTTCACGGATGGTCATGGGTATCAAATGTGGTTCTTCCGATACGACCAGCGGCATTGCCTCGAACCCTGTCATCGGCTATGTGGCAGACAAGATCGTCGATGCAGGCGGTACCGTGATGTTTGGAGAAACAACTGAATTCATAGGGGCAGAACACATACTCAAGAGAAGAGCCAGAAATGAATTCGTTGCCAGTGAAATCGACAGGATCGTCCAGCAGATGGAAAACAGGGCAAAGGCAATCGGCGTAGATATGCGCAAAGGCCAGCCGACCCCAGGCAACATCAAAGGCGGACTGAGCACCATTGAAGAGAAATCATTGGGAGCCATCGTCAAATCCGGTACAAAGCCCATAGAGGGCGTCATCGAGTACACCGACGTGCCGAAAGGCAAAGGCCTGTGGATCAAGGATTCTCCGGGAAGAGAAATCGAATTGCTTTCAGGTATGGCAGTAGGAGGAGCCCAGGTAATCCTGTTCTCCACCGGACGTGGCGCCCCCCAGGGATTTCCCGTGGTTCCTGTCATCAAGATATGCGGCAATCCTATTACGTATGGCCGCATGAACCACGATATGGATATAAATGCAGGATTGATCACGTTAGGAGAACGTTCAATTGAGCAAATAGGTGAAGATACCTTCGACTTGCTGCTAAGAGTTGCAAGCGGAGAAACCAGCAAAGGTGAAGCCATCAAATATACCAAGTCGATGGACTTCTACATGCTTGGTCCAGTGATCTGAGGTACATAGGCAAGGAATTAAAAAGGAGGATATTCCATTATGTCAACAGATGTAAGCGTCGTACGCGTATTGGTTGGACTGGGATTGGCAATCGGCTTGATCTTTTATTGTTCTACAAAAACAAAGATTCATGTATTCGTTGCAATGATCATCGGATCAATTGTAGCAGGCCTGGCAGTCGGTCTTCCGGTAAACAAGATTGTCGTCGCAATAAAGAATGGATTCGGAGGAACTTTGGGTTCCATCGGTATCATAGTCGGTCTGGGCGTGATGATGGGAGCCGTATTTGAGGCAAGCGGAGCTGCAACCCGCATGGCCACGACTTTCATCAAACTGCTTGGAGAAGGCAAAGAAGATATCGCAATGGCAATCACAGGCTTTCTTGTTGCAATACCTGTCTTCTGCGACAGTGCATTTGTCATCCTTTGCCCTCTGGCAAAATCACTTTCAAGGAAAACAGGACGAAGTGTCATTACCATCGGCTGTGCATTGGCAGCTGCCCTACTCACAACACATTCCTTGGTCCCGCCGACACCTGGCCCGTTGGCAATATCCGGGTATTTCAGCCTTGACCTGGGAAAATTCATCTTATTAGGATTGATATTCTCCATACCTATTGCCATTGCCGGTATACTCTATGCCAGATGGATAGGCAAAAAACTCTATCGGGTACCCGATCCCAATGACATGAGCGTATTGATTGATAGAGAATATACCAAAGAAGAAATGAAATATGAAGATTCAATTTCGGATAAAGACCTTCCCAATACATTTGTTTCGTTCCTTCCGATTTTCCTGCCGATCATACTGATCCTGACGAAAACAATTTCCTCGGTAGCCGGTATAGAAGGAACAGCAAAGACTGTCATTACCCTCATCGGTGATCCCGTGGTCGCAGTGCTCATCGGTCTTCTGGTTGCCATTTATGGGCTAGGTGGCAAGATTGACCGCAAGAAAATGGTTTCCATGCTCGACAAGTCAATCGAACAAGCCGGTATCATCATCTTCGTCACTGGTGCAGGTGGTGCACTTGGGCAAGTGCTCAAGGACAGCGGAGCTGGTACCGTATTGGCAAACATGATGATCAAATCCCATATCCCAGGTATCCTGCTACCGTTCTTCATGGCCTATCTGCTTAGGATAGTGACCGGGTCAGCAACCGTCGGCATGCTTACCGCAGGTTCGCTCACAGCACCGGTCATGCTCCAGATGGCTTCAGTCAATCCATACCTTGCAGGTTTGGCTTGCTGCATCGGTTCCATCGGTATCACGAACGTCCATGACAGTTACTTCTGGGTCGTCAACAAGACCATCGGTCTGTCTGACATGAAAGAAATGTATGAAAACTGGTTCGGATGCGTACTTTGTCTTTCGACAGTAGGGTTCGTCGTACTGATGATCGGCAACTTATTCATGTAAAACTCCAATCATTACGATTTCCTATTGTTGGTTGGTTGTTGGGAAGATGTCCTTTTCAATGAGGACATCTTCTTTTTGTCTCTAATTTTCAAGACTACCCTGCTTTTGACTGATATGCCTCTTGGACTTCTTTCCGACAGATAGATGATTTGAGTATTTTTATATTTTAATATACAGTTCTTATAAATATCCATTGAAATTCAGAAAATAAAATACAACTATGAAGACCATGAGGAATTGATACATGGAATTTAAAACGGTAAGCATCATTGGTTTGGGTGCGGAAGGCTGCGTAGCTTATCATGCTATTCGCCAGCGACTCAGGAAGGAACAGATTCGTGTACTTGCAGAAGGGAAAAGAGCCCGACGCCTCAAGGAAGAGGGGGTAGTAATCAATGGAACAAAACATGAACTCAATGTGGTCGCCCCAGGAGAAAGCGGCATGGTTCCCGATTTGTTGATCATAGCAGTAAAAAGCTATCAGTTGGATGATGCATTGGAAGATATCAGACGAGAAATCGGGCCCGATACGGTGCTTATGAGCCTCATGAATGGTTTGACCAGCGAAGAGATCCTTGCAGAACATTTCGGAAAAGAAAAAGTCATCTACAGCCTGAGCAGGATCAATGCGAACAAAACAGGAAACCATGTAGACTTCAAGCCTGTCGGCCAGGTTTTAATCGGGGAAAAAGATGGACAGCCTACGGAACGTATCTTGAAAATCCATGACCTGTTTTCCAAAAGCTTGCCTTGTGAAATCAGCCCGGACATACAGTTGGATATTTGGCGAAAATATATGTTGAACGCCGCCTGCAATACCGTGGAAGCAATCTTCAGAGGCCAGCACCTATGGTTCCAACGGGTACCCGAAGCCTGCGATGCAATGGAATGCATCATGCAGGAAATCGTCTCGCTCGCAAATACCATGGGAATCAAGCTCAGCCAGCAGGACATTCGTAACCTGGATAACTTCTTCGATGCCTACGCCCCTACAGGGAAATGCAGCATGGTACAGGATGTCCTCAACAAGAAGCAGACGGAAATCGATATGTTCATGGGAGAAGCCCTCAGGCTGGGAAAACTCCACCATGTAGACCTCCCGGTCTGTCGCTTTGTCTATGACATATTGAAGACCGTAGACAAAGTGAATGCAGGAATCCTGGAAGGAAATGACACGTAGACCCAGCGGTATCATGATTTCTTGGATTTCAAGAAAAGAAACAGAAAAACACCAAGTAAATGCAGGTGATATCTCCATCTGGGTTTACACTGACTCATGTGGCAGATATCATGGATATACCAAATACAGAGGATTTACATATGATTGACCTGACAAATGAAGTAGCTGAGGAAGCTGCTTCGACAATTGCCTTCAGAAGACATTTCCATAAACATCCTGAACTATCATTCCATGAAGTCAAGACTTCTTCCTATATAGAAAGAACATTGAAAAGTTTTGGCAATGACATTGAAATAACAAAACCTACACAGACCAGTGTCCTTGCAACCCTTACCTCCAAAAGGCCAGGTCCTGTATTGCTTGTCCGTGCAGATATAGATGCCCTGCCCATACAGGAAGAAAACGAACTTCCGTTCCGTTCTGAAATTCCGGGGGTAATGCACGCCTGCGGGCATGATGGACATGCTGCAATGTTGTTGTCCGCCACCAAGATACTGCAGGATCATCTTGATGACCTGTATGGCGAAGTACGGATGCTTTTCCAACATGCTGAGGAAGTTCCTCCCGGGGGTGCCATTGAAATAGTCCGCTCCGGCGTCGTTGATGATGTAGATGAGTGTTTCGGCTTGCATCTGAGTTCAAATTATCCGACAGGAAAATTGGGATGGTGCAAGGGAATACTGACAGCCAGTACGGATAAGTTTTCCATTTCCATCATAGGAAAAGGAGGGCATTCTGCCATGCCACAGCAGTGCATTGACCCTCTGCCGATAGCAGGACAGATTATCCAGGCACTCCAGACCATTCCATCAAGGAACATTGACCCCAACGACATGCTTGTGCTCAGCATATGTGAAATACATGGGGGTAACGCCTATAATATCATACCTGATACCGTGACGCTTTCCGGTTCCGTACGGAGCTTCAGCCCTGAAGCAAGAAAAACGGCGGAACAAAGGATCAAGGAACTTTCAGAGGGAATATGTGCCGCATCCAAGGCACAGTGCCAAGTTACGTATGAACTGGGCTATGACAGTGTCATAAATGAGGAACATCTTTCCGATTGGACCAAAGATTTCATCATAAATCAGTTCGGGAAAGCTACCTTGCTTGAAATCAAGCCTATAATGCCGGGAGAAGATTTCTGCTATCTCAGCGAGAAGTGTCCGTCATTCTTCGTGGAACTGGGAGCACGTTCCGTAGAAAAAGGAATCATCTTCCCTCACCACAACCCGAAGTACCTTATGGATGAAGATGCCCTTTCCTTGGGTGTCGAATATCTTGTTTCATTGCTTCTGAGCCGATCAAAGTTCCTAGCACAGCACGAAGGATAAAACAAAAGCCTATCGACTCTGATGGTTGCCATCCGACACTTGCTGTACGATTCCTGTATCATGGTAAAAAACGGAGCATCTGATGTTGATGCTCCGTTTTGTCTTATTCTTCAGGAAAAAAGAAACAATCAGTTGGCAATTTCCTTTTGGAACTGCTCAATCCACGTAGCCTTGTTGCTGTTTATATAATCCAAATCAAAGACTTTCAAAGCCTTGAAAGCATCTTCACCGCTTGCAAGATATTTTGCTTTTTCCTCACTCATTGTAGCCTTGCTGTTACAGGGTGCTTCACTCAGCACATCAGCAACCTTGTTCTGAACATTTTCGCTGATAAGATACTGGATAAACAGTTGTGCAAGCTTAGGATTCTGACAGCCTTTGACTACATTTGCTGTTGCAGCAGCAGAGAAACTGCCTTCCTTCGGTGTCACCCACTTTATGTCAAGTCCAGATTTCCTCAACAAAGGTACGTTCATATCCATAAACACTGCGACAGCAATCTCACCAGTGGTAAACCCTGTCTGAACCGAACTGCCGGACATATAGAAATCAGCTATCTTGCTCTTTTCCTTCTTAAGCAATTCCATTGCAGGAGTCACATTCTCCTGGCTACCTCCAAGATCCTCAGCAAGGGAAACCAAAAGATAGGGACCTGCAGTACTGGCCATATCAGGAAGACTGATCAATCCGTCATAGTTGCCATTGAACAAATCCATATAGGAAGTCGGCGCAGAAACAGCATCGGCATTATAAAGAATTCCATAACGGACCAATGAATAGCAAGGGCCATAACCATCAGCATTCTTTGCAAAGTCATATAAGTCGTCATAACTGGTTACTACAGACTTGTCAATTTTGTCAAATAGTCCCTTCTCTATACCGATGGAAGCAAAATTATCAGACAGAATAGCAACATCAATCTCCGGATTGTTTTTCTGTGCAATAAGCTTGTTCAAACGATCTGAGTTGCCGCTTGTCTCGTCAATTACGATATTGCAGCCATACTTTTTTTCAAAATCTTCAGAGAGCTTCTTCAGATTTCCTGCGCTCCACCCCCATGTGGCTACTACAAGATCCTTACCTTTGTAAGGATTTGCAGCATCAACATTCTTTTCATCCGTACCATTTGCAAACAGAGGGAAACTCAACGTTGCAAAGACCATCAAAAGAAGCAATAAATTTCTTTTCATTTGTACGTTCCTTCCTATTGGAATTTTTTATATATCCTCAGTTCATCTGAGACCAACAAAACACCTGTCCTATCACCTGTCTTTCCATTGAACTCATTGACATGAAGTATAATCGGCTTGCTGAAGATTCCCTCGACTTCTACGTGATAATAGTTGCCTTTGTAGATTATGTTTCCTACGGTTCCCACGACTGCATGTTCTGCAGATGGGCTGACAAGACGAATCTTCTCAGGCCGGACGGCCATATAGGCGTCCTCCCCCTCCCTGACATCAAAACATTGACACCTGTCAATATCTATCGATTTCTCAAGATTGTGTATTTCCACTGCAACAACATTGTTGTCAATCCTGCCGATCCTTACAGGAATAAAATTTTCGAAGCCCATAAAATCAGCTACAAAAGGATTGGTAGGTTTTTCGTATACTTCACGTGGCAGGTTTTCCTGTATAATTTTTCCCTTTCGCATGACAACTACTTTATCAGCAAGGGAAATGGCTTCCTGCTGGTCATGGGTAACAATTATTGTAGTAATCCCAAGCAACCGTTGGATCCTTTTGATTTCGGTCTGCATGTTTACCCTAAGCTTTGCATCCAGATTGGAAAGAGGTTCATCAAGAAGCAATATCGAAGGCTTGACCACAAGAGACCTTGCCAAAGCAACACGTTGCTGCTGCCCGCCGGAAAGTTGCTTGGGATAACGGCAGCCAAGCCCCTCAAGTCCAACCAGCTTCATCATCCCTGCGACTTCTTTCTCTATTGCTACCTTATCCATCTTTTTAATTTTCAAGCCATAGGCAATGTTTTCAAAGGCGGTCATATGGGGAAACAATGCATAGTTCTGGAAAAATATACCTATATTCCTCTTATAGGCAGGAATGTCATTGACCACATGGCCATCTACTTTTATCACACCTTCATCAGGTTGGATAAAACCGGCAACCATCCTCAATGTAGTTGTCTTGCCACAACCGCTTTCCCCCAGCAATGCAATCATCTCGCCATCTTTGACAACAAGATTCAATTTATCCACGGCCGTCAGCGAACCATAATTTTTCGTAATACCTTCAAGTTCAAGTAATGCCATCTGTTCTCTCCTACGTCACTTTAGGAACATATTAAGCCCTACCACTTTTTCTATGATAGCTACTATCACCAAAGAAAAAAGAATAAGCAGGGTCGATATTGCAGCCAATGTCGGGTCAAAGGCAAATTCCATATAGTTCATGATCCTGACAGGCAAGGTAATAAACTTCGGCGAATTCAGCATGCTCGCTAGGACAGCTTCGTCAAAAGAATATAAAAACGAAAGAATTGCTCCCGATACAATTCCTGACTTTATCAAGGGAAGCGTGATATCAAAAGTAGTACGGTGAGGACTGGCACCTAACGATGCCGCAGCTTCCTCAAGCGTCCAATCATAGGTCGTCAGCATGGAATAGGTATTTCTGAAGATATACGGCATGATGATGATAAGATGCCCAACAAAAATTCTGATTATAGCCGGAACCCTTCCCATCATGGCAAAAAGCTGCAACAGAACCAGAGCAAATGTAATTGAAGGAATATACATCGGAGAGGCAAAGAAAACTACCAAGGGTTTCTGCAGTTTCACCCGATACCGTGTCACGGCCAAGGCTGCCGGCACCGCAATAAGCATATCAATTGCAGTTGCCGCAATACCGACCTCCAAGCTATCGGCAAGTCCGCTGATAAAGTTCCCTGAGGATGAAATTATGTTTCTGTACCAAGCCAGGGAAAATCCCCTGGGAGGGAAAGTTACCAAGGCCGTCGGGCTGAACGAAGCCAATACAATTACCAAAAGCGGGGCAATCAGGAATATAATCGCCGCAATTGAAAATATCTTTGTGAAAAGGCCAGGTCCACCATTATTGCGCATATCCATCTTCTCCTATTCTTCTGTTGACCCTAGCTTCCAATTGATTGAAGAAAATCAAGAAAATCAATATGAAAAAGAGCAGCACATAACTGATGGCAGATGCCATCCCCCAATTGAAATTGATACTTACTTCCTGGAACACCATCGTTCCGACCATAAGAAAAGTTGCACCGCCAAGCAATCGTGGGGTAACATAACTCGTCATACTCAGCGTAAACACCAAGATAGAGCCCGAAAGTATGCCAGGAGAAGACAAAGGAAGCAACACTTTGAAAAAAGTCTTCGCATGGTTACCTCCCAAGCTTTGTGAAGCATCTTCAAGGTTCCTGTCAATCCCTTGGATGATGCCAGCCAAAGAAAATATCATATACGGAAGCAAGAGATGTACAAGACCGATGATGACAGCTGTAGAGGTATACATAATCTTGAGCGGTTCATGGATAAGGCCTACAGACAACAGAAATTGATTAAGCAATCCTTTTTTCCCAAGTATAACCATCCATCCATATGAACGGACTACAGATGAAACAAGAAATGGGAAGAGAATGACAATCATGATGATATTCTTCACCTTTGATTCCGTCCGTGCGACAAAGTAAGCCACAGGATAACCGACCAACAGACAAACAAGGGTCGTAATAAGAGAAATCCTGATCGTATTCAAAAGTATTTTCAAATAAAAGGGATCAGAGAAAAACTTGATATAATTTTCGATACCTCCGTTTTTCAGAGAGGTAACCAATATAAATATCATCGGTACGACGAACAGAACCAGCAATACCAATACAATCGGAAATACCAAATAGAAAAATTCTTTCTTCTTATTCATTTTTTCCCTTTGAAACTACAAGAGGCAGAAATCCTTTCCTGATTACATCCTTGACATTGGTTACCTAAAGATTAAAAGGTTGGTGTTCAGTCGTTGCATCTGCCAAATCCTTCAGCATAGATATCTACATCCGTTTCATTTATATTAGGAAAGATTATGGATAAAAATCCAAATAGTTGCAACTTTTATCAATGAAAGAGCTAAAAATATCAAAAAAGAAAGCATTTCATCTCAAAAATGTGCTTATTTCTTGACTTGTCAGGCAAGGATACTTCCATTGCAATCGAATATAGCAACAGACATTAGCTTATACAGATGCAAATGCATACATTCCCTTGTAACTTGACGACAGTTTTAAATATCAAGCTATAGATATACTATTTTATTATATTGCAAATAATTGTATTACATGACTAGTATGTAATAGCAGATTAATATAGCTTAAGGCAAGTATCATGAGGAAGCCATCGACAATTCCCTAAACTTAGCTAGGTATCATGTGCTCAGTGCTTCGTAACTCTGACAAAAATCAAGAATCATCATTTGCAGAGAATTGGTAAATATTGCTTCCAGTCGGCATCTGAACTACTTTGGCAGAACAAGTCGCGGTATTTGACGATATTTGTATCAGTCAATGCACAGGTCAGCAGCGTTTCGACCTTCATGTACAGATCCATGGGTTTGCTGTTGATGAAAGAGAACAGGTTGAGGTAACCGGAGATATTTTGCCTGTTGAAACCGGAATGGGCATGCAGAAACCACTGGAGATAGAAGCATTTCCGATTTATCGGATCCAATGGGTTCTCACTGTCAGGCATTCCCTTGAGGTCACATGAATTGAATGCATGGTCTTCCAGGCCGAGCTTCCTTATCAATATGCCGTGTGCTCTGTCCTTGTCGTGGTACAGGCTGGCTCCATGTACGATATGGATGGCAAACGTAGCCTCGGTCTTCTTGTACGCGGTATGATGAAAAATCTTCTTGACAGTGGAAACAGGCAGCTTGTGGTTGTCGAATACGGTATTGATAGTAACGGAACAGAGCCTGGTCAACATTATGACAAAAGCAAGACACAAGTAATGTAAAGGTATTCAGGCTAATTTTGCATAATTATCCATCTAGAAAAATCTATTACGGATTTAGAAAATTGTTGACAACTACACCCATACCCTAGACTTCAATCTCAAGTCCATCATAGGCAACAGTATATCCGCGAGAAGCAACTAATTGATTAAGTTCCTCATAAAGTAATCCACCATTGTGGGAAAAATGGTTAAGTACTACAGTTGTATCAGAACAGCAACATCCCATATCTGTCAGCTTTTCTACCAAAGATATATCGTCTGAAAGACCCATATGATAATGTCCATCATTAAGCCTCCCCATCGTACAATCGAGACTGAGTAAGTTGCAGTGTTTACCATAAAGGTATGAGAAGGTAACTTCAGGGAAAAAACCTGTATCATGGGCATAGACCAATCTTTTTCCCTCTTTCTCTAATAGATAAATATAGCAATGTTCGTTTGGATCATGAGTAGCCAACAATGCTGTAACTGTAATCCCCTCAACCTCAAATGGTTTGAAAGGTTCTAGATACTGAAATTCTACAGCGTTTTTATCCTGCAAAAAATGTTGAGCAATTAATTCCTGTCCTTTCTTTGTAACTTTATCGTTCCCATATACTGTTAATTTTCCCGCATAATTGAATCCATAAGGAGAAGATCTAAAAATAAAATCCCAAGGATAAAAATGGTCCTGATGTGAATGAGTTACAATAATAGATGAAATAGTGGCAAAATTTAGCTTATAAGACTGCATATGTGTGTAACTATCAGGTGGATAATCAATTAATAGTTTCCCATCAATGAGTGCCTGGGATCTAGTCCGTAAGTTTTTCCCACCGGCAATTCGTGCTTTACGGCATAAATCGCAGTTACAAAACACTGCAGGAATTCCTTCAGCTGCAGCAGTTCCTAAATATTGAATTTTCATAAATCAATTTCTCCTAATTTCCATCAGTCCTTCACAGCACCATTTGTCAAACCACCAATAATATCTTTTTGCATAAACACATAAAATATCATAATCGGTAACATAGAAATAACAAATGCTGCAAAAGCCAAAGCATAATTTGTTGTATATTTTGATTGAAAATTATATTGATAAAGTGTTAATGTCCAATTTTTCCATGTTCTATTAAGAATAATTAAGGGCATCATAAAATCATTCCACATCCATAATCCATTCTTAATTAACACAGTTGCTATGATAGGACGCATTAATGGAAAGATAATAAGTCGAAATGTCTGTGCAGTAGTCGCACCATCAATACAAGCTGCATCTTCCATACTCCTAGGAATCGAATCAAGAAAGCCAACATAAAGGAACACCGCCTCGCAAGTTGAACTTCCAATTGCTAACAATATCAATCCTGTAGTATTCATCATTTTTAGTCTACTCATCAAAATGACTAGTGGCATCATTTTAACTTGAAACGGAACAAATATACCTGCAAGTAGAAAAAAATATAAATATTTATGAGGTTTTTGCAAAACTCGAAACTGATGGGTCAGTGTGCATAAATATGCAGTTTTCTCAGCAGGATTCCCGGCCTGTGCCCGGAAGGGAAAGAAAGGGGAGAAACTGAGGGGAAGGCTGCACCGGCATGCCATGGTGCCGGGAGGACAGCCCCGCCCCGTACGGCAAAGGACAGGTGTACCGTCATCTTTTTCTTGAAAAACAATTCTTTTTAGGGTATGAAAAAAGGCTCGCTTTTGATATACTTTGATTGTAAAAAAGAATAAAAGGAGCCTTTACCATGGATAGTACACCGAACCGCCTTTCACTGCAACCCCTCCTCTTCGACCGGCAGGACCTGTGCGGCTGCTTCTTCCTTGAGCCCACCCCGAAGGAGGTGGAGTTCCTGCGCTACTGGCAGGCACTGGTTGCCCTGGTCCCCACGCGGCTTTCACGGCCTGCGGGAGGGCGTACCGGGCGCAGGGGCTACAGCCTGATGGACATACTGGCGGTGCGTGCGGTGCTGCTCTTCTTCCGCCTGGACACCGTCACGGCTGCGGTTGCCCTGCTGCAGTCGAGCCCGAACCTGAGGACGGTGACACAGCTGGGGCGGGTACCCAGCCCGTCGTCGGTGAGCAGGCGGACGTCACGGCTGCTGGAGGAGATGGACTTCCGGGGGATCCATGACCGGCTGTGCAGGCAGTTCTATGCAGGCAGGACGGTGTGCCACCTGAGCCTTGACAGCACGCCCGTGGATGCACGGGAGAAGCCTGCGGTGAGGGCGAAGCGGCAGAAGGGCCGGAGGGGCCGCCCGAAGGCCGGCAGCGCAGAGGAGAAGGCGGTGCAGGAAAGGAAGGGGCAGGAGGCACGCCTGGTGCAGCTGCGCGACAGCGGGGACCCCCATGCCTACCTGGCCACGCTGGAACAGCGGTGCACGGTCACGGGGAAGCGGAACAGCAGGGGGCACATGCAGTGGCGCGTGGGCTACAAGGTACACCTGGCAGTGGACGACAGCGGCATCCCGGTGGCCAGTGCGGTGACGGGGGCGTGCGTGCATGACACGCAGCCGGCGATCCCCCTGCTGCGCATCGCCGCAGGGCGGTGCACCTGGCTGTATGCCCTCATGGACGGTGGCTACAGCAGCGGGGCGATCAGGGACAGGGTGCTTGCCATGGGCAGGGTGCCGCTCATCGACTTCAAGGCCGACCGCAACGGGGCCAAGGAGGAGATGGACCCTGCGGGACGCGCCAGGTACCGGGCACGGACCACGGTGGAGCGTACCAACAGCGAGCTGAAGGAGTGTTTCCTGCCGAAGGCGCTGTACGGCCGGGGGCCGAGGGCACGTTTCGACCTGCGGCTTGCGGTGCTGCTGCTGACCGTCAAGCGGATGGGCAAGGTGCTGGAAGCACGGCAGCAGGCGGCAAGGAAGAAGAGCGCATAGCAGGAAGGAATGGAAATGATGGCAGAGTGCAGGCACCCGGGAGGGCGTCCGTCCTGCGTGTGCGCGCAGGCCTGCGGCAGGCCATGAAGGCTACGTGATGCGGCCGGTTTCCATCCCCTGCAGCTGTCAGGCATGGCTTCTGCATGGATATGCATCATCCGTGAATATTTATTCAGGCATTCGTGAGTTTTGCAAAAACCTCTTATATATTTTATTTTTTGGCATTGATCTTGAAATTGCATAACTCATCATTGGCATAACAAGTAAGCCAACCAACAATGTACCTACTGTTACATAAATTGTATTGACAAATGCAACATAGTATTTAGGAGAACTTATTATTTGCTTGAAATTTTCCAAGTAAAAAGTCTTAGGAAAAGCAAAAAAATTTGCAGCACTTTCTGCAACCGTCTTAAATGGAATGATAAATGTCAGGTAAATCGGAAGTACAATCAATATTCCGCCGCAGACAAGAAATGAATATCTGACAATTCCTGTTACTTTATTATTTCTTCTGTTCATAATACAACCTTTTTTCTGTTGCTATAGGAAATCTGTAAAGCCGATATTACACAGATAATCAATCCGACAAAAATTGCTTCAGCGATACTATAACTGAATTTTGTTTCAGTAAAACCATGAAGATATATAACATATGCAAGACTAATTGTCGAACCGGCAGGTCCACCTCCTGTCATTGCCATGATATTATCAAAAACCAACAAACCACTTTTTAAAAACAATACTAAAACAATTGTCAATGTTGGATAAAGAAAAGGTAATTTTACTTTCCAGAAACATTGCCAACTATTTGCTCCCTCAATGCTTGCAGCTTCAATTTGTTCCATTGGTATAGTTTGCAAACCAGCAAGAAAAAGAATCGTTGGAATAGGAATAGATTGCCAAATATGTACAAAAAGCACCCCCCAAAAAGCTTTGCTCGGAGTTGAAAGCACACCTTTGAGAAAAACTAAGCCAGTCGCATCCGCAAGTATTGGAAGAGCTCTATAATAAATCTGGTTAAAAATGAGTCCAAGTGTAAGCATACTTAAAACTGCAGGGAAAAAGTACAATGCTCGGAAAAAAGTAATTGACTTCCCTTTGTTGTCTAAGGCAATGGCAACGAACAGGCTCAATGCAGTCCCTGTAACTAACAAAGCAAATGCATATCTAAAAGTAAAGCTCATTGCATTGAGAAAAGTATCATCATGAAATATCTTCATATAATTTGCAAAAAACACATTATTGAAATGAGGGCTAAACCCATTCCAGTCTGTAAAGCTATATCTTATACCCATCAAAATAGGAAAAATAGAAAAAAATGTATAAAAAAATAATCCCGGTATCATAAAGAAAATAAATGTACGAGATTTCGTCCAAAACGAATGAATTTGAATATTATCATGTCGTGCCATCAGTTGCTCCTTGGATATTCTCGACGTTTCTCAAGAGCTTCCAGTAGACAACAGCCTATGTTGCCTACTACGAAACTCTCTCATCCTACTCTATTTATTATAGTAATCTTTAATGATCTTACCACAAGAAGCAAGGAATGCATCAACATTTTTATCTATGTACAGTTGTTGTGCAGGGACCTTCAGTTGATCACGCAATCCGTTAGGCCAAATATTGACAGGGGTGAGGAATATTTTTCCCTTATTAAGATAATTATCTACAATTGATTTAAAAGGAACTACATTATAATTGACACCTTTGATAATATTCGGAGTTTTTTCTTCATCTGCATATAATTGTGCATTATTAGTCTCAGAAAGGAATGTAAGGAACTTAAGGCATGCATCCTTATGAGGAGTCGTAGCTGAAATACTATAAGCAGTATCAATATTGATTGGAACCCTTGTTTCTCCTCCTGTCGGATTTGGGAAAGGAATCATTTCAAGTTTTGTATCAATATTAGGATCACTCGTTTCAATAGTTCCCAAAGACCAGCTCCCCATAATAAACATAGCGCATTTTCCACTTGCTACATCCGCCAGAGAATCATCATAAGAAACAGCCATCGAATCATCATAGCTATACTCATGCAACTCTACCATCATTTTTGCGAAAGTCCGCAACGTTGAAGAATCCGCAACAGCAAGTGACCCATCAGCAATTTTCTTAAATTCACTGTCATTGTCATTGTTAATAACACCAATCAATCGTTCAAGAATTTGTCCTATAGTCCAAGTATCTTTATCTGCAAAAGAAATAGGTATAATACCATGTTGTTTAAGAGCTTTACAATCGCTGATTAGCAAATCATATGTTGTAGGTTTCGGCAAATTATATTTCTCTAGTATATCAGTCCTTACATACAACCCAAAAATACTTAAAGTAACAGGAAGTGCAAAATCTTTTCCATCAGCTTCAGCTATTTTCCGTACAAATTCAGGTACTTGATCTAAAAATTTTTGACCCGTCAAATCAGCAAGGAATCCCTCTGTAAACACTTTTTTATAAAACGGAGTAGCAGGAAAAATATTCGTCACGTCAGGAACATCCTTCGATGCTAATCGGGTCTTAAATACAGTTTCATTATCAGGAACAAAAGTTTGAGTAATTTTAATATCCGGATTCTGTTTCTCAAAATTATCTACCAAAGTTCCCATTACACCCTGAGCTTCATTTTTCATTGAAAAGAATTCAATTCCAACAGGTCCTTCTTGTTTTTGTTCCTGTGACCCTTGTGCCACTAATGGTGTGAAAGCAAGACATGCAATCAATATTGACATAATAAATACTCTAGTACGCATCTAACACTCCTTCTGAAATAATAGCTATACAAAAAATGATTCATTTAAACCTGACAAAGCAAATTGGAAGCGCTTCCATACAATACAGTATAATGTCCATTAGCCGTATATGTCAATTTTATTTTATTATATTTGCAGAAATCTAATTGATATTATAGATATATTACGTACCTAATATTTTTTATATAAAGAATCTACTTGTTAATCGCTCTGCTAAAAATGTCCAAAATTGGCACTACACTTTTGATCCCAATTCTTCCTTGAAATTTCATGGATCAAGGTTTGGAAAATCTCAAAAGTCTTGTAGCGTTCTTTGACTTGTTTGTTTGGAGTTTCAACTATGACAGTTCCATTTTGTTTCTTGAAACATATCAAAAACTGGGTTCTGCCTATGATCTTCGAAAGCGAATGGCGTTGTAAATGTCAAGAAGATTTTCAAAGTATTGTCGACGACATAAAACGCAGACTTGGTGACCTTCCCAAGATGCAGGGGAAGAATCATACAAAAGGGGCTTGTGTACTTCGTTCTCACGGAACCTTCAGCAGATACATCGTTCGGACGAAAGTTGGCATATTCAGAATTGACAAGGCAAAGATTGCATTTAAGATTGCCATGGGCTACAAGCAGCTCTCTGAAACTGCAAAGATGTTCAGGGACATAAAGGATGTGCTTGAGATCCATCCTGTGTACCACATGATAGACGACAGAATCAAATTCCACATCCTCATTTGCTGGATGACAATGGTCCTAGTCCGATATGCTGAAGAGAAAATAGTCTTGACCTATTTCTCAATCTCCCAAACCCTTAGAGGCATTACAGCAAAACTGATTAAAACAAAAAGCTCTACGCTATGATGCACCTCACAGATTTCTGATGAAGCGAAGAAACTGTTCTCGAAGCTTTCGTTGAAGGTTCCCGGCAAAGTTCTAGAGGTGGGCCAAAGGTATAGTACAGACAGATTCAGGCAGATCCTGATCTAAATTATTTACAGAGATGGATTAGTTCAGGTTTCTTGTACTACAAACTGTTCAACGCCAGCCCAAGTCAGAACTGAGAATCCTGCTACACACATTGCTTCATACATATTGGCAATATGCCTAGTACCATAGAACACAATCCTATTCGTACAAGTTTTATGTCCCGTAATTAGCATAAATTATTATGATTTGTTGCTGGATATTGGTAAAAACCGCAATAACCGTGCTTAGAACTTTTAAAAAGCATATTCACTTGAATATCAACTGTTCCTATCTACCAGAAAAGGTCTGATACATTTTTGAATTAAAACTTTTTCTCCGTTTTTACCATTCAAAAAACGAGAAATAGCAACAACAACTTCACATGCAATAAGATGGGGATCCTGAGAAACCGTGGAAAAACCTATATAACGGGAAACTTGTAACCCATCAAAGCCTATGACATGGATTCCTGCTACATGACAATTGCGTAATTCTTCTATCACACCTGCAGCTATTTCATCACAATAACAAAATACACCATCAATTTGTTGTTCATGCAAGATAATTCGTGCAATATCTCTTCCCGCTTTCTCTTCCAATGCCCCATCAAAAATAGGAATATCAGTGATTCCATTCTGATTAGCAACTTCAGAAAATCCCTTAAAACGATCAAAACTAGATTTTGAATGATTTTTATCAGCAATATAACAAGGATGACAAACTTTTTTCCCAAGAAGATATTGTGCAGCAATACGACCACCTTCTAAATTGTCTGTATATATGCATTGGTCCTCTTTCTCTGAGGAACTGACATATAGATGTTCTATGTTACGATATTTTAGCAAATCAAGTTCAGTATCATCAAGCTTAAAATTAAAAATCAAGAGAATAGAAATACCACTTTCCAATACATTACGAATAATTTTTTCATTATGCTTTTCATAATTAAAAATCAACAAATTCATTTTCTTTTTCCTAATTTCCCGATAAATAACTTCAAAAATCTCAAAATAAAAGTGATTACCAATATCTGGAAGGAGAATACCTATCGTAGTATCAGGAACAGAATTTCTAGCTAATTTTGCAGCAACAATATTGGGAGTATATTTATATTTATGGGCAATTGAAAGTACTTTACTCTTGGTTTCATCTGAAACATGGCTATCATTGTTAAATACGCGTGAGACAGTTCCTAAACCGACACCAGCTTCTTTTGCAATATCACTCATTTTCCTTTTAATTTCCATATTTCTCCTCTTTCTGCATTTTTGCTATATTATAAATGAAAAAACAAGGCCTAGATGTTAATTCTAATACTAAATCACAACTCCACAGCATAAACAGCATTAAAGGTTCAAGAAAGCAGTGCTATACTTTCAAGCTTAATTTTTCCACAGAGGTACCAGCACCAAGATTTAAGAGTATGTCTACCCGAAAGAATCAAAAGTACTTTAACCAGCCTGTCCAGTGTTTTTCTAATAACGGCATCGCCTTATTTCCTAAAGTGTATCAAGGATTAAGTACTACTAATAATTTTCAGGGAATGAGTACTTACACTTAAATAGACATGAATTTGACTCCATACTTAGAAAAAATCAATTTTACAGATATGGAGCGTTGCACATACAAATCGGAAGTCATAATGGAAAGTATAATTTATGTAGGGGTGGATTTAAATAATTCTACTAATAAAATTTACATGTTCGATAAGGAGCACAATCACTATCTGGAAGAAGCTACAAGGATGAAAGCTAAAAAAGAAAAGCACAGTCCGTACGGCATTACTCGTCAGGCAACAGGAGCAGAGCCCGTCGATCATAGCCTATGCGAACAGGGGTTCTAGGCGGGTGAGAGGCAGGATCACACAGCTGGGGAAAAAGGGCAAGAACTGCAATGTGGCGATGGTGGCGGAGACACGGGAAATGGCCTGCTTCATCTGGGATATGACTAACACATGGGTCTGCTACCTGATATCGAAACAGAAAATATCTTAGTATGGACAGAAAATCGAGTAGGTCGGGTTCTCCGGATCACCGGAGAACCTTTCCTCTCACACCACCGTACGTACCGGCCTGGTATACGGCGGTTCAATCAAATCCGGATCCCAGCGTTAGCTGGCGACTTTCACGTACACGTCTGTCTGTCTCCATTCTCCTGGCATGCGCCTGCCTGTAACAGGCTTCGATGTCAAGCAATCCGTACTCTCGGATTATCGTCGATTTCGGAATGGATGCATTGAGCACTGCCTTGCTGGAACACCAGTGCCTGTTGCTGGAATAGGCATGGAAGTCGTTCAGCATCTCCTCCCTTCTCCCAGGCTTCTTCCATTGCTTCCATAGACATTGGCGGATTCTCCTGTGGATCCGGGACTGTTCTGTCCTCAAGGTATCCTTTGATGGACCCTCCTGACCGGCTGAGGCTTGTACTTCCTTGCCAGGATCCGTGCCCAGTCCTCCCGCATGTGGCCGTCGACTCCCGCACTGCCATTGTTTCGTTTCACGTCCTGCACGGCTATTCCAATGTTGTCGGGACAGAGCATACTCTCGCAAAGCTCCGTGTCCGTTTGTCTACGACCGTCAAACAGCATCATTGCAGCCTAAGGTTGCCCCGAAGACCTCCCCGGTTAAGAATGTTGTCTTTCATCCCATGCAGCCACTTCATCTGCACTCCTGCATCGCAACCTGCAACGGACTTCCACCCTCTGGATAACACCCATGCCGGGCAAACCAAAGGGAAAGGGTCTGCCGCCATGGCAGACCCCTTCGAAGATACACAATCGAAAAGTCCTGTAGAAGAACCTACATTCTGATTTCCATCCGCTGGAATTTCGCATATCCAAGCGTAAATACCAAGATAATTGCAGCAACAAATGAAGTCAGCTGCGGCCAAATCAGTAACAAGCTCTGTCCGAAC